>NVVB01000001.1 GCA_002402085.1 Gammaproteobacteria bacterium
TTGGCTGCTTGATCCTGCGCTGGACTAGAGGAATCACTCGAACCCCCGCCTCCACAAGCCGCTAATATGGTCGTGCTCAACAGTGTTAGCATCAGATTCTTACGCATGAACTACCCTTCTCTCAAAAAATTCAATTGACGATGGGCGCTAATTTATCGCGCATTAATTAAACGCTTTAATTGCAACTGCCCATCAATTTCTGAGACAATACTATTGCGAATGGGAATGATTATCAACCCCATTCTCATCCAGGCGACTCAATGCCTCCTCAATAGTTGGGCTAATGCACCCATAAACGGCGGTAACTTCCTCTGCAATTGGTATTTATTGAAGCCGCCACACTGATTAGTTACGGCGTTAAAATCGCGGTTCAACAAGTAGCCTATTCCTCTCCAAAATTAGGATTTAAATTCCAATGCAAGCCCCTATTCAGACGACGATCGCTCCGTTAAATTATCTTCAAGGTTTAATGCTTTGGATTGTTATAAGTAGCCTCTACGCGTGCGGTGGTAGCGGTTCATCAAGCAGTGATTCGCAACGCCAGCCGATCGCTGGTTTAGAAACCAAAGCGCTATTAGGAGAAAGGCTTTTCTCAGAGATGGATTTATCCTTGAATAGGACGCAGTCCTGCGCGACTTGCCACAACCCAAGCCATGCCTTTGTCGATAACCGGCTGAATACAGAAGGATTAATTCCCGCTGTATCGGTGGGTGATGACAGCGTTTCAATAGGCGATCGCAACTCCCCTACCATCACTTATGCGCAATTCATTCCAGAATTTCGTTTCGGATCGAGGAGCCGATTTAACAGTCAGCAATCGGATTATTTAGGCTTTATCGGCGGTCAATTCCACGACGGGCGTGCAGCAAATTTACAGGTTCAAGCCGAGGCCCCGCCGATTAACCCCATTGAAATGGCCTTGCCAGATCGAGCAAGCGTCGTGGATCGATTATTGGAGAATCCTGAATATGAACAATCCTTTCAAGCGCTCTTTGGCGCAGATGTTTTCACTAGTGTCGATGGCGCCTACTCCGCCCTGTCTGAAAGCATTGCTGCATTTGAGCAGACCCACCCATTGGCAACGTTTGATTCCAAGTACGATCGTTCATTAAAAGGCGAGTTATTTCTAACACTGAAGGAAGCATTAGGCCGCGCATTGTTTTTTTCCCAGACGGATACCAATTGCGCGACCTGCCACCAACTTAGAATCAATAGCAGTCAAACTGAGACATTCACTAGTTTTGAATACCATAATATTGGTGTTCCGGTGAATCAAAGCGTTCGAAATCAAAATGCTGCGTTACTTGATGATGGATTGCTGCTCAATCCAGCAGTAGACGACTTCAATCAGCGTGGTAAATTTAAAGTCCCAACGCTACGAAACGCAGCTGTTACTGAACCCTACATGCATAACGGTGTATTTCGAGACCTCACCACTGTGATTAAGTTTTACGATCACTTTCATTCCTTTAGCCAGTTTCTTGTAAATCCAGAAACAGGTGAGCTTTGGCGTGAACCGGAAATACCAGATACCGTTAGCCTGCTAGAACTCAATGACGGAGACAGTCTCAATCAACAGGAAGTCGAGGCGATTGTGTGTTTTATCAGAACCTTAACGGATGCTCGTTACGAACACTTAATACAAGGCAAAGGGATTGTATGCGAAGACAGCTAAGCAGAAATCGTTAAACGCAAGTCAATCTATGCAGTTCACTCGCCATAAGTGTAGCGCTTAGTTCAAGTGCTACACTTATTAGAGCGGACAAATCGAGTAGGCCTTATCCAATGAATCCATATGTTTACCTAGCAAGTCATACTACGCTTAGGGGAACTATATTTACTATTGTTGTTATCGGACTATTGATTGCATGCCCTTTTAGTATTGGCGGCGATAAAAGCTGGGTTGCGCCCAAATCTATAAGCGGCGCGACTACAGTCAATGCAAGTGGGATTTTTGAGTTAGTCGATAAGTATGATGACTTAGTCGTTATCGACAGCCGCAAAACCGCCGACTTCAATCAGGGACATATTGAAGACTCGATTAACCTGCCCGACACCAAGACTAGTCCTGAATCTTTGGCCGGTATATTACAAAGCACTGACACTGCGGTGGTTTTTTATTGCAACGGAATACATTGTAAACGTTCTTCCTCAGCGATTAAAATTGCGGTGAGTGCAGGGTATACAAATATTTTTTGGTATCGTTTAGGCTGGGATGAGTGGCTCTCCGAGGGCTTACCCTTTAGTCATAACGAATAATCTTGTGTGCAACGGCTCCCAGCTGATTAGCTTGCTTTATCATGACGGATAATAAAGAAAAGAAACTCCTCTATGTATTTCTGGGGTTGCTCTTGTTCGTAATTATCGGGCTCACCTCAGTCACCGCCTATCAATTTCGCACGATCTCTTTGGACGCTCATCGATCCATGTTGGGTCTTACCATCAAGGCGGCTGTCGAATACCGCTTACAAAAGTCCGAGGAGAATGCACTTTTTATAGCGAATGGCCTTAAAGCCGATCGACACTTCCGTGGTCGACTCAAAACATCGACGGCTGCCAACAAACAGGCCTTAGTTGAATTACTAGACGAACAGTTTAAGCAACGTGTCACTACGTCAGGACAAGTTAAGATTGTTGCCTTGAACGCCTACGATAAAAGTTACCATGTGGTAGCCACCTCGTCGGTTAATTCTACAATCAATAGCACGGGTACTATTAGGCGCAATGCGTTACTGCTTGCTGCACAGCGATCTGGAGCAAGTCGATTTAAAACCTTGTCTTTTTATTGGTTAAATTCAGACGATCAAGTGTTTCATTCAACACTGCTAACCATCGGTGGTTTAAAGTTAGCGGGCTTTATCGAAATCGTGGTCGATGCAAGTCATGGCCTAAGTCTCCTAGATAAAAACATCAGCTTTCCCTTTCGCCTGTATCACACGCAAACAAAGATTCTTAGTGAAACCAAGAGCTGGCAGTTTCTTAACGCTGATACGAACAATATAAGTCTGATTTATCCAGCGATTTCGTTTGGCGACAGCACGCTAATGAAAATTGAGATACTGAGCGATTTTTCCAGTGTGTCGAACGCAACTATCAAGGTATTAGTTGTAGCGACCACCGTCTGTTTGATTCTCGGCTGTTTGGCCACTTTCTTTGGATCAAACATTATACGCTCTTCACAGATGGACAAAATTAAACTTTTTGCAGAGACCGCAGAACGTGAAAACCAAGCGAAAGCGCAGTTTCTTGCGAACATGTCTCATGAAATCCGAACGCCCATGAACGGGATCTTAGGGATGCTCGGGCTGCTATTAAATACGGAACAAACTAACGATCAGCATCATAAAACCCTGATCGCGAAAAAGAGCGCCGAGTCTCTACTTTCAATTATCAATAACATCCTCGACTTTTCGAAGATTGAGGCCGGTAAATTGGAGCTTGAAGTCATTGACTTTGATCTGCGTGATTTGCTAAGTGACGTGGCGAACACCATGGCCTTACGTGCTGAGCAGAGTCAATTACAGCTTACGTTGGATTTAGCCGATATAGAACAAGATACGGTTCAGGGTGATCCAGGTCGACTAAAACAAATACTGACTAACCTGATCAATAATGCGATCAAGTTTACTGATCACGGTGAAGTAGTCGTACGCGCTTTGCTTCAAGAAAGTGATGATTATGGCTGGCGGTTTATCTGTTCGGTTAGTGATACAGGAGTGGGGATTCCAAGCGAGAAAATAGACTTACTTTTTGATTCTTTTTCTCAAGTCGACCTATCCACGACCAGAGAGTATGGCGGCACAGGTCTCGGTTTGGCAATTGTTAAACAGCTGTGTGAATCCATGGACGGGAAGGTCTGGGTTGAGAGTGAGCCAGGCGCCGGGAGCGTGTTTTCGTTTGAGGTTAGTATGGGGGCGAGCACTAAGAGGAGCAAGCCGGAAAACCCCATGGATTTAACCAACAAATCTATTTTAATCGTGGATCACCATCACATAAGTCGCCAGGCCCTTGCGCGCCAATTTGAGCGTTGGGGAGCGCAGGTCACGCAAATAATGTGTGCAGGGAAATGTCTTGAATTAATCAAAGAGAAAGATCGTAAAAAGGAAGTCCTGCTTGCTAGCCAGAAAATGAATGAAACCGATTGTGTTGATCTAATTCTAATTGCTCAAGACTTGCCCGATGACGGCGAAAAACTGTGCAATGTGATCCGAGGATATCCACAGTTTGATAAAACGCATATCGCCTTGATGACGGGAATGTCAACGAATGGAAACATTCAGTCGCCAATACCGGGGTTATCTGCATATTTTACGAAGCCCATGACTCACGTAGAATTACACGCGTGTCATGATCTAGTGCAAGCTCCTAGAGATAGCGCGTCCCCGATGCCGGTCAGCCCCAAGGTGTGTACTGAAAAAAATCCCTCGACTAAAAAACCATTGTTGGGAATGCGTTTATTATTGGTTGAAGATAACCTGATCAACCAAGAAGTCGCGCTTAATATATTAGACRATTTGGGGRTCAATACTCGGATCGCCTGTAATGGCTTAGATGCACTTAAAACGTTACGTTACGGCAACCCTAMTGAGCCTTACCAAGTGATTTTAATGGACTGCCAAATGCCGGAATTAGATGGTTACGAAACCACAAAAAGGATTCGTAACGGCGCTGCAGGTGAAGCGATGAAGGCGGTTCCGATAATTGCGATTACAGCCAACGCGATATTAGGGGATAAAGAAAAGTGCCTTAACGCGGGGATGGATGATTACCTTTCAAAACCTTTYGATCCAATTGATCTGGAACGAAAGCTGTTACATTGGGCCGGAGGGATTGAATTGCCTGACAAGGGCTTGGAACCCGTCCAGAACCTTCCCCCTGAGAATGTAAGTATTGAGTTACTGTTAACTTGGGATCAATCTGCGGCATTGCTTCGTGTACGTAATAAGACGGAGCGATTACAATCGCTAGCGATGCATTTTCTTGCTGATACCCCGGTCAGGGTTGATCATTTGAAACATGCAATTTCAAGTCACGACTATAATACAGTCGCGTTAGAAGCACACAGTATTAAAGGGGCTGCCGGGAACCTTGGTGGCCTCAAATTAAGATGGGTTTCGGAGCAGCTAGAAATAGCAGCCAAATCGAATGATGGAAATAAGCTTCATGAGCATTATTCACTGTTTGAAATTCAGTTTGAGGCGTTTTGTTTTTTAATGGTGCAAGTTGCCATTGACCCAACTCAGTCGGTAAAACAAGGGGCTGCCTCATTACATTGAATTGAAGCAGCCCCACCCTATTCCTTAGTTTGACTAATTATTACGCAATCTTGCGTACTTCTTCCGCCTGTTTGATTCCGTCAAGCCCCAGTTGCGCTAAGTAACGATTGCCTGCTTCAATTAACTCAGGGATTTCGCTATTAATATTCTCATAGGCTGCGAGGATTCGTTCTTCTGGAGTGGCATAATTTTCATCCCATTCTAGATAACGTGGCACCATCATGTCATTCCACACTGACGGAAACAGTACAAATAGAAAGCTAACTAAATACCCATAAGGTGTGGTCATTGCCTCTTTACTATCGCCATAGAATTTCAGCTCAGGCTCTTCTACTTGTGCATCTGAATGATGGTGTGAATGTCTAGAAATACCCCAAACCGCCCAATAGGTCATACGATGGGCATCATCCCAGGCGTGCCGAGGTTGGAACGGTTCAGTAGGCACGCGGCATAAGCCTTGGTGCTCAATGTAATTAGCCAGTTCCAAGCCTGTGTGGGCGATTAACCCGATCGCAACCATAAGTAGTACACCGATAATTCCACCGGTATAGAAAAACATCGCCAGTACAAGCGCTTCAACCGCCCAACCTTGTAACGCCTGATTGGAAGGATGAAATATAGGCAGGCCAAACTTCTGTAAGCGTTGCTTTTCAATGTCCCAGGTCATCTTGTATTGGCCCCACACGCTACGCATGCGGAATTTATAAAAGCTTTCACCTCGATGGGCCCATGATGGATCTTCCGGAGTACCAATTAGGTTATGATGCCCATAAGGATGGCGGACGGAGAAGTAAGTGAACAAGCTGAACGCTTCGCCAATACGGCCAATCCACACTGATTTTGGTTCAAACGTACGATGGGTAGTATTGTGCCCAAGAACCACACCGTTTAAGGTGCCGCCCGCAGCTGCCAGATAAAACCCACCCAGCAATGAAAAGAATGTATTGGCTTCAAACGCTGCGGCAATATTTAAACCAAAGATTGCTTGTACTGCGGCGCCTATTCCGAATAAATCACGTTCAGGAAACCCTAGCTGCCACGCAAAAAGTATGACTAAAAATGAATTACTAATAATCGCAGCGACTTCCATCATTGGGAATATTTGGGTGTACTTATAGGCGCCTGCCCAATCTTCAGTATCTTCACCAAAGAAGTAGTCACCAAATAGCGCAAGTGCGCCTAAAAATACTGAGTAATAAAATATTGCGTTGCCGCCCAGAAAAAATAACGGCACCCCTAAGGCGAGAAAAAATGAGGGGGAGGCAAATCGAAAGTACTTCCAGAATTTCATAAATGAAGTTTCGCCCTCCCTTGGACCTTTATAGGCGGAATCTTCGGTGGTAAATAATTCGAATAACATGGTGCTAGTCACTCCTGCTGATTTTAATTTCTGCCGTACTAAATAAATGCCGGCAATTGAAATATGGCTTTTTATTGTTAGGTTTTAAATCACGTAAACGGGTCATTAAAATCTTTTTCAAGAACTGAAGATTAACCAATATAAGCAATTACTGCGTTATCTTTTCTGGCCAACAATAATCGCCCGACTAGATCAATCTTAGGGTGAGCTTAGTAGACAATTACTTGATTTGACAATTGAAATTTTTTCACTGCCAGTGAATAAAATTTCATGCGTCATCCTGACCAGTTATTTTAGGCCTACATTAGTCGCTGTAAATACATCGCAACTGTTTTTTGGTGATTCTAGTTTCTGACGGATAGCCAAAGKCATTGTTAATGTATTCGGTCTTSTCCAAGACGACTTGTACGTTTACATGGCTATGMCCRTASASGTGKATSTSAGGSTTTAKTTKTCKKAYTTGSYMTTCYAAWARSTYRSWCCCCATCACCGGGTGSAGRTAAYKGAARGTYTCGGGRATRTAAYTKGGCATTAAATCKATTCGAGGCATRAARTGAGAAAAACTAATCACCGTTTGATTTACGGTATCTAATTCGCAATTCAGAYCGAGGAAGTATTGTGTGATGTCGTTTTCATCCATATCACCTGGCCATCTGCAGGCGCGAAAATCCACCCAGTTAGCCATGATTTTTTCACTGGGCTGGCCAAATGAAAAGTCATACCAGGATAATAGTGGCACGATTGATAGTGRGCCTGCGTGATAAGGGGCCATCGATACACCCGATCGCGCCGTCAGTTCTTTAATGAGCTTAAACTTTTCCAGCGAATCAATGTCTGGGTATTTTCGGACCCACAGTTCATGATTTCCTGGAACAAATAAAACTTGAGCAAATTTTTCGGATAATCCAGTTAAACTGGCCTCCAATAACACCAAATCCTCAGTCAAATCTCCTGCAAGAATGAGCACATCCTGCTTAAAGTCGGACGCTGATAGATTCGATAGCCAAAGCCTATTTTCGCTATAGTCAATATGCATATCGGACAGGCCAAATACTCTCAATCTTGTTCCCCACAGATAAGATATAAATTAACAACAAAAGCCATTCAAGGGTTCGCGTCTATTGGGCATTGTCGTCATGAGCGAAAAAGTCGCTTCCATACCACTTGCAGACACCTTCACGCAATGCAATTAGTAATTTAAAATGCGCGGTAAAACTAATATAGTCATCAATCGAACAACAAATGGGTAATTACAAATAAATACCCCCAGAAGACGTCAATTATATCGCCAATACAGCGCAAGTGCAGGTCAGAGTATTGAAAGCCAGGTTTAGGAGCAGTTGAATTGATTGATTCCTTAAACTTAAGCCCTACTCTTTACTTCCTCCTTTAGCTCCCCGACAGCAGTAGATCCGCTCTAATATTACTGCCGAGGCTGGAGCATAGCCATTACTGACGCACTTTATTCACTCACATTGGGACACCAAAAAATGGAAATTCTTAAAGTAGCAATGACGCAACTGGGCATCAAAGAAGTCAAAGGTGCGGAGCATAATGCAAGCATCGTTCGCTATGCACAAGAAACAGAAATGGAAAAAATTAGTGATGATGAAACACCTTGGTGCAGCACATTTGTCAATTGGTGTGCGAAGGAGTCATCATTACCTATGTCCAAAAAGGCCAACGCCCGTTCTTGGATGCATGTTGGCATTACCGCGACAACGCCTATTCCTGGTGATGTAGTGGTGTTTTGGCGTGAAAGTGTGCATTCATGGAAAGGCCATGTGGGAATATTCATGGGCTTTAACCATAATGCAAGCCGAGTTTTTTGCTTAGGGGGTAATCAAGGCGACCAAGTATCGATTGCTGAATATGATGCCAATAAAGTCCTGGGCTACCGACGACTCGAAGAACCCAGCGCCTTAAAGATACCGCAACCCACACTTAAAAAAGGGGACCGGGGAGATGAAGTCACTAAACTTCAAGAAACCCTGAATCATTTGAATTACCAATGCGGACGTCCAGACGGGGATTTTGGTGGCAAAACGGATTCGGCTATTCGGTTATTCCAGGCTAACAATCGATTGACTATGGATGGCGTCTACGGTCAAGGCAGCAAAAACAGCATTGAATCCTTGTTGCAGTCGTAGTGATATCGTTAGGGATAACGACATTCTCTTGATTATTCAGGAGGCAATACTGAATCGATAATGTACTTTTTTCATGTACGCGGAGCCAATGGTGGGGTCAATCGAGTCCGGATGAAGGAGCGTCCAATCGTCTGGGTCCTCACCGATTTCTGCCAGGTAATGGTAATACAGCGGTTTAAGGAAACGTACGTCTTCGTCGTTAAACCAGTCTCGCCAACCRCCGTACCCTTTCGTGCGCGCTACTCTTTTTAGCTTTACTTTGACGTTGTGGTTTATCTCAAGGCCCAGGTAATGATTTAAACCAGAGACATTACCGTCGACAAAGTCTCGATAATTAATTCTGTGCCAGCCTTGCATATGCTTTCTTTGTAGAGATATCGAGTAATACAAATTAAATTGCTGCTGTAAAAAGTGTAACTTGCCCATCGATTCCCACCACTCATCGCAGGTATCAATATAAGGGATRCAACCAGGGTTTTCTTCTATCGCCTCTACTTTAGCCAATGTCTTTAGGAATTTATCTTCCCAATTTGTTTTCTCTGAACGTGAGCCATCTTTTATGTGGCCATAGAACCAACTATAAAAATTATTGCTAATCAAGCGATCCCTAGGGTCTCGATCAATCCAAACGACATGACTGTAATGGCGAGCGACATTCATCACGCGATCCCATGTGCCTAAACTTTGACTGGGAAAAACCAAGCATTTAGTGACCACATCATTTTGTTTGCATTTTTTTATATGCCAAGCTTCTGTCTTTCCTCCCTCTATACCAAAAGTAGTGGGTTCAAAATTAAGCCGCTGAAACCGGTGGCCTAAAGCAACATGAATCGCTTTAGAGATTGCGGTAGTTCCGGTTTTCGAAATACCCAAGATCAACACGTTCATATTAAATAAACGCCCCGCAGTTTAATCGCATTGAGTGTACTCCCTCAGTAACGGGGCGTGCATCCAATCTTGGGCCGCCTCCCCTGTGTAAGTGAAGTGTGAATAGGCTAGATATTCAAGTATAAGATTTAATCTGCATTAACGAGGGGCGCGATGGGGACGAGCACTGTAGGCCAGATATAACAGATGCAACGGAAAGTCCTCTGGATTTTTATGCCTTATAGAAAACCTTTAAAAAAACAATTTTAAACCGTGTCCATCGGTGTACACTGGACAGTTTATAAAATCAGATAAGTACATGACTACGGGGCGATACAATAACTACAGCAGCCAAAATCACAGGCTAAATAAACGCCACTAAAAACCCACTGATAAGTATGACTGATGAACGTGATTGATAAACCATATTGCTAGATTCAAACAAAATTAAAAAGTACTAATAACAATGTCTAAAAACAACATCGTCTAAAAATAATACCGAAAATAAAAAGGAGCTGGATATGAAGGCAGCAGTAATGCGTGAAGTGGGTAAGCCACTTCAAATAGAACAAATTGATATCTCCAAACCCAAAGCGAGAGAAGTTCTTATTAAGACTTCAGCCGCTGGGGTCTGTCATAGTGATTTACATATTCTTCAAGGACATTACCCCTACCCTGTACCTATAGTCTTAGGTCACGAGTCTGCGGGGATCGTTGAGCAAGTGGGCTCCGACGTCACCTATGTAAAGCCAGGTGATCATGTCATTACCTGTTTATCTGTATTTTGTGGGCATTGCGAACATTGCTTAACCGGGCATATGTCTCGCTGCGCAAGTGACGAAACTCGCCGAGATAAAGATGAAGAACCTCGGTTATCGCAGAATGACGCGCCTTTAGGGCAGTTCGCTAATCTATCGTCTTACGCTGAAATGATTCTTACTCACGAACATGGGGTCGTTAAAATCCGTAAGGACATGCCTTTAGATCGAGCGGCCTTGATTGGTTGTGCGGTAACTACCGGCGTGGGTAGTGTTTTCCATACGGCTAAGGTCGAACCAGGAAGCACCGTGGCTGTCATTGGTTGTGGTGGTGTTGGCCTATCCTGCATCAATGGAGCGGCCATTGCCGGTGCAGGTCGGATTATTGCTATCGATCAAGTGGCCGGAAAACTGGAAATGGCGAAAACTTTTGGTGCCACCGATGTAATTAATGCAAGCGAAGTGGACGCCGTCGAAGCCGTTAAAGAACTCACCCGAGGTGGCGTTCATTATTCATTTGAGGCCATAGGCCTTAAGAAAACTGCTGAACAAGCTTTCCGTATGCTGGGCGTGGGTGGCACCGCAACGATAATTGGCATGATTCCTGTGGGCACAAATATTGAACTTCACGGCGCCGACTTTTTAAGAGAGAAGAAGATTCAAGGTTCCATGATGGGCTCCAATCGATTCCGCGTAGACATGCCTCGCTTCATCGACTTTTATCTGTCAGGCAAACTTAAACTCGACGAGATGATTTCAAAAACGCTTCCTTTAGAGAAAATTAATGAAGCCTTTGATGATATGCAAGCCGGTGCGGTAGCCCGTTCAGTCATTGTTTTTGACTAATAGTAAAGGTGCAAGCCACACCACGTATTATAAAATTAGCCTCGACTAGAATAGTTTTGCGAGCCTGTGCTGTATAAATCCGATTTAAGTCGGTGTCCAGTACAAGGCTTGCCTTCAGTCTTTTAATCAATCACATGTACTTGATCGATTGATGGCGCGCGAAATGATAATTAATATAAAAACCAAAAATGGAGCTTTCTATGGTTAACCCAAAAAGCGTTTCTAATAATGCGACATTAGAACTGGATGCCATTGTCATTGGCGCAGGATTTTCCGGGATGTACATGCTTAAAAGACTAAGAGACGATCTTGGTTTAAATACACGCGCCTTTGAGGCAGGAGAAGGCGTCGGCGGTACCTGGTATTGGAATCGTTATCCTGGTGCGCGTTGTGATTCAGAAAGTTTTTATTATTGCTATTCGTTCGATGAAGCCTTACTGCAAGAATGGGAATGGACTAGCAAGTACCCCGAACAACCTGAAATATTACGTTACCTTAATCACGTTGCTGATCGCTTCGATCTACGCAAAGACATCCAGCTAGAAACTCGGGTGAAGTCAGCGCACTTCAATGAACAAACTAACCGTTGGGAAATTGTCACAGAAAGCGGCGAGCAGGTATCCGCGCGCTTTTTAATAAGCGCAGTGGGATGCCTATCCTCTACCAACATCCCGGATATCAAGGGATTAGACAGCTTCCAAGGGGATTGGCATCACACTGGCCAATGGCCTCACGAAGGYGTCGAYTTTACTGGCAAACGCGTTGGCTTAATCGGTACCGGATCAAGTGGCATACAGGCTACTCCCGTTATTGCCGAACAATCAGAACATTTAACGGTATTCCAACGTACCCCGAATTTTAGTATTCCAGCACGTAACCAGCCTTTACCGCCCAGCCGTCAAAAAGAAATAAAAGCCGGCTATAAAGAAATATGGGACACAGCGAAAGCAGGTCACGGCGGTTTCCCTTACCGCCCTACCGACCGATCAGCCCTCGACTTCGAAGAGAAAGAGCGCAATGAAGTTTATGAAGAAATTTGGAAGGAAGGCGGCTTCAAATTTTTGTGGGGTTCGTTCTCGGACATTATGGTCAGTAAGGAGGCCAACGATACGGCCGCAGATTTCATTCGCGACAAAATAAGAAAAACCGTAAATGATCCCGTTGTTGCCGAAAAATTAATCCCTCATGATCACCCTTATGGCGCGAAACGACCGSYAATYGATACCNAATNYWWTTCNANRCSTWYAASCRKGAYAAYGTYKMKWTSGTSGAYMTACGYRATNMMCSCANTSGWWGARRTSACRSCWWCKGGYTTGYKYACSRMMRAYGRTGARTACGWKYTYGATRMSMTKGTTTWTGCMACCGGTTTCGATGCCATGACAGGCACCCTGCTCAATATCGATATCCAAGGTCGTGACGGGCAAACATTGGCGGACAAGTGGGAAGCCGGCCCTAAGACTTACTTAGGTTTGCAAGTGTCAGGATTCCCTAATTTCTTCACCATTTCAGGCCCCGGCAGCCCTTCTGTTTTAAGTAATATGCCGGTGACCATTGAGCAACACGTCAATTGGATTACGGACTGTATCCAATCAATGGAAGACAAAGGTCAAACCTGCATAGAAGCCGATCTCGAAGCTGAATCGGAATGGGTGACTCACGTTAATCAAATCGCGGAGTTAACCTTATTCTGGCAGGCCAATTCTTGGTACTTAGGGGCCAATATCCCAGGAAAACCTCGAATATTTATGCCTTATGCGGGCGGACTTCCTAACTACAGATTGCGGTGCGATAGCGTTGCAGAAAAAGGTTATGAAGGTTTCAAAATAAGCGCATAAACAACCAAAGAATGACTGCAAGATGATCAACGAATACTACCAATAAATTCAATCAATCAATAAATACATACAATAATAGGACAACCTCAACATGACTATAAGTTTTAAAGGAAAAGTAGCCATAGTAACCGGTGCAGGGAATGGACTTGGTAAGTCCCATGCATTGGAACTAGCGCGTCGAGGCGCGAAAGTCGTCGTCAATGATTTAGGCGGAAGTGTCGATGGATCAGGTTCTTCAAGCGAAGCCGCTCTTGCCGTGGTCGAAGAGATTAAATCCTTTGGTGGTGAAGCAATCGCTAATGGTGGCTCTGTTTCAGATCGCGAAGGCGCTAAAAGCATGGTAGATGATGCCGTTAATAATTACGGCACGGTACATATACTAATTAACAATGCCGGAATCCTACGAGACAAGTCCTTTTCAAAAATGACGTTGGATGACTTCCAATTGATTATGGATGTGCATTTGATGGGCTCTGTGAATGTCACCAAATATTGCTGGGACATCATGAAGACGCAAAACTACGGGCGTATCTTATTGACCACCTCTGGATCAGGATTGTTTGGAAACTTCGGTCAAGCGAACTATTCWACCGCGAAGATGGCGATGATAGGCCTTGTGAACACGTTAAAGCTTGAAGGCAATAAGTACAATGTATTCACTAATGCGTTAGCCCCTGCTGCACTCACTCGTATGACCGAAAACCTACTGCCCGGTGATATTTCTAAAGCATTGCCTCCAGAACCCGTGACTGCAGGCGCTCTGTACATGGTCTCTGAAGATGCCCCTAATGGCTCGATCATCCAAGCGCAAGGCGGTTCTTTCGGCGTAGCGGCAATGATGCAAAACCCCAAGGTGAATATAGGACGAGAGGCCTCAGTTGACGATGTCGCTGATAATTGGGACCAAATATCAGATCTTACTGAAGCATATACGCGTAAACCTGGCGATAGCTTGGTGCCCAAGAATAAGTAAAAAACCTTCAATTAAGCGCCCTACTGTGGCGCTTAATTGTAGCTTTAGAGGCTTCCTCTAGCCTTTAAAGCACCTTTTAAATCGTTCAGTCACTTTAAATTAGCCAATACTGCCCAGCATATTGAGGTTGGCCCGCCGTTAATTGAACGATTAATTACACGATTAATTACACTCCCAAGTGCCCTGCGAACCATTCGTTAGACGCCCGCACGCCCTTTTTGAAGACATATAAGTGCTAGAGATACACCAAGTACATCATAGCGTGCCAGCATTGTTGATATCATCGACTAAAAGGGATGTAGCTTGATATGAGCAAAGTATGGGGCCATCCAAGTACGATCAAAACAGCTTGTTCAAGAGCGACTGAAATAACCGTATCGCATTACTTAGGGCAATATATACAAAGAAACGGAATAAGGGGCAAGACGAAGGCATCAAACAGTTAAACTCGCAGTAATGGATTAAAAATACCGGCGGCGTACGTAACCCCATCTACCCATCACACCGTGAATGCTTTGTTAGAGGCGATAGATTGATTGCTATACGACAGACTGACTCCGTTGACGGACAAGCAACGTAACGCCTTTTACGGCCTTTTCAACCCGCTCTAATGTAGCGCTATCATTAATGTCGCCTTGTTCATTAAAYRCYTTATRRGCCGCACTTACTGACACTTGTTTAGGCGTTACTAAGCAGCCTAGGCTAGTTAATACATCGCGTAAGTGGCTTAAGCCGCGCGTTCCACCGAGATTACTTGGCGAAGCACTTAACATCCCTACTACTTTCCCCTCAAAAGCAGGCTTATAACTGCCATCTAATCCAGGTCGGGAAAGCCAATCTAGGGTGTTTTTTAATGCCGCCGATAGAGAACCGTTGTATTCAGGGCTAGCTATTATTAACCCGTCGCATTCCGACAATAATGATTTCAATGCTTCTAGGTGAGCGTTCTTTTGCATCTCCTTTTCGTTATCTGTATTCAATRACGGCAATGGATAGTCTTGTAAGTTAACGATTGATACCTGCGCACCATCTCTCTCAGCAGCAGCGRCGGCCTCACCAAGCAGTAGTCGATTCCACGAATCTGTGCGCAAGCTGCCAGACAATGCCAATATTTTGGGAGCTTTAGTCATAGGTCTTCCATTTATTTAAATAATGATTCAAAAAGCAGGCGAATATACGATAAGAACAAGTATAGAGATAGCGTATTGCTAGCAGAAAGGTGATTTTGACGGCAGTAGTCTGTTTAGGAGCAAAAAAATCGATCTAACAAGAGCGCTCTATTAATAGCAATGGCGGTGTAGACAAGGGGACAATTGATGGGCTGAAATGGTTTATGTTTCAGTGCTCGGCTCGGTCCATTACTAAAGGGTCCATTACTAAAGGGTCCATTACTAAAAGCCTGATTACCAAAACTGCTATTTCTACAGTCTCTACCCAATGATAGCGGTGTTCATTGGGTAGCGTAGATTAAGATACGTAGTTAGAAAGGGGCAGTATTTCCTGCCCGTCAAACATGTAAGCCATTGTTGTTAATATGCTTTATTTCGGTACGCGATAGCCAACGGGTTTTTCGATGGCATCTTTAATCGTCATCCCTCTTGCTAATCGATGTCTCAAGAGGTCGTAAGTGGTGTCGTATATCTCAGCGAAGTCGGTAAGGGTTTTCTTTTTACCTTTGTACAAATACTTCTTATTAACCTCGCGGCGAGGCGTTTCTATCGCTTGTTTCGTGGTTAAACCGTCAGCAAGTCGCTTTCTAATCATCCTTTCGCCCACCCCCGATAAGATTGAAAGCTCTGCAATGGTATGCACTTTTCCTTTGTACTTCAGGGTTTTGGCTTTTTTGATGGGCTTACTTACGGCTTCTTTAAATGTTTGTCCTAGCTGCAAGCGATACTGAAGTGTTGTATAAGCGATACCTGACAGTTTTGATATCTCCACCAAGGTTCGCTTTTTTCCTTTGTATTGGTACGTTTTGTTCGAAATCTTAAGCGGTGTTTCTACTGCCTCTTTGACCGTAAAGCCATAACTAAAGCGTTTACTTAAACATTTTATGTTCACTTCACTGATCTCAGCCAACTCGGCTAAGGTGTATTTCTTGTTTTTGTATCGATAGCTTTTCTTTGTCATAGTCGCCTCACTTGTACCGAATTAAGTATCCCTTGGCATAATTTCTGATCCTTCCTGGATCACAAAGACATGGTAGGTTTTTATTTAATCACCCGCTATTTTAATAATGGGTGATTGAATTATAGATAATATTTGCATTGAGTAAAATGGCACTACAGCTCACCAATGTGCTCTTTTACCCTAAACAAACTCCTCCATAAAATCTAACATGCCTTGATGTCGAACTGTCTTTCGGTGATTGGCCCACAGTTGTTTTATTTTATCCTGATTACATGTCTTACGATCCACCAAAACCCGAGTACGTAATTCACCTATTTTTTCAGACGTTGGACATTTACTAAAGACTGTTTGATTGCTTATCAGATCCATAAACGGCCCAGACTTGCTCGTAGGCATGATAAAAATTAATTGCAGCCCTAAAGTTTGCGTAAGGTAATTGATGACTTCTTTTGAGCGAGTCTCGTCCATTTTTGAAAACGCCTCGTCCACCAAGACCATACGGCAATGGGTGCTGCCTTCGTTAAATTTAAACGCCGAGGTGACAGCCGCCGATCGTATAATATAAGCAGGCGTCTCTAGCTGACCTCCAGAGCCCGTGCCATATTTACTTAACGCTATGGGCTGTTTGTTTAACGGCTCTTTATAGATTTCATATTCCCGGTAGTTTCTATAGTCACTGATACGCTTAAGTTCGCGCATAGCGATAAGTTCATCTTTATCGAGCAGCATACTCAATAGGCGATCCCTAACCGCCTGGGATTTAACGTTAAGATCCGCCTCGAATAGCGTATTGCCGTCGCCTAGATTAGGGGAGTCTATAATTTCTTTGAAAAAGCGTTGGTATTCGTAAAATTCGGGGACCCATTGGTAATCGAAATAAAACCGTTCTTGATCGGATCCAAAGCGATGATGCTCAAGCTCTTTGTTTAATTCATCGAGAATTCGCTTTCCATCATTGATCGACTGATAAATCGAATGGCAAAGATTAGTGACAAAGGCCGTGTTAAAACTGTCTTTGAGTGCGCTTATTTGCTCGTGCTTGTCCACCAACACATTGTTTTTCATTGTGTTATAAACGTTAGCGGCTTGTTTTTGAACGCTTAATATATTCTTAAAGAACCCTGCGTCATTTCGTTCACCCGTTGTCGCCATATACATGATGCTATTATGGGCACTGGTATTTTGGTTGTGATGCATAATGGTGTCGTGAAGTGCGCGTTCGTTTTGATCAAGCTGCATCACAGTCTGGTGGATCTGGTCTTCAAAGCTAACGTCCGGACTGCTTGACGTCGCAAGCTGTTCTGCTTGCTGTAAAGCTAATTGATAATCATAGCCAGGATATATTTTGGCAATATCGTTTACGGCCTCTTCGCAAGTATCTTGCTGGCTTTCTAGCTGGTCCTTTTCATTTGAGAGCTTTTCAATCGCGCGATTAAACTGTTTTAAGGTGGTTTGATATTCCCCYGCGGATCGTTCTAACTGCTTGGCTTCTGATTCGACGTCAGAAAACTGAGATTTAAGTGCGTGCAGGCTTTCTTCTAACTTCTCAAAATCACCCAAGTCTAAATTTCCAAGTGCATTTTCGGCGGTTTGTAACTCCTGATAAAGTGCTAGCATTGATTGAATGATGGGCGCACACCGAACGATTTTTATCCCTTCAATGCTATCGGCCGTGTATGCCGCTTGCCGATGATTTTCTTCTGCTTTTATTCCTTGGTCTTGTAATGAGTCTAATTGAAGCTGTTTAGCATTCAAKGCCTTTTGTCTTGCGCYTTGACCGAATACTAAATCCGCGTCATTGACGTCACAACGAAACAAGCTGTAGTTACCCGCACCGACGCCGTCCGCACTAATACCTCTCGCGACTTGTTTTAATTGCTCGTTGCTTTCGACTCTGAGCACGTTCCCATAGGTGGCTTGTATGTAGTATTCAACAATTTTATGTTCGAAAACCATCACCTCGAGAATCGAATGCTCGGGTGCCTGCAACCTGCCCGCATCCCTTTGCACCTTCGCGCCCTGTATAACACGCGCGTTGTTTCGCCGCCCTTTTATACCACGTATAATCCGAATCGCTTGTGCTTCGTATTCAGGTTCTACGATAATAGAAAAGCGATTTCCGCCCAGGTATCCCTCGATGGCCATTTGCCACTGGGGTTCGGTTATTTCAATGAAATCGCACAATACGCAAGGCTTCGCCTGCGGGCACTGCTCGTTAATTGCATTGATTGCTTGTTCGACATAAGGCGGGTAAATCACGGCGTGATTTTCCAAGCGCTGAACTTCTATCAATTTAGCGCTGATCTGCTGCTTTATCTTCTCTTGCTGTTCGCGGCGAGAATTCAATACGTTTAACAATTGATCACGGACACTGATGGCTTCCATGCACCGGTCGGGATCATGTAATAGTTCAACCACCTCTTTATGGAAACTTTCTAACTTAATCAGCCCATCTAATTTACTTTCGAGATCGCTGATACCGACCCAATCGTCATTGAATAGTTTTTGAGCATCAATACCACTATTCTGACCCGCATCGACTACCTTGTTAATTGCTTGGGTAAAACTCTTTTGTTCCAATGACGGAATTTCAACGCCGAAAGAGAACTCCTTAAGCTTTGTTTGTAAGCGGGAAACATTTTGGTGGTTTTCACCGAACTGGTAATTTTGGGCCAGCAACGGCTTTGCTTGATCGGCCAATTGATTTTTTAACGTTTCAATCGTGTCTTTAAGCTGATCTTTGTTTTTTAATTCGTCTATACCTTGGCGCTTTGCTTCAAGTGCAACAAGCTGAGCATGCAATGACTTTTTCTTATTGTCATTAGTGCTTATGCGATGTTCAGTGTCATCAATGGACTGCTGAGAGCCACGCTGGTCGTTCTTAGTTTTTAGGTATTCCTGTTGCTTTAACCGAAGTAGTCGTGTGGTTTCTTTGTATTCATTAACACTGCGATCCACCCACCCGGTAATGTAGGCATTCGCCAACTCATCTACTTTCGATAAGTTAGTAATCGCGTCTTTTACTTGGAGGGTTTCTTGCTCCATGCTATGAATGGTTTTCATTAATTCAGAAACTTGACGAATATCTTCACTAAGATCCTTCGGTTCAAGGACTTCCTTAGCAACAAATTCATTGATGCTTTTTACTGGCTTGTAGGCCATAAAGTTAGAGAATGTGCGTGCTGCATGCTTAGCTTCACGGTCTGACACAGCCGTTTTCTGGCCTCGTAAGGCGCCGTAAAGGCGCCTTAAATAAGGGCCCTTTTTATCATAGGTTTCGATCGCCTGAGCGCCAAACTGTTTCTTCAACCGGACTGCAATGTCCGTGATAGGAACTACATATTTTCCTTTTTGATCTTCTTTTACAAAATGGCTWMGCGWYARKKRYWMKTGAKGNRYMAKRMAGWAKAAGRGTNNATCTTGMCGAGCCTGACGTGATGTTCCTGCCTTATCGAGGCTCGCACGAATGCACATGACTGCAGTGAATACTTCACCCGTCTCGCCTTCAGTCGGATGAAAGATGCCCGCCACATAGCCATCGGTGGTGCGAGGCCGAGAATAGCTGCCGTCATCACAGCCCAACACATAAGAGGCTAAGGTACGTACTTGTTTTCCTCCACGACCCTTTTGGGTTGTCTCATCCTGCCCTGGGTTATAAGTAAATAAATTTTCATGCGCGGCCGTCATTAATGATTGAAGACCGTCGGCGGCGGTGGTTTTTCCGGAACCATTACCCCCAGAAAATAAATTCACAGGGCCAAACTCCATTTCCAAATTGGGGATGTTCCCCCAATTAACAAATATTCCTAGTTTACAAAACATCATCAACCTCCCCGGTCTGATCTTCTTGTTGAGGCTGTAGTTGTGACTTTGGTTGCGGCTGTAGTTGCGTTAATACCTGTTCACTAACAAAGCTTGTAATCCCAGGCTGTATGCTTAACCAGCTGTCTTCAGATTCAAAGTCGGATTCATTGTTAAAACGAATTAAGCGGAGTTGTCGTAAATGCCGAAAGACGTTTTTCCGTTCGCTGTGGCTATCCGGTAATGAACGTTTTAATAGATTATTAAGCCCGAGTGCTAGGCCTTCTAACGACAGCATGGCACAGCCCTTGTCATCGATTTGCCCTTCCCTTAACGCTTTCTCATACTCTACCCGTAAAACGATAATAACGGCGACTTCCTGCTGACTAGGCTTACTACGAAAACCATTGTTAAAAGGCCCGACATCGTTAGTATCGCCTTCACTTTGCATTCCGGGCACCACAGCGCCGGGAGGAAAAACGCGAATAAAGCAGAATCTCCGGTCGTGCTGAACTTTAACTTTGATTATCGAAAGGTAATCTTCGAGTAATTCAGAGCACTGCAGGTAGCGGTCATAAAGCACCCCTTCGACCTGGCTTTCGTCTCGATTAATGACTCCATAATCCAATAAGCGAATCACAAGCTCAGAGAATTCATTAGCGGTTACGCTAAGCTTGTCTARTTTTTCTTCTACGACTGCAAATAACATGGATTCTTATCTTTTAATCTTGTGATTGTGTGGGGTGGTTAACCATTAACTCGATAGTAAATTCATCAAAGGCTTGAAAATACTCGCTCTCGGTAATCCTGTTGCCAGTCGGCTGGACGTCAAACAACAGATCGGAACTTAAACTATTGATGGTGCCTACTTCGATAACGTGAGCCATCGCCAATAATTGCTTAGCGTCATCAATGGGTAGTTCACGAGTTGAGATCCGTTGCCCGCCTCGTAAGGCCGTCATAATATATTCTCTAACATGACTGTTATTTACCATAAAGGCTTGATCCAACATTTGCTGAATCATTAACTCTCGCAGCACTTCTTGATCAACCACCTGATCCTCAATGACTGAGCTATCAACGAGTTGTTTTTGGCGAGTTTCTTGTAGCTTTATTTGATTTGGGTCAATCAATTTTATTTTAAAACCAGACATGGACTGGGCAGCATTGTCCAAGCGAACGCTGAAATCTTGGTCGTTTAATTCACTTAATTCTTTACAGATATCTAATAGATCATTATTTTGATGGACATTAAGATAACTTAATTGTCGAATAATGATGTCTGCTCGCTTGGTAAAACTATGCAAAGCACGTCGCAGGGCCGGCAACATTACCTCGGCTGCGTTACTCATACGCTGCTCTATTTTTTCTAATGTAAAGAGCAAATAGGATTGTTGGTTAGCACACAGATTGGGAACGGTGCGCCGTAAAGCTCTTTCAGCGTCGGCTTTAAACTCTTTGTTTTTGCGGCGAATTTTACGAATAACTTTGTGAATATCTTCCCGATGTTTTTCAACGCTGTCCGCTGATAGACGCACTTGAATATCAGGCTGAAAGCGTTTTTCCATGTAATCAAAAAATTGTTCGCTGGCTTGATGCACTAATTGTTGGCCCTCGACTTCTCTCGCCAACTCCCGCTTCTTTTCGTCTAACTCCGAAATTACATCAGTGAAGTCAGTGATGATCCGTTCGGAATATTCATACGCATCCAACAAATCGTATATCTCACCCCTGCTAACAAACGCTTCTAGGGCATTAAGGGTGTTGCGGGTATTGCGGTGYCGGGTGCGGATTTGTGCGCCGTCAGACTCAACAAGCGACTGAACAAAGAGGCGCCCCATGCGCGTAAAAGGGAATGTTGATTGCAAGCTAGTGGTATCGACTTGTTTTTCGATCCAACCGAACTCAACCAGTTGTTTTAATACCCAAGCGGCCAGATCTCTATTATTTCTGAAGCGTGGCTCCTGATCTTCCACTTCGTCCAACACCACGCTGGATGAGCGTGCCAATGCTTCCGTCAGTATCTCGACTACCTGGTCTCGATCGAGGGCGTGGCCATAGTCGGCTGTTGAGCTGAATTGGGATTGATAAAGCAGGCACAAGCATTGAACGATTTGCTCACGGTATTTGCTAGTGAGGGGCTTAAAGAAATGTAATCGTTCAGAGCTGAAGAACATTAGGCTACC
Organism: Gammaproteobacteria bacterium; assembly: GCA_002402085.1. Lineage (GTDB taxonomy): Bacteria > Pseudomonadota > Gammaproteobacteria > Pseudomonadales > UBA3067. The sequence goes on from NVVB01000001.1 coordinate 22,183, forward strand.
TAGTTAGCTCGCTTTTTATGCTCCGTTAATCCTATCAGCCCTAATAATCGTTTAACATTCGCCAAAATGGGCACGCAATACGATCACTTTAAGAGGGATATAAGGCGCAATTCAGAATAGCGCTGGGTGACAAAGCGGGCCGGCAGTGTAGCAGTTTTTGAGTATGATTGAGAGAGTGTAGACGGTGATACAACGCAGGATATGAAGGCTAAGAAGCGTAGCCTTCATTGATCAAAGACGGGCGGGCATAGTGGCTAAAGCACTGATTTACTGACGAAAAAGCCTTATGTTTGCCATTGGCTCTTCATAGTTAGAGCGGAAAGGGTTGATATCAATACCCCCTCGACGCACATACCTAGCATATACAGTGAGATGTTCTGGCTTGCAATGCGCCATTATATCCATAAACATCCGTTCAATACATTGCTCATGAAATTCGCTGTGGCTTCGGTAAGAGATAATGTACTTGAGCAACCCTGCACGATCTATCTTGGGCCCAGCGTATTGCACGACGACACTTGCCCAGTCAGGCTGGTTAGTTACAGGGCAATTGGATTTAAGTAAATGACTATAAAGTGATTCTGCGCTTTTCACTGGATTTTCATCCAATGTTAAGAACGTAGGCTGAACCTCGTAGCAATCCACGTCAATGTCTATGTTATCGATACAGGTCCCGGGTAGCTCACCAGCCGCCTCATGTCCAAACTGGCTTTCGCTGCGCACTTTAACCAACACCGGTGCGCGTACCAATATAGATAAATCAGACTCGAGCGTACGCAAGACTTCCTGCTTTGAATTAAATCGGGTCTGATTGTAGGAATTTAGGTATAACTTTAGCGACTTTGACTCGACAATTAAGGGAGATGAACAAGGGATTTGTATCTCTGCCACCGCTACTACGGGTTTACCTCGGCTATCTAGCCAGGATATTTCGTAGGCATTCCAGATGTCTACACCATGAAAGGGTAAGTTTTCACTATCAATCGATAGCTTCTCCCGACCTTCTTTTCTAGGGATATCACACAACAACGAGGGTGTATAAGTATCGATGTAATCTGTTTGTTGAACGAGCGGTAATTTACGAATGGGCCTTGCCATAATGGTTATTCACTTATCGAAACAATGATATGGGGCAATTTCTAACGAGGTTTTCGTGGCAAAAGGTTGGTAATAGGCATTTACATCAGCGCTACTGATTACCTGACCCAAGCCTCTTACGAAGAACTTGCCCACTATTTGGCATAGTATCGCCGTTTTTTAGGATTAGTTCTTGGTAAAATTACCAACTTTCACACTTGATTTCTTTTTAGTGTGTAAACCACTCCTAGTATACGGTTCGGTTTACCTAGCTTCTAATGCCCTTCCCCTTATTAAGCATTATTAACGCAGTTGTGAATAAGCCCACGACAAAGAATATAATCATAGCAATGGAGATTCTTATATCGACATCGGAAACGCCTAATATCCCATAACGAAATGCGTTAACCATATATACTATGGGGTTTCCTAACGAGACCTTTTGCCAAAAGCTAGGTAACAAGTCGATGGAGTAGAATACGCCGCCCAAATAGGTCAATGGGGTCAAAACGAAGGTGGGCACAATGGAAATATCATCAAACTTATTTGCGTAGAGTGCATTTATAAAACCACCAATCGAAAACAGTGTGGCAGTGGAAACGACAACAAACAAGGTCACAGCGATATTTTCTACTCGTAAATCAGTAAAAAACAATGACAGCAGCGATACCAATATCCCGACYAAGACCCCTCGCACTACCCCGCCGGTAACAAACCCCACTAACACGGCCCAATTAGGGACCGGGGATACGAGTATTTCTTCAATGCTTTTTTGAAATTTCGTGCTGTAAAACGAAGAAACTACATTGGCGTAGGAGTTAGTAATCACCGACATCATGATCAGTCCGGGGACTATGTATTGCATGTAATCGAAGCCACCCATTTCTCCGATGCGCTTACCGATCAGATTACCAAAAATGACGAAATATAAGCTCATCGTTATCACGGGGGGCAGCAAAGTTTGCACCCATATACGCATAAAACGCCGCACTTCTTTGACGACAATAGTTTCGAGGCTGATGTAAGTTTGACGGAGGTTCATGAGGCCTTCTTGTGGGTGGGGTTATTGGCARAGAAAMTGYTCGGYAACTTTRATCAGAGAAGAAGTCCGACCAAAGCAGWTAATTAAGCGCTAGGGGTACGTTCGCCTAACTTTAATTAGCATTGGTTTCTACCAGAGAGATAAAGAGCTCTTCAAGTCGGTTGGATTTGTTTCGCATGCTAGATATTTCAATATTACTTTGATCAAAGGTATTGAATAACTGATTAATTGAAATGTTTTTCTGAATTTCCACCTCGATTGTTTTTGGCCCAGTCGCGATAAACTTCACACCATCCAAACTAGGAAGCTTGATCACGGGCTCCTTAATATCAAACACAAATGTCTCTTTATCTAGCTTCGACAAAAGCGCCTGCATGGACGTATTTTCGACTATTTTGCCTTGATCAATGATGGCTATATTACGGCATAAGTGTTCGGCTTCCTCAAGATAATGTGTGGTCAATATTATCGTTGTGCCATTTTCATTAAGTTCCTTTAAGAATCCCCACATATGGCGACGAAGCTCGATATCGACCCCGGCAGTAGGTTCATCAAGAATAAGCAATTGAGGTTGATGTACCAATGCGCGCGCAATCATTAAGCGACGTTTCATCCCGCCAGACAATGTGCGTGAAGCGGCTTTACGTTTATCCCACAAGTCTAATTTTTTTAAATAATACTCAGCCCTTTCAGCAGCTACTTTCCTAGGTTGCCCATAGTAACCGGCCTGAGAGATTAAAATATCAAATACGGCCTCAAACTGGTTGAAATTGAATTCCTGAGGGACTAGTCCTAAATGCTGTTTTGCTTCGGACAGGTTTTTATCTAAGCTCTTCCCAAAGATCTCCACGTCACCACTGGACTTATTAACCAGGGAGCTAATGACGCCAATCGCGGTGGATTTACCGGCACCGTTTGGCCCAAGCAGCGCAAAGAAATCGCCTTGCTCAACCTCTAAATCGATTCCTTTTAGCGCTTCAACGCCGCCAGGATAGGTCTTACGAAGATTCTTGATGGATAAAGCGACAGTCATAAATACTATTTCACGTGTAAAGAAACAAATTAACAACTGCGACCGTAAAATGGTCCAGTTAACAAATACTTCCTAGATATGGAGACAAACTAGTGGAATGCAACTCGCCCCGCCAAATCCAATGTACCTTTTTTTGGTCAAACCACAGAAACGCCCCTTCAAGCATCCACGGCCATGCATTTTGGTCTACGTGGCTACACCCCATTAAATGGTATATGAACGCGGCGAGTATCGTGTCGTGAGTGACATGAATAGTCAACGTATTGGCCATGCCTTGGGCCTCATAAAAATGGCGTAACAGCACCGCACAACCGTCTTCCAACGGCAACAGTCCTTCCCAGGGTTCGTTAAAGTGCCTATCAATAAAGTCTACAGGGCCAAGCGAAACGAACTGCTTACCTACTTTAGACATATCTTGGACATAACAACCCGGCTCAGTAAGTAGCGGGTTTATGTTGATATCAAGGGCTTGCTTCGCACCCTCAAGCATCGCCTTGCCTGTATCAATACAGCGCCCTACTGGGCTTGAGTGCACGCTTGCGATGGGACGCATGAGATTGCCTCCCCACTCATTCGCAAGCGTAACGCCGGCTTCCGTTAACGGCAATGTATAACTAACAATTGCTTCATTTGGCAGCTCTCGTAAAGAATGGCGCGTAAAAAGCGTAATGGGCACACCATCGGGCAGTTTATGTACGCTACCCATTAAACTGGGATGCAGCTTTCTCATACGGTATCAGACCAATACTTTGCCTTAAGAGCGTTTAAATATAAGCGCTCTACCAATTATGCTCTTTTTTCAAAAGAACCCTCACCTTGCCAATCTAGCATAAGCCACCAAGAGCAAAAAGGCATTAAGGCAAACTTGTTTATAATGAAAGTGAAAACATTTACGCGAATATCAAATTAGGGAGGTTGTGGTTCAAGTCTTCAGTTCCGGTCTTACAATCTTGTGTCATACTTATAAAACCTACCCCCTCGTATAGTGTTGCGAGCTTAGGGATACGTTAATCTGTAGAATTAATCTATTGCGTTAGTCAATAGACAGTAGGCGCCCTCATGAGTACTTCTTCACGCCGAAACAAAGAGTTTATTGAACGAGAGATGTTGTTCGTTAACAATGCCCGTGAGATTTTAAAAACCCAAGGATTAAATGCGTTAACCATGGAGCACGTCGCTGAAATCAGCCACTATTCCAAAGGTACGATTTACAAACACTTCACCTGCAAGGAAGATCTTTATTGCGCACTGACAACGGTGAGCTTGAATTACCTACTTCAACTTTGCATTACGGCTAAAAAGTATCCTGGCCGGCCACGGGAACAGTTTATCGCATTATTAATCGCTTACCGTCTTTACTCAGAACGATACCCCCGCGAATTCAATTTGGTAGCGGCCGCCCGAAGCGCTGACCGTTACGAAAAAGCCTCTAGCAAGTTTCGTCAAAAGCACGAAGAACTACAATCAAAGCTGGATGAAATCAGTCGAGGGGTCCTACGTAGTGCCGTGGCTAATGGGGACTTAACCCTAGACGATCAAATTTCTGTGGACTTGGTTCTTTTTGGTGCCTGGGCGTTAAACCAAGGTATTCAAACGTTAAGCAAAGCCCCGGACCTAATCAAACATCTATCTCTGCCGGACTTTTCAAAAGTATACCTAATTCAGTGTCACAGCCTTTTTGACGGTTATGGGTGGCAACCTCTCAGCAGGGAATGGGATTACCCGGAAACAATTCAAAAAGCGTACTGCCTAATCTCGCAGGAACATCCCTTATCCAACTCCACAACCGAATCGTCTTCGTTAGCCTATTACTCAACCCTTGAAACCCCGMCCCCAGAAGCAAGGCATTGATTACCGAGCATACAAGTACTGNCCAAATACAACGTCATACCGCCTTAATACGCKTCAATCGTAGCGAGGCATTGAGCTCATCAAYTTAATGAAGTTTAGATGCACCGCAGTTCCCCGCGTTACTCCGGCTACAGGCATATTCATACCCTAGCTTTAACCACTCCGTAAGATTCTCTTCTTGAGAATGRAACTCTTCAGGAAGAAGAATCCAATTAATCATTAATCGGCCACCGGTTTTCCATATGCAGCTTTCTTTCGGGACATTGAGTCGGTCTTCGATATCAAGCTCCTTAAGATGAAGAGCGATTCGACACTCTCGGGTAACTAGGACAAAAAGGCTGCCGTTGGCGACTAAGCTTGATTGGCCAAGAAACTTACGCTGCTCTATGCCCTGCAAAGAATCCGTAAATCGACATATATCATTAAATAAATCCTGCGCGACTAATTGTGTCAACTCTCACCTCTTTTCTTGCCTAAAAACTGCTTATTACCGATCCCGAAGGTCATCATTCTACTAAATTCAGCAGGACAATACGCTTCTGTCGGTCTTCTAAGCTGGGCTTACATTTAGATTAACCCAGTTTTTAAGATTCCTCCCCCCTAGAAATAAATAAATAACTGCCGAAAATAACACTGTCCATACAGACACTGCCCAGGTATACTTATGTTCACTTACCGATAGCTTCGCATGGAGAAGATCAACATAACGATCTAATTCATTGATAATAAAGAAAATTTAACGTGTCATTTATCAGCGGTGGGCAAGAGCCATTCAACGTTATTGAATGATTACCCTCTTGTTCTTAGCCCCTTGAATTAGGAATATAAAAATGCAAGCCCTAACCGAACGACAGCGCGATGTTTTGGATTTCATTAAAGATTTTTGTTCTGAGAATGGCATTCCGCCAACCCGGCAAGAAATAGCCGAAGCGCAGGGCTTCCGCTCTAAAACTGCCGCGGCCGATCACCTGAAAGCGCTACAGAAAAAGGGTTATATCCACCTGTTTTCTGACACCTCAAGAGGGATTCAGGTGCTCGACCCGGATGAAATCCCTGTTATAGGTTCTGTGGCTGCCGGTGTTCCAATTGAAGCAGTAGAAAATGTAGAGCAGCTTGTGCCTATTCCCGCAGGACTTTTTCAGACACGTCCTACTTATCTATTAAGAGTTAAGGGCGAAAGCATGATTGACGCCGGAATTCTTGACGGAGACTTGATCGCAGTTCAAAAGCGAAGCACCGCACAAAGCGGTCAAATAGTAATCGCACGAATAAATGATGAGGTTACGGTTAAGACATTGAAGATAGAGAAGAAAGGGCCCGCATTGATGCCTTCAAATCCTGCATTTGAGCCAATTTATCTAGCCCCGGAAGAACTCATAATAGAAGGTGTATTTGTTGGGTTAATTCGCAACCCCCCCAGAATATAACCATTAAGAGGCTTCTGATGGCGCGGCTGGAGCTTAAATCAAGTGTTCAGCCGCACACTAAAGAGCCTACAACTCAAGGCTGAAGCCTTATGAATCCGGGCTCACCTATCTAATTCGCTCGCCATTTTCATATTTGCACGACTCGGTTTGCTTCTTGAAAACGCACTTCCCGGCGCCATGCATGGTATTGCTGGCAAATGCGCCAATGTACTTGCTGCCGTCCGCCCACAAGAACTTACCTGAACCAACCTTTTGCCCGTCGACAAACTCGCCTTCGTATTTTTCACCGCTGGGCCAAGTCAACACGCCATACCCCGTACGACTGCCTTGTTTGAAGCTGCCCGTATATTGACGCCCGTCAGCAAAGAAGTAACTGCCCTGACCGTCAAACGCGTTATCCTTAAAGGAGCCTTCATAGCGTTGATTATTCGGCCAAATTAATACGCCTTGACCAGTGCGAACACCCTCGTTGAACTCCCCTTCGTAGATCACCCCTGTTGCCCACGTTAAGGTACCTAAACCACTGATATTATCTTCAACAAAATCGCCAGCGTAGGACTTGCCGTCAGCCCAGGTAAAATTCCCCTTTCCATGACGCATATCATGATCAAAATCTCCTACATACCGTCGGCCATCACTCCACGTCAGCGTGCCTACGCCCTGCTTATTACCTTTGACTATATCGCCTTTATACATCTTGCCATTTGGCCATGTGTATAGCCCTGTTCCCCATGCGACGTTTTGCTGGAATTGGCCGGCATACTTAAGTCCGTCAGGCCAAACCATCGCACCTTCTCCTTGTGCAACGCCATTTCGATACTCGCCTTCATACCGTTTTCCAGTGGACCATACTTTAGTCCCTATACCGTATGGCTTGTTGTTCAGCCACTCGCCCTCGTAACGGTCGCCCTGCTCAGTGACCAACACGCCGAAACCTGCTTTTTGCCCTAAGCGAAATCCACCCGTATAGGATGCACCGTTAGGCCAAACATAACGCCCTTCCCCGTGATAAACGCCGTCTTTCCATGCGCCTTTATAGCTTGCACCACCTGAATCTTTGTAAAGGCCTGGGCCAGAACGCTTATCATCGTCCCATTCACCGTCATAGCGTGCACCGTTACTCCACACATACAGCCCTTGCCCGTGTTTTTTCCCCGCACGCACCTCGCCCGAGTAAAAGCTTCCATTGGAAAAAGCTATTTTCTCGATGGCTTTGTCTTTGCAGCCAGTGATGATGCCGGCTGATATAAGCAGAGTGATTATTGAGGCGCCAAGCGCCGAGCGTCGAATAAATGCGTCAAGCATACTGAAATAACTTCTTATTGATTATATGAATGCACCATTTTCTCGGTGGCCAGCGAGTCATGCGCACATTATCTAGACAATTATGCGTCAACTCAATGACTTAATAGTGATGTTTTATTGTTGCGTAGTTATAATTATTAACAAAAAACGTGTGTGATGTATCACATTGGAATTGACACCTTAAACGTCCTTGTTGATTCTCTGAGGTAGCAGAGTCTATAAACAAGCGGCTCGCACTATCTGTTGCGTTTGAGCCTAACAGATCGAGCCGCTTGGGAGTTGAGCTATAGAGAGGCGGGTATCACAAAATCAAAACATCTTCTGCTTGTAACCCTTTTTCACCCTGAGTAATCGTGAACTCTACACTTTGGCCTTCCAGCAAGACTCGACGCCCTTCTCCTCGAATAGACCGAAAATGAACAAACACGTCATCACCGTCCGAGCGAGAGATAAAACCAAAGCCTTTTGAGGCATTAAACCACTTAACAGTTCCCGAGTTCCTATCTTCATCTGACATCGGGGTGCCGGCCTCAAAATCGTCAGAGTCACCAGCGTACTCTGCTTCTTGAACTGAGTTTCCGTTCCCCAGCCCTGAAAATACAGCACCCAAAATAAACAATACTAATAATATTGCTGCTAATGGGCTTGAAAACTGAATTTCTGCAGCGCTCATTGCATTGATGGCAAAAATTGCTATCAATGCCATTACTAAACTAATCGCTATACTTTTTAATATAAATTTTCCGTTCATTATAATTTCACTCTTTGTAGAAGGTTTTCACGCAGTGTCGAAAATTGACTATCGATTAAGTCACCATTTAGCCCGAACAAATCCTGATTCAAATATCCATAAATTGTGCGTATTAACGTAAAGGGCCGCATGTTAAATAATTACTGCTGATCTTATTGACTCGTTATATCTTATATCTGATTACTTACTTCGTTAAATGATTTTATCCTCCCTATGGGTTAATGGTTGAATTCCTGTTTAGCCAGACGATTAATTGCCCAGCATGTTTGCTTCCCTAGTCTCTAAAATTATTATATTGCAGGGGCATTTCGATCTCAGCCTCTTTCAAAAAGCTAATCACAGCTTGTAGATCATCCCTTTTTTTTCCAGTAAATCTTACTTTCTCCCCCTGAATTGAGGATTGGATCTTTAGTTTTTTCTCTTTTACGAGCTTGACTATCTTTTTACAAACCAGTGGATCCAAGCCCTGCTGTATTGATACTTTCTGAATAACTGACTTACCAAGAGGCGTCGCGTCAGCTGCTTCTAAGCAAGCAACATCAACACTGCGCTTAATTAACCTGCCTTTGAGAATATCCATTAGCTGATTAGTTTGAAACTCTGAATCTGCAGTAATGACGACGTTACCGTCTTCCAGCTCAAATTTCGCACTGGTTCCCTTAAGGTCAAAACGGGTCTTAATCTCTCTGTTTGCTTGATCCACCGCATTGGTGACCTCATGCATATCCACTTCCGATACCACGTCGAATGATGGCATGCCTTCCCCTTTTCATTAATAAGATTATCTAAAGAAATAGCTTATTTGAAATATTGTTGGTCAGAGGAACAGTTTAAATAACGGCTTATAAACAATAATTTAGTCTAATATCGTATATTTGCACGGTTCCTCAACCTGAAACTTATGGCTCATTTAAGTTCCTGAACCAGTCAGACCTAATTGCTGTCTATAAAGCTTGGAAAAGCGCTCTATGGCCGGGCAACACCTAAATAAGCCAACGCCTTATTCTCAAAAGAACTACCAACGGCTARAACGGCTTTAGAGTACTTGCTGTTAACAGGTGCACCCCACGCAACTCGGGCCTTACAACAGAAAACGGTCAAAGATCAACCGTTAAAGCAATGCCCAAATTAAGGCATAAACCTCATAAAAGGACGCCAACAGTAGCTTGAAGAGACAGCTTAATCAAAAAAGACAGCGGATTTTAATAAAAGACAGCAAAGAAAGCAATTTCATGTCGCGAAATAAGGGGTATGAGGATAAACAGACTATTTTTTTTCGACTTTACTCGGCTTTTTCCAAAGCCACGCCGCCAATACACCCGCAATCAAACCAAATAGGTGAGACTCCCAGGATACACTCCCTGACCTAGGGATGACCCCAATAAACATCCCGCCGTAAAACGTCATCACCACGCCAGCAATAATAACAGAAGAAACGCTTTGCTCGAATACGCCGCGAAAGATTAGGTAACCTAAATAGCCAAATATTAATCCGCTCGCCCCGATATGATACGCGTCACGCCCAAAGACCCAAACAAATAAGCCAGAAAAAACAGTAATGAATAAAGTAATGGCCAACCAAACCTTAATACCGCGCAACATCACAAGCCAGCTTAAGGCCATAAAGGGGAGTGTATTCATTAATAGGTGAATGGCACCGCTGTGCAGCCACGGGGCGAAAAATATGCCTGGTATAGGGGAGCTGGAGCTAGGATAGATTCCGTAGGCGTTCAGGCTGTGGCCGGTACTAAAATTAATGATTTCTACCCCCCACATCAGAACCGTAAGACTACATACGACGTAAATCTTTTGGATTACTCCAGGGCTTAAAGAGATCTTATTTAAAGCGGATACGGCCATCGACTGAGCCTTCTTTGCTAACCTTTCGTCAATTCTAGCTCAAACAGGCAAAGTGCACGTTAGCTTCGCCAACAATTTCGTTTGTAAGGCTTTAGCCAATCAAAAAAATCTAGCCATTAAAAATGGCATGGCCCGCATTATGCTTTTATGCACCGAAGCACATCATCTAATGAATAATCCTCATCATGATTCACAAGTAAAAATATCGCTTTTGATGTGACTCGCTCAGAGGCAAGAGGGTTGAGTACTAGTTGATTTTCCAAGTCCATATACCCTAATGGCGTCCCAACGCCAGAAGACAACAATTTACCCGCCACCTCTCCCCATGCTTGATTATTGAAAGGCACATCAAACCGTTTCGCGTGCACTCCTTGATGTGTAAATAGATTCTCTAGAATCTGCTCTGACCCGGGCGCAGATATAGCACGCACAAGGATTTCCGGATAAGCACGCACCGGACGTAAAATAGCCTTGGCGCCCATTCGCTTAAAACGTGATTTATTCGAATCGTTAACGCACTCTGCGACAATAAACGCATTCGCCTTCATTTCTTGCAAGTGATCTAGAACATCAATACTGACGCTATCCGCGCGTACGTCGTTCGGGTCGTCGGCCAATAAGATGATATATTTTGCGTCATTCGCGTTGGCCGCGAGTAACGCATTTAAATTATTAACTTGCTCGGATCGATGAACCACGCCCATCTCTCTTAGCTCGATAGGCAATCCATCTGGGTAGTCGGGTGTTAAGAGCTGAATTGCAATGTCTTCAAGCTCAGGAGTAATCCTGATTTGCTGGATAAGCCGATGCAAATAGGTATCGCTATTACTATTTGGGACATTGATAATCAACAAGTGTTCAGTCATTTTATTCCATCTCCAGCGGCCCCGTAACATACGTTCTCGCCGATCAATTCTGTAATCAATGTATTCTCCAACTAGCTGCGCCAATAAGGAAATGCCAGCCAGATAAAGGAATACCACAGTCGATATTTGCCCCGGCACCGTCTGGGCCGAAATGTCCCCATATCCGACGGTGGTCACGGTGGTAATCGTGAGCCAGGTAGCATCCCAAACAGTAAAGCCTTCGAAATACGCCATGGCTATAACATGGCAGGCCATTAAAGAAACAAGAATGCTTAGAAGGCGTGTTATTCGTTTGCGGATATTTGAATCAGTTAGTTGAGCATACCAATCTCGACGCCTCGCTTTCCAACGAAAGGGGGTAATTCTTATCATAACTAGTCTTCTCGACTATCTTCTATATAGGCGATCAATTGAGTGGCAGCACGCTGCTTTATGGCTACTTTATCATCTTTCTCTAAACCAAACTCCTCGGCTAAAAGTTCAAAGTCTAGTTCTGAAAGTGAAATGGATAAACGCGGTCGTTGAACCCGCTTATTGGTGGGGAGGCCCAATATCTGACGTACACGGTCAGATGGGTTGACGCCTAAATCTAACGCCTCTTTTCTAAGCCTGTATTGAAACTCTTCGCCGATATCGAAAGCCACCTGGATCGCTTTGACGGTTTTCTGTTCTTTCTGCCATTTTGCAGGCAGTTTCTTTTCGGACACCATTTATCCCTTATTTAGGCCATAGTTCGCGGATATCACTAATAGGCCGGCAAATCGAAAGATAGACGTCCGTTTCCCCCGTTGACCAAATTTCTATTCCTAAGCCTTTCAATCCATCTTCACTTTCCAACTCAAAGGTATCGAAGGGTTCCCCACAATCTTCATCGTCTGGAGGCGAGCTGCCTCGATAGTCGACTGAATAGAAGTAACCTCGCTTAGCCTGAGATGTCTGATGGTAGCCTGAATCCAGCCACTTCTCTAAGCCTGCTTTATCGCCTTGAACATTCAAAGTGGTTCCTTCGTCTTCAAATATTTCTGCGAACTCATCCATATCGAACAGTGATTCGACGACAGAACGTTCAATTTTAATCGAGAAGTTCACCATGTCTTCCCCGTCTTCATCTTCTAAGGTAATAAAAAGAACCTCACCCCGTTCATTTTTGAGCACCCATTCAGGATAATGCTCAAACTCGAATTGGTACGTATTGACCTCAACAACCGTATACATTTGGCCCATTAGCATTTCAGGCAAGAGAAAGCTGTCGTCGAGTTTCAATAAATCCCCCGCTTTCAATTGACTTGGGTGCGTCAATTCGCGGGAGGTGTCTTTTTTATCTCGACTAAAAAACCCTTTGATTACATTCTTCATGATCAGTTACTCCATAAACTTACGCAACATTTTACTAAGCAGCCTATCCACGTAAGTTTACGGAATCCAGCCTAAGAGAAATCGCCTGCAAACTTATTTTGCTTGTTTTGCTTTGATTCGATCAAGTACCGATTGACCTGTAGCGGACTGCTGCCCAATGCCCGCTTCCTTAAGCTTAAGGTCCAAAGATTTATCTGTTAACTCATCATCCAACTCTTCCGAGGCTTTAAGTCGGTCGTCAAAAGACGCTTGTTTCGCCTTGATTCGATCCAACGAAGACTTTGCGTTAGTAATCTTAGAGTTGGTGGAAGCGAAACTATCGGTTATCGCTGCCGTTGCTTTCTGCACACTTTCAGTGGTTTTAATCATAGCAAGCTGGCGCTGATGGTCTTTAATGATTCGTTCGCTCTTTCGAACCAACTCTTTTAAGCGGTCAGCATGAGATGCATAATTATCATAGGCTGACTGCTGCTCTGCTGCATCTTGATCCATTTTAGCTACTTTATCTGCGACTTCTAGCGCTAAACTCTCATCACCTTTTTCCAAGGCCTGCCCTGCATAATTCTCATGTTCAGTAATCGAAGCTTTAATACGCTCAAGCTCGCGCCCTGCTTGCATTTGTTTAGCCATCACATTAGTAAGCTCGTGTTTTGCTTTACTCATATGATTTTCTGCATCCTTGATCTCTTGTTCAAATATGCGAATTCCATTGGCGTCTACAATCGCCTCACCAGCTTCCCGTGCACCGCCACGAAGGGCTGTCATTATCTTTTTGAATACACTCATTTCGTTTCTCCGACTCAATTCTGTGGGTAAAACCCGTTAAACTAAAAACCCTTCCATTGCTGTAATGGCATCGACTGAATTTTCTGCAAGCACCGCCACTTCATGCACTATTTCATCAAAACTGGAATTTAACGACATCGCTCCAAACACAGCATAATGCTCACCAATTTTGGAAAATGATGATAAAGGCATAGGAATATTGACTTCTAACATGGTCTCTAACATCTCAACCCGAGTTTTAGGATCAACCTCCGCCTCGGTCCATAAATAGACGATGCAAAGCAGCTGTGAATCTGTAATCGATACATAAACAGGTAACTCTTCAAATTCCCCAACTACGACCTGAAGCACCTCCACTTCTCCAGGAATAAGCTGTACGTCGAAGGTAAAGCCATCATAGCTACTTGTGTCCGAGAACCTAATGGCAAGATCTTGCATGTTCATTCAAAAATACTCCTTTTGTTGAGACATAATATGTCACACCCTTAAGATAGCCCTGCAGACATAATATGTCAACTCGATTGATAAGATAATTCACTTTGTGGTTAGTGCTTGGTTAATGGCTTGGTATATCCATTAACCCTTGGTAATTATTCCAGGCCTTTTGGTGATACTGATAAATAGTGTGGCTCCCTAACCGATTGACTTCTATATTGTTTCTGTCTTTATAGAAATTCTTAGGGAAGTCAAAGGAGGAAAGTACCAATTCCGGCGTAACCCACCGACTAAAGTCAGGAAAAGACGAATACCCTTGAGATATTCGAGCTGACGGGGGCAGCCCTGTTTTTGTAGCGATCGACCAACCCCACTCCCCAAAACTCGGCACATTTTGGTGGTATTGTTCTAAGTTACTAAAGCCCGCTGCCGAAATGGTCTTCCCGATACTTATAAATGCTTTTCTAGCATGGTATGGCGACGTTGATTGCACAACAAGCACACCGTCCCCGACTAACATTTGATGAAGCCGAAAATAAAAGTTACGGCTATAAAGTTTGTTTAAATCAGGGTGGCTAGGGTCAGGTAAATCGATAATGATTACATCATACTTATTTTGTGCTTTGATCAACCGGTCAATTTCAGTAAAGGCATCAGCCGCCACAATATCGACTCGTGGATCGGCAAAGGAATGTTCATTCAATTGGTGAAAATAACGCTGATAAGCAGGGGCCACTTCCCCCTGATTTGATCCGACAAAAAACTCAAGTAACTTTTTATCAAGGTCAATAAGGGTTACATGGTCGGGCTCCCAACGAAGCACTTCACGCAACGCCAAGCCATCGCCTCCGCCAATAATGAGTATATTGTCCTGACGAGCGGCTGACAGCATCGCCGGAGCCACCAGCATTTCGTGATAAACATATTCATCATTCGATGAAAATTGAAGTCGCCCATTGATGTAGAAATTATAGGTGGGCTCATCCAGTCCCGGAGTAATTCGCTCCGTTACTGCGAAGTGTTGGTAGGCGGTAGTTTCACTGTGCACGACATGATCCAAATAAAGTGTATCCGTAAGATTTTCCAACCAGGATTCACCATAGGACGCAATTAATATTATAAACCCGAAAACCAACCCGTGGCACAGCACTAGGAGATAGCGGAATTTAATCTCGTCAAAATAGCGCCACACAAACACGCCGCCTGCGATCACATTGGCAAGCGCAGTTAATGCCGCAGCCGTAGTCATTTGCAAATTAAGCATGACCAAAACCCAAATAGCCGCGCCTACGCCTGCACCGACATAATCTGCCCCGTAGATCGTACCTGCATTATGTTTGAGATGCCGGCCGTAGATATGTTCTCTGACGCGAGCAATCAGCGGGATTTCCATACCAATGAAAAACCCAAGAACAAAACCAATCAAATACGGGAAATAATCAAACCATAAACCGATTTCATWTATAAAACCGCCCTGAGGGATAAACTCTTCGGGCAATAAAAATATATCGGCAATTAACTTTGGAAATAAAGAAGAAAAGGCCTGAGTGGCAGCGATTATCAATATACTGCTACAGCCCAAAGCTGCAATTATAATTTCTAACCAGGCGAATGCGGTAAAGGGGTGTTTAAATAGCTTGGCCGTAAAAGATCCCGCACCCATCGCTACAATCATCACCCCAATCATGGCGTAAATTACAGTTTCTACACTGCCTAAAACTCGCGCGGTATAATAAGACAGTAAGTATTCATACACTAAGCCGCAGGCGGCCAAAACTGCCATGATCCCGATCAAACTCACGTCATGGGTGAGCAATGAAAGCCGTGTGTTATTGAGTGCAGGCATTTAATTAATCAATCCACATCCGGCAGTTCTTTGTTAACAGCTCTTGTTGCGACAGCAATGTACTGACTAATAAGACAAGCCCTAAGCAAAAATTTTAAGCTACGAAAAAACAGCAAGAATCATGGTCGCTACCGATACATAAATAGCCGCCTCTATAGCACCAATTGCAACGTTCTCTTGATGGTCTACTTCTTCAACTACATCAATACCCGCTAAAATCACATGGCGAGCTAAGGACGCAATGAATGATAATAAACTAGCAAACACGATGGTCACCACAACCCAGGTAAGCAACGCCAAACCTAAGTGCTGACTGTTATAAATAATAAAGGAGGATGCCGCAGTCATGACCAGCGAAACACCAACAACATGTCCAAAGTAGCGGAGTGATAAAGCGACGTTGCCGGCCTTTAAGGCTTCCTGTAAACAACCGTCTGGGTGGCGTTTCTCATACACCACTAACCTGAACTTAGTCACTAACGCCAACAACAATTGCGTCAAAATAAAGGCGACAAGAACAATAACGAGCCCAACCACGGTTTCATTTTCGACCCAGATAAATACAGACCGTAAAACAAATCCTGTGGCGATGGTGCCAGCCATATCAAGGAAAGCCGCCGCCAGATTACCCTTCTTAATTTCTTCTTGGATTGGTATTGAAGTCATCACCAGCTTATCTTGAATAAATCGTCCGACTTTAATAAGCAACAACCCCACCGCCCCGTACAACGCGACCATTAACCCTTCGGTAATAAGGTTGTCATGCGCTTCACCGGATACCACGCCGGTCATCATCAACGCTAAAGCAATCATCCCTCCAGAGAAAGATAAGCCAAACGCGAAGTTATCCCGCTCTGCCAACTCTGTTTTGGTATGTACGTTGGCAACTAAACCAGAAATAAACCGTAATCCCGTTAATAAGATTATCGCAACAAACAAATCCACCAATAGCGTGTTCATGGTCCACAAATCAGCGTCACTTATTTGAATATATTCAGTTAACATTTTCTTACCTTTGTCATTAACAATTCGTCAAACACTCATTTTCCGCCCGACAATCCTCTGGATGTCCGGCTGGTATTGTTGCGCGCACTGCCCGAGTATGAGGAGGAGTATTTGCTTTTCGAGGCTGGACTGGATCGTGATGAAGACTTTTGTTTGCCGTAAGGACTAGTAAAAACCTTCTTTGATTGCGCTTGGCTACTGCGACTTAAGCCAGAGCCCCCGGCTCGCTTTTTTGCATAAGGGCTGTTGAATTTTTTCCCGCTATTGCGATATTTCTTTTTCGTTTTCTGTTCAACAAAATTCTGATTAACTCTTTGGCTCGGGGAGGAGTAAGAATTTCGCCCAACATCATGATAGTAACTATAACCTCGGCCATAAGACCAAGGTCCGTAATAAGACCGCCCCCCAATGAGACTGGAAAACAGTGCGTATTTTCCGTACCACTCCCAAAACGAAGAGCCGTGACGATCTTGTCGCCAATTACCGTAATTAGGGTTGCCGACTAACTGCCTGCCTGGCTTATCTTCTACAGCTCCGTCTGACAATCGTTCCTGCTCTTGACTAATTGCATTCACTCGCGCCAATGAGCCACCCGATAAATCCGCGAGCACATTGACTGGATCAGAAAGCGCGTCATTAAACATTTCACTTGAGGCGGCCACTCGAATTGCGGTGAGCTCATCCAGACGACCTTGCAAAGTAGGAAATTGCGCTTGACCTAAAGAGTTTTCACGAAAATCGGCGACATCCCTCAAGCGTTTTTGTAAATTTTTATACAAGCTGCCTTCGGGTTTTGCATCACGGGACAAAGAATAGGCCAGGTCGGCAATTTCAGGTCGTTGCCTGGCAATTATATCGGCGTATTGCCCCAAAATAATGCCGTTACGTAATTCACCTGATTGAAGTGAATCCGATAAGTAATCCATCTGTTGACGCGTTGCGGCGATATTTTGAGTGACCAGTTCTTTAAGGTCAGGTGAACTGCTGCACGCGTTTAAAAGCAGCATGCCGATAATCAAAATTAGGTAGAAACGTGGTTTCACAATAAAATAACCTAAAACTAATGAAGGCGACATGTTATGTCACCAGGGACCTCGTGTAAACTTCTTATAAATACAAACCCCATCAAAATGTTTGGCCTTATTTCACTTATCTTAAAACGGGTTTATGTTAAACGGGAAGATAGAACCCAAGCCCGCTTGTTTATCTCCTTTGAAAGACTTAAGGCAGGTTGTTTTTTGATCTCGTCGCATTATCTATTCTGAGAATTCACTGCCACACCCAATGGGATAAATGACATACTCTTCGAAACCGCATATAACTTCCTTATACCCTGTCAACGCGTCATCTAACTTAGAATCACCAGTATCGACCAATAAGGGGCGCTTTTGCAAAGAAGTAAGTTTGGTTTTTGAGGCAATAATTAAAATATTATCTATTCCGACCGATTTAATCACCTCGGCACTTAATTGTTGATTTCCTCGCCCTAGCAAATGTCCCTGCCCCCCAATCATACTCATTATAATTTTAGTGTCGCCACCCGTAATCACATCTAATATTTGTTTCTCCGTTACATCACTGGCCAACAAGTCCCCGTTTTTTACTAAATCGATCCCTAGTAGCGTGGAATCGATTCCAAGCTCACTCATTACACCACGGGTAGTTGAGCCGGAACCCACTATGTAAATGTGTTCGTTGCCCGCCTCCTCGCTGTCCCAACGTTGCTGAATATCAGCGGCGATGTCCTGAATCACCAATTCCTCAACCTCTTTACCGCCTATTTTYGCTTGTTGCAAATAACGYAYRTGCTGCGGGACTTTCAATTCACCGAAATATTTCGAATTAACGATGCCTTCGCGAAAAGCGTCCTCATCGATATCTCTAACTTCGGCATCAATCAAGTTAATGATCTCCCCCGCTATAATTTTCTGTAGTAACTCGCCCGCGGCGCGCGGTGATACAGCGTATACAGCCGAATGCATTTTGACCCCGGCTGGGATGCCTAAACAAGCCTGAGAGCAGCCGATGCCATGATAAACATCTCTGGCTGTGCCATCTCCGCCGGCGAATAGCAAAAGATCGATATTCTGTTCACTTAACTCCCTTGCCGCTCGCTGCGTATCCTGAGCATTAGTGAGTGAATCAGTTTGGCCAAATTGAAACACCTCAAACCCCATAGACTGGGCCAGCTCTGCGCCCATTTCGCCTGGATAAGTATAAATTGCCACGTTAGACTCGAGCATGGATAACACTTCCCTTACTCGTAAAGTAGCCTTTGGTTTTGCGCCAAGACTTAACGCTTTTTGTACTGTCTCATGACCATCACTGCCTTTTAGGGCAACACTGCCTCCAAGTCCTGCAAGAGGATTAATGATCAGTCCCAATTTAAATGGCATTTGTTTACTTTTCGCTTGCATGTCACTCACTTATTTTACGCTCGAAATCGGCGCATGATCGCTTTTACATGGTTTCTTTGAGGCTTTTACTGCAGGATTTATTACCACATCGCTTACTAACAACAACGGGGAACATGTCGTTACAAAAAATAAGACAGCCGCTTTTCCAGGTCTTGGTGTTTCAACTTAGTGCGTTAATTTAAGGCCTACGAAAACCTTTTATTTACTGTCACAAGATAGTCACTATGCGAAATTATTTAGGGTAACTAAAAGTTGCATTTTTTAAAAAATAATTACAATTCTTTCCAATTAAAACGTTGTCAAAGTAGCGATTAAAATTATACTGGATATACAGTTTCAAGAAAAACAGAAGCTATAAGTAGGACTTAAACCTAAGATTTAGCATGTCTCAATTGAACTCTGGATGCAGCTATGATAGCACGACACAATTTCACAACACTCATCTCAAACCCTTCCGGAACTAATGCTGGCGCGTCAATATCAGCCCAAAACCCCAAATCTTCAGACGACACACTCCAACGCAGTCAAGACGCCGCAAATTCAAACGCAGTAAATGACAGTTTTAATGGCGCGACTGTTATTGATCAAGAAGGAAAAGAAACCCCTATTACTGAAATCATGATACAGGATGCCTTAGACCAACTAGAAAGCTATACCCCCTACCAATCCATCCCCCACTAATCGACTTAACTCTCTAAATGCTGATTATTAAATGTTGGTAGCACTTGGAGAGTTAAATATAGAGTTAGAGTCCGGCTCAGCACATACCTGAGCGATATGAAACCCCATCACCTTTAATTGTTGCGCTAACTGTTCCTGGTCAGGACTATAGTTGAATTGGAAACAGCTGAATTCTCTACGCTTTGGATAATTTTTCCGATAGCTATCAAAGCTCGACCCTGAGCACGATAGGCTTTTTAATCGGCGCATTTTCCTATCGTCAATCCGAATATCAAACGCATAACGAACAGCCTGTGATAACCCATGCAGCAACGATAAGTGTGCTGGAATTCCAAACGCCTCCCTGTCATTGCCAACATTGCTGCTCGACGGCCCAATATACGGTTTAGCGAATAATTGAGCATAAGATTGCGCCAGCATTGCTGTAGCCTGTACTTTCCCGTCGAAACTGTATCCAGCGATATGTGGCGTCGCCAACAGCACCTGATCGACCAACGTTAAGTTGACAGAAGGCTCCCCTTCCCAAACATCAAGCACTACATCAACGGTCTCCGAGCGTTCAGATAGAAAATGCGTTAACTGATCATTATTGACCACTGCGCCACGGCTGCTATTGATTAGTAACTGCTTGCTGGATAATGCATTGAGGAACTCATCGTCCACCAGATGGTACGTCGGATCCGATCCCTCTGTAGTCAGCGGAGTATGTATGGAAATAATGTCCGCACGCATAACCGCCGAAGGAACTTGGCCTGAAGCCCCTATATTTTGAGGTGGGTCATAGCAAAATACATCCAGCCCCAACGCTTTGGATACTCGGGCTAGCTCCTTCCCAATTGAGCCTACGCCAATAATCCCAATCGATAACGAATCGAGCACACGTCCTTTGAGGCAGCACCACTCAATAATGGCTGCGAATACATATTCCACCACAGACGTAGCGTTCGCTCCAGGTGCATTGGAATAAGCCACCCCCTGCCCTTTCAAATAGGACGTATCTATATGATCCTCCCCGATCGTGGCGCTACCAACAAACTTCACTGAAGCGCCACGAAGAAGGCGTTCATTGACCTCGGTAACCGAGCGAACCAGTAAGATATCCGCTGACATAACGTCTTCTGGGGAAATGCTTCTACCGGCCAGCCGTGTAATTTCGCCGTATTGGCCAAAATACTCGTTAACCATTGGGATATTTTCATCTGCAACAATTCGCATCATAGGCTCGGGGGTAACTGGTTCAATATAAAGGGGGGTAAAAGCGCTAGGCTTACGGTGAAAATTCGCGGCCGCCTTTATTAGCTTCCAACGCTAAGAGGCGTCGTTTTGAATCGGAGGCGTATTTTACTGCCTCTTTTAGATAAAACCGACCGAAGGATAGAGTTTTGTTTAGAGTGCCCTAAGAACGAAGAAATTATGCCTTAGATGTCGCCATAAATCATTATAATCCCTCAAGTTTAGAATTCGCGATCAAACCTTGAAATCCAGGCCAACACAAGCTACTTTGTGCCGACTTATTTCTAACGTAGCGCTTTGAACTACTTCTGCATCCAAGTTGCCCATGATTAAACTCGAATACACGTACTATAATCAGCCCTACAGCCATTACGCTGCAGGGGGTGAGCAACTACGTATTCATAATGAAGGGATGTGTTCGCCTAGTGTGCGGCTTATCGGCGCTACGCGGCCTTCCAGCACACGAACCAGCGTCAAGGGCTACATCAGAAGTAACATCAACCCAATTGAAAGCCTGTCTAATTCGCGATACATTCATTCTAAGCAAGAGCATGTGGGCACTTTCGCGGCTTTACGAGGCGCCAACAACAAAAGCGTCTCGCAAACGCCACTATTGTCGTTTACAACAATGAGAAAAAACAGCTCGAATCGGCCTCTGCTTACAAATAAACGATCGTTTAAATACAGCCTTCAAGATAGCAATTACGATTCGTTGTTCCACGGGATTAACTTAAGCGATGAAGATATATAATCAATGAAGTTAAGTAGTCGATTGTCAGTATCGCTTTTATTGCTCGTCTGCACCCTGGGTTCAGCAGCCGTACTCCTGGGCCCAAACCTTGCTCCGGACGAGTCCGACTCCAGCCGTGCCCCCGTTCCTGGCGGCTCCAAGGTCACTACTACTGATAAAAGCACTCACGCCGAACGAATCGTTCAAAAACGCAAAAGCATTTGGGGGATTTACCAAGAACCTGAAGCGTCCCCGTCGAGCTCACCAGAAAGCACACAAAAAAAACCTCAAACGAGTAATGAGCCTCGCGCAGAAGTATTTGATATAAGAGAGTGGACTCGAGAACGTCCATCCCGTCTGGAAAAAGAGTTCAATAAGGCCAGTGGTATAGAGGAAGAAGAGCTAGAAGACGACTCTCTCTGGTCTCATCGGTCTAAAAGGCAGCCCGTTCAACGCGGGCAGTCTAACTCGGTAGTAGATCGTATACTCGATCGAGCTTTTCCTGAGCCTGGCGACGACACGCAAAGTAGTGACCAACAAGACGGCTTCGAAGTACTGACCCTGAAACGGAGACTGCCTGATTCGAGAGATTCACTCCTAAGCGAACCGCTAACCGACAAAGAGCTTGAAGAAGCCCTTACAAAAAGTCTCGATGAAGGCATTGCCTGGGAAAAATTTGGGGCTCGAAGAGGTCCTGAATCATTACTTGAAGCCAGCAAATTATGGCTTCAAGACTTTCAGCAACAAAACGACTTAGGCCCCCAACAACTTTTAAAGCACRGCTGGGGYTTGATAACAAATAACCTTGATAACCTCGGGAGCGGAAGTAGATCGAACTTCCAGGTGAAGTCCTCCTACATTGACGTTCATAGCGGCCCAGGCAGTCATTTCCCCAGCTACCAAATAATCGAACAAGGTGAAATCATCACTTTGATTAACTCGACCTATAATTGGTATCAGGTTGAAACTCCCTATGGTCACCGGGGCTGGATAAGCGCCCAAGTATTATTGGAAGAATTAATCGATCCTGAGCAACCCCGTTTAAGCAAAAGCAAGCCGCCATGGTCGATTGGTATTTCCGGGGGCTTATTTGAGCAAGATACCTATTTACAGTATCAATTGAATTATCCGCTTTCTGAACAACTGAGCCTACAAGCGGTGGCCGGAGCAATCTCTGGAGACGATAAAAATGCTTATTTAATTCAGGCTGGCATTAAACATTCACTGTTTAAATTTAAAGCCTTTAATAGCTTCGTGACCACACACATCGGCTATTTTGACAGCCAAGATACTCCATTAAACGTAAACCCGAACGAAATAGACGGCACACTTTTTAGTATGGGATTGGGCATTGAAATCCCGGTTAATCAATACTTCTCTATTACGTCTGAACTTAAGCAGCACATCGCATTCATTGGGCCTGAAGACGTCAATCCCTTTAGCTCCATTACTGGCGGCCTCCTCTTTAAAAACAATACAGACCTGCACCAACAAGTGAATCGTTATCTGGATAACCGTATTGATCAAGACAATCGCCAGATCGGCTTATACTCGGGACTCTATAGCGCTGACTACATAGACACCGCGTTGGTGTATGGCGTTTACTTCTCTCAAAATATCAATGACCGATTACAGCTAACGTTAAACTGGGCCCAAACCGACCTTTCAACAGCAGCCTTAAATGACCCTGCTAGCCTGGAAACACCCGCAAACTCTTCACTTAGCTACCTTATCGCTCAGACCGAATACAATTTATTCCAAGCAGAACTGCAAACCGGGAAATACCAGCAAATGGCTAGTTTCTATGTCAGCGGTGGTTTTGGCGTGACGAAATTTGAACAACAAAATAACGTCACAATGGTCTTGGGGTCCGGTGTAAACATCGATATTAACGACTGGTTATCGCTTAACACCGCATTACGCACCCATATACTGGAAGACGACCGTCTAGGAAGCCCGCAAACTTCCTATAACATTGAAATTACTAGCGGTTTTAACTTCGTATTCTAGGAGATACAGTGCAAACATCTATTTCAACATCAATAACCGCGGTGCATACAAGGTCGGCTTCTACAAGCATGGCTCGACTTAAAGCTGTCTTACTCCCGAGTATTTTAGTAACCATTGGCGTTATGCTCTCTGGCTGCTCCAACGTTGAAGTCCCAGCCCTAGACAACTGGGTAAAGCCTTACGAAAAAAGCGCGCTGGAAGACCCGTCTATGGCCCGAGTCGACAACCCCATTGCCGACCAAATACAACGTGGCGCTCGCAGTCGAACCGAAGGGGCTCGTTTCAAACAGTTCACTATTGGGGAAGGCTGTGCTTGTTAAATTCGAGCAAAATACAATGACATCGATATCTCGCGTAATTATTAGATGCAGTTTGTTGTTGGTAGCCGTTATTAGCTTTCAGGTGAACCCGAATTCATCAAATGCTGCCAGCCTACCCGAAGACTTGTACGCCTTAGGTTATTCTCAGCATAGCGCCGATGGTGTCGATGTCTCGGGGGCTATATTACATCTAAGAAAGCAAGTCTTAAGCCAGTTCTCTTTGGGGGTTAGTTATCGGTCTGAGCAGCTCCAGGGCGGAGCCAGCGACCAACCAAGGATTACACAATCGTTTTCGAATCAAATCGACTCATTTAACTTAAATGGCGTATTACTACGTGACCGAGGGCTTCTGGAGTTTAGTCTAAATGGAACTGACAGCGATGAGTATACATCCAAGGGGGTGACTGCCGCTTTCACTCAGGAATTTTTTGCCGGATTACAGTCCCTTCACTTAGGACTTGGTCATTCAAAAGATCAAGTGAACCTAAGGCTAGGCGATCAAAACGATCAGATAGATCGCTATTCGGCTCATATCGGTTGGCAGCAGGTTTGGAGCAAAACCGAAAAGGTTTATTTGGATTATCAGTTTATTACAGAACAAGGGTTTTTAGCTGACCCTTACGCAGAGTCTGTACTAAATGGCGGCTCCTTCGATGCAAAATACCCTGATTACAGAACAAGTCATTCTCTTTCATTGCGATACCAACGGTTTCTTGCAAAAAACTCGTCTGCAAGCGTTCAATACCAATACTATAACGATACTTGGGACATCGTCGGGCACTTAGTAACTACTCAGTTTCAAAGAAAATTCAAGCGTGACTGGCAACTCCAAGTGAACGCACGGTTATACACTCAAACCCAAGCATTCTTCTACTCCAACAATTCGCCATTAAACTTACGATTCCTCGCTAAAGATAAAGAGCTGAGTGATTTTTACAATGCCGGTTTAGGATTTAACCTGCGCAAAAGACTGTCTTTAATAAGGCACTTTTTCGTAGAAGAAGCATTTTTAAACATTGGATACCAAGCCAGCTTTTTTGAATTTGATAATTATGAACTTCAAGGGGCACCCTACAGCTTCCAGAGTGACCTATTACAAGTATATTTAACCGCCAAACTGTAAACCCAGGAGCAAGCTTTAAAGAGATTTTCATCTCTCTAAAGACTGACAATAAAGCACATTAACTCATTCAAATTACTACAGGTTCTACCAACCCCATAGGCATTTGAAGGATAAGACGATATAGGCATGACGAAATTAATTTGTGATCGATCCCAAAGAGCTAACAAAACAAGCTTGAAAACCGTGACTAATCAGTGTCTTCTAGCGCTCTTTGGACGGTCTTTGTTAAGCGTTATAGTGCGTTTTAGTATCCCTCTATTATTAACTTCAGGGACAGCTTATGCTCAGGGTAAGGCCTTAGATGAGCATCAAACAACAAACCAATCAAGTATCATTAAACCTGAAATTGAAAGGAACAAGATCAACGCGACAAGCTTAAATAATACGCTAATCGATAGTACTGCTTACGTTGGCCTATTTAAACCTCAAGGCTTTGAGACCCAAGCGTTGACAGGAATCCAAATAGCTATTCATCCACTAGACTGGATATTCGTAGAAGCTAACTACGGTGTTAGCCAAATTAACGACGATGCCAGAGTGTCCGCAGGCTTCCAAACTATAATCGACGATGATCAGCTCGAAGTATTGAGTGCACACATAGGAATTCAGGTGGCCAACAGCCAGCTCATACTAAATCGCCCGACTCCAATCGCTCTTAATGCGAGCGGTTTTCTTAGCGTGGGGGCTGGAAACATTAAAATCAGCACTAGTCCACAACGATCTACAGAAAAACTCAACACAATAGTGCTAGGGATGGGTTTCAAGATATTGCTTAATCAGTGGCTTATTATTGACAGCACTGTGCGCGATCACATCAGCGATAGCGCACTATTAGACAAAGACTCAAAGGGCCATAATTTGGAGTTCCGAGTAGGACTCGGAATTCACTATTAACCCTATAAATATTCACACTGAATTTATACCGCTTAAATCAAGCTCGTGTTACAGAGAATTGTTATGAATAATCACTTACAAGCCCAGCAACCAATACTTCACGTTAATAAAGGACCGTATACACGAATGAAGCAAGCACTACTGTTAATAACATGCCTAATGTTCGCTCATACTGCGAGTGCCGAAGTAGATACTATGACGCCCAAGAAATTAGACATGAGCGTAAGCAGTGAAGGCTCTCTGGCGGACCAAACCGAAATTTTAAAAAACGACATAATCAAATTAAACCGGGATTTATTAATTCTCGAAGAAGACCTGCTGTTCCCTGCCAGCACCCAAACGGCTGTATTTTTATCGATTGATGGTAGCGGTCTTTTTCAACTTGATAGTGCAAAAGTTGCTATAGACAAAAAACCCGTTGGTCATCACCTTTATACAGAAAAAGAAATTGCTGCGTTATCTCGCGGCGCTGTACAACGATTATTTACCGGCAACGTTTCAAATGGCAAACATGAATTAGTGATTGTTCTTTCGGGCATTGGCCCCAAAGGCCGCGACTACAAAAGAGCGGCTCAATTAGAGTTCGATAAAGGCACTGCTGCCCAATATATTGAACTCAAAATTGAAGCCAATCCAAGCAATCTTCAACCTGACTTCACATTTAAGATTTGGCAGTAACACCCAGAACTACACACTTCTTAGAAGCAATGCCTAATTAATACTTGCAGCGAAGAATATTTGACTCCATGACCACACCGACCCCACAATCCCCCATCAGCATGCTGGCGCTCTACATGCTTAACAAAGTGAAGCCCCCTTCTGCGGCAAGAAAAACCCCAATGCTTAAAGTCTATACGCACTGCTTCGCTCTTATATTAACCTTTGCATGTTTAATGCCCGCGTCCTTCGCTCACGCTGAGCCAGAGCAGCGATGGTGGAAATTATGGCAAAAGTTCGGACAAGACGTAACCGATGATAGCGGTATCACCCGCATCGATGAGGCTCATAAAGTCCAAGACCTTGCTTATGGTGAGCTCTTGTTTGATTACTATCAACAGCATTACATGACTAGTATTACTAAAATCCTAGTCGAACAAGACCGCGGTCAATTCAAGCACCATAAGCAACACGCTGATTTGTTATTAGGCACCTTGTACTTATCTTATGGTTTAGTTAATCAAGCCGAATCCATATTTAAGTTATTAATTGAAAAGTCAGTTAACCAAGAAACCCAGAATATCGCATGGCTAAAGCTTGCCGAAATTTACATAGACCAAGGCGACTTAATTCACGCACAGGACATCCTGAATCAAAAGCTCATAAGGCCAATAGAAACTGTCGACAACCAGAAGCACGAACACTTAGGCAACATTGCTCTTACTCAAGGTCAGTATTCAAGCGCGATCAAACACTTTGACGCACTAAAAAACGCCCCGCTAAAACAACGCTACGCGGGTTACAACACGGCGATCGCCTACTTACAGCAAAACCAAGCGCAATTAGCGCTAGAAAAACTGCAATCATTAATCGCTCAGCCTGTTAGCACTCGGGAAGAAGACGCCTTACGAGACAAAGCAGCTATCGCGCTCGGTCATTACTACCTTCTACACGAAGAACCATTTTTAGCCTCCAATGCATTTAAGACAGTCCGCCTCCACGGCCCATTCGCAGATCAAGCATTATTGGGTTTAGGTTGGGCCAATCTAACGCGAACTCAAACTAAGCAAGCACTAGCTCCTTGGGTGGCTCTTTCTAAACGAGACCCTAGCTCCCCATCAACCCAAAAAGCGCTTTTGATGGTGCCGCGCACGTTTGAAAACTTAGACGCGTGGCGTAATGCCTATGAAGGTTATCAGTTAGCGAGAATTACCTATCAAGACGAAATCAATCGTATTGAACAGGCGATCATTCACATAAAAGAAAACGATTGGCTAAATCAACTTCAACCCAGGGAAGACTTTGTTCAACAACATGACAAGCCACTAGATTACCAAAACGCTGACATCCCTACCGACGGGCAGGACGCAGGACTTTTGTTTAGGCTATTTGCATCTGACGAATTTGACCAAGGCTTTCAGCAATATTGGTTTTTAGAGTCCCTCAATATTCACTTGTCTCAATGGCAAAAACAAATGCCTGTTTATAGGGGCATGCTAGCAAACCACCAAACGCGTCACGCAGAAATGATTCCTGAGGTCAATCAGCAATTAAACAAGATCGCCCTGAAAGATAAAAAAGCCCAACTTGCTAATTTTGAGCAACGATTTCATCGAATCATAGATAACAACGATCTCGAGTCCTTAGCAAATGGCGCTGAAACACTCTTTTTTGGTCATATCGAGTCAGCTGAAAACATCTTAAGCAAGTACCCTGATAACGACAGTCTCTCGTCGCACCGCGACAAGCAAAGGCTTGCGAAAGGCGTACTGCTATGGGATATCAACGAACAAGCCAGTGACAGAAAGTGGAAGCTTCAAAAACAACTCAAGCAAACCACCGTTGCGTTATTTAAACTCGAGCAAAAGCAAGCTCATTTACAGAATGCAGAACGCTATGCTGATGACCGATTTACTGGCTATGAGCAGCGTATCGACGAACTTGAAAGCCGTAATCAAGCGCTCAGTAAAACAATTCGCCAAGTTCAGAAGCAACAGCAAAAGCAACTGCAACTTTTGGCCGAAGCCTTACTGAAAAAGCGCTTAACTCACGTAGGTAACCTACTCGCTAACGCCCAACTCGCCATTGCACGCCTGCAAGATAAAGCATCAGTAGAAGGAAACAGTAAGCAGTGATTCCTCTAATTCAACGTAAAACCAACAATTTGCAATCCGCCAAATTCATCTCTCTACGATCAATGAGCTTGGTGCTTGTTTGTCTTCTTTACGGCTGCCAACTCTGGCCGTCTAAGGATAGCCAGGACACTGCATCCGGTTCAATTGAAGGCCTTTCCGTTGGTGCTATCGAGGAGCAGGAAGTGACTATTTCGGTAGACCCACTCCCTCAAATTCCGATTGAGCAGTCCCTTAAAAGCTACCAACAAATACTACAGCATTCAGATGACCCTGAAGCACGACAACGCGTACTGCGTCGTATGGCCGACCTTACAGTACTGGCCGCCGAGAATGACGCAATACATGCCCCCATCAACACGCCTGAAGAACCCATTAGTGATCGATATTTACTTGATACAGAGGCTTCAGAAGATATTTTTTTAGAAATAGGTTATGAAAACGCTATTAAGTTGTACGAAGACTTTTTAAAGTCGGGGGTGGAAGGAAATAAGAGAGCTGAAACATATTACCTCCTTGCTAAAGTTTACGATTTAATGGGAGAAATAGAACGCTCCCTCGACATGCTCAACAACCTGGTAGTTGAACACCCAGAAAGCACCTATTACCAAGAAGCACAATTTCGCAGAGGCGAAATACTCTTTAGTGATGGTGATTACCACCCGGCTGCAGATGCTTACAATCAAATTTTATCGCGTAGAAACAACCAACGCTTCTACCGTCAAGCACTCTACAAGTATGGCTGGAGCTTGTTTAAGCTCAGCGACTACGACCTTGCAGGAGACGCTTTTTTTGAGCTGTTTGACTACCTAAAATCTGCCCCTTCAGTGAGAGGCAAAAAGAAATCAGGATTAAAACTGCTGACTGATACCCAGCGTGTCATCAGCCTAACGTACTCATACCTTGACGGCCCCTTATCTCTGAAGGCTCAATTTGACAAAATCGGGGCACGCGATTACGAATCAGACATCTACGCTTCCTTGGGTGAACTGTACTTACGCCAAGAGCGTTTTGAAGATGCTGCGAATTCCTATAACACTTTTATTCAAGAACATCGTCTGCATCCAAGAGCGCCCAGCTTTCAATCATTAATCATTGCGGCTTACACCAAAGGCGGTTTCCCAAGCCTTGTATTACCCGCCAAAGAAAATTTCGTGAAGTTATTTGGTGCCCAAAGTGGATTTTGGCAAGTCTATCACCAAGCAGCTAAGGGACGTTTTAACAAATTAGAAATACAAACCCTGAAGAAGCTTAAACCCGAACTAAAAACCCATTTATGGGATGTAGCGAGCCATTACCACGCTTTAGCGCAAAGCGGTTCAAAGCCTGAGCCTTATTTACTTGCCGCCGACTGGTATCAACAATTATTAGGCACCTTTATTGAGGATTCTGACGCTAGAGAGATCAACTTACTTCTGGCAGAAAGCTTTTTTTCAGGGCGTAATTACGGGCAATCAATAATTGAATTCAATCATACTGCGAATGATTACGGCGGAGATGAACAAGAAAACGCCAATGCCAGCTATTCTGCTTTAGTTGCCTACCAGAAGTTAATTGCTACCCTGCCGAAAGAAAAAACCTCTAGCGCAGTGGTTTCAGGCCTAAATCGTACGCAATGGATCCAGAAAAAAATCATCCATGGATCTAGATTTTCGGCCAAATATAGCTTTGATCAACGAGTGCCTCGAATTTTGGACGGCGTACGTATTGACCAATTATTTATAAAAGACCTTGCTGGCGCGATTGAAACTAGCCGATGGATCGTTGTTCTAGAACCCAATGCTAAAATCCCACTACAGAAAAAAGCCTGGCTTACGATTGCCGATGGCGAATTTGACCTACGACACTATATACTTGCCGAAAAAGCTTATGGGACTCTATTGACCTTCCAGGGCTTTTCAGGAAAACAGCGATTACGATTCGTTGAACAACAAGTAACATCAATCTATAAGCAAGCAGAAAACTTACGCGAAGAAAAACGTTTCCTTCTTGCAGCAGATCAGTTCTTACGTGTTGGCAAAGTCTTCCCTCAATCAAAAATAAGACCTAATGCTGAATTTGACGCAGCCAACTTACTTCTACAAGAGAAACGTTGGGCGCAAGCGATCGAAGTGCTGACCCAATTTAGAAGACTTTATCCTCAAAACAAACTCATCGATACCATACCCGACAAGTTAGCACTCGCTTATGAAAACACGCAGCAATGGGCCCTTGCATCGATTGAAATGGAGGCTATCTCTGACCGCTATACAGAAACTAACAATGAACTTGCTCGTCAAACCCTATGGCGCGCAGGAGAGCTGCGAGACCTTGCGAAGCAAACCGAACAAGCAATCAGAGTTTATAAGAAATACGTATGGGCTTATGAGCAGCCACTAGAGCTACGAAGTGAAGGCCAGTTCCGCTTAGTGAAGCTGTATGAATCTTTAAACGACCTTCCCAAACGAGATTTTTGGCTAGTAAAATTAAAGCGGAATTATGCGGCCCACGGAGAGAAAAATACTGCGCGGTCACTTTATTTGGCAGCATGGGCCACCTTCACCTTGGCTGACCCTGTGTATGAATCCTTKCTGTCCGCGCAGCTTAGCTTACCGCTTAATAAAACGCTCAAGGAAAAACAACGTTTAATGACAAAAACCATTGACGCATACAGCTTAGTCCTTGAAATGGGCGTGGCAGACTTTACCTCCGCGTCCACCTACCGTATAGGAGAAGCGTACCGTTTACTGGCAACCGAGCTCATTGAAAGCCCACGGCCAAGTGAATTAAACGAATTGGAACTAGAACAATATGAAATTTTACTTGAAGAGCAAGCGTTACCCGTCGAAGACTTAGCGATTGAAATACATGAAAGTAACACTTCGTTAGTTTTACAATCGATCTATGACGAATGGGTTAGAAAAAGTTTTGTTTCACTTAGGGAGCTWAYACCTGCTCGGTACGCCAAAGATGAAAAACCGGAGCAATTTGTTAATGACATATTATAAACGGCCCTTTAACGCAAAAACCTTTCGCCAAATTTCATGTGTTAAACCGTTGCTTATCATCGGCCTTATCGCGCACCTATCATTAGCGGGGTGTAGCTCGATACAAAACCTACTCAATAAAGGTGATGATCAGGCGCTTGAAAATGCCGGGCCGATCATTCCCGAAGATGCAAAACTCGACTTTGCTAAAGCCGCTAAGGCAATGGAGCAAGAAGATTTCGATGCGGCACTTAAACTACTTCGCGGTTTACAAACTCGGCACCCTAGTTTTTCAGGTCCCTGGCTGAATGAAGGGGTTATCCTGGTACTACAGAAAAAATGCGATCAGGCAATACCGATTTTACAAAAAACCATACAGATTAACCCTCAGAACAAGCACGGATTTAATCAGCTGGGTTTATGTTTGCGTGAGGCGGGTCAATTTAAAGAAGCCAAGGAAGCCTATTCATCCGCACTCAAGGTTGATCCAAACTATTCTTTGGCTCTTTATAATCTTGCGATATTGGAAGAGCTGTATTTACAAGATATCCGCTCTGCGTTAGAACATTTTCAGCAATATCAGTCCTTGCAAGCGGAGCCTCAACGTAAAGTAAAAGGCTGGATCAAAGATCTCGAAAGACGCGTATCTAAGCTTGTAGACGTAGAACCGACTCCGGTAAGTGTGCCTAATGAGCCCAACAAATCAAACCAAAAAGTAATGAATGATGACGCATCAACACGCTCTGAAGCCATTGCGACAATACCAACAACTCAAGCAGCACCCACCAGCCAAGAACAAACTGACGGAACAATCAACACACAAGTAAAGGGTAACGCCCTTAATGACGACTTTCCCCTTGAACTGGAGTCTGAAACAGCACCGACCAAAGAAACCGACAACACCAGCAGATCATCGATATGGCGTTAACTACGGTAACAAGAGACATTTCAGCTAAGGCTTTAACGGGCATTTTCACTATGAAAACTAATAATTTCGCGCTAAAACAACGCCTAAACAATCTTTTTAGCAAAAGCAGCAATCACGCTAGGCACTTTATCTTCGGGCTAATAATCATTAATTTAGGGCTAAGCCAGCCTTCGTGGGCAGAAGAAACTTCTTCAAAAAAGCGGACTGTAAACCAAGAGCAAAGCTTTTCGATTATAGGGAACAAAGAATCCCCCACGATTCTAAATATCGTGCCGTGGAAATCCCCTCAAAACCCTAATATGATCAATATCGACATTCCTGCAATTGACGAGTTAAAGCCTGTATTTAGGAAGTCCTTGCGCCGAGAAATTCACTATTTCTACCAACGACAACCAGTAACGGAGTAAAGCGTCAAGAAGGCGCCTTAGCCTCTTAGTTTAACTGCAGCTATTTTTCAGAATCGTGAACTTCCGATAAAAAACTTTACCAATTTACCAACTTATTCATACCCTAGCTTGCTACTCTTCCTATATACTTCAGGCAAATGAACATCACCAATTGGTCAATATTTAAGGTAATTTAAGCGCTTTTATTTATTACCTTTAGTTCGTTCGAACGCCTAATTTCACGAATTTGGCCAATACCTTTATCTAGCACTACAGCAACGCATTATTGTCAGGAGACCTACTTTCATGCCAACCTCTACTCCCTCGCCTGAAAACATTGATTTCATCACTCAAGCAGTTGGATTCATTCAAAATGGCGGCGAATTCATGTACATCATTTTGGTCGTGTTCGCCTTTGGTCTCGCGATAGCCGCCGAGCGAACCATTTATTTAACGGCAATACGCTCAAAAAACAAAAAGATATGGGATGAATTATTCCCAATGCTCAGTCAAGGCAAGTTCAAGCAAGCAATGGAAGTCGCCAAAACTTCCGACGCCGCAATCGCACGAATTTTAATGTACGGCTTGAGTCGATCCACTTACGCTCGTCGTCATGATGAAATCGAACTAGCCATGGAAGAAGGCTTAATGGAAGTTCTACCTTCTCTCGAAAAAAGAACGCCCTACTTAGCCACTCTAGCCAATATCGCCACCTTGCTTGGGCTTTTAGGTACCATCTTCGGTCTAATTAGTGCATTTACAGCCGTAGCAAGTGCTGACCCGGCCCAAAAAGCGGATTTACTTTCGGCCAGTATCTCAGTGGCCATGAACACCACCGCATTTGGCTTGATCGCAGCGATCCCTCTACTGCTTATCTTTACCTACTTACAATCTAAGACAAGTCAGTTAGTAGACAGCATGGAAATGGCCTCTGTGAAATTTATAAATATTTTCAGACAGGCTCAAAACAAGGCAGAAGCCAAACGTGACCAGAACGCAAAAGTTTAATTTTCACTATAACTTCTAGCCAGGAATTAGCATGCGCCGGAGCCAAAGGCAAAAAAACCAAGAGGCTGAAATTAATATCACCGCATTTTTAAACTTGATGGTGGTATTAATTCCCTTTTTATTAATTACAGCGGTATTTTCCCAAGTTTCTGTACTTGAGTTAAACCTTCCTTCCGGCAATCAAAACGATACGCCTGAAGGCAAACAAGCATTAGTGTTGGAAATGACCATTAGAGCGTCACAGCTTGAAATTGGGGACAGAAACGACGGTACGTTGAAAGTGTTAAATAAAATTAACGGTCAGCATGACTTCATCGGCGCCCACGAATTCCTTAAGAAGGTCAAACAACAATTCCCTAAAATAACTGAGATTGCATTGTTACTTGAAGACCATGTTGAATATGACGTATTAATTAAAGCGATGGATAATGTGCGTTTGCAAAACACATTGATCAATGGCCAAGTCATTAAAACTGAACTATTCCCGAATATTGCAATAGGCAGCGCGGCGGACCTAGCAAATACAGCCGATGCCAGTGGTACTAAGGTCAACACGAGTACGCCATTGAGTGTTACCAGCTTGCCTGCGGGTACGCTCAGCCAACTGAGTGAGGAGGCTAGCCGATGAAATCTTCTCGCAGAACGCAGCGCATGAGCCGGCATCACAAGCGCAACGCCACCAAAGCAACCATAAGCTTGGTGTCGTTAATGGATATATTCACTATTTTGGTTTTTTTCTTACTGGTTAACTCCAGTAACACGCAACAATTACCCAAATCTGAGTCCATTGCATTACCCACTTCGACTTCGGAACAACTGCCTAAAGACAACCTAGTGTTAATGGTCAATGGTGACGAGATACTGGTACAAGGCAGAGTCGTCGTGACTGCAAAAGAGGCGCTCGCATCCGATGAAGATATAATTGTTGCACTCAAGAAAGAACTTGATTACCGCGCATCTAGACAACGATCAAAAACCGGCGCTGAAGATCAAGGTCGGCCGATCACAATCATGGGTGATAAAGACATCCCCTATCAGTTGCTTAAAAAAATAATGCTCACCTGTAGCAAAGCCAATTTCAGTCAAATTTCATTGGCGGTTAGACGTAAAGCGGGAGATAAGTCCGTATGATTAATGCCGCGTATTACGTAGCGCCTCGCTTGCCCTGGGAGACAGACCCACGGCAAGAAAGACGATTTAAAACGATTCTAATTGTCACCTTAATACTGACGATTGGATTTAGTGTGCTTACCTTTGTGATCGATGTTCCGGAAAGAAGTCGTGATCAAGCGGAAACGTTGCCGCCTCGATTAGCTAAATTCATTAAAGATAAAGTTATAGTGCCCCCTCCTCCACCCAAGGTGAAAGAGAAGGAGAAAATAGAAAAGCCTAAGCCTGTCGAAAAACCAAAAGTTGAAGATAAACCTAAGCCAAAACCGAAACCAAAGCTTAAGCCAAAACCCATCGCAAAGAAGAAACCTTTGTCGGTCAAACAAAAAGAAGCGCGAAAAGTAGCTAAAAAACATATCTCTGAAATTAGTTCGCTTTTGGCTGGACTGAAAGAGCTACCAACTTTACCAAGCAAACGAAAAACCTTATCAAAAGGTGGCGGTAAAGCAGCCAAAGTTGACCGGGCACTAATTACAAGCAACCGCTCTAGCAGTGGTAGTGGCGGTGTTAAGGTTGCTCGAGCGAGCCAAAATGTCGCAGGTGTTTCTTCAGCACTGGAAGCCCAAGAGACTACCGAAGTGACCAGCTCAATCGCTGATATCGAGGCCATTATCAGCGACAGAAATAGTAAAAGAGAGAGCCGTCGTACCCCCGAAGATATAAGACGAGTCTTCGACCTTAACAAGTCATCGCTTTATGCCTTGTATCAACGCGCGTTACGGAAAGATCCCAGCCTTGAAGGCAGTGTTGTTTTCCATATTGTCGTTGAGCCCGATGGTCAGATATCACTGTGTGAGATTGTTTCTAGCGAGCTTGAAAGCGACTCACTTAATAGGAAGATCATTGCGAAAATACGTTTATTTAACTTCGGTCCTAATCAAGTAGAAACCTGGGATGACACTTTCTCGGTAGACTTCTTCCCGACCTAGAACTGACGGTTCAGCAAAAGCGTAACGGCATTATCAATTACCTAGCAGCTCAGTTTAGCTAATTGATAATGTCGTTATGCTTTTTAGTTTTAAGCTTCATTACAATTCAAATGACTCCTGCTTATTAGGTGAGCCCTCAAATAGGCGTCTTATCAATTGAGCTAAGCAATCCCTGCGCTAGCTACGTTAAGATCTCAAAGCCCCTCTAGGTCCGATGAGTAATGCAACTGCCCCTGTGCATCGATCACGATTGCAGATACCCCGTCGAGCCGATTAATTAATTCCAGCCCCGCTTTCAGACCAAGTACGAAAACCCCCGTAGACAAGCCGTCACTGACCACGCCTTGATCCGCAATAATAGTGACGCTACGTAGCTCTCTCGCAGAATCGCCGTTACTGGGGTCTATGATATGGTGGTATCGAACGCCATCACGCTTAAAAAAACGCTCGTAGTCCCCAGACGTAGAAATCGCTACGTCTTGAATGGGAATAGAGATAATAGGCTGCTCGCCTCTCGGGTTTTTAATGCCAATAATCCAAGGCCGCCCATGCCGATCACCTAACAGCCTTGAGTCACCGCCAGCGGACACTACGCCATGCTCAATGCCGTATTGCTTTAATATTGTAATCGCACGATCACAGGCATAGCCCTTGGCAATTCCCCCAAGGTCTATTTTAATCTTGGGGTGTAAAAACTCAACCGACTGATCTTTTTCGTTTAATTTAACGCGCCGAAAATCGATGGCGTGAAGGTACTGCTTGGTTTGCTGCTCATTCGGGCGTACTTTTTTTCGGAAATCATAAAGAAACCCAATGCTAGCGAAAGTAATATCGAATGCGCCGCCAGTCATTACGGATATTTTTTCCGCTTGGGATAAAATAAAAAAAGTTTCTGGGTCCAGCGTTAGCTTTTTAGCGCTCGCATATTGATTCATACGACTGACTACTGAGTTCGCCTTGTAAGGGCTTAGTAGTCGGTCAATCCGATGCATCTCTTCAACCACGGCCTCTATGGCTTGCCGAGCGAACGACTCTTTCTCATGCCATACTTCCACATCAATGAGGGTGCCCATAATGTGATGCTGCTCATGCCACCACT
This sequence comes from Gammaproteobacteria bacterium, assembly GCA_002402085.1. Taxonomy (GTDB): domain Bacteria; phylum Pseudomonadota; class Gammaproteobacteria; order Pseudomonadales; family UBA3067. The sequence continues at coordinate 59,506 of NVVB01000001.1, forward strand.
GCGCATTACTCGTAGTAGGCAAGCAGATTAGACACACCAATAATAATGCTTTTATAACGACATCGCTTTTAGCGGTCACGACTACCATGCTATCAATTGGCCGTCATAACTATAAAAACCCCCGCTTTTTTCAGCACCCAAATCAGCAATTTGCGTGCGTATGCCTGAAACACTTTGGCTCGCCGTGATCAGTGCATTACTTCCCCCCATATCAGTCTTAACCCAACCTGGATGATAAATCCCCACATGAATACCCAGACCAGCAAGATCCATTGCAAGACTTTTGCCCGCGGCATTCAGGGCCGCTTTACTGGAACGATACAAGTATGACCCGCCAGAGCTGTTATCAGATACTGAACCCATTTTGCTGGTGATTAACGCGATAGATTTGCCTTCACCTTGGGTTAGATTATCCAACAAAGCTTCAACCACTTTAATGGGGCCAATAGTGTTAACTGCAAAACTGTGCTGCCACGCGGCAACGTCTATGGCATCCTTCCCGAAAACCCCTGATGAACAATAAGCACCCGCATTATTAATTATAAGATCAATCTTTTGACCTTTTAATTGCTTGCCTAATCCATTAACTGAAGATAAATCTGCGACATCCATAGGAATGATCTGCAACTGCTCGTGATGCCTGCTTGCTAAATCCATAAGTTGTGAAGCCGACTCAGGGCTACGGCAACAAGCCAATACGTCCCAAGCCTCCCCCAAGTATTGTTTCACAAATTCAATGCCCAAGCCTCGGTTAGCACCGGTAATTAGAACAGTACGAGCCATCAATTACTCCATTAATAAATGATTGATTAGGATGACGTATCCAATCTCCTTAGAGGTCAGAGTACGAAAAGTTTTCGTTAGATAAAGGCGCTTTCCTATAAAATTCTCTCAATGCTTCGCTAAAGCGTGCTGCTCTAGTGGGCAATCCGTTTTGGATGTACGCCAAAGTTTGTGTGTATACAGCGCGCTTGAACGCTACGGATGCGCCTAAGTCATTTTGTAAATTATCTGCGCTAACCCGAAATTTAATGCCAACGGATTTTGAAAAAAACCACTCGATCGCTTGAGGCTTCACTTCCACCCGTTCAAACTCTTGCTGCTGAACGGCAGTTCGGCCATCTGGGTTATACCAATATCCAAAATCTATTTGCTTGCGTCTTTCTTTTCCGGCGAGACACCAATGCGCAACTTCATGTAAGCCACTGGAAAAATAATCAGAAGTAAACACTATTTTATGKGCCCTTCCTGCGCCTGTACTTGGCTGATAGATTGGCTCAACCCCTCCGCCCTCTAATTCAGTGGCTTCGGTGTTGAGAAAAAGAGCATTAAAAACCCTTATTAGGTCTTCACACGTGTGCACTGATCATAACCCCTCGTGCTTAAACAGAAAAAATCCCAGCCGTTAAGCCAATACCAATAAATCAATGAGTTTACCACTGAAGCCAATATCTCGACTAATTTAAAGCGCCGAAACCCTTAAACGGAATAATTCGTCTATTGCTTAAATATTAGGTTTTATAACGAGCACCCTATAAACTCTCAGCGCCCCGCATCCGCCTGTAAACACCGAACAGATATCAGGTAAGTACTGAGGTGAACCGTTAAGCGCTAAACTAAATCGAGCTGACCTAGTGCTGGCCCAGAACCAGGTCAGCGCCAAGCCTTATTTAAGCGATTAATATAAACCACAAACACACCTTATTTAACCCATAGGAATGGTGATCAGCTGACTACCTCGGATAAATCGCGCCCTACTTCTCAGCTAGCTGAACTGCTTAAACTAGCTGGCCCCATCATGGTAGCCGGGCTCGCACAAACAGCCAATGGCTTTGTTGATGCGGTAATGGCCGGCCAAGCGAGTGCTCTCGATCTAGCCGCTGTTTCAGTGGGTTCGAGTATATGGATTACCGTTTACCTATTAATCAACGGCATACTAGTCGGTCTAACGCCTGTAGTCGCACAGCTTCAAGGTGCTGGAAATCACCTTGAATCCGGGGCCACGGGCAAGCAAGGGTTATGGATTGGTTTAATACTTGGCGTAATGGGCTTTGTTTTTCTGCGTAATTGCGGCTTCCTTTTCACCTTAGTCGACATTGAAGAGCAACTAAGCGCACTGACGCTTGCCTACCTCAACTCGATTGCCTGGGGGTTCTTATTCATTGCTTTTTTTATGGTGTTAAAATCCTTCTGCGAAGGCCTCTCCATCACTAAACCGATGATGGTGATAAGTTTCATAGGCCTTTTAGTCAATATTCCTCTCAATTGGATCTTCATATTCGGTAAATTTGGTGCACCGGCCCTTGGAGGTCAAGGTTGTGGCGTTGCCACGGCTATAGTAATGGCGTTGATGGCTTGCTTGCTCGGCTTTTACGTAGCCACAAACAGGCGCTGCCAAGCGAGTGAATTCAACCTAAAACTACCCCTTCCTAATATCAAGATGATTAGCCATTTACTCTATATCGGTCTTCCCATTGGCATTAGCCTGTTTATAGAAGTGAGCATCTTTCCGGTTATATCGCTTCTAATTAGTAGCCTTGGCGCTGAAGTGGTCGCAGGGCATCAGGTCGCATTAAATATAGTGTCTTTACTATTTATGCTGCCGCTTAGCATTTCATTCGCGGTCACTGTCCGTGTTGGATTAGCCGTTGGCGAGCAAGACTACAACGCCTTAAATGGTTGCCTTAAGAGCGGGCTAGGGCTTAGCTTGGCGGTCGCTGGATTTAATGCGCTACTGATCCTCCTACTGAGGAAAGAGATTCCTAGTCTATATAACGAGAACATCGTAGTGGTAACCTTAGCCAGCGAACTATTGTTATTCGCGATGATATTCCAAGTTTCTGATTCGCTACAAGTCTTTGCCCAAGGCGCGCTGAGAGGCTTAAAAGACACCCTGATTGCAATGAAATTAATGTTTGTTGCTTATTGGCTGATCGGCTTACCACTGGGCATCGTTTTTGGCATCACCTCTTGGATTACCGAGCCAATGGGGCCGCATGGATTTTGGTTAGGGCTAGTCATTGGGCTGACTGCCGCGGCAATATTACTGATTTACCAACTACTTAAATCCCTTCGCTCCTACCCGTCACCTTAGTGAATCAAATAAATTCACCCATTGATTGAGTTCATCCAAACAATAAAAACGCTTAACAATCATGCTCACATCAATCGGTAGATTAGGTCTCAGGCATTTGATTTCACTGCACGTTTACGCGGAAAAGTGTATCGCTTCTCCTGGACAGGTYAATTATTAACCAAGCCTCAAGATTAGGCCACATTATATAAAAAYGGTTAAAAAACCCGCGGCGAAATTACTCAATATTCCAATTAGTTACTACAATTCCTCTAGTGTGCAGTTGAACAACGCGCGATYACCCATTATCCGGCATCGTTAGGGACGTGTATAAATCRAACCAATCACATTAATTGTTTTCCATTCAACAATCTGTTTTGTAAGGTTTTTAACGCACCAACCGATTAAACAATCAGTCGTCGCAATTCCAACGGTGTTTATCCAGAAATAGTTGTTTGAGCAAACTATACTGAGTAGTGTCAAGTTACAGAATTTTTTTAAGGTTTGATTTATTGATTCGCCTTGGCTAACAAGCTAACTAATAGGCAAAGAAATAATTCTCAAAGACAGGTATGACGGAGGGTAGGTTCATGCATACAGAAGGAGTAAATCGACCCAACGGCGCCAAAGTAGTGGATATCTTTTCAAGGCGCTGTATTGATGAAACGACTAATAAAGTCATACGCCTAGCTCCGGAATTAGACGGCCTGGAAATGCTCTACACAAATGACTCTGCTCCCGACAAGCTCTACAGCCTTAAGATAGTTTGCTGGGCGTTACGAGAAGACGGCGAGGTAGTGGGCATGGTGCCCTGGCTCAATGAAATCGTCCCCTGTACAGAAATTGATGACCCATTGAATGGACATTGGGAAGGATATAGGGACCCGGGTATAGATGACATATTTTTCATCCCCCCCAAGCATAAGATAGTTGAATTAGAAAGTTCCTCAGAATATTACGAGTATCAAACCGAATTTCCAGACGATGTCACGCAAGAAATCCCTGACAGCATAGGTACGCACGCAGTATTAACCAGCGATGGTTTTCAAAGCTTTCAATTAGTTGAACTGGTTAGCTGGCAATTAAAAGCCGATGGCAGCATCTGCGGAATGATTACCGAYGAATCAAGAGAGCATCAAACACCCGTATTGGTGGGAGACGAATGTCTTATCTCGGTAGAGCACAACGCTGAGTTTAAATATTACTTTCAGCACCGGATCGCTAACAAAATTAAAGAGCGAGATCCAGAAGCGTTAGCTGCCATTTCAATGTTGATTGAGAGTTAAAGGCGGGCTTTAAATCCTAATATACCCCATGAAAACTCCTCGCGAGTTACACATGGGGGTCTTACCGATAGCGTTTATACGCAACCCTTGCCTAGGATGGGTCGTCCTTCTTGCAAATCAGGTAACTGTACTCTTCTCCTGAGAGCTGCTCTTCTACTAACTCATGCCCTAGGAAATTGCAGAATTTGGGAATATCCCGCGTTGTGGAAGGATCTGTCGCCAGCACCCGGATGTGCGCACCACTAGGAACCTCCCTTATTTTCTTATGCAGCATCATTACCGGCTCAGGACACAGTAGGCCTCGGGTATCTAGTTCGTATGTTGCCAAAGAGGCATTCGCATCTTTCATCTTCGCGCTATTCCAACCAAAAGCACTATTCTCCCTAAAAAAAGGCTGTAGCGCAAAGTAATTATCCGATCAAAAAAGTATGCTTTTCAGTAGCATTAGCTTACAAGCCAGCCAAGTGTAGTTACTCAACACGATTGATTTATATGCTATTATCCTCCCACCTTAAAATACCCGAAAAAAAGAAGTCTCAGAACAGGGGCTGCATTAGCACGTTTATCAAGCGTTAATAGCAAACATTAATCAACCTTAGTTCTCTTAGTCACCTTAACAAACGCTCTTATAGAGATAAGTGATAAATGATCAAAGTAATAATAGAACGATTTGTAGCCGAAAGCTTAGAAAGCACTTATTTGAATTACATGCAGGAGACTATGCAGGAGCTTTCCAAGTTTCCAGGTTATGTAAAGGGCTACTCACTGCAAGATAAGCACGACTCTCGCCACTTCATCGTAATATCAAACTGGAAAGCGGAATGTCATTGGGATAAATGGTTACACTCCAATGAGCGCAGAGCCGTAATTGATCGCATTCAACCCTTACTCGACGGCCCAGAAAAACATACAATTTTGGAAATACCCAACCAATAAACTAAGACCAAGGGCGATCAATAGCCCTTCCCTGCTCTAACTCCAGAATGTCATCGTTCCCATAGCGATTAACTTCTCCGACGCTGCCCCAACCACATAAATCTGATTGTGTACGATATTCCCACGCTGTTTCAGGCTTACCCCATAAGCCAGAACGGCCTCATCCTTGGCGCGATCACAAAAGCTCACCTTCAAATCAACCGTGGCCGCCTTGCGTGCGTCTGGCACCACCGAAAACGAGCCAAACACAGCCGCATTATCCATCATTAATAGCTCTGCACCACGCGCCATATAGCCAAACTCGTCTCGAACCTCTGGCAAATCTTCCTGCCTAAAGATGCACTCCCCTTCGTCCATCGCAACGATTGAAAGACCCGAATGGCGTTTTTTTATAGAAGGATTCATCATTTCAGCCATAGGACTAGTCTTTATCGCGCCGTCACTAAAGCGCTGCTTAATATCGTCGCAATGCAAGTCACGTGATAACTCATCTCCGCAAACCCTATAAATGAAATTACCCACAGCAACAGCGTCACCGTTACTATTATGAACGAAAGCACGCACAAACAACAAAAATTTGGTTTGACGAATGATTTCCGCACTAGCTACCAAATCAGTTTCTTTTGCTGCTTTAATAAAGTTGATTTGGCTGTCAAGCGTATCAATTGTTTCACGACTGACCGATTCAAATGCTTTAAAGGAAAGCAGCTTGCCGACATCATGAAGAATCGTAGAAATTATCCCGCCATGCACGACGCCACCATCGCTGTTTAAATTCATATCGGTGTAGGGTAATTCAACACGAATAGAATCATTTCTAATTGACGCTAGCGCACCAATTTTACTGGCCCACCCACCTGCTTGATAGTTTGATAAATATTGACTCATTACCCTAGCCTTTTATAGAACCTTCAGCTCAACCGTTTTTGCGCTTTAATTACTATCAACGCGAACAAACCCACTGCTCCTTGTAGGGAGCAGACTCAAAAGGAAGCTATTGCACCTCAGCTACGCGCTGGTCAGGACGATAATCCCTGATGACTAACTTGGGCACCGAAGACATGGCTTCGTTAAATGAAGCTGGCCCAGCAAGCCCAACCGTATCGGGAAACCAGAACTGTACATCAATGTCTATATTGAGTTCTTCTTTAGGAAGCCTATCAATACGGTAACCCACTCTCGGCCAAGCACCAGCAAAGGCTTCGTTTTTATAAACCAAACTGGGATCATCTTGATAAAACATGCTTACACCAACATCCAGGTCGGGCGGTGTATCTAATTGAAAAAACACATCCCAACCATGCCCGCTTTCTAGCCACATCCAATTGTCTTTAAGGGTGATTTGTGAATTCTTTTCAAAATCACTCATCATGCCATCAACCACGCCAAAACCATCGGGATCAGGGCTTATAGCCGAATTAACGTGAGCACCCGTTAATTCATTAAAATCAATTGCGATATCAATCAACGGATCCACTAAGAACCCTGTTAAAATTTCTGCGCCAGGAATGTTAATTCTAATCGGCAGCCCCAGCCCCTGATCCCAAACATTGAGTTGCGCCACGAWCCGAAACACGGGTACTTTTGCAATCACGACCCAAAGCTTGATCAGTGTCGCCGCACGTACCTGACCGTCCTTAGAGGCAACGGGCTGCGCCTGAAGATTATCGAAATTATTAAGGCTAATGCGAGGAGACCACTTGGTAAAAACATTAGTAGAAACATCCACCAATATAGAATCAACTATGCGATGATTTTGTTGATCGCCAACGTTGGCCTTAAAATCTTCGAATACCAAAAAATTATCGGGCTTGGTTTTGAAGTTATAAAAAACCGTCTGGGCAACGCCGGTATCGATATCAAACAGTACGTAATCAGCGGTGTTACGAGCAGTTGAATTTTTCATTAAGTAGGCATAGCGCTTTTTACCCTGCGCATCCTTTAAAACCATCTCTTTAATAATCTGACCGTCACCTGGCGGCTTGGCCATAGTCAATTCGTTATAACGCAGCCGTCCGGTATCGCGAAACATAAAAATCAACTCATCGTTTTCATCATAGACCCCAGCTTCCCCTAATAAATCATAAGGGGCGTCTTCCCCGGTAAAAACCCAGCCTTGCTCATCAATTTCATCGATCTGAAACGGGATTGGAATCATCTTGCCGCCTCGTACAGCTTGAACTGATAAAGAATCGATGGCCCTACCATCGATTTGAGGATACTGGTTCGGACGTAATATTACTGGATGAAGGTAAGTAAAGTGGTCCAAGCCCAAATACTCAATAGCGCGAGTTAATTGCTCACCACTTAATTGTTTAATTAGGTTTCGATCTTCCGCTAACAAAGTAGGATTTGCTTCGTAGTCTACGAGTAATTTTTGAAACGACGGCTCGTCCATCGTGACCCATTCATCTTTTTCAGATTGACTCGCCCAAACTGAACTAAACGATACTAAGAAACTAACCCCAACTGCTACACAGCAAAGAAACTGCTTATTCATGACTAACACCCATGTCTCAATTTATAAGAATTATTAGGAAACAGATTTTATTTTTATTTATTTATTAATAGTAAATGCCAAAGGATTGGCCTTATTTGTATAGATAATGCCTGCGAATGACAAGCTTAAAAGGCCACGCACATTTAAATTAGCGTGCACACACGAGTATGAACGGCATTGTGGCCATAAAGGACTCTTGCAGCCTGTTTCAAGTTGGGAAAAGGTGTCCGCATGACACGATAAAACAGATCAGTTTTTATGCGGAATTCGAACGAAGTTGGCGTGAAAGGCATTCATTTTTCCGTTATTTACAAACGAATACCGATACGGGTTGGAGGCCTTATATGACAACCCGAATCGCATAAAAAACATGCCCCGCTAACGATCTTAATGTTCATTAAACCGCAGGGGAACGCATCAATCATCAAGCTTCGCTTAAGCACAAGTACAAGCACTATGAAAACCAAACAGAAATTTAAAGCCAATTTTCAGMGCTATATAGCCCAGGAATAGTAATCAGTATTTTCAGACCCATACAAAGCGGAAAAATAACGTATTTAAAAAAACAAGAATTTATTGATTGCACTCGCACTTTGCCCGCGGTCTACCATCCAAACTAAATGTCCTGCGCCTTCGATGGTTATTAGTTGGGCGTTAGGGATTTTATCCGCGATTAATTGACCGTTGGTGAAATCTAACAAGCGATCCCCTGAGCCATGCACCACCAAAGTCGGCAAATCGATAGCGCTAATCTCTTGTTCTAGGTTAAACCCCATGACCGCGCCCATTTGATTTAAAATCCCTCGTCCTGAGCGCCGATATTTGATCGATTGATGAATATTCGACTCAAACTGCTGAGGGTTTTCTGTCAGCCAGGTCTTCGTGTAGTTAATTTTAGAAAACTGTTTAACTTTTTCAAATACGGAGGCAGCAGGATCAACTTGGAACGCAGTGAGCGCTTCAGCACTCAAGGGGGTTTGATTCGGGCCACCGTGAGAGGTGCTCATCAGAACGAGCTTTCGGATACGACGCGGCGCATGGACCGCTAAATGTTGGCTAATCATGCCCCCCATACTCACGCCAACTAAGTCAAAGCGTTCCCAGTCAAGATGATTCGCAATGGCCAAGACATCGTCGGCCATTTCCTTTATCGAATACCCGCCTTGAGGTACATCACTTTCGCCGATACCACGATTGTCGATTAATAAGACTTGCCTGGAATCCGCTAAGGTATCGGCCAAACTCGCCCAGTCCTCCTTAACTCCGGATAACCCCATCACCATCACAAGCGGGTAAGCATCAYTCGCCTCACCTTTRAGCTGATAAGCRATCCTYGTCTCGCCTGTGTCAATATATTCAGTARTTACARCCACTTAYTATTACCCTCTTGCAATGGAAGCYCGWYTTCAMATYCTSAAGRCTAAGGCYATTTTACCCATATTGAGCRCTAAACWCCTGTAACCGTTACMGGTTTTCAAAGATWRCWNCGACGATWAARGGYTRATAGRKCYCGCRMARAYAGSCYYCWMWAAGGMYWRASCAYCTAMTACATGATTAAAGSTTAYTTTTCAAYAACTCASGTCGCATAAAGSKTGYGCATTATAAGTTWATTTAATGCTTCTTTATAGGCCAAAACCTCCTTATAATCCGCGACTTTCTTAWTCGGCCGGAAYAGTAAAAGGAMACACGTTCTGCWCTGGCCCTTTTTNATTTACMTGGATAYAGAGGCTMAATTTAGCAATGAARAAGCTCGGCATACTRGATACGATGTTCTTACTTATGGATAATGAAGAACAAAAAATGCATGTTATAGGATACATGCTTTTTGAGAAACCRGCCAAATGTYCAGATGATTACATGCAGAATTTGTTGCAAGAAATGCGCGATCATCCATGGCCTTTCCCTCACTTTCAAGACAAAGTAAGCCGTTCAATCAGCTCTTTAGGCCGCTATTATTGGGACAAAGACACCAATATGGACATGGCCCATCATGTCGAGCTAGTTGACGTTCCTGGCAAAGGAACCGCTAAAGACCTAAGAGATTACACCACTCAATATCAAGGCATCCCCCTCGATTACACCCGCCCACTGTGGCAGCTTAAGCTTGTAGACGGCTTAGAAGATAGCAATCAATTTGCGGTCGTAATGAAAGTGCATCATTGTGGAATCGATGGCGTTTCAGCAATGAACATGCTCGAAGAGCTATTCCGCAAGGAACAAACTGATCTATCCAATCCTGATATGTCAGCGAAAAAGAAGAAGCAAAAGACTAGAGCTAAGAAAGCCCGCAAAATAAGCAGAATGCAGTCCTTGAAAGCATACTGGGCAGGCCTTAAGAAAATCAGTGGCGACATCAAGTCCGGTGAAACCATGCTAATGCCCCCAGAAGGGCAAGTGCCAGTGACTCGATTCAACCAGATCACTGAACCGACACGTAGTTTTGCGACCGTTAGCCTGAAACTTGCCGACATAAAAGCGATTAGCTCTGAAACTGGCGGTACTGTTAATGACGTTATCAGTGCGCTAATTGGTACCGGCATGCGCCGCTACCTTGAAGGCAAAGGCGAGGACTTAACCAACAAAAGCCTTTACGCAACCATGCCTGTATCACTTCATACTGAAGACGACATGGATGAAAGCAACAAGATCTCCATGAGCTGCTACACGTTAGCCAGTGATGTTGACGTGCCTTCCGAGCAAATACGTACCATTCAAAAGGCTACCCGTAAAGCTAAGGATGAAATGAAAGCCCTACCACAAAGCGTAATTTATAGCTTAATGGCAGTAGGCGCGATTCCCGTATTGATCCGTAAGCTTCGCGGTATTCGCGAAGTGAATGCCAAGCGCATGACCAACGTAATGATCTCTAACGTCCCTTCCTTTAAAGAGCCTCGTTACTATAAAGGCGCTAAGCTAGTTGGCCTATATCCTTTGTCTCTAATTTTAGACGGCATCGGCATCAACATTACTGTCACTAGCTACGTTGACAACTTGGATTTCGGTCTAGTTTCAGATAGAACTATGGCTCCTGACATCGAGGTTATTTGCGACCACATGTTAGACGCCTTAGAGGAAATGAAGGCCGAAGTTTTAGGAACGAAGCTAAAAAAGGCAGGCTAGTCATATAAAGCGAAGGCCTTATTACGCTTTCGTAGCAGGCTCAACCTGGGTCACTTGTTATCAAATAAGTAGCCCAGGCTGACTTGCTAAATAAATTCAATATGCCTCTACAACCCACACCATTGTCTATAGTGCATGCCACTATTGCTTTAATACGCTAATAGTCTCCGAGAAAATATTCCTGATTTGGTCGATGTTCTCATGCATGGTGAATAAATCATCTGAGCTGTGATGAATAAGCTGGGTGAAATGCTCCTCTTGATCGCGCTCCAAGCCCAAACTATGTATACCCTCATCCAATGAATCTAACATTGTAGTCAGTACTTTAAGGCCGTTATTTCTCTCCTCTTTAATTAACATTTCTATAAACACTAAGTTCTCTTGTATTTTTGAGCAGGCTTTTCTAATGGTGTTTTCACGCCGCTTGCTTTCGATCTCCAAGCGCATGGGCTTAAGCTTTGACTCAACCCCCTTAAGCAGCAATGCCAGATGGTCTCTTAAGCGCCCACATAACTCTTCATTTTCAACGGGAATGTTTTTAACTAAGATACAAACGTCTGGCCCACTGAAAAAGGTTCTATTTCGGAATGTGTGGATCCGTGAAATATTCTTAACCATTTGCATTATTTCACGTTCGATTGGCCGATCTGTATGGTCCGAGTTAAAATACATCGGCCCGTCTGCGGTAAAAAACTGAACGCCACAGCTTAATCCAAACTGGCCGATAGACTTAATAATTAATTCGGCGAGCTCTGAGTATTGCGTGCAGTTGAATGCATCAGACAAAAACTCAAGAATCACCCCTTGCTCCGCAGTATTAGTCATCGCTAACAAGGCAGTATTGGAAGCAATGCTCACCTGCCCTTTCAGCTCTTTCGAGTTTCGACTATTACGTAAGGCCAGCTGAGCCTTCACCAACAACTCTTCTTCTTTAAAGGGTTTCGTTAAGTAATCATCCCCCCCCGCCTCATAACCTTCCATGCGGTCTTCTAAGGTAGTTAATGCCGAGACAAAGATTATCGGGATATCTCGCATCGATTCAGTCGTACGAACCAGTTTACATACTTCGTAACCGTTAAGGCCTGGCATCCCCACATCGAGCAATAGCAAATCTGGCGTGTTTCTTTCTACGCTTTCTAAGCACTCGCTGCCAGCCAAAAACGTAGTGACCTGAAAATCGTCCTCTAACAACTCAGACATAATTTCGCAGTTTAACGGATCATCATCTACGGCAAATACTAAAGGTTTATTTTGCATAATTTAATTCCGTACCCTAAATACCTTATAAAGTCAGTGCGTCATCCCAGTTTGCTTAACTGGAATGGTAAACGTAAAGCAAGCTCCCAGGGCATCCGTATTTTCGACCTGAATAGTGCCGCGAGACGCTTTTATGATCTCTTTACAGATAGTAAGGCCTAAGCCTGTACCCACCCCTGATTGCTTTGTTTTCAACTGGATAAATTTATTGAAAATTGACTGGCAATCTTGCGCTGGTACGCCGCACCCTTGATCCTGCACGAGCACTGCAATCGACGGTGTAGGAAACGACCCGTCCTCCAAGCTCAATGTTCGCTCTTCAAAAGAGATGTTAATTTGATGGCCTTTAGGCGTAAATCGAATCGCGTTCGCGATAAGGTTGCGATACACCTGAAGTATTCGGTTTTCGTCAAACCAAGCCGCACTTGAAAACGTTGGTTCATCCACCGAAAGTTCAACGCCCTTTTCCATCAATAACGATGAAAACTCACTGGCCGCGAAATTAGCAGTGTTGTATAAGTTATTCTTAGAGGCTTGAAACGACATTTTATTCGCTTCAAGTTGCGTCGCATCCAAAAAGTCGTTAATCAAGGAAAGCAGGCGATCTGCGCTTTTTTCAATATTATCAAAGTAATCTAATAACTTTTCATTAGTCGCAGTGTGTATCTTTTTCTTGCCAATTCGAGCGAAGGATAATATCCCATGCATCGGTGTACGTAATTCGTGAGATATACCCGCCAAAAAAAGCCCTTTATTTTCTTCAACTTCTTTAAGGTTATTGAGCGATTCAATCTTTGCATTGGCGCTGCCTACCAACGCAACAAAGTGGCTCGTGAGTCGTCTATATAACTTGTCATTACTGAGGGGCATATGCCGAACCAATATAGTGATATGCTCAAAATTTATAATGATTCTCTCACCAAACTGGACCACTCTACGAAACGATCTTAAGCGCTCCATTAACTCGTGTTCCAAGGCACCGTTCTTGGGGCATATTTGTAAGTTATATTGTTCTCCTACCCCGCGAATCTTTACAGCCGAACTCACATGATATCGGTTCAGCACGTTAACTACTTCCTTGGCTAGCTCGGGGTAGTCATCAATACTAAACGACCGCTCCATAAACTCTAGAATGACATTAATGTCTTCTTTATCAGTAATTGATTTCAACGCCAGATCTTGGGCTTTTTGTACGTCATTAAGCAATTGATCGGTCGCGTTTTTCTTTTCTAGCACGACGTCAATTTTCGTGAGCAACTCAGCTTTAGAGATTGAGTTAGGAAGAATATCTTCGGCACCAAGTTTATAACCAGTCAATCGATGCGCTGTGTCGTTGCAATCAGTAATAAAAATAACCGGGATACTTTTAATCGTCGGGTCACCTTTTAATACCTGGCAGAACTCAAAGCCTTCCCCTTCAGACATCGCGTCAAGTAGTATTACATCCGGGTAAATGCCATGCACGGTATCAAGGCACTCCTGCTCAGACCCAACAGTAAAAATATCAAATCTTTCCTGCAACAAATCCCGCACTACATTAAGGTGCTGAGAATCTTCATCTACAACGAGTACTTTCGGCGGATACACTTTATTATCAATGGCTCGGCTATATTGCAAGCATCACCTCCTCTCTACAGGGCCTAATATAAATCAGTGCTTGTCACCAAGAATTGACTGACCCCAGTGAAAACGGAGGTAATTGCAGCATCCCCTTTCAAAAAACCAATCCATAGACGCACGAAATTTATCTATCTGCCAATAAGTGTAGTAGTTACGCATACCCCGACGATAGTGAATTAGCATTACGCAATAGGTAACGAACACAACAATTACTTATACCCACATATTCCCAAGTCGCTCGTTCTGCCACAGTTTGTCTACCTATACCTCATCGACCTGCAACGCAATAACCTAGGACTCATACCACTATAATTCAACGCCTTTACGATGACTTAAAGTAAAAACAAACAGTACAGGCGTTCGCTTAGAACACATCGCGTTAATTTCATGTCACATTATCGTACTTAGGTCGAGGAGTAATAAACACTTCCGCTCTTATTACTCAGGACAGAACATTCTCAATAATCTTTATTTTGGGACATAGCTTCAAGCAAAACACTTAACCTCCGCTTATGTGATGGGTAAATTGCATAGACATTAAAAATGTGCCAGCACATAGTGAGACCTATCGTAACGAACTGCCAATTTTTTTCACAAATGTAAAGCAACCGACACTTTTGGGCACCACTGGATCATGGTTTTTTTGTGACGTAGCGCTCATCTTTTTTCTGTGCAACGCGGTTCACAATTTTTAATGGCTCAAAGTTATTACTTGCGAATGGATATTCATTTCAGCAATTAAAAATCGTCATAGCGCACATAATTTCCGCACGAAAAATTTGGTACAGTCCATGCAACCAAGATAAATGAGAACGGATTTCATGCTTAAGGATGACAAAAAAAGGTAATTGGCGGAAATGAACACAAATAGCGATAGAAAAACATCTTTACTCAAAGCACTCAACAAAGTGTTTTCGCTATTATTAGTCACTTTGCTTTTTGGATTTTACACACAATCAAGCGTTGCTTACGACCTAGACCCTTCAGATGAGCTATCAATTCATACACCGGAACTAGACAGTAACAGTCAATATGCGAACGTCTACCAAAGGGGCGACTACAACAACGTAGCAATCACACAAAGCGGAGCCAACCAATTAACTGTGCGTCAACTAGGTGAGAAAAACGCTACACGCATCACCCAATCAGGACGTTTTAATCAACTAGCAGCAACTCAACAAGGATTCGAAAACACGCTCTTGGTACAACAAAAAGGACTCAGGAATTCGATTAGCAGCAAGCAGTCCGGTTATAACAATGCAATAAACCTTAAACAGCACGGCTCACACAATCAAATAGACGTAAACCAATACGGAAACCTTAATAACGTACAAATCAGCCAGAACGGGTACGGTCTAAAAGCGTCTATCACCCAACACGGCAACAATCAAAAAGCCACTATCCATCAAGGTTATTAAAACGCACTGTTTATACCCTAGAATTTCTCTTCAAAAGACTTTTCGAAAACCCACGGTAAAAACCAACTCATTATATCCAAAGTAGATACCCCCCTCCCTTAACCTTTCGCAAACGTCTCTCAGCCAGTAATTGCTGGCAAAAAACCACCAAAACCGGATTAAAACGCTTCTATGCAGGCAAGCCCCCATTAACTTGAGACTCCACCGGCTTAGATCACCTCAACTCTGATGCCTCTACCTCTACCTCTACCTCTACCTCTACCTCTACCTCTACCTCTACCTCTACCTCTACTCAAATACTTTCAACGCTTCATAAAGAACTTAAGCCAATCAATTGGACTTGGTTTAACTAGTTACGTCTAGGTTTTTCTTGTCAAAAACCAGAGGAAAGTTTCGTCGTACTAAAAAGGCACTAGACGCGACCCTATTCTTATTCCATCACCCTGTCTAAACAGCTTACCGGTTAGATCGCTGAAAACCTTCGCATCGTTTTAAACTGAATGTGGAAATAATTTGGCTCATCAAGTAAAAACAGTTCTAAAGAAACATCAAAACCCTCAAAAACAACATTCACTGCATTCCAATACGAACCTAGATAGAATTACGCCCAACGGGCTTTATTTATTATTGAACTAAATCCAAAGGCTTATGGTTGCACGTCCGAAACATTGGCAGATCTAATCGCATACAACCTTGCATCACGCGCCATCCAGAAATGGCGTGCTAATTACGCACAATAAGTAAACTCTCCAATAACGCCATTCTTTTATGTGACTCAGATATCCCTACTGCCGTTTTTTTTCACTAATAAGCGCTAAACGACACTTTTTGTCAGTGGTAGAGCACATAATTTTTGTCACCTTAATCACATTTTCGACCGGAAAAACCCACTTCACAGTTTTTAATAACACCAGCGAATATCCATTCGCTAGTCATAATTAGACACTATAAAAATGCGGTTTAAGCCCTCAATCACGTTACATAATGACGTTGGCATAGCCCCTGCAATAGTTAAACTATCCACAGATTAACGAGCAAAGAACGACAGAAAAGACTTTTTGACKAATTAACACTTAAACTTAAAATCCAAGAGGCCACACCATGAACGCAATTTTGAAACCACTAGCAGCAGCAATGATCTTAGCATCTGTTTCTACTACAACAGTATTCGCAGCAGAAAACGACATTACTCGCGTAAATCAAAAAGGCGATTTAAATAACGTCTACGTACGCCAAGGCGGTGACGAAAACAAAATCTTAATAGATCAATTAGGCGATCGAAACACCAGCATGGCGGTCCAAAGCGGTGAAGACAACCTTGCCACCTTAAATCAAAAAGGTAATTTAAACCGTTCTTATGTTTACACCCAATCAGGTAACGACAACGTCATCAAAAACAAGCAGCGTGGAAACCTCAACTCATTCCAGGCAGGTCAATCAGGTTCCGATAACAACACTTACGCGCTTCAAATGGGTAACGGTAACTTAGCCTACTCACGTCAAGCAGGCGAAGACAACGAGGTTAAGATCAATCAACAAGGCGACCGTAACCGAGCAAGTAATATCCAAAGTGGTCAGGACAATAAGTTCACCATGCTGCAGGAAGGGGATTACAATAGCTCAACCAACATCCAACGCGGTGAAGACAACTTGAGCACATCCTACCAACGCGGTGATGGGAACCAAACCACTTCATACCAAGTTGGTGAATCAAACTTATCTAAAACCAATCAACAAGGGGATTACAACAGCGCCTATACCTATCAAAATGGTGACAACCACGACAGCTTGTTAACACAAAAAGGCAATGCGAACTATGCCGCAGCGCATCAATACGGATCGGATAACTTATTGCGAGTCAAACAGCAAGGCGACCGAAATATGTCCACCGTATGTCAGCAAGGCACTAACCAACAAGCGTTTGTAAATCAAAAAGGAAACGGAAACCGATCGAATGTAGTCCAAGGCTTCTAGCCCTTAATACCAACACTCCTCTTGGGTAGGGGGCGAAAGCCCCCACGTTACCCATCCCCAATAGACTCTCATTAACAATCGCATGCCTCCCTCATCGACTAACAAAAAACAAGCTAACCGATTTTTTCTTTAGCTCTACGATACAAGCAATATCAAACGCCCCTCTTACAAGATCATTGGTTAAACAGATGCGAGAACTCGAGGCTTAAGAACGAAATGTACACATTATCCACCCCAGTCAACTACACTGATATAAAGAAAATCAGCGTTACCCGTCTAAGTTCGATTTCCCTATTCGCTTTAATCATACTGATGTTATGGGTACAACTCCCCACAGCTGTTGCAAGAACCGTTAATTTGGACATCGCCAACCAAGAATTAGGATTGATCGTAACGCAAACTCAAACTACAACAGGCCATCAATTTTGCCAAGGATTTTTGACTTACTGGAGGGGACTCCCGAACACCGAAAACATTGATCTTACCTTAGAAGAGACGGTCGACCCTTTAAATGGATTACAAATAGTTATTTACTACTCCGGTAAGCAGGTGTTTCAAACGCGGCTATCACAAACAAGTGAAACTGATCCCGGTTTAGGGGAGCAAGTATCCAGAGTAGTTCACTATCGAGTCATGGCACAATACAAGCAAAAGGGACGATGGCTTGACCCGGACCTTGCCCCAGATGAATTTTAAAGGATCAGCGTACCGATACAATGAAGCGAAAAATTTCTCACTTAACGAAGACGCCCAACACCYACTCTATCGATTATTCAGCCCCTCTACTTGCATGCCTATTACTTATTAGCATTCTTACCCCGGCCCCCATACTTGCATCGCCATTAATTTACGTCCCTCAGAACCCATCCTTTGGAGGCAGCCCCATTAATGGCAGCGTACTCATGAGCTCGGCCCAAGCTCAAAACAAAATTAAAGACCCAGGCCTAGCTGATGATGATGAAGAAGAGACCCCCTTGGATGAGTTTAACGAACGACTACAACGCGCCCTACTCAGTCGTTTGACTAATACTCTCTCCGACACTCTCGTTGATGATGAAGGTAATCTTGTCCCRGGAACCACCGAAACCTCTGACTTCACTGTCATCATTACAGACTTAGGCGATGGGGAGGTTCGCGTTGAGACGGTTGATAGGGCAACGGGGGATTCGACAATATTTACTGTCCAATCTAGGTTCTAAGTGCCTTCATGCCTATACTGAAGCGTCGACCCTCGATTCTTTTACTCAGTCTACTTATTACCAACGCCCTTTTACTCAATGGCTGCCAAATTACCCGCTCGATTTCAAAGGGTATTTCGAATCACTTAGTAGGCCCTATCCATAAATTAAGAGACTGGGACGTACCCAGCGATATCCATAAAGATTTACTTAACCTTCCCCCCTCTCAAGGAAAAATTGTTACCGCAGTCTATGGATTCAGGGATCAATCAGGGCAATATAAACCGCCCCCTTCGAGTTCATTTTCCACTGCCGTGACCCAGGGCGCGAGTGCGATGTTGATTGGTGCACTGGATGATTCCGGTTGGTTTGTCCCAGTAGAAAGGGAAGGTCTGCAAAACATATTGACCGAACGCAAGATTATTCGAGCCAAACTTAAAAAATCTCAGCCCAATGCAGACCTTAACCCCCTACTTGGAGCCAACATCATTATAGAAGGCGGAATAATCGCCTACGATACCGATATACGCACAGGCGGTGTCGGGGCAAAATATTTTGGCATAGGAAGTTCAGAACAATACCGCGTCGACCAAGTGACCATTAGCTTAAGGGCGGTGGATATTTACTCGGGAAAAATAGTCAATTCAGTTTCCGTGACTAAATCCATTCTCTCTCTACAAGTTAATTTTGGTGTATTTCGTTTCGTGAAGTTTAAACGTCTATTAGAACTAGAAACGGGCTTTACGCGCAACGAACCCACGCAAGTGATTGTCCTCGATGCAATTGAATCCGCAGTGATTCGATTGATCGTCACCGGAATTCACAAGCGCAACTGGGCGCTTCAAAACGCCAGCGATCTTAATCATGAAGTTATTAAAGCGTATAGTAACGATCATTGGTTATCCAATAGCCCATCAGTTCTCGAAGCACCAGTACAGCAAGCCAAGAAACAAGTCCCTCAAAGCATTGAGCCACAACGAAACAAAGAAAATTCAAACCCCGGCGGTGCTAATCAACCATCCAGCCGACAACCTAATCAACAGTCTAATCAACAGTCTAATCAACAGAAGGATAGGCGCAATGCCGAGCAAGGAATGCCGGCTAACACAAACCGGGCAAACTCCAGCCCATCAAACTCCAGCCCATCAAACTCTAGCCCGTCAAACTCCAACCCATCAAACAACAATCCATCGACCACCGCATCACAGGCACGCCCGCCGCCTCAAAACCTAAGAGGACAATCCCCTGCAAAAAAACTTAAGGCGCCCTCCCAAGCTGCGCCACAGCCAACCATTATGTTCTATACAATTCAATTAGTCGCTACCACAAACAAACAAGCGATCGCGCCCTTTATCGTACAAAACGGATTAAATATAAATCAAATTAATTACATCGAATTTAACAAGTCAGGAAAAACATGGCATGCAGCAACCATTGGAAAATTCACGTCTAAACAAGCCGCACGAAACGCGCTCAACAACCTGCCAGCTCAACTGAAAACTTATCAACCCTGGATCCGTAAAATGCAAACCTTGTCGATTCTATGAAAATATTGATTGGCTTAAAATAGTTTTGACCGGATCTTCTAAAACAAATATTTGAGCTCTTAAAAAGGTCTAATTATTTAGCCAGTGCTGGAGCTTTTGTTGTACAATTTTTGTTGTAACTGGCTTTTTAATATAGTCATCCATACCAGAATTAAGGCATTTTTCTTTGTCATTGGCCATCACATTCGCGGTCACGGCCAAAATAGGTTTACCCGAATTAGCATTGCTTCCGCTGCGAATTACTTTAGTTGCTTCGTAACCATCCATAACAGGCATTTGGCAATCCATCAAAATTGCATCAACCTCTTCGTGTTCAAGTAAGTCCACAGCCTCCCGGCCATTACCCGCCAACAGCGTTTCGTAACCCATTTTTTTCAGCATGGATTTTAGAATCATTTGATTTACTGAATTATCTTCGACAATAAGGATTTTGTGGTGAACATCAGATGCTTTAGAATCAATCGTGTCAGTAATGACGTGCTCAACAGGCAGCTCTTTGGCAATCTCAATATCAAATACATCGTATACCACGACTATTTCGAACACAGTTCCACCGCCATCATTTTCTGCGAAACTAATATTGCCGCCCATCAATTCCAATAACCGCCGACTTATAGCCAATCCGATCCCGAGTCCCCCATAGGCTCGCGTATTCGAGGAGTCTTGCTGCCTAAATGCTTCATAAACCTGCTCAACCCGATCCTTCGAAATGCCCACTCCGGAATCGGATACCACATAATTAATGGTGATCTTATTAGTTTCTCCATCAATCGAGCCGGTAACCTCAAAAACCACGCCTCCTTGATGTGTGAACTTTAAGGCATTGTCGAGCACCTGTGTTAACACCTGTTCAATTTTATCCGTATCGCCGTCAATCACTTGATCAATTGAATCCGAAAATTCCGTTCTAAATGACAAACCCTTGGCCTTGAATTTTCTGGAGTAAATCCAAGCAATTTGATCAACCATCTCACGGTGCTTAAACTTGGTCTTTTTTAACCTAAGGCTCCCAGAACGCGCTTCCGTAAAATTAAGAATTCCGTCGATGATATGCATCATATCGGCCGCTGACTGATTTGCGATTTCGATATACCGCAAACCCTCGTCCGGTATCTTTACCGTATGCAACATTTCTAGTGCGCCTAGCACCCCATTCATTGGTGTACGAAACTCATGACTAATGGTCGCGAGAAACTCATCCTTAATTTTATTGCTGCGCTCAGAGATGGATAATACTGACCTTTGCAATAGCGATCGTTCTCGCTGAATGATTTGCGTCCGATCCGCCAGAGCATAGGAAAACACGATTGCCTCAAGCACTGCGCCGAGCTGAAAGCCGTGTTCGGATATCACCCCATACGGTAAAACATTGTACAGACTTAGCATAAAAACCAGTACAGATGACAGCAGGAATGACCAGCCAATTAGGAAGTACTTTGCATCTCGCACTTTATGCTTCATCCCCAACACACCAGCCCACAGACTAACAACAATCCAAATTAGAGGGATAGTAGCCGCTACGGACATATAGTTTTCCCGAATGAATTTTGAACATATCAATGGTATTACGGCGAGCATTGACCAAGCAAAAACATTCAAAACCCTGTCCATCTTAGGGCTATAGTCCTCTAGGCGTAAAAACCCTCGGGCAAACTGGCACGAGAAAAATATTGCTACCATCCCGCTTACAGAGGATGAGCGATCAGAAAGCCACGGAAGGTCGCTAAGAAGGTATTGCGAAGTGATGCCATTAAACGCGCTAATAATTGACGCCAGTGCTATTACGTAACAACTATAATGCAAGTAACATGATTGCTTCATCGCAAAGAATAAAAATAGATTATAAAAGCACATCGCAAACAAGGTGCCGTACAAAATACCGAAAAAGATTCTTAAGTCTGATTTTTTCTGTAGATATACTTCTGTCTGCCAAAGGTAGATAGGCACGGTTACTGAGGAATAAGACGATACCTTTAAAAAGAATTCTGCTCGTTCATTGGTCATTAAATGGATCGGATAAAGATATGAGCTGTAATGAATCATGTCCTCATTTTTCTGGTTGTGAACCCCTGATAGAACACGTTTAAAGCCACCATCAGGGTTTTTCTGATAGATTTCCAGGTCCCCAAGCAGCGCGTAATCAATTTCCAGGTATCGTTTTATTGCGACTGCTTCGGGACCATCAATCTCAAACGCAAAATGCAGCCAATACACCGAAGAGGTATACCCTGCATTAAACACTTTGCCTTCAAAATCTTTAAACTGCTTTAGAGTGGCAGGAGTATCTACCTGCCCAATATCGAGTTGGCGTTCAGTGTCCTCAAGGTACTCAAGAAACTGACCCACATTGACTTTCGAGTCGTTGATATCAATCAGTGCCGCTTCATAAGCACCAACGGCGCTAGATAGCATCCCTAAAATCAGCACAAGACATCTAATCGTTTGCTTCAACACGCATCCCTAAACTAAAGCGATAGACCGTCAACCCACCCTTTCCGAGTGTTCACTTCTACAATAATCTCCTTATAAGAATAGMCCAAACTAACGACTCGACGACGGCTTAGTTATAGACATAATCAAAGGCATAACAGGCCCGACCACAAGCTGCACGTTTCCTCCTTCCATTTTCGCCTACTTACACGCCTCCTCCGTCCCAAAACATACTGGCGGATAAACCACGTGAATCTAAGTCTTTGATTACGGCTGCTTTTGTGATCATTATGGAATGCACCGCAAGGATCTTAAGCTAAAAGACTACACCTAATGGAGTCGTTTAGATTACAATGTGGCGTTGTAAAATACGTAAATCGACCCAAAACCGTACTACTTTGGGGTTGGTTTTCAAAAAACCAAAACCTATTCGAAAATTAATCTGCATGAATTAGCAGATTAATCATTGCGAGACCGACACAGCAATTGGAAACAGACTCTCATGCAGGATAAACAGATAGAAAACGTCAATATAAGAGCTCAAGACGTCCTTATTACCCCCTCTGACCTAAAAAAAGACATTCCTACCAGCGATAAAGCCGCGCAAACAGTGTTAGACGGCCGAAACACCATCCAAAACATACTGGACCGGAAAGATCCGCGCATAATGATAGTGATCGGCCCCTGCTCCGTGCACGATGTCGACGCCGCAATCGATTACGGCAAACGACTTAAAAAGCTCGCAGATAAGCTTTCCGACACGCTTTACATCATCATGCGTGTCTATTTCGAGAAGCCTCGCACCACTATAGGCTGGAAAGGTCTTATTAATGACCCTCACCTAGACGACAGCTTTCAGATTGAAGAAGGCTTACACATTGGCCGTAAGCTACTCGTAGATCTATCTGAGCTTGGCTTGGCCACCGCTACCGAGGCGCTAGACCCGATTTCCCCACAATATTTACAAGATATGATCGCCTGGTCCGCCATTGGCGCCCGTACTACCGAATCACAAACACACAGAGAAATGTCTAGCGGCTTATCCAGCGCCGTTGGATTTAAAAATGGTACCGACGGCAATCTTGAAGTCGCTATCAATGCGCTTCACTCCGTAGCGAGCCCTCATAACTTTCTCGGGATCAATCATGAAGGCCAAGTTGCAGTCATCAATACGGCCGGAAATCCTTATGCGCACATTGTATTGCGCGGCGGCAACGGTAAGCCTAATTACGACGCAGACAGTGTTGCTGATTGTGAAGCCAAGTTAGAAAAAGCCAACATTGCTCAAAATATAATGATTGATTGCAGTCATGCTAACTCAAGCAAGAAGCCTGAGCTGCAACCCTCTGTAATGGATAACGTTACGGAGCAGATCTTGGCAGGGAATCAGTCCATTATCGGCCTTATGATTGAAAGCAACATCAATGCAGGCAATCAGAAAATCCCTCAAGATCTAAGTCAATTACAATACGGGGTTTCTGTCACCGACGGCTGCATCGGCTGGGAAACAACCGAAAAGGCGTTAACTGATATGGCAGATAAGCTTAGGGATGTGCTTCCAAAAAGATCCAAGCCCTAACCCACTAACCATTAGCGGGCAGTTAATTAAAAACACCTGCAGTAACAACACCTGCAGTAACAACGTAAAAAGGCCGCAATTAGCGGCCTTTTTACGTTTAAATGTACAGTTGGCAGTAGGAAAAACTACTGCCTAATTACAGCTATTAAGCAGCTTCAGTTTCCGCAAGACCTCTTAACACCTTAAGGAAATCTTCAGTTTCAGGTCTAACGCGGTAGTTGTCAGTCAAATCAGCATAGACAATTTTGCCCTGCTGGTCGATGATAAACACTGTCGGTAAAACAGTATCAGACTCATAACCTAACAAGCCTAGCCCCGCCGGTGTGCCGGAAGTATTTAATATATCCAGTATCTCAGCGACTTTATTATCTTCATCCACCATGAATTTAAACGCCACATCGAACTTCTTAGCAAGCTGGCGGGTATTACGTTGCGACTGAGGACTTACCAACACAACGTCCACACCCAAAGCAATTAGCTCTTTATATTCTGCGACCAACTCCTTTACTTGCGCCACACAAAGTGGGCACCAATTACCCCGATAAAACATAAACAAAGTAGTCTTACCTTTAAAATCTTTATCGTGGTACTCATTCCCTTCGTAATCCATAAGCGAGAACGCTGGCAGACTCCGGCCTATCTCAATAACCTGATTATTAGAGCGATCAAAGCGCGAATACCAATAAACGTATACCAAAAACCCAGCCAACCCCACCACTAGCGCATACGTGACCGGAATCCAATTGCCTTGCGCAGTAACGTCGAGTCGAGCACCCACGATCGCAAGCGCTGAAGCAGCAGCAATAACCGCCATTAAAGAATTCAAGTTTTTAGAGGTGCGCACCACCCTAAATGAACCGAAACGCATAAACATCAATGCCACCGGCCAAACTGCTAGCCCAGCACCGAGCCACGCCAAATTTACGGTCGCGGTAAAGAAGTGGTAAATAATGGCGAAAGAGGTAATAAACACTACCCCAACATAAGAAGAAATATAAAATGGTTTAAAGCGATCCATAAATGCCCCTAGCATTAATTTTGTAGTTGTTGTTTTTAAAGGCTTAGCTAAATTTTTTTAGTCAGTTTATGTAGATAAGCCATCCCTAGTGTTTAGAAGCTTTCAAAATACCAAMGTTAAAAGCCCACCTGTTGAGAGGTGAGCTTTAAGATGCTTAGTAATAGGCGTTATCAGTATTGCTATGATCCGTCATATCTGAGACTTTCTTCAGCTCTGGAATTTGCTCTAGCAAGGTTTTCTCAACGCCGTCCTTTAGCGTCATATCAACTGCGGAGCATCCCTGACAGCCTCCGCCGAATTGCAATATGGCGGTTTCCTCATTGTCCACTAATTCAACCAAGGTTACGTTGCCGCCATGGGAAGCAAGCGATGGATTGACTTCATTGTGAAGCACGAAATTAATTCGTTCTTCCAGGCTAGGGTTAGGCCCCAGCTGTGGAACTCTCGAACGGGGTGCACGAAAAGTAAGCTGACCACCCATACTGTCTTTCGAGTAATCAATAACAGCGTCCACTAAATAATCTACGCTCGCCTCTTCGATATAAGCTGAGAAATGCTCAAGCTCCATCTTTAAGTCAGTAGCAATTATCTCGTCCGGCGCGCAATAAGCCATGCAGCATTCTGCTCTGGGAGTGCCCGGGTTCTCAACAAAGACCCGTACTGAAATCCCTTTGACCTCTTGTTTCGCTAAAAGATCGGCCAGATACTCTTGGGCCGAATCAGTAATCTTAACGTATTGCTCAGACATTTAAACCCTACCAATTTAGTCAACTATAAACATCCATTATATACTCTATTCGAAACCACCGCACCTTCAATCGTACCGATCTAAAACATAGACTTATCAGCAATCAAAGCAAAGCAACCCAAGACGTAATAGACTGGGTTCTGCTAAACTGTCTCCCGGTAAAAAAGCACCCTGCATAAGGCCCTGGCCAAAATCAACCTTGCACACATCGATCACATATCAGGAAACTAGCCCTCTATGAACCCTCGGTTAGAACGTATTAAAGCCCTTCACTCCGCCCTTGACGACCGCATCCTAGTACTTGATGGCGCCATGGGTACGATGATTCAAGGATATCACCTTGAAGAGCAGGATTACCGAGGCAGCCGGTTTGTTGATCATGCGCAAGATGTCAAAGGAAACAATGACTTACTTTCCTTGAGCCAACCAAAAATCATTCGTGAGATCCATCAGGCCTACCTTGAAGCCGGTGCGGATATCCTCGAGACCAACACCTTCAACTCAACGGTGGTCTCTCAAGCCGATTACAACATGGAGCACTTGGTTTACGAACTTAATTTCGAAAGCGCTCGAATCGCGCGTGAAATTGCCGACGAATACACCCTAAAGACGCCGCACAAACCTCGATTTGTWGCRGGTGTGGTTGGGCCGACGAGTCGCACAGCGACCATGTCTCCGGACGTTAACAATCCAAGCTATCGAAATGTCACTTTCGACGAACTCGTGACGAACTATTACACCGCCACCGAGGCGCTGGTTAAAGGTGGTAGCGATATCATCTTAATCGAAACAGTCTTTGATACGCTCAACGCCAAGGCGGCCATCTTTGCAGTACAGAAATATTTCAAAGATTCAGGCGAAGAACTGCCGATAATGATTTCCGGCACGATTACTGATGCCAGCGGCCGTACACTTTCAGGACAAACCTGCGAAGCATTTTGGTATTCCGTTGCCCATGCCAAACCCCTATCTATTGGGCTCAATTGCGCCCTAGGTGCGGCTGAACTACGCCCTTATATAGAGACACTGTCCAAAATATCAACGTCCTACGTTAGCGCACATCCTAATGCCGGCCTGCCCAATGAATTTGGTGAATACGACGAAACTCCCGAAGAAATGGTTGCCATCGTCGAAGAATTTGCCGCCAGTCAATTCGTTAATATCATTGGCGGCTGCTGCGGCACAAGCCCAGCCCATATCCGCGCTATAGCCGACGCAGTAGCCAAACACCCGCGCAGACAAAAACCAGACTTGGCCCCGCGTTGTCACTTAAGTGGTTTAGAGCCCTACAGCATTGGCGACGACACCTTGTTTGTAAACGTTGGAGAAAGAACCAACGTTACAGGATCGAAACGCTTCGCTCGCCTCATCATAGAGGAAGATTTTGACACGGCTCTTGAGGTTGCTTTACAACAAGTTGAAGCAGGCGCGCCTATCATCGATATCAATATGGATGAGGGCATGCTTGAGTCCAAGCAAGCCATGGTCACCTTTCTTAATTTAATCGCGTCCGAGCCAGACATCTGCCGTGTACCGATTATGATCGACTCCTCCAAATGGGAGATCATCGAAGCCGGACTGCAATGCATTCAAGGCAAAGGCATTGTTAACTCCATCAGTATGAAGGAAGGTAAACAAGAGTTTATCGAAAAAGCTGAACTGTGCATGCAATATGGTGCCGCCGTGATTGTCATGGCCTTTGACGAAGATGGGCAAGCCGATACTGAGCAACGCAAGATTGAAATTTGCGAAAAATCCTACCGAATATTGGTCGATGAAGTGGGCTTTCCCCCGCAAGACATTATCTTTGACCCGAATATCTTTGCCGTTGCCACAGGGATCGACGAACACAATAATTACGCTGTCGACTTCATCAATGCCTGTAAATACATTCGCGCAAACCTACCCCATGCAAAAATTTCAGGCGGCGTCAGTAACGTCTCCTTTTCCTTCCGTGGCAACAACCCCGTGCGAGAAGCCATTCATGCGGTTTTTCTTTATCATGCGATAAAAGCCGGTCTTAACATGGGTATCGTAAACGCAGGCCAACTTGCAATTTACGAAGACATCCCTGCCGACCTAAAAGAAGCGGTAGAAGATGTAATTCTAAATCGCCGACCTGATGGCACCGACCGCTTGTTAGAAGTCGCTGAACAGTACCGAGGCGGTCCCGGCGCGAAGGCAAAAACAGAAGACTTATCCTGGCGAGAATTAGCAGTAGAAAAACGTCTTGCCCACGCATTGGTCAAAGGCATCAACACCTATATCATTGAAGATACCGAAGAAGCAAGATTGCAAGCCAAGCGCCCTGTAGAAGTGATTGAAGGCCCTTTAATGGATGGCATGAATGTCGTCGGCGAC
Organism: Gammaproteobacteria bacterium; assembly: GCA_002402085.1. Taxonomy (GTDB): domain Bacteria; phylum Pseudomonadota; class Gammaproteobacteria; order Pseudomonadales; family UBA3067. Next base: position 87,551 of record NVVB01000001.1, read on the forward strand.
CTATTTGGTGATGGCAAAATGTTCCTGCCCCAAGTAGTTAAAAGCGCTCGGGTCATGAAACAATCGGTCGCCCATTTAGTGCCCTTCATTGAAGCTGAAAAAGGCGAAGGACGAAAATCTAAAGGCAAGATATTAATGGCCACTGTAAAAGGTGACGTTCATGACATTGGGAAGAATATTGTTGGTGTTGTCTTGCAGTGTAATGGTTACGAAGTGGTCGACCTAGGCGTCATGGTCGCCGCTGAAACCATACTAAAAACAGCGAAAGAAGAATCCGTAGACATCATCGGACTTAGCGGTCTAATCACCCCGTCGCTGGATGAAATGGTTCATCTCGCTAAAGAAATGCAACGCCAAGATTTCCACTTACCTTTGCTGATCGGTGGAGCCACCTGCTCCAAAGCCCATACCGCAGTAAAAATAGAACCACAGTACACCAATGACATTACCGTCTACGTGCCAGATGCATCGCGTAGTGTCGGGGTTGCTACCCAACTGCTAAGCGACAAGCTTAAACCGACTTTCGTTGAGGAACGACGCGTAGAATATGAAGGCGTGCGCGAACGAAACAAAAATCGTACTGCAAAAGCGCAACGAGTGACCATTGCCGCCGCACGAGAGAAATCGTTCACCATTGACTGGCAAAATTACACACCACCAAAACCCCAGTTTACTGGCATTAAGGTATTCGAAGATTACGATTTAAAGTCACTTAAAGACTTTATTGATTGGACCCCGTTCTTCATTACCTGGGACCTTGCGGGCAGATACCCTAAAATCCTTACCGACGAAGTAGTCGGCGAAGCAGCGACACAGCTCTTCAACGACGCGGTCATTATGCTGGATAAACTTATTGATCAAAGTTTAATAAAAGCCAGGGGTGTTATCGGGTTTTGGCCTGCCAACCGTATTAGCAGTGACGACATCCAGCTCTATCAAGATGACGCGCGTACAGAACCGTTAGACAAAATTCACTTTTTGCGCCAACAACACGACAAAAAAGTCAAAAAAGAAAGCCTTTGCTTAGCTGACTTTATTGCTCCTGCTGATAGCAACCAAGCGGATTATATTGGCGGCTTTGCGGTCACTACAGGCATCAATGCAGACGAAATTGCTAAAGCGTATGAGGACGACGAGGACGATTACAACAGCATCATGGTCAAAGCCTTGGCCGATCGTCTAGCTGAAGCCTTCGCGGAACAGATGCACCTTAGAGTGCGTAAAGAGTTCTGGGGATACGCCTCCGCTGAAGCACTGGATAATCAGCAATTAATAAAAGAAAAGTATCAGGGTATACGCCCCGCTCCGGGTTATCCTGCATGTCCCGAGCACACTGAAAAAGGCACCTTATTCAAATTGCTCGACGCAGAAATTAAAGCGGGGATTTCTTTAACTGACCACTACGCCATGTGGCCAGCGGCTTCAGTGAGCGGTTATTACTTCTCTCACCCCGATAGTAAATATTTTGGCGTAGGAAAAATTAATAAAGACCAAGTTGAGGACTATGCTGCTCGAAAAGACATGACTCTCAGCGAAGCTGAACGATGGCTCAGCCCTAACCTCGCGTACAACCCAGATTAAGGCCCTACGACTGCGAGCATCTATAAAGCGCTATGCGGCAATAAAGGACAAATTGCCGCTTTTCACATGATGTCATTTAGTTACAGATACATTGAACTAGATTTCCACTAGACTAAGTCGTGCCTCGCGACTAGCAAGTCACAAAACAACAACAATAGACTTAATCCCAAAGTTTTAGCCGACTAATCGCTTGTATATTTGGGCGTTGATTTTTAACGCTTAGTCGCCAAACTATAATAATCAAATTAAAACTGTTTGAGGACACTTGCCGCATGGAACGATCCGCTCCAAGTTCCGTTGAAATTAAAGCTCGACGAATGAACTTCCAACACACTGAAAACAAGCCTCGTTATTGGCACCATGGTGATGCTTTCATGACTCACGCGCTCACCAGTGCTTCTATCTTCTTCCCAGAAGGCGAACGTTTTTTTATACGTTCGGTACGTAATTACCAAGACCAGGTCAGCGACCCAAAATTACAAGAAGACATTAAAGGCTTTATTGCCCAGGAAGCCACCCACGGCCACGAGCACACCAAATATAACGCCGACATTGTTAAGCAAGGGTATGGCTTTTTACGACCCGTCGAACGACAAGTCAAAGTAGGCTTAGCACTGCTAAACAAATACACACCGAAGCAATTTCAACTTGCGATCACGGTCGCCCTTGAGCACATCACCGCCATAAGCGCCGGAATGTTATTAGCCTACCCACAATTAATGGAAGGAGTCGCACCAGAGCATCAAGAGATTTGGCTTTGGCATGCCGTGGAAGAAACCGAACACAAAGGCGTCGCATTTGATGTCTACAACGAAGTCGGTGGGCAGTATTGGGTGCGTGTTTTAGCCCTACTATTAGCAACACTGTCCTTTATACCGGCGGTTTTCCTATTATTAGGCAGATTTCTTTGGATAGACAAAAAGCTGACCAGACAAACCTGGCAAGAGCTTAAAAATTACCATCAAGGGAAATCCTTTATCTTTAAGGAGGTTGGAGGGCACTACCTAGACTATTACCGTAAAGACTTTCATCCGTGGGAAGTTCAAAATCAGCAACACATTGAAGATTGGAAAGCCCAGAATGACCGCCAAACCATTACTATTTAACCGTGCGACTAAAGAAAAATTAAAGCCGCGCCGACTTTGTCGCGGGTCTCTCTAATTGTATTCGAATCCCTTAACAAAGCATTCAAATATAATTAGAGAGCGCGACGCATGTGCCAAGAGAAAACGGTCATAGAATAAAATTGGTCGGAATGAATGCCTACGATCCAAGTTAAAACACCCACCCTTAGATTTCCATTAACTTCATTTCATTGCCGAACTCATCGATAAATCGAATTTCATGCCCGTGAATTTTTCCCTTCGGGCTGACCAGTAGGGACTCTAAGGTTTGTCCATGTGAATAGGTCACTCGATATAACAACTGAATCGCTGAATCATTTTTATTACTAAAAGCAGCGCGCCATTGCACTAACTGATGATCTTCATGTTGACCCGCAATAGTTTTCACGTTGTCCAACATGGCGCGTAACGTATCAATACTGCTGGACTCAAAGTAACGGGGTGAATAAAAATTTAGCGCATCATCATATCGCTGCTGTTCAATTGTTAAATAATATTTATCAATGCCTTTTTTGGCCTTTGCCATATTATTCAATGTATACGTAACACAACCCGACAAACTAACACCGACTAATAGCGCTAATACCAATAAAGAACACCGATGAATAATTCCTTTCAATTGCATAAACCCTTGTAATTAACGTTGCTTAGCAGTATTTAAGCTACTTAGAAAGTATAACACAGGGGATTAGCGCATTAGTTCAGCTTGTTAACTTGGCTTATTTCATTGGGCCAGGCCATTTAGATTCTCTCCACAACTGGCTTCAGCCAGTGTCAATACGGCTCAGCAATCACTAAAACCCTTAAGGTATTTCCCGATTCAACCCCCCAAAACGGATAGCAAGCCACCAACACAATCACCGAATGATCTGATTCTAAAAGTAATTTGGAACTTGAAATGTCAGTAATTTGCATCCCTGTCACCCGATAACGAATGGCTTTCCCCGTGGGCAGTTGTAACCAGACCTCATCCCTCAAATGTGATTGTTCAAGAAACTTAAAATGTGTATCTTTATGCCCGCCAATGACGGATACACCGTTCTCTCCTAACAATGCACTGCCTGCTAGATGACTAGGCCCAAACGCCATGCTACGCCCAGAGCCATGATTCAATACGATTAAGTCTCTTGTTTGATCGGGAAACACAAGCCTTGCTACCGGCCAACTATCAGACCAAGACCCTAATTTTTCCACTAGGCTAGCGCCATATTTCATTGCTTGATGATCCTGTTGCAACGTATTCTGCCATGCTTTATCTAGAAACATTTGTGCTATCTCCGCCCTTCCGTAAATAAAACCCACCTGAATAAAATTCAAAACTGCTAGCGCTAACATMAAAATTTGCGTAGGCAACATAAGCTTCCTCAAGACCGCATCCAAATTTATTGTCTACCTTGGGGTATTAACAGCGCCAACCCCAAGGCAAGGCCAACCGTCAAACCCTGTTCTAAACAGTAAACAGGTGTTTTCGGGAATTCTTATGTCGAAAAAGSAATATTGTGGTGATAGAAAATGACGAAACATGGCAGGTAAAAACTAAACATGCCGTTTGGTACTAGGGGCTACCGGGTAAGACAGCATCCAACCAAATGGAAGTTAAAAAAGGAAGGGATATAAAAAAGGAAGTGACTTAACAAAGAGGCGTGAACGGCCTTAATTCTACCAATTAAGAACCGTGCATTTTCACTTAAAAACGAAACGGAGCAACCCGCTGAAGAACTCCAATTAAAAGCCAAAACAAGGCCACCAATTTTTAGTCCTTCACGGATGTCTTACTTAGAAACATAGAAACATAAGCAACACAGAACGCTCAACGCTTAACACTCACGGTCCAGCAGTTCAATCCAATGCGATACCGGGATATTCGCTCTGCGCTCTAAATGTAATTGACAACCGATATTCGCTGTTACAATTCGGTCAGGGTCATTGACTGTCAATGCATTAATCTTATTGTCTAACAGACGTTCGCTCAGGTCTTCTTGAAGCAGTGAATAAGTTCCCGCAGATCCACAGCACAAATGTGGGTCTTGGCTGGGAACAAGATTAAACCCAATATCCTTTAGAACATTGTTCATTACATTGGGCAATTGTTGTCCGTGCTGCAAACTACACGGGCAGTGGATAGAGGTAGTGTTGTTGTTATTTTTTTTATTGGCTTTTAATCCCTCTTGCAAGATAGACAAATCTTCATCCAATAATATTTCACTGATGTCTTTGGTTAGGTCGCTCACTCGCCGGGCTTTGTCCGCATACTCAACATCATGTTTAAGAATATCGCCGTATTCTTTCACCGTAACACCACAGCCAGACGCGGTCATTACGATGGCTTCCGCGCCGTCTAAAATTGCGGGCCACCAAGCGTCTATATTGCGCCGCATGAATCGCTTGGCTTCCTCTTGTGCCGATAGATGGTAGCTCATAGCCCCGCAACAAGTCTGCTCCCCAACCTCGACCAAGGTAATGCCTAATCGATCCAATACCCGCGCGGTAGCTGCATTAGTATTAGGACTAGTAGCGGACTGAACACAACCGGACAAGCTCAACATGATCCGTTTATGGCTTGAAACTGGCCAACTGGTTTTAGTTACTTTTAACGGGATCTTTTCTTGAAAACGTTTGGGCATGACCGGCCGCAGCCATTGCCCAAGGGTTAAGAAAAAYTTAAAGCGGTGACTATACGGTAATATGAGCCTAAGGCTTTTTCTAAGCAATCGGTCTAATAAGGGACGGGACAACTGTTGCTCAATCACATTTCGTCCAATATCCAGTAACCGGCCATACTCAACGCCAGAAGGACAGCTTGTTTCACAGCTACGGCAACTCAAACATCGATCTAAATGAAGTCGCGTCTTCTCACTGACCGGAGCGCCCTCCAATAACTCTCTAATTAGATAGATTCGCCCTCGCGGGCCGTCTCGTTCGTCGCTTAAGGCCTGATAAGTAGGGCAAGTCGCGTTGCAAAATCCACAGTGCACACAGCTGCGCAAAATAGATTCTGCCTCGAGGCCTTGGGACGTCTGTTTAAAAAAAACAGGTAGATTGGTTTGCACTACTGATCACCCTTGAGAATTAACAACAAATAGCTAACAACCGACAGTTAACAACCAACAGCTAACATCCCACAGTTAACAACCGAAAATAAAGACATCTGACTTAGGAACTAAAAACCAGAAAAACAACCAGAAATTAAAGCCAGCTGTATAAGCGCCCGCTATTAAATAAGCCCTCCGGATCGAAAGATTTCTTTAGGCGCTGATGAATCGTTTTTAACGCACTTGTTTGATTATGAAACACTTCGCCAGAGCGATCGCCGCCCCGAAACAAACTCACTTGCCCGTTACCATCGACTGCGACTTGCTCCATACGCTCGATATTCGTGTCAGCTAATAACGCATCAGTTTTTAGCCACCGCTGAGCGCCCCCCCAATCAATCAACCAATGTTGGTCAGGGAGAAAATGATCGGCATTGGACTGTAGCGAAAAACGCCACAAAGGAGACTCTCCTGCGAAAAATTCAAGACGATGATCCCTAAGATCACGCCAAAATTGGTCTGCTTCATCCAATGGTTTTGCTGCACTAGGGAGTGTCGAGATGCATTGCTTAACGGTCTCATTCAACACACTTTGAAGCCCCGAAAAACGTAGATACAACCCGCCATCTATCCAGCAAGCAGCGGTTAAAGGTATTGCATGTCGCCCTAACTCGTTCATAGTGGTAATCGCTAGCGACGCACTCATTTCAGACATTAATGTGATCGTAGCGTCTGGCTTGGGGAGCACCTTCACACTGACTTCAGTGATCACACCGAAACAACCCATCGCACCCGCTTGTAATCGAGACGCATCAAAGCCAGCCACATTTTTCATTACCTGCCCGCCAAACCGAAGTAATTCACCCTTGCCGTTGATCAACCGAGTCCCAAGCACCATGTCTCGTACTGAGCCACACCACGGYCGACCCGGTCCTGATTGATTGCACGCTAAGGTGCCGCCAATGCTTGCYTGMTCAGAAAAATGAGGCGGATCAAAGGCCAACATTTGATTATGTTGAGCCAGCGCATGCTCTATCTCACCTAGGGACGTTCCTGCACGTACAGTCATGACTAGCTCAATGGGTTGATAGTCGACAATACCGCTATGTCCCGTCAGCTCCAGGCGCTGTCCTTGGGGCCGTCGTCCTAAAAACCCTTTGCTACCAAACCCCACAATGTCCAATTGCTGGCCTTCTGAACGCGCAGTATTAATTTGCTCAATAAATTGATGACTCAAATCACTCATGGTTTAGCGTCGCTCGGCTTTATTGGCGGCATTAATCGAACGGTATTCTTGGCAACGCTTCAAGACYGGCACCCCCTTTCCTGGATTGAGCGTCCCAGCAGGATCGAAGGCCGCTTTTATTCCATGAAACTGGCTCAGCTCTTGATCACTAAATTGCTCGGGCATTTGGCTTATTTTTTCCATGCCCACACCATGCTCTCCAGTAATGCAGCCCCCTACTTCAACACACAGCTGAAGAATTGCTTCACCAAATAACTCGGCTTTTTTAAACTCGCCCTCAATATTGGCATCAAATAAAATCAGCGGGTGTAAATTACCATCACCGGCATGAAAAACATTCGCCACCCGCAAACCGTAATACCCCGATAACTTTTCCATTTCAGTAAGCACGTAAGCCAGCTGACCACGCGGAATAGTCCCATCCATACAATAATAATCAGCAGAGATTCGCCCCACCGCTGGAAACGCGGACTTACGCCCCTTCCACAATAACTGCCTTTCTTTTTCGTCTTTTGATACCCGTACTGAAATCGCCCCTAGCGATTTAAATAACGCTTCAATAATCGCCACGTGCTCTTGCACTTCATTGGCTGCGCCATCAATTTCACACAATAATAAAGCTTTCGCATCCACGGGGTAACCTGCGTGACAAAAATCTTCTGAGGCTCTAATGGCGATTTGATCCATCATTTCCAAACCCGCAGGGATAATCCCTTTGGCAATCACTTCACTTACGGCATTGCCTGCGGCCTGCACATTATCGAAAGCCGCCATTACAAGCTGCGCTTTTTTAGGCACTGGCAATAACTTTACGGTCACTTCAGTAATAACCCCAAGCAAACCTTCTGAACCGTGCATAAGGGCTAACAAATCAAACCCGCACGCATCTAACCCCAGGTTGCCCAAGGTAATAAGCTCACCGTCGACAGTTAACACTTGTAGTTGAATAATATTGTGTACCGTCAAGCCGTATTTAAGGCAATGCACACCGCCTGAGTTTTCTGCGACATTACCGCCTATCGTGCAGGCGATCTGTGACGAAGGGTCAGGCGCATAATATAAACCGTAAGCGGACGCTGCTTCGCTAATGGCTAAGTTGCGCACGCCAGGTTGAACACGCGCAAAACGCCCGACAGGATCTATTTCAAGGATATCTTTAAATTTCGCCAACGAAAGCAAMRYSCYRWTKTMSCWCGGYWTWGCNKYSTKYMKATWANNWSSMRTRYMCSYGYYKSTWGCNNYTANSCRWWWSMCWTTCACGATGACACAAACGCATGACCTTTTGCGCCTGCTCAATGGTTTCCGGCAACACAACTAATAAGGGCATTTGCGTGTACATCGACAAGCCATCACATTCGTACGGTTTTTTTGATTCCGCATCAACGATAATATTTTCTGGATCAATAAACTCAGAAAGCTGCCCCACTAAAGAGGCCAAAAGTGTGGCCGATACCTGTGGTTGATTTAGCGCTGTCATATTTTTGTTAACTCGCCTGTGAGCAGGCATGGCCTAGTTTGTATTGCTTTCGAATCATACCTAGACAAGCCTTGTATATCTACCAGGTAAGGGAGCACAATACGTACTCCTAACAATAAAAAATGGATTTTGAGTCAATCGACTCTACACACGGAGACATTACTATGCGAGATATCGTTGTGGTAGACAGTGTAAGAACAGGATTAGCCAAATCATTTCGAGGCAGTTTAAATTTAACCCGAAGTGATGACATGGTGGCCCACTGTATTAATGCCCTACTGGCAAGAAACCCAAAAATCGACCCCGCCGAAGTTGAAGATGTAATCGTCGGCGCTGCCGGTCAAACCGGTGAGCAAGGCGGTAATATCGCGCGACTCGCCGTGGTCCTATCTGAATTACCCATTACCACCGCAGGCTCCACTATCAGTCGCGCATGTTCGTCGGGGCTGAATTCAATCGCCATTGCGGCGAATCAAATTGCTAGCGGCTGTGCAGAAATTATTATCGCGGGCGGCGTAGAATCAATTTCAGCAAACACACGCCAAACAGCCGGTAAATCAGAACCTCACCCGTTCATCAAAGAACGATCCCCCGCAATATTCATGGCCATGGGTAAAACTGCCGAAGTGGTTGCAAGTCGCTACGGTGTAAGCCGTGAAAGCCAAGATCAATTCTCATTATTGTCACAGCAACGCACCGCCGCCGCTCAAAAAKCCGGCTTATTTGACGACGAAATCGTACCCATGAAAACAAAATGGCAAAAAGTCGTTAATAAAGAAACCAAAGCCACCGAGATAGTCGACGGGCTCTGTGACAAAGATGARTGTAACCGCCCGACTACCACACTTGAAGCACTSGSSRGTTTAAAGCCTGTGTTTCTTGATGATGGCACAGGTACCGTCACCGCAGGCAACGCGTCGCAACTCTCTGATGGTGCTTCAATGACCTTAGTGATGAGCGCAGACCGAGCAGAACAATTAGGTCTTGAGCCCTTAGCTTACTTTCGGGGCTGGGCAGTGGCTGGATGTGAACCGGATGAAATGGGCATCGGCCCGGTATTTGCGATCCCCAAGTTGCTCAATCTAAAAGGCCTCAACATTGATGACATTGATCTCGTAGAACTTAACGAGGCATTTGCATCACAGTGCTTGTACTGTCGGGATAAACTAGAAATCGACCCGGAGAAATACAACGTCAATGGGGGTGCCATCTCCGTAGGCCACCCCTTTGGTATGACGGGCTCTCGATTAACCGGGCATATTATTCGAGAACTGAAACGACGTAATAAAAAATACGGAGTAGTGAGTATGTGCATCGGCGGAGGCATGGGCGCTGCGGGATTATTTGAAGCGTGTTAAATTCACTTGCCTAGATTGCAATCGAGAACTAGACCCACAAGTCCAGTTCTCGATCACTTTTCAGACTCACTGATCACGWCAGGCTTTTCAAAACCGCTTCTAACGTGCCGGCCTTATTTAATCTAGACTAATTAAAATTTAATATTTGGCAAAACAAAACATCCTTATCGGCTTGAATATATTCACCCCAATTTAAGCGTTCTTAATAGTAAGGCCACCGTCCACCGGTAACACCACCCCATTCACATAACTAGCCGCAGGAAGGCACAGACTTAAAGTCATATGGGCTATCTCTTCTGGGTCAGCGTATCGCCCAACCGGCACACGACGACGAGAAAACTTCTCTTTACTCTGCTCAGGAATCACTTTCGTGAGCCCGGTGTGAACCGCCCCAGGACAGATGCAATTTACCGTAATGCCTTCTTTACCAAACTCAACCGCCAATGATCGAGTCAGTCCRGTCAGGCCTGTTTTTGACGCAGCGTACGGCGCACCTTTGGGTGTTGCGCCCAATGCTTCGGTAGACGCAATATTTACCACTCGCGCGGCATCCGAGTTACGGAGATGAGGAAGCGCTGCACGTATAATCCGTGCAGGCCCCGTTAACATCACATTCATAGCCCGCGCCCATTGGTCTTCAAAGCGACTCGAATCAAGTGCACCACCAGTGGCGATACCCGCATTATTAACAATAATATCAAGCCGGCCAAATTGTTCTGCTATTTCACTCACAACCCGTTCTATAGCAACGGGGTCACCGACATCAAAACACCAGCCTTGTGCATTACCCCCGGCATCGATAATTTCCTGGACTACTTTATTCACGCTTTCTTCATTCCTATCCGTTACGGCCACTATAGCGCCTTCATCCGCAAATAAGTGCGCGGTAGCACGCCCCATCCCACTCCCTGCCCCTGTGACTAATACGCCACGCCCTTCCACCGACCGTATAAGTTTTGACAATCTAGGCATAGTACTTTCCCTGTTCAGTTGTATGTTATTTGGAATTTGTATAACTTAACCATTCCTTACATTGGATACTATTTTCTAAATCGGAAATTTGTAATTTAGAAACTAAAAATAACACGGCGGATTTTATTTTACGACCGTCACTTGTACTGCCGTTTATATCACTTTCGCTACCACTCGCAGTAACGCCTTAGAAACATAAAATACATTTCAAATTTAAAATAGGGATACGCTATGGGCATCACGGACGCTGTTGTAGAAATAAATTGCGGTAAATTGAAAGGAATCAGCAGGGAAGGAATACTGGCCTTTAAAGGCATCCCATACGCGGCGCCCCCCGTTGACGAATTACGCTGGCTACCGCCAGTCGACCCTAAACCTTGGTCGGGCATTAGAGACGCAAGTGAGTATGGCAAATGGGCCATGCAAAACAAATCTGAGATGGATTCCATCATGGGCAGCGAGGAAGGAGAACAATCCGAAGACTGCTTAACACTGAATGTATGGACTCCCGCAGCGGACCAAGGCAAACGTCCGGTGATGGTGTGGATTCATGGCGGTGGGTTTACCATTGGTTCCGGAAGCCAAGGGATCTATGAAGGACGCACCTTAAGTAAACACGGTGATTTAGTGGTGGTGTCAATCAATTACCGCTTAGGCGTATTTGGATTTATTAATTTAAATCAAGTCACCAACGGCAAGATCCCTAGCACAGGCAATGAAGGTTTACTGGAYCAAACTAAAGCACTGCAATGGGTTAAGGACAACATATCGCAGTTTGGGGGTGACCCGAACAATGTGACTATTTTTGGTGAATCTGCCGGGGCCATGAGCATCGGTACATTACTCGCGCTGCCAGCCGCAAAAGGCCTCTTTCATAAAGCCATTCCACAATCAGGCGCCAGCCACACAGCAGCGACACTAGAAACCGGCACACTGGTCGGTGAAGCCTTGTTGAAGATCACAGGCTTAGACGCAGAGGGATTACGCAAAGCGAGTAGCGAAGACTTAAAAAAAGCCCAACGCCGAATTGAAGCAGGAAAAGTAGAAGGTTACCCATTATCACTTCTTGGCGGATTACCATTACGCCCGGTAATCGATGGCACCACCTTACCTGTCTCGCCTATTAGCGCAGTGAATGATGGCTTTTGTTCGGACATCCCCATACTCACCGGCACAACGCTTGAAGAATGGAAGTTATTTGGCGCGATGCACCCCGCTATTACCCAGCTTGATGACACCAAGTTACATAAACGCCTACGTTATTTAATCCCCGAAGACCAAATCGAAAAAGTAATTGTCGCCTATGAAACCGGCCTTGAAAAAAGGGGCATAGAAGTCTCAGCGCCTGAAATATTTATGGCGATTCAAACGGACCGAATTTTTAGAATACCGGCACTGCGATTACTTGAAAGTCAATTACCCCATAATACCAACGTATACTCCTATTTATTTGATTGGAAATCACCCGCCGCCCGAGGTGCTTTAGGCGCTTGTCACGCGGTGGAGTTAGCGTATGTGTTTGGGACCAACACCAAACCAGGCGCGGCAAAATTTTACGGCCAAGGCGATGCCGCCGATGCACTAGCGAAGGTCACCATGGACGCCTGGGCATCCTTCGCAAGGACCGRCAACCCGGGCTGGGCGTCCTACAATACCCGCGATCGTCATACGCAAGTATTGGCCGAAGAATGCCGCGTTGAGAATGCGCCGCTGGAAATTGAACGCAAAGTATGGGAAGACATACATGATCAGTACTTGGGGTCTTTGTAGTCACGCGCTCTTAGAGGTTGAATTAGTCTTTGTCGGCAGATGAAAAACGATGAAGACCAGAAGCTAGATCCAGAGATGAATAAATCATTATTCATCTCTGGATCCTTATCATTATTCACTGCGTTACCTTAATTAAATCAAATATCGAATGCCGTATTCTCAACGTTTAGAAAAACAAATCTGTTTGTTAATTCAAATCCACCAATTTCAAATTACGACTCAAGAACACCTTGCTCTTTCATTTTGTAAAATACAGATCGAATCAAATCATCAGCATTCTTATAGCTTTTAGCGCCCCGCATATCTGAAATAGCCGCCCAATGCTGCCCAATCATATCGGGACTAGGCACATCGCCATCGCCAAGAAACACCCCTTCCGCTTCCATTATCTGGACCTTACTATAGTACCCCATACCACACTCAATGATTTCTCCTGCGAGTTTGCACTGCTCAGAACTGAACCACGCAACCATAGCGCTTACGTACTCAGGCTTCATACGCGGCGCTAATTTAGGCGACATAACACTTTCTGTCATTCGCGTTAACGCCATCGGTGCAACGGCATTAACCAAAACATTTTTCTTAGTGCCTTCTTGCTTTAACGCATTCATTAGTCCAACCAACGACAACTTTGCACTGGAGTAATTACTGTGGCCATGAGATCCAAACAAGCCCGCAGACGACGTAGTCATGACTACACGCCCATAACGACTTTCAAGCATTAACGGCCAAGCTGCACGCGTGCAATACACTGCGCCCATTAGATGAACATCCATTAATGCGGTAAAGTTTTCTAAATCCAATTTTGCAAAACTTTTATCGCGAATTGTCCCAGCATTATTTACCAAAATATCAATCTTGCCAAAATGATCCACAGCGGTTTTAATTATATTACGTCCACCGGCTTCACTCGCGACACTGTCATAGCTTGCAACTGCAATACCGCCCGCTGCGACAATTTCTTCGACCACACGATCTGCTGCATCAGTCGAGGCGCCTTCCCCAGCAACCGTACCACCAAGATCGTTAACAACTACTTTTGCGCCTCGTTCGGCAAGAAATTTAGCATGGCTACGCCCTAAGCCCGCGCCCGCGCCCGTGACAACGGCAACTCGATTTAAAAATGAAACATCCATAACACGCTCCTTGTTTTGGGTTTAACATTTTAGGGGTTAGATTATTACAAACCTATTGGCTTGGGTTTTACGGTCACTATTGACTATGACTGGTAAATCGCCCGTGAAAAAAGGCACCCAAGCAAGCTTATCAATGACGTTATTCAAAAAACTTCTATCCAAGAATTAAGGTTCAACTTTCCTTATATCAACGTTTACAACGCAATACTCTATCACGCTTTACGGAAATTCCCGCCAAATGGTTAGGCGCGAAATAGGCCAGAGTATTACGCTAAGTTTACTCAAAAGATGTTCCGCTGGCGCTTTCATTATTGAGTAGATATGCTTACTAAAAATAAAAACATCATCAGAGCGTATTATTGAATGTCCATATCGAGTCCAACAAATAAATTTAACGCGTCAGACAACTCACAACCAAAATTACATTACGAAGTACACCCAGGCGATGGACCTACGATGCTATTAGTCCATGGCTTATTATGCAGCCGCGCGTTGTGGGATATTAATATAGAAGCGCTTAAAACCGTATGTAGCCCAGTAACAGTCGAGCTATATGGCCATGGTCGATCCCCAGCCCCYATTGACCCGAAGGCTTATTSTCCAGAYCAATACGTCTTTCAATTAGAACAAATCAGAAAAGAATTAGGCGTTTCGAAATTCATGCTGTGCGGCCAYTCCCTTGGRGCAAGCTTAACSATTCGCTATGCATTGAATTATCCGCARCAGGTGCTTTGTCATGTGTTTACAAATTCAAGCTCTGCTTTTGCTGAAGCCAAAGAGGTCACCAAGCCACCCGAACGATTAATTGCGCACTTCGAAAACGGCGGACTCGAGGTAGTTAACAAAATCCCGGTTCATCCCAGCTTCGCCAAGAGACTGCCCGAACAAATAAAAAACTCTTTAATGGCTGATAGTAAGTTAATCAATCCAGCCGCTATTGGGCGAACGATTGCATACACTCACCCTTATGCGTCAATACGAAACAGGATGCACCTTAACGAGACCCCGGCACTTTTGGTACATGGAGCCATGGAGCAACGATTTAAAGAATATCGAGATATAGTCGCTGAAAAGATGCCTAAGACTGCAATAGTCGATGTAAAGGCCGGCCATGCTGTGAATGCTGAATGCGCTGAAGGATTTAATAACGCAGTCATTGCGTTTATTACAAGCCGTAATAAAGCGTCCTAAATTCTAGCAAAGCGATTTAACGTGCGCGTCATTTATCGCCAGCAAAGCGTTCGACCTCATCACTACAATGTGCCCGAAGCAGCGGACCACTTAATAAGCTGCACTAATGAACTGACATCATTAATAATCCGTTTTTTCTTGTCGCCCTGCCTGCAAATCATGACCCAAGTCACATTTCAACGCCATCGAAACTCGTGTCGAATAAAACCGAGGATATCTCAATGGATCTTTTGTTAAAATAAGCGCGCAATTTAATCATCCGCTTGCATACTCCCGCGTTGCCAACGCGCTGTAGAACGAAGCGAGTTGCTATAGCGCGGTAATAGCAGCTGCTGCACTCGTAATAAAGAACAAAACCACGCAGTCTTGGCGAACGCCTGGAATAACTGCACGGACACACTTAATCGAATTATTTAGACCTTTTCTATTTCAGCAATGAAAACGCCAATATCAACCTCGATTTAATTCCCGAGAAAGGACCCCGTTAAAATGAGCAATGAAGCACTCGACATACCTCAACGCCAACAGCCCCCGGTACAGACGCCTAATGAAAACAAAAACAATCCGTCTCCAGATCAACAAGTGCAACCAGCATCTCTCACGGATAAACTAAAAGCCTGGGCCTTATCCCATATAGATCTGTTATTGGCCATTCTAAGAGTCGTCAAACCCATTCTACAGATCAAGCAACTGGTGATCGTTACTCGTTTTGAAGATGTTCAAGAAGTCCTTAGTAGAGATCACGCGTTTAACGTCACCTACGAAGAAAAGATGCGAGCGATCACTAATGGAAGTAATTTCTTCCTAGGCATGGCGCCCAGCCCGCAATATCAACAAGACACCTCAAACGCCCAAATCGCCTTTCGGCGCGCAGACATCGACACCATAGTCACGCCCTTATGTGAGCAATACAGCGCATCCCTTGTGAGTCAGCATTCAAATCAGATCGATTTCACGCGAGACCTTGCCTCGAAAGTACCCGCCCACTTAGTCGCCCAGTATATTGGGATTCCTGGACCAAGTCAGGCGGTTCTTATTGAGTGGACCACGGCGATGTTCCACTATCTGTTTTTTCCTGATACGACCCCAGAAGAAAATCAGAAAGCCCTCGGGTACGCAGCACTGGCCCGCGAATACATTGACCAGCTCATTACCGAGCGMAAACAACAGAATTCAAMTGCGGACGATGTCTTAGGGCGATACTTAACAATGCAACAAGCGGGCCTCCCYGGCACAAGTGATTTGGATATCCGRAATAATTTAATCGGTATAATTGTTGGCGCGATTCCTACCACGTCAAAAGCTGCCACGCTGGTATTAGAATATTTACTAAGCAACCCAGAAGCACTTGAGTCGGCACAGCAAGCCGCAAAGAACAACAACATTCCGCTTCTTAACCAACACGTATTAGAATCCTTGCGCTTCAATCCATTTAACCCAGGCGTCTTCCGGGACTGCACTAGCGACTACACCATCGCTCGCGGGAACTTACGCTCAAAGACAGTCAAAAAAGGCAGCAGCGTCTTAGCCTTGACGCAATCGGCGATGATGGACCGCCGTAAATTGGAATCGCCAAGAGAATTTAAACTCGATCGCCCCAGCAGTGCGTATATGCCTTATGGTTACGGGCTGCACAATTGTTTTGGCCAACACATCAATAATGTCCAAATCSCGCACATACTCAAAGCGGTTTTAGTTAAGCGTAATCTACACGCAGCAGTTACAAAGCCGCTCTATAAAGGGCCATTTCCTTCCAGCTTCCCAATACAGTTTGAATAAGCTCAAGGGACCCATAACCAATAAAAGCCAAGCCGAAGATTGTAACTGGCGAAGGTAAAGGGAACCGCGCAGCGAACACGCAAGCAACATCAAATTAACACTCATCATTCGAAAAGGAAAAGCAAATGTCTAACATTGCAGGCAAGGCCTACGCCATGAATGTCATTACCCCCATGAAGTGGTATTGGCGCCCCCTTAACAAACTTATATTTTGGCTAGTGACTAATACGCCGCTACGAAAAGCGCTGACCGGGCTAAGAACACTGTCACTCATACATTACGCTCGCTGGGTTATTATTAAACCAAATCAATTCCCTCATTTAGACGACAGTCAACCCAAGGAAGACCTGACCTATTCCTACATGTTGTTCTTTAGTAATTTTAACGGCAGCTGGGATCAATACGTCGATTCATTTCACACCTCGATTCCTGGCGGCCTGGACTTAATCTGGCTAAAAAGCGTTGGATACCCGAAGTCCTCTCCGCTAGCCCCTTTCCATCGCTACATTACTTACAATCAAATTTGGACCAATCATTATTACAACGCCTACCCAATGGCTGCCTCCAATGACGTTAAATCAGCGAAAAAACTCAAATCAGAACTGATCGACTTTAAAAACAAAACGGCTGACCTATCTCCAGAACAATTCCAAGAACAATATCACGAACTTATGTTTACCTTGCAGCATGACCTCGGTGAAATGAAACCCAGCCCAATCGTTAGCCTCGCCGCCGAGGCCGTCCAACAGCGACAAGATCACGCAGAGCAAACACCGACAGTCGGCGCCAATATTGAATCAGCATTAGAACCGATTAACGAATAACACTGCCCTTAGGAGAAACTCATGTCGAATAAAAGCGGAAACGCCTACGGGCTAACCACACTGTGCCCAATCATTAACGGCACCGCCGATCATCAATCCTATTCGTCGCTTACACGCGAAAAACTACAAGCGATGCCTTTGGATGACCTCAGTCCGTGGTCCRAAGTACCTAATACTTATCTATGCAGGCTCTATGTGTTAAACGACGTGATATACAACCCCGTCAACACAAGCTTTATCATCCATAAGCAGCCCAAACTAGAAGAGCACCTAAAATCAAAATATTTAGTGTTTACGTCGAATTTTCACGGCGATCTTGAACCCTATCTAACAGGCATGTGGGAGAACGCAGAACAAGCCATTCGCGAAACCTGGCAATACTGCGTTGCCTTCGAAAAGGTCGATTCAGCACAAGACTTTATTGATTACATCAAAAAATGTCAGCTTGAAACGACGTTTTATTTTAATGGCTCTACAGACGACAGCCTAGACGAACAACTTAAATCACTGTACCTAAAACAAGAGTTTTCAAAATTCGCCTATGAGAACCAAGGGAAAGATGCAGCCGCCTTGCAAAAAGCCTTTTTACTATTCGTCGACGAAGTGCAGCCAGAAAACCTAAGCGGCCCCACCTGGCATCCAGGCAAGCACTCACTTTAAGCAAGCACGAATAATACAAATTGATTTCAAACAAGGAATTCAACATGGCCAAGCTAGATTTACACGATATACAGGGCAACATCGTCAAAGGATACGGGCGGTACGGCTTCCCAAAGGCGCGTTATGTATTTTTTTCGATCAACAAAGAACAACCTGGCCGGGTATTTTTAAACAAAGTGATCGCGCTAGTCACCACTTCCGAGCCCTGGGAAAACTACGGTAAAACCCAGAACAATGCCGCCCTTCCCTCAGTAACAACCAATATTGCATTTAGTTACCAGGGTCTAAAACGCTTAGGGCTCTCCAGGCAATCGTTACAAAGCTTCCCCACGGACTTTGCCATGGGCATGAAAGCAAGGCACGATATTCTCGGCGATGATGGCGCCAGCGCCCCCCAAAATTGGGACCCGATTTGGCGCGACAACGAAGTGCATTGTTGGTTATCCATTAATGGTCGCGATGAAGACAGCATCGAACAACGCTATCAAACCATTCTACGCTTTATCGGCGAAAGCAACGAAGGCGTGACGTTGATCTCCGGTCACCGGGGCGATAATGGCGCTGATAACTTAGATTACCAACAAGCCTCAGCAGTTTTTAATAACGGCAATCCGACACCTAAAGAGCATTTCGGTTATACCGATGGCATAAGCGATCCGTATTTTAAAGGCACCGAAACCAACCCATTAAACGTCATAGGCGGGGGCAAACGTACTAAAGAAGACCCCTCCACAACCGCAGGGTGGCAGCCCATTGAAACGGGCGAGTTTATTTTAGGGCATCGAGACGAAGCGTTTGAAACACCCACTAATGCGCCTATGCCTCGCCTCCTCGCTCATAATGGCACCTATATGGTGTATCGAAAGTTGCACGAAAACGTCGCCTCCTTTAATGACTACATCGAAAACACCGGCAAAGATTTCCCTGGCGGAAAAGAAGCCGTTGCCGCCAAATTCGTCGGTCGCTGGCGTAACGGTGTGCCGCTTACAAGCTTCCCCACTGAAGAAAAAGCCAACGCTTTTTTAAGCGAATTAGCAGCGGCCAAAAAACAATTATCCGAAATTGACGCCCAAGCGAATGCGAATGAGCAAGAATTAAACACCGCTCGACAAAAATACGCGGCGCTCAAAAAGCAATTCGTTGCTTTTGACTACAACAACGACATTGACGGTGGTAAATGCCCAGTGGGCGCCCACGCTCGACGTGCAAATCCTCGAGGGGCTTTAGCATTTGGCGTAAAGAAAGCCTTCCAAACGCCTGGCGCACTCGTCGATAGGCGTCGCATCGCGAGGAGAGGCYTACCCTACGGTGAGGTTAAAGACCCCACTAAAAACAATGGCAACCACGGCATTATATTTATGGCCATTAATGCCAGCATTGAGCGCCAATTTGAATTCGTCCAACAACAATGGATCAACTACAGCAACGACTTTAAATTAGGCAATGACAAAGACCCAATCGTCGGCAACCATGAAATCGATCAAGAAGGCGCCTGCCAAGGAAAAATGACCCTCGAGGGAGACAGAAACCAAAATCGCCCCCCGTTCTTCTGTAGCGCCATGCCGCGCTTTGTAGAAACTCGCGGCGGGGAATACTTTTTCATCCCTAGTTTAACTGCACTAAAAATGATCGCCGAAGGCATTGTAGATCCAACTTAAATTTATTTTTCTATTTTTGAGGAACCATCCTTGGATTTTGCTATGTTCTATACAGCATTCATAATGTATAACTGATTTCAACACTTTGACTTTATATTTCGCTGAGGAGAGAAACCATGTCTTTAAGGATTAATGATCAAGCACCTAATTTTCAAGTCGAAACCACCCAAGGAAAAATTGATTTTCACGAATGGATTGGCGATGGTTGGGCGGTGTTGTTTTCCCACCCTAAAGACTTTACGCCGGTATGTACCACTGAATTGGGATACTTAGCCAAGATTCAGCCTGAGTTTGAAAAAAGAAACACAAAAGTCATTGGCTTAAGCGTTGATCCTATCGAGGACCATAAAAAGTGGCTTGAAGATGTTGAAGAAGTAGCCGGTACAAAGATCAACTATCCAGTCATTGCCGACACTGATTTGAACGTTGCGAAGCTTTACAGCATGTTTCCAGCCGACGAAACCGGCACTGCGGAAGGTCGAACAGCATTAACCAATGCGACAGTTCGCTCAGTATTTGTAGTAGGTCCTGACAAAAACATTAAACTTATGATTACCTACCCAATGACAACCGGGCGTAATTTTGATGAAATCTTGCGCGTAATTGATTCCATGCAACTCACCGCCGAATACAAAGTCGCTACTCCGGTAAACTGGAATCAGGGCGAAGACGTCATCATAGTCCCTTCCGTTAGCAACGAAGACGCTGAAAAAATATACCCTGAAGGCTGGAAGACAGTTAAACCCTATTTAAGGACAGTCAAGCAGCCAGGCAAATAAGCAAAGCCACAAACGCAGTAACGAGGGCTTTGCGCGCGTTACTGCAGGAATTGATAACAAAGAAAACATATACAAGGATGCGGGCGTTTAGCAGACATATCGAGCAGATAAAACACACCATTGCGCGATACAGCCTGTAAATAAAGTCGACACCACACGTTTAATAAGTCGCTACGAAAAGCCAAAACGGGTTGCTGGGAACAACCAAAAATCACAGTATCTTATAACATTAAACGCCTCTAGCTATTCCTTTAGCTAGAGGCAGAAAGGCTACTTCCTTCGAGCAAACCCTAGTCCTGCTAGGCCTAGACCTAACAAAGCAAGTGTACCTGGCTCAGGGACTACAACGCGATGTTCAAGTACAACAGTCAGCGTCGACTTATCGAAATATAAGTCACCCGAGGTAACAAGAAGGCTAACGTCTAACGTGCCAGTTTCCTGCAAGTTAGTGAAATCAAGGTAAGAAAATCCGAGTGGATCATAATCGATTTCGTAGGTGCTCAAATTTGTATCATCAACAGTAACGTTCAAAAACTCCTTCTGCCCTGAAATAACATAACGGTATCCGCCATAACAATAGCGACGACCGTATCTATAATAACAACGCTGCTTGTAACCATAACGGCTGTAGTCCTTGTCATAATCATCATAAACATCGATTTCAAGGGTAATATTTAGAATAACGTCTAAATCAGATTCAAAGCCATCATCATTGATGTCATGGGTATACTCAAACTCTCCAGAATACGGTGTTAAGTAGACATCGGGATTTGGGTCAACAACATCATAGATAACCGAAGCCGTTGCTACGACGGGCATACTAAGCACAACGATCGTTGCGATTAATTTAGTAAAGAAGGATCTATTTAGAAACACGTTGCGCGGCATAGTAATACTCTAATTAAGTTAAAACACTGATACTTACGACAGAACATACACATTCCGTGCCATCAACCTTAACTTACTGATTTTAGGGGGCTAGCTAGCATACTCTATACAAAAATTTACACGGAGCCTCTACCAATCGACTGAAACGTAAAATAAGCCGACACAGTGCAGGTATATTTAACCTTATGAGGAGCCGCGCTCATGAACAACCCCTTCAGCCACCAAAGGATTAGGCCGAACTCAATCGTCCCACAAGCTTCCCAGGGAATACCGATTACCCGATTGATACTGAATTAAATACACCTTATTACACCTTTTACCTATGAATTATTTTGGTAGCGTATTTATTTAAGACGAGTACTCTTACAGTCGCGTACTGAGGACTTTACTTTAGCCGCCCCTTCGATACGTATTACAATCGATTTAAAAAAGCCACATCAAAAACAAACCAATATCAGCGTGATCTCATACAATTTAATTCGCGCACTTACTAATGCAATCAGCTAACCATGGAATGGTCCAATGCTAGACTCCCCACATATGAAGCCTGAGTTACGGTACGGCTGCCCCGCCGCCGATCAAATCCTAATCAATACCTATTATTGCGTTGGCTACTCGTATTATTTTAGGCAAGCGAAATGGGCATTAGAGCTAGTAGACCCAGACAAAGAAGACATGACTACTGTGGAGCGTAACAATAGTTTTAGACCTGACTACCGTATTCCTACTAATTTCCGAACAAGCCTTAGTGACTACTCCAAAAGCGGGTATGACAGGGGGCACTTAGTGGCCAGTGCCAATCAAAACGACAAAGAAATYCAAAATAGCGAAACATTTTTGCTATCAAATATGTCACCGCAAGCCCCTCAGTTCAACCGACAAATATGGAGAAATCTTGAATCGGCAGTGAGAAAACTGGACGAAAACAAAAAGGTTCTAAAAACTTTTGTAATCTCAGGCCCCATATTCAGCTGGCTACAAAAAACAAATAAAATCGGTGAGCAAGACAGCAATGGAATCTCCGTCCCCGTGCCCAGTCATTTTTATAAATGCATATTAACCGAAGAAAAAACCGGCCGATTCAAAATGTGGGCCTTTGAAATGGAAAACAAACGTCTTGATGGCGAACTTAAAGACTACCAGGTATCCACCGCCCATATTGAACAACGGGCCGGACTACTCATTTGGGAGGATTTAAAAGGCGCGCCCATTGATCGAGAAAAAAAGAAAGTCCGTCGAATATGGAACACTTAATCAACGCCATTAAAACAAACTAAAAAAACGCTCAATAGAAGGCCTATTGAGCGTTTAATACCGATAACTTATTACTGATCGTCCTTATTGATGCAATCCAGCGCCAATATTAAAACCCCATCAGTTCAGCATACCGACTTCGGTGATACGCCTGATTACCATACGCTGTCTCCAAAACACGCGCACGCTTTAAGTAAAAACCCGCGTCCAACTGATCAGTCATACCAATACCGCCGTGTATTTGGATCAGCTCATTAGACATATCATGCAAAAAGTCACCCACTTTGCATTTAGAGAGCGTGCTCATTTCATCAACATTCTTAGCATCGGCATCAATGGCTTGTAACGCAGCCTCAACACAAGATCTAGCCAATTCCTTTTGAGTAAAGAATCCGGCAGCACGATGCCCCAACGCTTGAAAGGAACCGATCACTTTTCCGAATTGAACGCGCGTTTTAAGATATTCCAAGGTCAACTCAAATGCCTGGGAACCGGTGCCCAACATCTCAGCACCAATGCCCGCACGGGCTCTATCAAGCGTCGCGGTTAAAATACCGAAGCCCTCGCCTACCTGGCCTAATACCGAGGCTTCACTTACTTCGACGTTATCAAAATTTAAATTGGCATAGCCACGACTATCGAGTGTCTCTAGTTTACTACGGCTCAATCCTGGGGTGTCCGCAGGGACTACAAACAAAGTGATTCCAGAAGACTCCCCGGGATTTCCTGAAGTGCGCGCAGCCACGATAAAGGATGTCGCAGACATGCCTTCAAGCACAAAGGTTTTAGTGCCGCTTAAAGAAAAACCACTGCCACTAGACTCCGCTTTTAACGCTGTTTTTTCAGGTGCGTGACGCGGGCTTTCCTCTAAGGCTAATGTCATGATCGAATCACCACTAACAATCCCCGGCAACAGGGCCTGCTTTTGTTGATCAGAGCCACCCAGCAAAATTGCCGAAGCGCCCACAAAAGCGGAAGCAAACAAAGGTGAGGCCACTAAATGTTTGCCTATCTCTTCAAGCACTATACCAAAGGTTAAGTACCCTAACTCTGAGCCTCCATACTGCTCAGGAACCAAAATCCCAGTCCATCCCATTTCAACGATATTGGACCAAGTCGCATCATCAAAACTTAATGCATTATCACTGTCCCTCATATTACGAAACGATTGTACGGGTGCTTCCTTCGCAACCCAAGTTTCAGCCTGGTCCTTAATTAACGATTGCTCTTCTGTTAACGCTGCCATGTCTTTATCCCTTTTGAGTCGTTTCAGGTAAACCCAAGATGTTTTTGGAAATTATATTTTTTTGTACTTCGTGGGAACCACCGTATATAGACATAGCCTTACCATGCAACCAAGCGCGCACACTGGCAATCTCTTCTTCGTTGAATTCATCCCCTGACCAACCCAAACCTTGTGAACCCATTATTTCAAGCATTAATTCAGCGCGTGTTTGTGCCACATCAGTGGCCGAATTTTTAAGAATCGAGGCCGCAGCGGTGACTTTTACATTGCCTTTTGCTTCCGACATTATTCGCGCTATCGTCAAACGATGGGCTTTGGCATCCATCAAATGATTTGCTAAACGAAGACGCAAATCAGCGTCGTCTAACTGACCTTTGGCATCCACTCCGACATACCGTTTGGCGATGTCTTTGAGAGACTCTTTACTGCCAGCAACCGGTCTAGGGCCGCCACCGCCCGTTTGGCTTTGTCGTTCGTGCTGTAATAAACGTTTGCCTAAACTCCAGCCATCATTCAGCGTTCCGAGCAATTGATCTTTTTCCGCCTTCACATCACTAAAAAACATTTCACAAAAAGGAGAGTCGCCGGCAATCAATTTAATCGGCCTGGTTTCAATGCCCGCTTGATCCATAGGGAACATAATAAAGCTAATCCCGTCACGTTTTTTAACGCTAGGATCAGTACGTACTAAAGCGCCACACCATTGCGCAATATTGGCGCCGGAGGTCCACACTTTCTGGCCATTAATAAGCCAATGATCGTCYTTGTCTTCCGCTTTTGTGGTCAATGAGGCCAAGTCAGACCCGGCATTGGGCTCCGAATAACCCAAGCACCAGAATACTTCGCCGCTCGCCATACCAGGAAGATGCTGTGCTTTTTGTGCTTCGGTGCCATATTCCATCATGGTTGGGCCGATCATAGTCACGCCCATGCCGGACAACATCGGAATCGGGTTAAAGCCACCGATTTTACCCAGTTCGTCATTAATCACCGAGGCCTGTTTATGGCTTAATCCAGCACCACCATACTCAACAGGCCAGCTGGCGATCCCCCAGCCCTTATCAGCCAAGGTCTTACGCCACGCTTCGCCTTGTTCTTTAAATTCACCTTGTAAATTTTTACCTAAGCCCAGGCCTGCACCCTGCCCAGCCAATGATTTAGGAAAGTTGTCCGCTAACCACGCTTGAACCTCGCCCCGAAAAGCGTTTAATTTTGCCTTTTTATCAGACATTTTTTTATTGTCTCCTTTTATTTGATACGGCTGTAATCAACCCATAAAATCATTCAAATAATTATTTTTATTCAGTGCCTGTGAATCGCTATGGTAAAGATAATCCAAGCTCACCACAGGCCTTAATTACGTTTTCTCTCACCGCTACCGACCACAATAACACGACCCACATCATCGATTAAAATCGAGGCGATACCTGAGTCATAACGAACATGCGAGAATGCCAATCAACGTACATTCCTCTATGTCATTGAGGCTTATCCTAACATACCTTTAGGATTTATAGATTGGATGGTAAAGTCTTGAGGAAACCCACGAGAACGACTTAAAGAACTATTTTGAGTTTTAATGATAGAAGGTATTGGCTCAATTCAAAAGCGCTCAACAAGCGTCAGTATTGGCCAAGAAAACAATAAAGCAGATACGGTTTACGCCAACAAATATTAAGCACACTTTGCGATTGGCGTGCCGTAATTTCGGTATTGCTCCCCGTYGTAAATAGTCGGGTCGATACCTTCTTGAAATAACACAATGATGTCTGAGCCCCCGAAAAGAAAATAACCAAACTCTTCGCCTTTTTCGAGTACATTGCCAGGTTGAGCCGTCATATTCACCGAAGAAACATGGCACATACCTACGGGAAGCACCGCCACCAATCCTACGTTATTGTATAACGATTGGGTCGTATCAATGACTGCAACTCCTCGGGCCTGACTAAATTCATAACCCGTTTCTGAATTATCCGGCGCATCAAATTGCCCGTTGGCGATATAGACTTCCAAATAAGCCAAGCCTTGCACTGCCCTACACTCTTTGAGCAGTCCAGCCACTGGCGTGTGGTATCGATGATAGGAATAAGGTGCCAAAAAATAATGCACCATTTTTCCATTGGCAAACGCTCCCCCGTATTGACTGTTATCCATCAATCGTTGAACCGTTCCATATTGATGGGTTCTTTTTAAATAGATACTCGGAATAGTTGAGTCCGCGGCAATGTCATACATCGCTCGAAACGTGCAGTCCGCAGGCGATACCACTATTTTATTATCTGTTGGACTGGAAATGGGACGTAGACCCGGGTTTAATTCTCGCGCAAAAAACTGATTAAAGGTTAACCAGCCGCTTGGATTATTAGAGCGGCCGTCGATCATTGAGTCTTCAACCCGGTATTTTGGCGAGTTGTTAATAAAACTACCCAAAACTTCTTCGTTGAAAGACTCCGTGGTATTTAAAAATTCACCCCAGGTTTTAACAAAGTGTACCAACCAAAGGCTAAACCACGGGTCATTTTGAATTCGATCATCACTTTCATTAGTTGACTGATCGATTAAATAATAGAAATGGCATAGATGATCATACACTTCTTGCTGCTCATCAGTATCGGGGTCAGTCCAAGCGGGATTGGAACTTTGATGAGGAACCCAATGACAGAACCTGAACACATATTTCACGTAATCCAGCCAATCAGTTGGCCAGTTAAGGGCRTCAAAAAGYAATTTGTCTAGGTCTTTGCTGGCAGATTCTTTAGCCAGGGAAAGTGAGGAYTCCAGCTGTACTGCTAAGTCCTCATTATTGGCTAGCTTGAAATAAAGATCTTCAATAACTTTCGGCACCCATTCCGACTCGTCTAGATGCGCTTGAAAACTCACCTTAACATCCATTGTTGCTGCCTTAAAATAACCTATTAGGAAATGAGTCTAGTAGATGCTAGGCATGCATCAAGCAATCAGAGGCTTTCCCTGTCGAGCGTTTTGGGTGTTATAAATTAGATTGTTCTCATGCAGTAATGTGTGTGATTATTCGACTACTACGGGGCTCATAATGAGTAAAGCAATCATTCAACAAGATAATTCCAGACAAGCTCATTAATGGTATGAGCGTCCGCGTAGTACCAATGATTATGACCATGAAGAACAAACAAATCAGCACTCACACCTTCTGACTCAAGCCACCGTAGGGTTTGCCTTGCTGAGGGCACTGAAAATATATGATCATTATTGCCAAGAAACAGGCCTACTTTAAACCCCTTATTCGACACCGCTTCAGACTGCGGCTCCACCTTTATAGGGATAGTCCCAGCATGCACGGCCACCCGATCAAACATCTCGGGCTCTGCCACAGCCAATACCATGGCGTTTTGCGCACCTTGAGAATGACCAAAAGCAAACAGCGGGCTATCCTCAGAAATATTTTCCTGTTGTCGAAGCTCTTTAATAATCATCGATAATAACGCACCGCCATGGTTTACAAATGACCAACGATCCGTATCACTGTCCAAGGCAATAATAATAACGTTATGAGCTTCTGCAATTTTCCGCCAAGAATGCATCATAGACGCGCCCGTTCGACCACTGCCATGTAAGGCCACCAGCACGGGTACATCAATGGGGCCAGGCCCCATTAAGCCTGACTTAATAGCGCTGGGGCGGTACACATAATAAGTCTTGTTCTCTCCTTGATAGTTAATATCCCTTTTCAGCGACTCGAAAGCCGGTGCTTGGTACTCAAAGGTGTCTAGATGTATACTTTTTAGCGGTAAATTGAGTAGCGTTTCATTGGCATGCATCTGAGTTGATTGATAGTACGCCAATGCTGCCAGCGCTGCGCCAAATGATAAAATAAATGCAGCGACAATCTTTAATACTTTTTTAAGCACTTCGGTCTCCGTCCCTAGAGGAGATCCTCACAGGCCTTGTGGTATTGGCCATTTAAATCAATGGCAACGCCAGCAACCATACCTTTCGGGCTCATTAACATCAACAAACGGACGTAAAGACGCTTGCGAAAACATAAACTGGTTCACATATCCTTTACCTTGAGCAATGCCAGCGTCACTGCACTCATCAAGCCCGATCAATAAAAAACACCCTTAAAAGAATCGCACCAACTCAACCGAGAAGTAATCTTCATCTTGCAGGATCACCGTTTTGGAATCCAAATCGCTACTGGCATTAGCAACATTCGCCCCAGTAAAAACACGCGATTCAAGCACGATTGACCAGTCGTTTGACAATCGGCGATCGGCCTCTAGGGAGAATAAAGTTTCTTTGGTACGAGGATCATAGATAAACCCAGCTTGGACCACCGATGCATTCGCGTCATTAGCCGCAAGACGCCCACCAATAAAAAGTCCTTGTGCGAAAAGCGTGGTTGAATCCTTTTTCCTGTCATCAAATAGGTATTCGGAGATCCACACTAAATCGGATTCACTGCCCCAAAACCCTACTTGCGTGTATTCAAACCCAAACGTAGCTGCGGTATAGCGATCATCAAATCCAGAGCGACTGATGGCCTCCAGTTTCAATAACCAAGTATCCCCCACATATTGTAATTCAATACTGCTTTGGTCGATGACAGGATAAAGCGCAACCAGCGCGGGGGCGTTAAAATCGCCATTAAAAATCAAAAAAGGCTCCCTCGAAGTGCCCGAAAAATGCGCTAAGGCCACTTCTAATTGGTCCCAATAGTAAGAATAACGTAAAGCAAAATCATTCCGCGTTTGCTCAGCTCCTGATTCATAGACGACGTCACTACGGTCAATGTCCAGGCCTAATCGTTGCCGCCCTTCCTCCCCCGAGAATGTTCGCTCTCTATGATGAGGTAGCCAAAAGAACTCAAGGCCTCCCCAGGGCTGGTCTGTAGACAGCCTAACCATCACTTGCCCAAGCTTGGTTTGACCATCACTGTTATCCACGAGGTCTGTTTGATTAATAATATCAACCAGGCTTTGGTATTCAGTGACGCCCCAATAGACTTTACTAACGCCTACCAAGGACTCCCAGTTGTCCCCTGCATAGGACCACGATAACTCGCGCAAATCGAAATGACTGCGTTCATCATCCAATGAATCAAGCCTTAAAAACCCGGTGAATTCTATCGTGTGTTCGCCATCCCCTAATACAGCCACGTGCTCCGGCTGCAATCGAATAGAGTCACTGACTTGATCTTGGCCAAACAACCCCTCATTAGCGAACACTCGTCCTTCAAAACCAAGTTCACCGTCTATCGCTAACACCGTAGTGGAAACAAAAATGAGCGCGCACAAAGACAGCGCATTTGTAAGTGCTTTATAAGACACATTTACATCCTTTTAAAATCGATTGGAATTTTTATTAATCGTATTTTCTAAAGCTTTTTTAGTTCTTTATTTTTGTAGCTTGTATAGTTTCTGTTTAATAAAAAGGCCATCCTTGGCCACAACAAAAACGTTAAATATTACTCTTATAGAAGAGTTAACTCCTTGAATCAGACGTCACTTGGCCTGTTACTTGAGCTGTTTGAGCGCTTATAGCGTCCTCTTCAACCTCCGTTTGAACGTCATCTTGCGGGAAGTACTGATTAAACATTTTCAACAGTACCGGCAACAAAAATAGATCCATTAGCCATGCGACGAATACCGTCAATGACATAAATAARCCAAAGGACTGTACCGGTACAAAGTCMGAAAGCCCCATCACACTAAACAGTGAAATCAACACCACCGATGTCAACGTAACGCTATGCCCGATGGTTGCAATAGTCTTATCTACAGCGCGGTTCCACTCGTAACCTAGCTTYCTRTATTGCGCAAAGCGYACCAATACATGAATCGTATCATCCACCACCAAGCTCAGAGACACCCCACCAATTACCACGGTTGCCAAATTAATAGTGATGTTGGTCCATCCCATCAAACTATAAATAAGCGCCAAGGGAAACAGGTTAAACACCAAGCTAAACAAGCCAAACGATAGCGAGCGGAATAAGAACGGAAATAGAACTAACAAAAACCCAGTCACCGTCAGTAATGAAAAACGCTGCGTATCAGAGATCTGCGAATCCATATTGGATAATAAAACAGGCGCGCCTGTAAAAGTCACGTCTGCGTCATTAATACCCACCGCCTTAACAATCCCTTCAACCTCACGACGGAATTCATGCATCTCATTTGAATCCATAAAGTCGGTTAATAGCGCGATCCGAACATGCTGTTTGTCTTCGGAAAGAAAATCAATTAATTGATCATTGCCGCTCAATTCCGACGAAAACACCAGATCACCTACCTGCCCGCCCGTGTATTGATGAAACGTTTTCCAATCTTCATTAGGCGCGGCAAGGGCTCGTTCTGCCTCCCACAATATTTTCCCAGGGCCTAGCGTCAGATAAAACCCGTCCTTAGTCTTAACCAATTTTTGCAATGCTTGCTCTAAAGTAATCAGCTTAGAAAATCGGCCTTCAACGCTTGATAGATTTCCTGAATGATACGAGAGGCTGAGATGCGCCGCTGCACCCGCAAAATCGTGTTCTTTAGTATAATCAAACGAAGCGCGCGCACTTGAACTATCGCCCAAAAATTTAGAAAAATTGGACCCCACACGTACATCCTTCAACCCAATGAGAGAAATCAAACATAAAGCAAAAACACCGACGACGATATATTTACTACGATCCAAAAGGCCCGGCAAGGCTTCAATAAAGCCATCCCCAGGCTTGATATTCTCTGTTTCTGAAACAGGCACATTCTTGTACAAATACAACAAAAGTGCGGGGGCAACAGAGAGACTTAAAATAAACCCTAATGCGATACCGATAGAGCCGAAAGTACCAAATTGGCTGACAGGCCGTACATCAGAAATTATAAAAGAGGCAAAACCAATCAGTGTCGTCGTACCGGCCCAAAACCCTGCCACCCACAACATTGAAATGGCTTTATGAAGCGACTCTTCATTGCTCATGGTAAGGCGATTGTAATGAAACTCTTTAATCAAATGCACCACATTGGCCGTCGACACTGCCACCAATAACACCGGCAATATTTGAGTCATCATATTGTATGGAAGCCCCGCAGCAGAAACCCCCGCCATTGCAGGCACCATCACACCTAATGCCATGGCAACGAGCACTATCGTGTCTCGCACACTTCGAAACACCAAAAACCCGAAGATCATCAATAACACCGCCGTAGTGCTATAGAAAATAAACACGTCTCTAAGTGACGCCTTATTAAGCGAAACTATCAAAGGTGCGACGCCCTGAAACTTCACTTCATCAAAAGTCGCTCGATTATCAAATATCTTATAGACCGCTTCCACGTAATCTTGACGATAACCGCCAGGCTGGCCTTTTTGATTTTCTGACTGAATCAGAATAAAGGTATGTTGGCTGTCTTGTGCGCGATACAAAAGGTCTCTAACGAAGTTATTATCATCAAGGCGGGATTTAAATTGAGACAGTTCTTGGTCCGACGCCCACTGACTTTCGCCATTGGCTTCAAATATAGAGGTAAACCAAAGGTCGCCTTCGCCCTCACTACGATTTCCTCGCACATTGGCCAATGAAGTCGCTCGATAGACAATCGAAAGCGCTTCAACCTCTTCTGAGACCTCAGCTAACTCGTTGAGAAACTTTTTATCGTAGATATCCTTCGTTCTAATCAGTATCGAACCCCAATCTTGATTACCAAACTTCTCATGGAAGGCATCAAACTTTTGTAAATCGGGGTCCGCTTCATTAAACCAAATACGAACGGAATTATCCGCGAAGGGTTCACCGGACAATATACGTTGTCCAATGATAGTAAAACTAACCGCCATCAATAGCGCATAGACGACTAATATAATCGCTTTACTTGAGGTGATATATTCGGTTAATCGATAAGACTTTACGTCTTTCATAAGCAATCCTTTTTGTTGCATTAATTTCGTTATGTCACTTGAATTTAACGAATGCTTCTTAATTTATTTTTAGAAAAATCCTTTTTAGTCACGCCCGTTTTGAACTCATAATTACCCGACACAATCAATCGGGATTTCTTGTTAGTTTGGTGATTGACCATACGCGTGGTATGCGCGCGCCAGTGTTTTCCCAAGTACTGATGGTAATCTTCAAAAAATAAGGTTTTTTGCAACTTGCTCTTTTTGTCGTAATATTCGAGCTTATGTACAATCAATTCTTTTTGATCGATCCAGGCAATCTGACGACTGTAGCCACTCTTAGGATCTAACGGAATGACTTCAATCTCATGGACCGCCACCCCATTCAATTCGGTGTCTTTAATGAACTTATAGGAGAAATCACCCACTTCACGAATTGCTAAATCTTCAAACGTAAATTCACTGCCCACAAAACGGGATGTTTTAGCCCCAGCAGAGATCCGCTTAACCCGTTTTAAATTAGGAAGATACATCCACTGATTATCATCATCTTCTTTAATGCCATGAGTCAGTAAAGAGACCCCCCGACTGTCCTTAGGCTCTCTAAAGACAATAAGGGTTTTATCGCCTTCAACGTCATTCCCCTCCAAAGCAATAATCCGCATCAAGCGCCGACTTTCCTTGCCCAACGCATTGGTCAAGATCAGTTCTTGGGTCCAATCAGCGCTAATAAAACCACTATCACGGTCGTCGCCCGACTCGAAGATCTCTTTCCCTCTATCAGACATCGCTCCCGCATTTACAAGGCCTGCGGTCAACGCGACAACGGAGAAACTCATTAATTGTTTAATTTTCATAGTTATATGTCTCACATTACCCAACATTCATTTGGTGCCACTTCACAATGACACAATAAACAATGGCGAAGCACAAGAACAACTAGTTTTACTAGATATAATATTAAGAATTACTTGTGGTAGGCTAAAACCCTATCGATCAAACAGAGCAGCGCTAAAGGAGGCATCCACGTGGATTTCAATAAGGCGAGAACATTTGTAGAAGTAGTGGACCGAGGGGGGATCACTGCGGCGGCAAGTCGCTTGAAACGAACTCAACAAGCCATCTCAGCACAGATCAATCATTTAGAGGAGCACTTAGGTGTTGATCTATTGGTTCGTCAGGGGCCCAATATTATCTTAACCGCAGATGGTGAAACCCTGTATCGCGAATTTAAGACCCACTTATCCTCAATTGAAGCGGCCGTACAAGGACTCAAAGAAGACAAGTCAAAAGCTTCTGGCGTGATACGCATAGGCGCCTGGCAAGAGGTATCTACCTATTACCTACCCGAAGTAATTAAAGGTTTTACTGATAAGTACCCCCTGGTGGATTTTGAAATCATTACCGCTACCGACGAAGCCTTGGAACCCTTACTACTCGACAACACCATCGACTTCAGCTTCCAGGTATTCACCCAACGCAACCGTCTACTGAAAAACGACCCGGCACTCTACGAAACATTTCACCCCGTAGTCTCAAAAGCTTACGCCGAAAAACATGGGCTACCCCAAAGTGTCGAAGACACATTGCACATGCCGATTGTCGACTATACCCAAAAGTATTCTCAGTATTTTCATTGGGTAAGAAAAAACCGGCCTAATATCGCCTCCGACGCCCAAAAGAAGCCCCCCCTTGTCCAGGTGTCCAACAATATCGTACTTAAGCAGCTGGTATGCCAAGGACTTGGCCTGGGCTTTCTTTTACAATCATCAATTCAACAAGAAGTAGAATCAGGCGAACTAATTATTCTTTCATTCCCAGAACAAGCTGAACCCAATTGGGCTGAAATTGATATCGTACGCAAGCGCCAAAATAATTTTGGATTTATTCATCAGGAATTCATCCAATACGTATTCGACCACCGCATAATTCCGTCTATACAAGAAAATGCTTACGCACACCGCCGCGCAAAACCTAATTGTTGATGAAATACCTGCCCTGCATTCCTTTGTCAGCGATTGCGGCTCGCACGCCCTCTTTCTCGAAAAAAAAGACATCCAATTAATTCGATAAAGTAATGCAATTAAGCTCAGCTTGCAGGGACTCACACCTCGTTTGAAACCTCTTTCAGGCTGCTTATGCACTTTTAGCACGAAGGTATAAATCGAAGAGGGGTATGTCGAAAAACGCGTCCATTAAAATACATTAAGCCCAATCACGCATAAGAAAATAGGTGTGGTGCAAATAGCTAAGCTTAAGCGAATAATAGAAATTAAAACCGAGACAAAAGGAAGGAAATTAGGTTTTACTTAACGTTAGAAAATAAAGAGTTTAAATGGTGCCCGGGGCCGGAATCGAACCGGCACGACCGTGAAGTCGCAAGATTTTAAGTCTTGTGTGTCTACCAATTTCACCACCCGGGCTAAAGGGGGGATTTACTTGTATGGAGGCGGAGGCCGGAATCGAACCGGCATAGACGGATTTGCAATCCGCTGCATAGCCATTTTGCTACTCCGCCGATTCATCGTGACCTAGCGCTTTTTTAAGCGCTTGAGCCAAAATAAAAAAACCTCGGTAAACCGAGGTAAAACTGGAGCGGGAAACGAGGTTCGAACTCGCGACCCCAACCTTGGCAAGGTTGTGCTCTACCACTGAGCTATTCCCGCAAAAAGGAGTGCCTATTCTACTCACCGCTTGCTCACTGTCAAGGCCGATATTCCATTGATTTTACTAATTAAGCTAGTTTTTTAACAATGACATTCCGAACCCGCTAGCGCTAACAAGCTTTGCCTCACATTACAATACGATATTCAATAAAGGCCAGATAATTTATCGTTATCAGACACAAYTTATCGAGGGTACTGATCCTTCTACTRATACAACGCACCAAACACRTAACCAAAACCTAGGTGCCCCGCTACTCGATCAAGCGCAACAAAATCACTTCCCTTGTGAGGCGGGATCGATTACAGAGGCTTCAATAAGATTTGGCCACGCAGCCTTTAAGTAGATAAACATAGACCATAAAGTAAGAACTAGCGCCACATACAGCAACAGGTAAGCCAGTAATTCAGTGCCGATAAACAGCAAGCCTCCGTCATCGCCAAAAGTAGGCTTAATCGCCAGCAGCATAGAGATGGAGATCATTTGCACTACGGTTTTAACCTTCCCGATATAACTCACCGCCACTGCAGCTCGCTGCCCACATTCGGCCATCCATTCGCGCAACGCCGATACCAAAATTTCTCGAGACACCATGACTAAAGCAGGCAACGCCAACCATACTGTGGCATGCATTTCCACCAATAGAACCAGCGCCACCGCCACCATCAGTTTATCCGCCACCGGGTCCAAAAAAGCGCCCAACTTAGAAACCTGATTGAGCCTACGAGCAAGATAACCGTCAAACCAGTCAGTCACGCCAGCGACGATAAAGATAATCGCTGCAACGCCGTAACTCCACTGAAAAGGTAGGTAAAAGATAATCACAAAAAGGGGAATGGCTAGAATACGGGAAAAAGTTAACATGTTGGGAATGGTAAGCATTTTATCTCTACTAAATTACAATGACTCACTGACACTCGATCAGTATTTTAATCGGGCCGACCCCTTACAAGATCAATCCCTCTCGTTAAAACTTGCTGCTTAGGTTAGTGCATGAATGTTAATTTTCATGCAACGCAGCGTATATATCTTCGGCTAATTTTCGGCTTATACCCGGCACCTTGACTAGTTCATCTATTGCGGCGCGCTGAACCTCTTGCAAGCCACCAAAAAAATTAAGCATCTCTTTACGTCGTTTAGGGCCCACGCCTGGAATCCCCTCTAAAGATGACTTATTACGCTTTTTGCCTCGCCGAGCGCGATGCCCGGTGATGGCAAATCGATGCGCCTCATCCCTCACCGCCTGAATCAAGTGCAATGCAGGGGAATCATTAGGACAACGGATCTCTTTATGGTCACCAGAACGAATAAGCATCTCAAATCCGGGCTTGCGTGTAGGCCCCTTGGCAACGCCAACCAACTGAACGCCCTCAATCTGTAATTCTTCGAAGACTTTTTCAGCAATGCTTAACTGGCCCTTACCGCCATCAATCAAAATCAGGTCAGGAATCTTGCCTTCTCCTTTCTTAACGCGAGTATACCTGCGTGTCAGCGCTTGTTCCATGGCGGCGTAATCATCGCCTCCCACAATGTCTTTAATATTGAAACGTCGGTAATCCGACTTAATCGCACCCTCATGGCCAAACACAACGCACGAAGCAACCGTCGCCTCTCCTTGGGTATGGCTAATATCAAAGCATTCAATACGCTGAGGCAACGCATCAAGGCCTAGCTGCTCCTGCAGCAACTCAAATTGCTCCAGCACTTTTGAGCGGCTCTGCAATACGCTTTGTAAGGCTTGCTCGGCATTGGTTACCGCTAAACGTTGCCACGCGGCTTTTTTACCGCGACAACTCCATTGCAGACTTATTTTCGGCCCACCCTGCTCCACTAAGGCCTGAATCAGCAAGTCTGCACTATCGCGTCCACTTTCACTGCCCTTAGGAAGCACTATCTCTTTTGGGAGGTCCTTTGCGCCCAAGCCATGCATATAGAACTGCGGCAGAAATTGATCCAACGCTTCTTTTTCGGTTAACACCATAGACAATTTAGGAAAGTAGTTTTTACTGCCCAGCACTCGCCCCCCACGTACAAACAACACGTGAACGCACAAGCTGCCAGACAAAGAGACAGCGGCAATGATATCCAGGTCGCCGTCGCCCCCCTCCACCAACTGCTGCTCCTGAACCCGACGTAACGCCGCTACTTTATCGCGGTATAAGGCGGCCTCTTCGTACTCCATTGCTATGGAGGCTTGCTCCATTTTATCAACCATCTCGCGGGCAACTTCGCTGCTTTTGCCTTCGAGAAAACGAACTGCCATACCAATATCTTCAGCGTACTGCTGTTTTGAGATCGCACCGACACACGAGCCACTACAGCGATCTATTTGATACTGCAGGCAAGGCCGAGAACGGTTCTGAAAGAAGCTTTCTTCACAGGAGCGCACTTTAAATATTTGCTGCAACAGACTGAGGCTTTCACGCACAGCGCCTGCACTTGGGTAAGGTCCAAAATAACGACCCTTGGCACGGCGCACCCCTCGGTGCAAGGCTAATCGAGGGTATTCGGCATAGCTAGAGATAAAGATATACGGATACGACTTATCATCCCTAAGTAAAATGTTATAGGGAGGCTTAAGCTCTTTAATTAAGTTCTGTTCAAGAATTAGCGCATCAGTCTCGCTACCGGTGACAGTGACTTCAACGGCTTCGATTTTCTTAACGAGTGATTGATTTTTTAGACTTAAATCTTTTGATGCAGAGAAGTAACTCGCGACTCTATTTTTTAAATTCTTAGCCTTGCCCACATACAACACACTGCCCGACTCACTGAGCATGCGATAAACACCCGGRKKGKTRSYCRRGYGCTNTAAMAAASKMCNKGCYRTCAAANNWCMNTTNNGCTCGANAKCMTCWAWMSSKWMACNWCMGCRGCNNMCGNNKCAGSCWYRNTNMCAASGRCNACGYYTYWTTMWWKWWGRGNGCMTAAMARANMAMATWMKMTAACGGCAAGTACGCAATAAACGACAAGAAAGAAGCGCCCAGCCCATTATTTGGAATAAAGACGCCAAACCCAGAAACGAAATTAAAGTCTACGTATTAATAGGCGGCCGATCGGCTGAAGGACCAATCCTTGAATAGGGCCGATTGTAATCGGCCCACCCGAAACGCTTATCCAGCAAACTCCGCATCCAACATGCCATGGCGTACAGCCAMMAATNNGTCAACTCMACATCAYTKKMRAKAYYYARYTTKTCRAAYAWWCGRTAMCGRTARCTATTAACCGTTTTCGGGCTAAGGCATAATTTATCCGAAATTTCCTGTACCTTCTGGCAATTCACCACCATGTACATAATTTGCAATTCACGCTCTGAAAGCCGATCAAACGGAGACGCATCGCCCTCCTGACCATAAGGCTTTAGAGCCAATGCCTGAGCCACATCAGGGCTAATGTAACGTTGCCCGGAGTGTACTAAGCGAATCGCCTTAATCATTTCATCCAGATCCGCGCCTTTGGTTAAATAACCCGAAGCGCCAGCCTGCATAAGCCTAGACGGAAAAGGTTCTTCACCACAGACTGTCACAGCAATCACTTTGATCTCTGCGCTACTACGAATCAACTTACGAGTTGCCTCTAGCCCGCCGATGCCAGGCATTTTCACGTCCATTAATACCACGCTTGGCTGTAGCTCTTTGGCTAATTTTATACCTTCTTCGCCAGAGCTAGCTTCTCCCACCACTTCGATTCCCGGCACATCGGCAATCATCCGGCTAATGCCGGTTCTAACCAAATCATGGTCATCAACAATAAGTACTTCAATCAAGGTCTGTTCACCTATTTTTTTATCGAATTTTAACTTTAAATTCTCGTTCGTCTTCAGGTCCATCACTACGTCAGAACTTGAAACCCTATAAGTACTACTTGAAGTATTTACCTTAGCCGCTAACAATAAACTGACCTACTACATTTTGGAAGACGTCAAACCAAGTTTCTGTCTATTTAACGCGCCCTTTTACCCCACAAGCGTCCACACAACCTAATCAAAAACACAAAATCCGCCAACAACAACTTCAATCTCACCAATCAATCCTGCGTTAAGGTTTGTCACCCCATTACCTCCGACACTAAATCTTTGCAACACATTAAATCGTGAATCAGGTCACCTGACCACCCTGGCATAGGTCACACCTCGCAGTTGAACCAGTTAAAGCTTTCAGCAAACCCTCCAGCCAAGGAACCACGGGGCATCGCAATAATTTCTAGGCATCAGAAAGCGGCTTATTCACACACGAGTGCTCAAGGTCAAAATTAACTGGCCATAAAAGTTAAACACATAAAAAATATATCTTGCCTTTTATATCTAACTGTTTTTATTGATATTTTCATACGCTGATCATTTATTAACCAATCTGCTGGCCTCTGCATAACTACGGGGCTACAGGCTCATACCCAACACCTACCCACAGAGTTATCCACAGATAGTGTGGACAAACATTACACTTAATAACAACGTGGTTTAGGGTTTGCATAGCCCCCTCACGGATCACAATAAAAACCCTTTCGATTAAAGCCAAACGGTCTCACTTTTCTACCCAGAGAATCGAGCTTAGCTCTACTCACTGAAAAGAAAACGGTGCCTTAAAATCACGGCAATCAATTACACCTACACCCTACCCATGAAGAAACGCCGGCTTCAGCAAACCACCTTTATCGGATCGGTATAGATTATTAGTAAAAATGTAATTTTTTTACGAAAAGAGCCCTCGACAATGGAGCAACGGCGTAAAAAGACTCAACGGGAAACAAAAAGCGATAGGGATGGAGAGAGCAAGTCGGTGAATTAAACAGCTCAGGTGCTAGTAGATTGATAACTTCCGGGGGCAAATCGCGCACACACAACGCAAACCATTATAAATTCGATAATCGAAACAGCGATCTTAAGGAACTTGCGCCTCAGAGAATTTATTCCCGTATAAGCAACGCTATTCATGCGTGAACTTTTCTGTGCATAAATAGCCCAACGGCTAGAGAGCGGAAACAGAAAGCTCGTAACATAGAGATAACACCTTTTAGACGAAGGCTTCTTCAGAAAACACGCTCAACGAACAATCAATAGCAAAAGCCGGCCTATAAAATAGAGCCGATAGATCGAATCGAATTAATGAGATTTACTTATAGGGAGTGTCTGTKRCATTGAACCAATACAGAGCAGGTATAATCTTGCGTTTACAAGTACTGCTGCGTTTGATTTTAAAGCGTCGCGCTTAAAATAAATGGCGGAGGAGGAGAGATTCGAACTCTCGGTGGGTTTGACCCCACGCCGGTTTTCAAGACCGGTGCATTCAGCCGCTCTGCCACCCCTCCGCAACAGGACGCAGATATTACCTAAGTTCACAGTCTAGTCAATGGTTTATATAAATAAAAATTTTAAACGCGACAAAATCCCTGTCTTTGACCGAGTATTTAGCGCTTATAAGCGTTAATGCACCAAAACCGTACAATCAGCACTTCTGGTTCTATCAAGCACGGCCCAAAATACGATTAACGCCAACTATCACAATAACTGCTCTAAATCGCCTTAAAGCTACAAGTGAGAGCGATTTACGTTGTATTTCATACTAGCTACAGTAATACTTATAGATCACTCTTGAAATAATTCGCGGCACCCCTAATATCATAGAATAAGTAGCCCCACCTGGAATTGGAGAAAGTACCTATGCAAGAAAATGATTATGCGGTCACAGGACAACAGCAGCTCGATACTGCTGCCGCAAAAGTTCTGCGCAATACCTATACATTATTAGCCGCCACCATTTTATTCAGCGCCATGACGGCAGGCTTTGCCATGGCCATCAATGCGCCTTACATGGGCCTATGGATGCTTATTCCTTATATCGGCTTCTTAGTTCTAACGGAGAAATTTAAAAACTCCTCACTAGGACTAGTGTTTGTTTTTGGGCTGACAGGTTGGCTGGGATTCACTATCGGGCCAATCTTAAACCACTATCTTGCGACTCAAGGGGCTGAGCCAATCATCCTTTCCTTAGGTGGCACTGCAGCAATTTTCTTCGCCCTGTCTGGATACGTCTTGGTTACCAAAAAAGACCTTAGTAAATGGACTGGGTTTTTAATGACTGGAATGATCATCGGCTTTATCGCAATGATCGCGAATATATTCCTGCAAATTTCAGCGCTTGGACTAGCCATTAGCTGCATATTTTTATTCATATCGTCCGGCCTAATTATGTGGCAAACCAGCGCCATTATTCACGGTGGCGAGACTAACTATATTTCAGCAACCGTGACCTTGTATGTCATGCTCTACAACATCTTCACCATATTGTTATCGTTTATCGGTATGGGCAGCGATGACTAGCAGTTAACTTTTAATGCCAAAAAAGCCCTGTGTAACCCACAGGGCTTTTTTGTTTCTAGCGATATGTAAATGAAATTTAGCTTAATCATACTTGACGGTCCTAGTAGCTCGCAGTCGTCCAACACAGCACTAGAGTTCGCCAAGGCAGCCGTGGCAACTGACCATGAACTATTTCGGGTTTTTTTTGCCAGTGATGGTGTATTACACGGCTCCACGTTAAACACCCCGCCTCAAGATGAGCTCAATATCGCCCAAGCGTGGCAAGACTTTATACGCCTGCACGATGTCGATGCAGTGGTTTGTGTTGCTGCTAGCCTACGCAGAGGCTTGCTCAACGAACAAGAAGCCCAGCGCTACCAAAAGCCTGCAGATAATCTTTCTGATACCATGGAACTTTCAGGTTTAGGGCAGCTGATAGAAGCCACCTTAAGCTCAGATCGAGTCCTGACATTCGGCAACTAGCCCCTTATGAGCCAACCTTCAAAAAAAATATTAGTCGTTAATCGTAAAAGCCCTTACGGCAGCCTACGCAGCCGAGAAGCCATTGATACCTTATTAGTCGCTAGTGCCTACGGGGTAGATGTCAGCGCGCTATATTTGGACGACGGCGTCTTTCAACTGGTCAAGTCCCAGCATCCTGAGCAAATACAGAGTAAAAATATTGCTAAAATGGTCAGCGCATTTGAAATGTACGATCTCAAAAATATTTATGTCGATGAACAATCAATAGCTTATCGGGGGCTGCAAGCTCAAGACTTTGTCACCCCTGTTAAAGTCCTAAACACCGACCAAATTAAATCTCTTTTACACCAACAAGATCAGATCCTGTCCTTTTAATGATGATTCTCCACTTAATAAATCAGTCACCGTTACAACATGGCACCCTAGATAGCTGTCTACGCTTTATCGAGCCTGAAGACAGCATTTTATTGATTGAGGATGGCGTCTACGGCGCATCGCCGCACACGCCCTGCAGAGAAGCCTTAGAGCTCGCGTCTCGATCAATCAAGCTCTATGCGTTAGAAGCTGACCTGAGTGCACGAGGTCTAAACAAGCCCCTCCTGCCCTGCATTACCCTCGTCAGTTATGCCGAGTTCGTGGAACTCTCAGCGTCCCATGACACGGTCCAAAGCTGGCTTTAGACGCATGGAACCCATGAGCTCAAACAATAACGTTGAGTTAGTCATCACGTAACATCCCCTACAAAAGCTAACGCTAAGCACGACCAAGAGAACCCAAGGCTACTACACGCTTATGTTTGATAAAGAAGGTTTCCTTACAGATCTATCAAGCTGGAATACGGAARTAGCCAGCCAAATTGCCTCCCAAGAAGCGATAGAGTTATTGGATGCGCATTGGGAAATAATTCAATTAACACGTGCTTTTTACCAAAAATATGATTTGTCGCCGAGCATGAGGGTGTTAATCAAGCATATCGCCAACACCCTAGGCAAAGATAAGGGCCGCAGCATTTACCTTTTAAAACTATTCCCYGGGTCTCCCGCAAAGCTCATTTGTAAAATTGCCGGATTACCTAAACCGACTAATTGCATTTAATCATTAACGTAAAGTCTTCTTATGCCCGAACATCCTTTTGCTCAATACGTCCGCATCCTCGGTAAGGGCAAGAAAAGCAGTCGCTCTCTTACTGAAGCCGAAAGTTACACCGCTATGTCGGAGATCTTGGCCGGCAATGTCGAGCCCGTGCAACTTGGCGCGTTCCTAATGCTGCTTCGAGTCAAAGAGGAGAGCCCAGAAGAGTTAGTCGGCTTTATTCGTGCCACCAAAGAGTTCATTGCTAAAGAGTTCCCCGCACCATTCCCGTCACAGATCGATTGGCCCAGTTACTCAGGCAAGCATAAACACCAACCTTGGTATTTATTAGCCGCCCTTTTACTGGCCGAACACGGTTACCCAATATTTATGCACGGAGCAGCGGGACACACTGAAGGACGGCTTTATAGCGAACAAATACTGCCCGAACTAGGGATTCCCGTTTGCCAGGACTTACAACAAGCCGCCGAAGAGATTAAACGCAGTCAATTTGCGTTCTGTCCCTTACGGGTGTTTTGTCCGACGCTGCATCAGATAATCGATTTACGTAATACCCTTGGGTTACGCTCGCCAGTCCACACATTGGCTCGTCTGTTAAACCCAAGCCAATCCAGTCATTTAATGGTAGGGATTTTTCATCCGAGTTACCGGCCGGTACACCTTGAAGCGGGCCAATCGTTAGGCTATCAACACATGGCCGTATTCAAAGGCGAAGCAGGCGAAGTGGAGCGCAAGCCAGATGCGCGCTGCACAGTGCAAAACCTAACCGAGGGCGCGCCTTACGACGAAGAATGGCCGCCTTTAATCCCCTTCCGCCACCCGAAGCCGGAACACATTAGTGTCGAGCACCTAAAACAACTTTGGTCTGGCGAGACTAAGGATCAAACCAACGGCAATGATCCCTACGGCGAAAATGCCATTGTTGGCACAGTCGCTATTGCGCTTAAATTACTGGGCAAAGCCCGCTCCCAAGAGGAGGCGATCAGATTAGCGCAGCAACTTTGGACGAACCGTAATAGAAACCGGTTCAACGGAAATTAATTGTAGAAAACCTAGGGGTAAATATTCAAGATTAAGAACGAGGAACTATTACTATGGAGGCCAAAATAGCATTCATTACTAAAGTTAAAGCGTTAAGAAATCGTTTTAAAAGATAGGCTTAAGAGATATATTTAAGAGATAGATTTAAGAGATAGATTTAAGAGATAGATTTAAGAGATAGATTTAAGAGATAGGTTTAAGAGATAGGTTTAAGCCGAACAATCAGCATCACACCTTGAACTGCTTAGCCACGCGCTGGAGCTTTTCGGTAACGTTTATCAAGGCTTGGGTTTCTTCAGCGRCCTCGCCTGCTAAGACCGACGATTGGCCCGCGGACACTTTAATCCCTTCCACACTCTCTAACATGGTTTGAGAAGTTCGCTGCTGCTCTTCTGTGGCGGATGCAATCTGATAATTCATATCAGAAATACTGCCTACCTTAAGCGTAATCGCTGCAAAACTTTCACCGGTTTTACCTGCCTGGGCGACACTTTCAATGGCCTGCGCCTGCCCCGCCTCCATAATAACAGTGATGATTCCCGCGGTTTTTCTGAGCTGGTCAATCACACTCTGAATTTGCTTGGTTGAGTCTTGCGTTTTTGACGCCAAAGAACGTACCTCATCGGCCACTACAGCAAAACCTCGCCCGTGCTCTCCAGCTCTAGCAGCCTCAATAGCGGCATTTAAAGCCAATAGATTCACCTGTTCAGCGACGCCTTGAATTACCTCAAGAATAACCCCCACGCCTTCAGTGTCTGTCTCTAGTTGGCGATTAGTGATTACAGCTTCTTCAACCTCTGACGCTAACTGATTAATGGCCGTGACGGTATTATCTGCGATGGTCTGACCTGATTTTGCTTCAGAGTCAGTTTGCTGCGCAGCTTCTGCAGCAGTGGCCGCATTAATGGCAACTTCATTAACACTCTCAAACACTTGTGAAATCGACTGTGTTACATCCTCAATAGTCGATTGCTGGGTGGTGGCCATTAGCTTTGTTTGTTGTGTTAATTCCTGTAGCTTTTGAGAGACACCGATTAAGGGCGCAACAGAATCGATAACCTCAGTAATTATGCCTTGTAACTTTTCTATAAAGGCATTAAAAGACTCCACTAACTCACCTATTTCATCACTACTAGTTTGCTCAATTCGTTTGGTTAAATCGCCATCACCACTGGCAATATCTCTTAAAGAGCCCACCACCCCGCCGATATTTTTAGTAATCAACATGGCAATGCTATAGGAGGTTATGACCAATACCGCAACAATTACTGAAGCCACTACACCACCCACGACTAATGCATTATTGGCATCATCGTTAGTCTGCTGCACCACATCAATAAATTCTTTATGACTGTTACTACGAAAAGTCCCCAAACTTCCTTGTATGGTGCTGAGCGCTAGGCCCATTCGCTCCACATGCTCATTTAAAGTACTGAAATCAGCCGATCCATCAATCATCCCAATAGATAAAGAAGACGCCTCTTCGTAATAATTCTCAAACTCAGCCATAAAACGTCTAATTTTGGCGTCCTTCTCTGGATAGA
Source organism: Gammaproteobacteria bacterium (assembly GCA_002402085.1). Lineage (GTDB taxonomy): Bacteria > Pseudomonadota > Gammaproteobacteria > Pseudomonadales > UBA3067. The sequence goes on from NVVB01000001.1 coordinate 132,511, forward strand.
GCTGAATAATTTCGAGGAAGGTTGCCAGCATCTCTCCGCGCAAATCATTAGCGACGTCGACCATGTCCATTTCACCGGTACTCACCCCGGCATTGAGCGTTTCAGTGATGCGATCCAAACGAATAATATTGGTATCGGCTTTTTCAAGCACAGGAAAATAAACATCACGAATCGCGGCCAAGCGCGCAGCATTGTTACTATTAACATTATTATTAATTAGATGGTTACAAGCAAACCCAATGATCCCAACGAACGGGATCAAAAAGATCTTATATTTAACCGATAAACTTCTAAGCCATTGCATCCACTGCCCTCACGCACTCCCTGCTCAGCAACCGACATCTACTGTACCCATGAACTACCGCCGTACAGTAAAATAATAGCCGAATATCAACAAAGGGCTGATGATTTACCAATCTAAATCTACGTAAATGAACTATATCCACCGCAAAGGGCCGGGCTTCTTAAAATAAATCCTGCATACATTAAGATCCTTCAAACGTTCACTGGATTAACGTCGAACTTGGACTCGGGTAGCGCCAACTATTCAGAGCGCCACCTAGTGCCCCAGACATTGCGTGTTCAGGCATCAATTTTTGGGACTAAACCAAGCCAACCGTTCTCTCAGCCGAACCACCTCACCCACTATAATTAAAGTCGGCGGTTTAATGTGCAGCTGCTTGATTTGCTCTGGCATGGTTTTAAGGGTGCCCACATAGACCTTTTGTTCAGGGGTCGTGCCTCTCTCTACTAGGGCAACGGGCATGTCTTCAGACATCTGATGTTCAATTAGCCGCTGGCAAATCTTATCGAGTCCCAGTAAGCCCATGTAAATCACTAGCGTTTGTCGATCCCTGACTAAACCAGCCCAGTCCAGCTCTTTAGCGCCGGGTTGTAAATGCCCCGTAACAAATTGAACTGATTGGGAATAATCACGATGCGTTAACGGAATCCCAGAGTAACTTGCACACCCCGAGGCAGCAGTAATCCCAGGAACCACTTGAAATGGAACTCCGCATTGAGAAAGCAGATCAATCTCTTCCCCACCGCGACCAAAAATAAATGGGTCACCGCCCTTTAAACGACACACCCGATGACCTTGGCGCGCAAGGTCCACTAGCATTTGATTAATTTCTTGCTGCGGTAAAGTATGCTTATCTCTGGCCTTACCGACGTATATACGTCGTGCATCTCGACGGCAAAGATCGACAATTTCCGGGGCGACTAAACGATCATAAAGAATCACATCACTTTTTTGCATCAGGCGCAGTGCCCGAAAAGTCAACAAATCGGGATCTCCCGGTCCACCGCCCACTAAATAGACTTCCCCCATGCCGTCCTTGCTAGGATCTTCTGGCTCAGTAAAGTGCTCCGAGAGCATTTGTTTAGCTTTATCCATGTCGCCAGCAAAAACTAATTCGGCAATGGGGCCTTCTAGTACAGACTCCCAAAACGTCCGGCGTTCATTCACTGATGAAAAACGTTGCTTTGCTTGCTCTCTAAATTCGCCCACCAATTCAGCTAACTTGCCATACGCAGCTGGAATTAATGATTCCAATTTAGTACGGATCGTACGAGCCAACACAGGTGAATTACCACCACTGGAGACTGCCACTACGACCGGCGAACGATCGATTACCGCAGGCAAGATAAAGCTACAGAGATCAGGCTGATCCACCACATTGACCAAGACATTGGCTTTGTGGGCATCGGTAGACACCGCTTCATTCACTTCAGGATGATCCGTTGCCGCAATGACTATTTGAGCCCCCGACAAATCCGCTGCGGTATAAACGCTGTTGCGGTAGGTCAACGCCTCATGGTCTGCGACCAATTGAGCCATCGCCGCGCAGCACTGCGGAGAAACCACGTCGACCGTAGCCCCCGCTTTCAGTACTAAACTCGCTTTCCGAACCGCAACTTCACCAGCGCCCACGACCAAACAACGCTTACCTTCAAGCTTTAAAAATAAGGGTAAATAATCCATCGATTAACTCAATCCAACCTTTAACGAAACGAAACCTGTAACTAAACCTTTAATTAAGCCTTTAACTCAACTTTTAGCTTAGACTCTAACAACCAGACCAATCACTCGATCCGGCCTCTAGCCTAACTGGGTCTTTCCACCCATGTACGGGAGCAATGCTTCAGGAATCGTAACGCTGCCGTCTTCTTGTTGGTAGTTTTCAAGAATAGCCACCAGAGTACGCCCAACGGCGAGGCCCGAACCATTGACTGTATGCACTAACTCCGGTTTTTTCACGTCAGGTTTTCGACAACGAGCTTTTAAACGACGCGCCTGAAAGTCTTCAAAATTACTGCAAGAAGAAATCTCTCGGTACTTATCCTGCCCTGGCAACCAGACTTCTATGTCATAGGTTTTTGCAGCCGAAAAGCCTAAATCACCGCCACAAAGTGTCACCACTCGATAAGGTAATTCTAGCTTTTGCAGTATGGTTTCAGCATTGCCAAGTAATTGCTCCAAGGCTTGATACGATTGCGCCGCTTCAACCACTTGCAMTAATTCAACTTTTTCGAACTGGTGCTGACGAATCAATCCGCGTGTATCACGGCCGTAACTTCCGGCTTCGCTTCTGAAACAGGGCGTGTGCGATACGTACTTTAAAGGTAAATCCTTAGCGGGAATGATCTCCTCACGCACTAAATTGGTCACCGGTACTTCCGCGGTAGGAATTAAATACAAAGTACGTTCATCATTGACTTTAAACAGGTCCGCTTCGAACTTAGGCAGCTGGCCCGTACCGTAGAGACTGGCAGAGTTGACCAGATAAGGAACATAGACCTCGTCATAGCCATGAGACTCAGAATGCAGGTCAAGCATGAATTGAATCAAGGCTCTGTGCATCCGTGCTAAATCTTTTTTTAACACAGTAAAACGAGAGCCTGCGATCTTCACTGCGGAGTCAAAGTCTAATAACTTCATCCCTTCGCCCACGTCAACGTGATCCCGCACGTCAAAACTAAACACTCTAGGCTCACCCCATCGGCGAACCTCTTCATTATCATCTTCAGATACGCCTGCAGGAACGGATTCGTGAGGAATATTAGGAATCTCAGACAAGAACGCTTCTAGCTGGGATTGTAACGATTGAAGTTCGCCCTCAACCTTTCCAAGCTGATCACCTACCTGACTTACTTCCGCTAGAATTACAGCAACATCTTCACCCGCCGCTTTTGCCTTACCAATCGCCTTTGACTTAACATTGCGTTGGTTTTTTAAATTCTCGACAGTCACTTGTAGCGATTTGCGACGACTTTCAAGGTCATTAAATTTAGCGATATCGAGTTTAAAGCCTTTGATTAGCAAGCGTTCAGCCACAGACTCAATTTCGTTTCTTAGTAATTTAACGTCTAACATTTTGTTTGTATAATTCCCGTATTCTGAACCCTAAAAACCAGTTTAGTTTAAACTCGCTTCTAACGAAGTATGCCTTAGCGAAATAATTGCACGCCTAACCAAGTAGCCGTAACACAGGCCAAGGCACTTCCAAAAACATAACTGAAAGCCATCACAAAGTGGCCCCCTTGGAGTAGGCGAACAGTTTCAAATGAAAAGGTGGAAAAGGTAGTAAAAGCCCCTAGAAACCCGACTAAAATACTCAATCGAAGGGTCGCATCCATGGCGAAGCGTTGGCTTATCACCATGAAGAGTAGCCCGAAGGCGAAACAGCCGGCAACATTAACAATAAATGTAGCCAAAGGGAAGTGCCCCCAAACCAGGGATTGCGACACCCACCGGGTCACCAAAAACCGAAGGCTAGCCCCGAATGCTCCTCCCATTGCAACGACCGAGACTTGCATCCAAATGGGCATCATTGCTTGCACTCCAGCATTCCATGGGCCAAACCTGCCCTACGCCCTCGGTTGATATTGCTTGGCTCTGCATAAACATCCACACCGGCTAACTTCACATTTTTCTCTCAATTCTATTTTAACTACGGCCCAGTAAATGGCGCGTCATTGAACTACGGACGTTAAAGAAACCGACTGCCGAAGTAAATCATTCATCCGCATTGGGGCGATGATTACTTTGTCCTGTGGCCTGCGCTGATTTACCAGAGGAGGAATCTCCAATCGACGTGTCGTTATCCTGGTAATACCGGCGCCACTCACTATTTTCATTGAGCTGCTGAAGGCTACGCAACTTATCGCCGATCTTGATTTCCAAGCCTCGATTCACCGGTTCGTAAAACTTCTCGTCAGCCAACGCGGCGGGAAGATAGTTTTCGCCTGCCACAAATCCACCTGCATGGTCATGGGCATAATTATATTCTTTACCATGATCCAGCTCCTTCATTAACGCAGTAGGCGCATTTCGAAGATGCTTCGGCACATCCAAACTACCGCTTTGTTTAGCCGCCTTTGTTGCCTCTTTGTACGCGGTATATACGGCATTGCTTTTGGGTGCACAGGCCAGGTATACGATCGCTTGAGCTATCGCTAGCTCACCTTCGGGGCTCCCTAAACGTTGCTGCGTATCCCAGGCATTAAGGGCCAATTGCAACCCTCTCGGGTCTGCGTTACCTATATCCTCACTGGCCATACGCACCACTCGACGGGCCACATAAAGTGGATCGCAACCACCATCAATCATGCGGGCGTACCAATACAACGCGCCATCGGGTGACGAACCACGCACAGACTTATGTAACGCAGAGATTTGATCGTAAAAATAATCCCCGCCCTTATCAAAGCTTCTTACCGTCGAGCCAATCACGTCATCGATTAAATCAGGTCCCAATTGGGTAGTCTGACTAGCCTCGGCCATGGACGCTGCAAGCTCGACAAAGTTCAGCAACCTGCGCGCATCACCATCTGCCGCCGCGACTAATCGCTCCGCTTCAGGCGTCTGAAGCGTTAACTTGCGCTCGCCTAGGCCAGAYTCCGTATCYGTTAAAGCACGTTCTAACAAYCGYCCYAAGGCATCRGMCTCCARACGYTTTAGRACRTAGACYTTTGCACGAGACAATAAGGCATTATTAATTTCAAAAGAGGGGTTTTCAGTAGTRGCGCCAATAAAAAGTAAGGTGCCGTCTTCTACAAAAGGTAAAAATGCATCTTGTTGAGATTTATTAAAGCGATGCACCTCATCGACAAACAGAATGCACGCTCGCCCCTGGGTTCTTAGCATTTGGGCTTTCTGGACCACCGCCCGCACCTCTTTAACCCCGGCCATAACTGCCGAAATGGCTTCAAACTGCGCATCACAATGGGCCGCCAACATTTTAGCAAGGCTTGTTTTGCCGGTACCCGGTGGGCCCCACAAGATCATCGAATGTAGAGTTTGATGCGTTAGTGCTTCACGTAAAGGTTTGCCCGCACTAAGCAAGTGGTCTTGGCCCACGTATTCTTCAATACATTTCGGGCGCATTCTCGACGCTAAGGGTTCGTTTGAGAGCTCATGGYTTGAGTTCGCAAACATATCGGTTTCCATTATTGCGCCTATCTTATATTCAAATTAAGGCGAAACTGAATCAGTGAATCGCGCCGTTTCTGAGTCAGTCTTAAGGTGTGAGTTCAGGTCATCCAGCCCATCACCTTCAAACTCAGCGTCTTTAAAATAATCGATAACATCTACTTCTGCGCTGGGTTCGATAATAAACTCACTTTTAGCAATGGGCTTATCAGTAACGATTTCCGTAAACTGAATACTACTAATCTGCCCTAAATGATCCGTAAAACGCATACCAACAACCTTCTTATTTTCGAGCACAAGCTCCAAACTCTTGTACGCGCTGTCAGTGGCCACCGGACTCACATTAAAAATCAAACTTTGAGCATCTTTTGATACAAGTTGAATGACGAAATTTTTACGCACTTCATCTTCATCCCCGGTTAACAATAAGGCCGGGGTAGAGTCCCATTGCTGATCAACCGGCTGGATCGTAAGTTGATCTAGATCCACGTCAAACACCCACATCTTCTCCCCGTCAGAAATAATTTCCTGCTCAAAAGGCTCCGAGGTGCGCCAAAGAAACTGTTTGGGCTTTTGGATTTTAAGTGAACCGCGCGACGCCTGAATTTCACGCCCCAGCGTATCAGTAATACTTTGAGTGAATTCAGCCTGCATGCTTCGCTGCTGCTGAAGTACATCCAACAACAGATCGGCATCATCTGCCCACGCAACACTTGTAACAACAGCCCAGCTAATACAACACGACGCCACTAACGCCTTTAAATATTTAGACATCAAAAATTAAACCTGAAGTAATTCCCTTAAGATTTGATCGGAGAAGGTGCTAATACCTCTCGAGATCCATTATTTTGCATTTCTGTCACTACGCCCGCCGCTTCCATGGCTTCGATAATGCGAGCTGAGCGATTATAGCCAATTTTAAATTTACGCTGTACTGAAGAAATAGATGCACGGCGAGTCTCGGTAATAAACTCAACAGCAAGATCATAGTACTCGTCCTGCTCTGAATCACTGTCGCCACTTGCKCCMCCYATGCTTGAGGTATCATGAGTGCCTTCTAAGATGTCTTCTAAGTAGTGCGAACCGCCTCTTTTGCGCCAATCATCACARACTCGATGCACTTCTTCATCACTGACGAACGCGCCATGCACCCGGACTGGCATGCTTGTACCGGGGGGTAAATACAACATATCACCATGCCCCAAAAGCTGCTCAGCCCCGCCTTGATCAAGAATTGTACGCGAATCAATTCGAGAAGAAACCTGAAAGCCTATTCGACTCGGCACGTTGGCCTTAATCAAACCAGTAATAACGTCTACCGAAGGCCGCTGCGTGGCCAATATCAAATGAATACCCGCAGCCCGCGCTTTTTGAGCGATTCGAGCAATTAGCTCTTCGACCTTTTTACCGACAATCATCATCATGTCAGCAAACTCGTCAATGACCACAACAATGTAGGGCAAGCTTTCTAAAAACGGAGGTTCTTGGCCCAACTCRTCACCATCGGTAGGCTTCCACACAGGATCTTTAATCGGTGTACCCGCTTTCTCTGCATCTAGCACTTTACGATTAAAGCCCGCCAAATTCCTTACGCCCATAGCGGCCATTAATTTATAACGACGTTCCATTTCGGCAACACACCAACGCAGAGCATTAGCGGCCTCTTTCATATCCGTGACTACGGGTGTGAGCAAATGGGGGATGCCATCATAAACCGATAACTCCAACATCTTGGGGTCAATCATGATCAAACGGACTTCATCGGCGGTGGCTTTAAACAACAGACTCAGCAGCATCGCATTAAGCCCAACAGACTTACCTGAACCGGTGGTTCCCGCCACCAACAAATGAGGCATTTTCGCTAAATCAGCTACAATCGGTTGCCCAGAGATATCCTTGCCAAGCGCTAGCGTTAAGGGCGATTTAGCTTCATCAAAAACCACTGAAGARATCACCTCATTGAGCATAATCATTTCCCGCTGCTCATTGGGGATCTCGATACCAACGAAAGTCTTACCTGGGATAACCTCGACGACGCGCACACTGATAACCGCCAATGAGCGCGCTAAATCTTTCGCCAAATTAGTAATTCGACTTGCTTTGACTCCCGCTGCGGGCTGGATTTCAAAACGCGTCACCACCGGTCCCGGCTGTACAGCCATGACTTCAGCCACCACACCAAAATCCTTAAGCTTTATCTCCAGCAACCGCGACATACTTTCCAGCACTTCTGCGGAGAACCCCGTCTGCGCCCCTGGCTTAAGCTGGTCCAATAGCGCTAAAGCAGGCAGAGTTCCCGACGCATCTGCATCAAAAAGGCTTTGTTGTTTTTCGATTTGAACTCGACCACTAGCCTCCGGCACCTTAGGGACGGTTTTAATAACAGGCGCCTTACGCTCCGCAATGACAAGTTTCTTAGCGACAAACGGCTCTTCCCGTTCCGCTTTGACATTTTCAATGGCTTTAGTTKSNTTTRCKNCTCWSCCAGCNAGTKTWKWNNTAAWKAWWWYNCCWGCNTTWGRYWTCWYRWCRSMWWKYAWWNCCWGYWTWYYSRWAAGGTCAATCACATCGATCCAAGACAAGCTGGTAAAAACGGTAATCCCAACCAAAAAAAACGTCAGTAWSWAMWACKTNKYKSCAWCAGNYAYMSWWGAKYGAYAAWGTCCANNGCNNNTKSYYWYWKMSMAWYCYWSYWCACCGCCCGCAGAAGCCGGTAACTGCTGGCCATCGGATTGGAAATAAAGTGCCGCCAAAGCCGTACCGGCCACCAAGGTCATTACTAAACCGACGCCACGCACCCAAAACATCGGCCACAGCCACTCTTCTTGATGGCGCTGATGCTTAAATACCAACCATGCACGGTAGGCAATCATCGGGGGCAGGATAAACGCCAAATAACCGAACAATAGCAATAGCACGTCGGCACACCAGGCCCCAACACGCCCCATCGAATTGGCCACTTCGGTTTCAGGACCAATGTATGACCAGCCGGGGTCAGCCGAATTGTAAGTTGATAGGGAAACTAAGATATAAATTGCTACGGCCAGCAATACCAGCATCGACCCTTCGGTGAGACTACGGGACACATGGACAGACCATGTCGAAACAGTAGAAGATTCTTTGCCTTTGGCTTTGGCTTTGGCTTTCAAAAATTAGGCTCTCAAGTTAGGTGAAATTCAACATTCGTAATTGTATAGAGTTCAGCGGCTTATTTCACGGGCTAGTCATTAAAGGTTAAGCCTTATTAGAGATGGGTCCGCCGTACGTATCGGCCCGCCAGTCGATGCCAGCAATCTTACAGGGCATAGTAGTGACTGAAGGATTAGGAACAGTGAAATAACTCTCATTTTGAAAAGCTACTAGTTACGTTTTTCTTGATATTTTTGGCTTGAACGCCAGTAACTATACGCTACCAGACAGCGAAAGAAGGATTTTACACCGATTGGTGCATTAACGTCGGCAGCACCACTTTTCCTGCCTGGACATTAATGCCGCCTTTTAACGCGGGGTTATTACCCCAGTTTTGACCCGCCAGTTGAGACACATAGTGTAATAATACGCCAGACAACGCCTGCGACGCAGTCCTTGGGATACCTCCAGGCATATTGGTAACGGCCATATGAGTGACCCCCTCCTCAAGATAGGTGGGGTTTTCATAGTTTGTCGCTCGTGTGGTTTCTATGCAACCACCTTGATCCACCGCAACATCGACAATCACACTCCCCGGCAACATAGACTTTACCATTTCACGGCTAACGATCTTAGGTGCAGAGTCCCCAGGCAGTAACACGGCCCCCACCAGTAAATCGGTTTGTAGTAATTGTTTTTCTATATCGTGGCTATTGGAATACAACGCGGTCACATTAGGGGCGATTTGTTTRGCCTCAGCCAGCGCTTTTGGATTCACATCAAACACCACCACATTGGCCCCCATGGCTGCCGCTAAAGATGCAGCACTTCGGCCTGCCACTCCGGCCCCCAAAATTGTCACACGACCACGTTCGGTGCCCGGAACGCCCCCTAGCATTAAACCTCGGCCCCCTACCGAGCGATATAAGAGCTGACTCCCCCACTGCACTGCAACTCGCCCAGCGATTTCACTCATAGGCGCTAATAGCGGCAGGTAGCCTTGTTCAGAAACTGTTTCAAACGCCACTGCGGTCAAACCAATAGAAACTAATGCTTTGGTTAATTCGGGTAGAGCCGCTAAATGCAGAAAGCAAAAGAGTAAATGGTCTTCACGAAGGAACGTTAAATCCCCTTCGACAGGCTCCTTCACTTTTACAACCAGTTGGCAAGAACCAAACAGTTGCTCCGCATCAGCGACCAAGCAGGCGCCTTGCTGCCTATAAAGCGCATCCTGGTAACCACTGCCCTCGCCAGCACCACACTGAACGAAGACCTGATGCCCCTTTTTCACCAGCTCCCCGACCACTTCAGGGATGAGCCCTACGCGAAACTCCWAAGGTTTGATTTCTGTTGGCACACCAATTCGCACAAGTAGCCCTCATCGCTATCGTTGACCCCGACTTAATGACATTAATTAAGGGGCTATGGAAATAAGAGCGCTTAAGAAAAATAAAGCCCTCTCTACACAACGCTCAAACCGTTTCTTTTATGGCACCGTCCAAATCATGAAATTCATGCCAAATCGGCGCAAGGCCTTGAAAACATCACTAATCGCCCTTAACTATAGTTGGCCTTAAACTAAAGTTGCCCCTCTAGACAAAAGAAAATTGACGTTTTAAACGTTGTTCGCGTTGAATTCTTGAAGCATTTTTAGGGGTAATTAAGCCGTCAAAGATGTTTCTTTCAGCCCATACTTTTCATCACAGACTTTAGTGGCCTCAATAAATGCTTTAGAATCGCATTTTTCGCACTTTTCAGGTTAGGAATTCCCAGTTATGACCGACACAATACATCGTAAGCTAATCATCTTAGGCTCTGGCCCTGCGGGGTACACGGCTGCTGTATACGCAGCGAGAGCCAATTTGGAACCCATGGTCATCACGGGTATTCAACCCGGTGGTCAACTGACTATCACCACCGACGTAGATAACTGGCCTGGCGGCAATGAAGGCCTGCAAGGTCCAGAGCTAATGGATCAAATGAAAACCCATGCCGAGCGCTTCGATACTGAAATCGTTTTCGACAACATCAACGCAGTTGAACTTAAGCAACGGCCTTTTCGCTTAACCGGCGACTCAGCAGAATACACGTGTGACGCATTGATTATCGCCACAGGTGCTTCCGCCCAATACCTAGGCCTTGCCTCAGAACAGGCATTTATGGGCAAAGGCGTCAGTGCTTGTGCAACTTGCGACGGCTTTTTTTACCGCAACAAGAAAGTCGCCGTGATAGGCGGTGGTAATACCGCCGTTGAAGAAGCCTTGTATCTTTCTAACATTGCGTCCGAAGTAGTGGTAGTACATCGCAGAGACCAACTACGCTCTGAGAAAATCCTACAAAAACGGATTCTTGATAAAGCTGAGAATGGCAATATTCGATTCGAATGGAATTGCACCTTAGAAGAAGTCTTGGGAGATGACAGTGGCGTGACAGGCATTCGAATCAAAAACAAACTCGATGAGCAGGCTAAAGACGTGGACGTCCATGGTGTATTTATCGCAATCGGACACAAACCTAACAGTGATATTTTCGTCGACCAACTCGACATGAATAATGGCTACATCACTACCCATTCAGGCATTTCCGGTAACGCCACGCAAACCAGTATACCCGGTGTTTTCGCTGCCGGAGACATTGGCGATCACGTCTACCGTCAAGCAATCACCTCGGCAGGCTTTGGGTGTATGGCAGCCCTAGACGCCGAAAAATTCTTAGATGAGGCCTAAGCAATACAAAAAGTATTGCAACAGCTTCAAATAGAATCTATAAGCGAAACATACCCGGCATGCCGGGTATGTACTTAACTACCTCTTGCCTAATCACCCCGACCGTCGTTAGTGGCCCTGTTAATGAGTGATATCGTCTGGCTTTCTCATCAGCACCTTGACTTCCCAYYWMWCNAAWGNKCKTNNYAKAGGNAGSCAWWNCKGSTTASKWSMMKSMRGTNSCKAYWTMANGSGWWKYWYGYCWTMYANRMKNCNATCRAMWWKSKMTNAWTCNNYTGRTAYGNWWGRMKKRCAKSCYAKYMKKWGNGTKGARMYCCAACCCCCGCTCCGTAGTCTTCCCCGAACAAATCAAAATCTCTCGAAGTCTACGTAAAACGCTCAAGAAGAATCACTTTCAAGTCACGCTCGATCATGATTTCGAACAAGTCATTAGMGCTTGCTCCGGTCCTCGCCCCGACAGTGAAGGCACCTGGATTACCCCTGAAATGATCGAAGCCTATATTACGCTTCACAAAGCAGGCCTGGCGCATTCGGTAGAAACTTGGCTAGACGGTCAATTAGTGGGTGGTCTGTACGGAATCAGCCTTGGACGAATGTTCTTCGGCGAGTCCATGTTTAGCCACGTTTCTGATGCCTCTAAAGTAGCTTTCGCGCAACTTTGCCGCCAACTACAACGCTGGCAATTTGAGGTGATTGACTGCCAAGTGAGCAACAACCACCTTAAAAGCTTAGGGTCTATTGAAATACCACTGAACGAGTTTAAAGAGCTGCTGAACAATAATGTTCACCTGCCAGGACAGTTTAACTGGAAGCAGACGCTGTCAGATTGGGACTAAATGCCAAAAATAACGTTTTGACCTAATTAACCACACCGTATATCCACACATTATTGAAACATTGCATAAAATCTATTTACATGTAGATCTAACAAATAATTGGCAGACAACCGAATAAGTAAACAATACGCCGTTAGGGCTTCATGCAAGAAAGCGTGACTCTTCAACCCTACAACTAGTTAATAGCCTCCCAATAGGGAAGAACGTATTTAATCAAAAGCCTTTGAGCTACCGCATTTCAACTATTTTCTTAACGCTCTTGCTTTTGGCTTCTGAACTCCTTATAAAAATAAATTAAGCGGCACAGGACCGAGGATTTAATACACTATGACCGACCTCTCCAACTTGGCTTTTTTTATTACTCCATCGCACCCTTGTAGCTACCTCAAAGGGCAACAAGCAGTCACTTTATTTGCTGACCCCAAAGCCGGACTCGACACGCAACTCTATTCACAACTCAGCTACGCAGGCTTTCGACGTAGTGGTGACTACCTATACAAACCACACTGTCAAAGCTGCCAAGCCTGCATCCCCGCACGACTACAAACCTCGAAATTTACACCGTCCAAGAGACAACGCCGGATCTCTCGTAAAAACCAAGACCTTACTATTCACCAGGTTAAAGCGGTCTTTGATCAGGAGCACTATCAGCTCTATGCCGACTACATCGAAGCCCGTCATCAAGACGGTGACATGTACCCGCCATCAGAAGAGCAATATAAATCCTTCTTGTTTTGTGATTGGAGCAACACCTTCTTTTTGGAGTTCCGTCTTGAAGGTAAACTCATTGCGGTAGCCGTCACCGACCCACTCAACAATGCACTATCGGCGGTGTATTCTTTTTATGATGCGAAGTATGCGTCCCGAAGTCTGGGGGTCTATGCCGTATTAAGCCAAATCGCCATCACCCGAGATGCCAACTTATCCCACCTCTATTTAGGTTATTGGATTAGCGAAAACGAGAAAATGAGCTATAAAAAGGAATACCGGCCTTTAGAAATTTTGACAGATAACGCATGGCAACCACTGCTCGACACATCATCGTAAATTGAGCCCTCGCTTTATAATGGCGGTTAAACTGGCACCTTAAGTGCTCAAAAGTCATCAAAAAGGTCGAGAAACAGAAGGGTTTTGCCTATTCTTCATTTTTAGGGCAAAATGCGCAACCTCGCCCGTCAATCTGTTTACGCATTGATTGATATCATAAGGCGAGCCTAGAGGTATAACGTTAGGCTGAATTATCAGAAACCAATAAAATGGTTGTAGCCTTTTAAGTTTTAGTTTTATTCAAATCTATATCGAGGATTGAGTCTGGATGGCAAAAGAAGAGCAAATTGAAATGGATGGAACGGTTATTGAAACCCTTCCGAACACCATGTTTCGTGTAGAGCTTGAAAACGGCCATGTCGTAACTGCGCATATATCTGGCAAAATGAGAAAGCATTACATTCGTATTTTGACTGGCGACCAAGTCAAAGTAGAAATGACTCCTTACGACTTAAGTAAAGGAAGAATCACCTACCGGGTTCGGTAAGTGATTGTAAAGGTTAGCTCTTAGGATCTAATCTAGATAAAAGTGAGTATATAAAGGCCCTTTAATGGGCCTTTTCTTCTTCAAAATCAAAGGTGATTTCACCCAATTCCTTGTCGTAAGAAACCTGCACTTCACCACCTTCGCTCAAAGCGCCAAAAAGAATCTTTTCAGCTAGCGGTTTCTTCAGCATGTCTTGAACTAAGCGCGCCATAGGACGAGCCCCCATCGCTGGGTCATAGCCCTTCTTCGCCAACCACTCTCTTGCCTTCTCATCCACATTAAGATGAACCTTCTTCTCATCCAGTTGAGCCTGAAGTTCTGTCAGCACCTTGTCAACCACGTTGTAAATGACTTCCAAAGGCAGTGACTTAAACTGAATCACCCCATCCAGACGATTACGGAACTCAGGAGCAAAAAGCTTGTTGATCGCAGCCATCCCGTCCGTGCTGTGGTCCTGATCCCTGAACCCCATAGTCGAACGGCTAATTACTTCAGCGCCCTCATTGGTAGTCATAATCAAGATCACGTGTCTGAAATCTGCTTTTCGGCCATTATTATCGGTCAATGATCCATGATCCATGACCTGCAACAACAAGTTAAAGACATCAGGGTGTGCTTTCTCGATTTCATCGAGCAATAAAACACAATGAGGTTTCTTACAGATCTCTTCCGTCAGCAAGCCGCCTTGATCGAAGCCAACATAGCCAGGAGGGGCACCGATTAAGCGAGACACGGTATGACGTTCCATGTACTCAGACATGTCAAACCGAACTAAATCAACGCCCATAACTCGCGCCAACTGCCTTGCAACTTCGGTTTTGCCCACGCCTGTAGGCCCGGCAAACAAGAAACTCCCAACCGGCTTTTCTGGCGCATTTAGGCCAGCCCTAGAAAGCTTAATGGCTGAAGAAAGCGCACCAATGGCCTCATCCTGACCAAACACTACCATCTTCAGGTCACGCTCAAGATTTTTCAGTGCTTCTTTGTCTGAGGTTGAGACATTTTTAGGGGGAATGCGCGCAATCTGGGACACCACTTTTTCGATGTCAGCCGTAGTAATTACTTTTTTACGTTTTGCAGTAGGCTGCAAACGCTGAAACGCGCCCGCCTCATCAATCACATCAATGGCTTTATCCGGTAGATGCCGGTCATTAATATAGCGCCCAGCCAGCTCAGCAGCAGCTCGTAGGGCATTATCACGGTATTTTATTTCGTGGTGGATTTCAAAGCGCTCTTTCAATCCTTTAAGGATATGATACGTATCTTCCACTGACGGCTCGATTATATCGATCTTTTGGAATCGTCGAGACAAGGCACGATCTTTTTCAAAAACACCTCGATACTCTTGATAGGTAGTCGAGCCCATACATTTTATATCGCCAGAAGCCAATAGCGGCTTTAATAAGTTAGAGGCGTCCATGACTCCCCCAGACGCAGCTCCGGCTCCAATGATGGTGTGAATCTCATCGATAAACAAAATCGTGTTGTCACGGCGCTTTAATTCTGACAATAAGGC
The DNA here is from genome assembly GCA_002402085.1 of Gammaproteobacteria bacterium. GTDB lineage: Bacteria > Pseudomonadota > Gammaproteobacteria > Pseudomonadales > UBA3067. Next base: position 147,689 of record NVVB01000001.1, read on the forward strand.
TTTAAAGCGTTTCTCAAAATCGCCTCTGTACTTAGTACCGGCTAACAAAGCCCCGAGATCAAGCGCATATATTGTACAGTCCGCAATGGCACTGGGCACTTCACCGTCAACAATTAACTTGGCAAGGCCTTCCGCAACGGCCGTTTTACCGACGCCAGGTTCACCCACCAATAAAGGATTGTTTTTTCTACGGCGACACAAAATCTGCACCGCCCGTTCAATTTCCTGTTCTCGACCAATTAACGGGTCGATGCGGCCTTCTTTAGCTAACGAATTCACATTGGTTGCGTACGCTTCTAACGGGCTCTTACCTTGCCCATCCGCACTTGATGATTCCTCATCAGCTTGTTCAGCAGAAGACTCATCCACCACGTGCGGGGTGTCGTCAGACACCTTAGAGATCCCGTGGGCAATAAAATTAACCACATCGATGCGCGCAACACTTTGGGTTTTTAAGAAGTAGACCGCTTGGCTTTCTTGTTCACTAAAGATTGCCACCAAAACATTCGCACCCGAGACTTCTTTTTTACCCGAAGACTGGACGTGAAATACGGCGCGCTGCAATACCCGCTGAAACCCTAAGGTTGGCTGGGTCTCTCTGGACATATCAGAGGCAGGAATTAGAGGTGTGGTTTCATCTACGAAATTCGTAAGCTCTCTGCGTAATTCATTTAAATTAGCGCCACAGGCACGCATAACTTTCGCGGCCGATTCGTTTTCAATAAGCGCAAGCAACAAATGCTCTACGGTCATGTATTCATGCCGCTTGCTACGCGCCTCACGAAAGGCCACGTTTAATGTTGTTTCAAGGTCTTTGCTAAGCATTTAGAGCTATCCCGAAGTCACTGTATATCACAAACTAAACCCGTTCAATCTGACACAAAAGTGGATGCTGATTCTCTTGCGCAAAAGACACTACTTGAGCAGCTTTTGTTTCAGCGATATCCCGCGAAAACACACCACAAACAGCCTTTCCTTCAGTATGAATCTGCAACATTATTTGTGTCGCTTTCTCTTCCCCCAGGCTAAAAAATATTTTCAACACCTCTACGACAAAATCCATAGGTGTGAAATCATCATTAATTAACACCACGCGGTAACTGGACGGAGGCTTTAGCTCCACTTTAGGTTGAGCTACTGCTAGCCCACCCTCTCCATCACCATCATAATCGGAAGAATCTTCTCCCGCACTGTTTAATACTAGTCGATAACAACCAAATTTACTCATAACCAGAACTCATAATCGATTTAACACTACTGCAACCGGGTACGCGTATGCTACGCTATTCGACGAACTATACTGAATTATTATAATAAAGCTTAACTTAAGAATAAAATCTTTAATAAATCTTGACTATTGAATAGCATTGCCAGACATTATCCAGGACTATCTGTTGAATAATTCGATTTTAGTGCTATAGATATAAGTCCTTTTGTTGTAATTGCAATATACCAAACAAAAGGATTTGTGCTTTATCCCCAAGTAAAGTGTCAATGGAATGGATTAGCCCATCTACGGGTTGAAATTGAGCAGAGGGAATTATTATGGCAACGGGCAAGGTGAAATGGTTCAATAACGCCAAAGGCTATGGATTTATACGGCCTGATACCGGCGGAGACGATTTGTTTGTACACTACTCCTACATCGATATGGACGGTTACAAAAGCCTAAAGGCTGGCCAATCTGTGAGTTACGAAATAAGAGAAGCCCCCAAAGGTTTACATGCAACCGCGATAAAGATGCTTGATGATGGCACTGACATCGTTCAAAGCGAAAGCGATGAACTGGAAATCGCTCAATCGCCAGAAAGCCAAAATCCGCAAACATCGCCTTCATTTGAACCCGCTTAACTGATTGATTTGAAACCCAATGGTTTTCTCATTGGGTTTTGGGGTTCAAAAGACACCGGATCGGGCCAGATCAATAGTTAACCCGCCCAGGCATTGTGTCGACTGAAGGTTGATCAATGGGTATTAAGTTGAATGGACATACGCAGCCTTTGTAATGGCTGGCCGTGATACTGCGCCACCAACACTACCCTAACACTCAAGCCATCAGCAGCAGTATTACAGGCCTAGTCCTGTAACACGCGAACTGGCACACCTAAATAAATGAATTTTTCGATCCGTCCAACTAACGCTTGCTCATCGAAAGCGAAGGCATGCGTCAGTTTCTACATATTACAGGCTTATTGGGTTAGAATTCGGCCATAACCTTAACCCCCTCTTAAACATCTCAAATCACACTAAAATGGCCAACCTTTATCTTTTTAACAAGCCCTTTCATGTGCTTAGCCAATTCACTGACAAAAGTGACAAAGCTACTTTAGCGCGTTTTATTGACGTAAAAAAAGTCTATCCCGCAGGACGCCTAGACTACGACTCAGAAGGCCTTCTACTACTCACCGATAGCGGCGCGCTACAACACCGAATTTGTGACCCCGATGCCAAGATGCCCAAACGCTACTGGGTACAAGTTGAGGGTGATATCACGCCTGAGGCAATTAACGCGCTACAAAATGGACTTCAGTTAAAAGATGGCTTAACACGCCCCGCCAAGGCGAGAATCATTCCTGCGCCAAACGTTGGCCCAAGAACACCGCCTATTCGGAGTAGAAAAAACGTCACAGACTCGTGGCTAGAACTTACAATCAATGAGGGAAAAAACCGGCAAGTGCGGAGAATGACGGCTCATGTAGGCTTCCCTACTTTACGACTAATACGTTACTCCATTGGTCCTTGGACCTTAACTGACATCGAGGTAGGCCAGTGGCAAAAACAAACTGTAAACACACCAGAACTTCAGTCACCCGCCAAAAGATCACCGAAAACCAGGGCATCCACGCGACCCGAAAAACCTAGGCGAGCAACGTCCAGCCCCAAACCAAAATCCAAGTTAAAATCTAAGTCGAACGCTAAACCCAACTCAAGGCCGCGTCCCGGAGCATAACGACAAGGGTTCAAGGACGGTAATTCACGCCCCAGCAGAGCCTCACCAATACCGAATTAGCAATACTGAACCGCCCCGCCCAAATCTTGGCAGATAACTTCTGTCTATTATGGATTTAGGCTAGGATATACCACGACTATCTCAAGCTAACCCCACGGGCTCGCACTATGACCTGGACGCCTCATGTAACCGTCGCCACTTTAGTAGAAAAAGACTCGAAATTTTTGATTGTTGAAGAAATATGTAACGATCAAGTAGTCTTCAGCCAGCCTGCGGGCCATGTAGAACAAGGTGAAACATTAATTCAGGCCGCGATCAGAGAAACACACGAAGAAACCGGCTGGAATGTCACTCCTACAGGCTTATTAGGGTTCTATACCTATACCTCGCCCCATAACCAAGTCACCTACTATCGCACTAACTTTATCGCCCAAGCCGAGGATTTCGATGAATCCGCTACGTTAGACGACGGGATCCTTCGATGCTTGTGGTTGTCACTCGCCGAGATTCGGGACAATCAACATAAATTACGCAGCCCCATTGTTTTGCGTTGCGTGGAGGATTACGCTAGCGGCCAACGCTTTCCCTTAGGCGCGATCTACGAACACCCTACTGAAAAAGCCTAACGCCAACCCGCAAATTTTATCCATAAAACGATTAAACAAGCCCCAAAATAGAATCCTACCTATGAGCAGCAAAGTAAAAGTCATTGTCGGCATGTCCGGTGGCGTAGATTCTTCTGTCGCGGCCTACCTTCTTCTTCAAGAAAATTATCACGTCGAAGGGCTGTTCATGAAGAACTGGGATGAAGACGACGGTACCGAATACTGCACCGCTCGAGAAGATTTAAACGATGCGCAACAAGTGTGTGACACACTCAAGATCCCTCTACACACAGCAAACTTTGCCGCTGAATACTGGGATAACGTATTTGAACACTTTTTATGCGAATACAAAGCCGGAAGAACACCCAATCCGGATATTCTCTGCAACAAAGAAATAAAATTCAAAGCCTTTTTAGAATACGCCCTCGAACTCGGCGCCGATTATATCGCTACTGGCCACTACGCTCGTAAAAGCGACCACAGTGATTGCGCGCAACTATTAAAAGGCCTAGACAGCAACAAAGACCAAAGCTACTTTTTACACGCAGTAGCGGGACAACAGCTCGCAAAGACCATTTTTCCTTTAGGGGATTTAGAAAAGCCTGAAATCCGAGCCATCGCTAAAAAAATGTGTTTCGACAATCACTCCAAAAAAGACAGTACCGGGATTTGCTTTATTGGCGAACGACGCTTTTCTGACTTTTTATCGCAATATATTCCCGCCCAACCCGGGGTCATTGAGTCCGATCAAGGAGAATCCATCGGCCAACACCAAGGCCTAATGTTCTACACCTTAGGACAGCGCCAAGGACTCGGGATTGGTGGACTAAGCGACCACAGCGAACAGCCTTGGTATGTCATTGAAAAAGACCTATCAAGGAATGTATTAGTGGTCGCGCAAAGTAATCAGCACCCGGGGCTATTCAGTCGCATTTTAACCGCCTCGAATATTGACTGGGTGGATCGCCAAGGGCCCACATTACCCTTAAAGTGCATGGCAAAAACCCGTTACCGACAACCCGACCAGGCGTGCCTAATCGAATCCAACGACCCAAGCATGGCCGATCAAGCCAATACTGTCCAAACGCTAGGGGATAGCAGCATCAAAGTGACCTTTGAATCTCCTCAGCGCGCTGTCACCCCGGGTCAGTCGGTAGTATTTTACTTAGAAGACAACTGCTTAGGCGGTGCTATAATTGAGTCAACGCTCAACCCATAGAGCACAAAGTGAGGCCTCATCGGGCGAGGCCTACTAATAATAATGAACGGCCCTGGCCACCTTTGCTGCCAAAAAAGCACATACAATAAAAAAACTGGTCAGTTGGTGCCAAAAACAGACATTTCAGCGGTTAATACTTTATAAAACACCTAAAAACTCCACATAATTAAGCAGTGGTTTTGTTTTCAAGCCCTATTTTAATGATTCTGATGAAGTCACACATTCCTTTTTGGGAGAGATTCAGTGAAGAAGAAAATGCTTGATCAAACCTTAGCCCTCGCAGGCGTGTTCCAAGCCGCTCGCATGGTGGACAATATCGCCCACCGTGGCAGCGTCCCCGAGCAAAGCTACGAAGAGTCCATCAACAGTCTTTTCAGCCTAGACCCAAGCACTGTCTACGATGTCTACTCGACCGATCACGCTGCACAATTGGGCTTAGATATTATCGAACAAGTATTAAGCCAAGAAAAACCCGGCCAATACGCTGAGACGATTCGATATACCCTTGCACTCATTCACCTTGAAAAGATGTTATCCAAAAAAGCGGGGTTGCTTTCAACTATACGACGTCGCGTTGAAACCAGTAAGGATCAGATCAAACATTTTGACTCATCACTTCACGCGGCCATCATCTCTAAACTCGCAAGCATCTACGTGGACACATTAGGCACGTTTCGGTTCAGGATTCAGGTCAGAGGCAACGCCAACTACTTGCAAAACCCCGTCAACACCGACCGCGTTAGGGCCTCGCTTTTGGCTGGCATACGATCAGCAATGTTGTGGCGTCAACTAGGCGGGCGCCGTTGGCAACTGTTCTTTAATCGCGGCAAGCTTCTTCAAGCCGCTCATGAGCTAAATCATCAAGACGGCAGCGTAATCATTCATTAATGCGCTTCAGAGGGGCTGAAGCAAGCCTCTCGCACCTCCCGTTCCCCGCAAAAGTAAGGATTAGCTCAATTCCCTGCGTGCAGCGAGTTATTCTCGGTTGCTCCCGCACAGCCAGCCTTCCCCCTCCTTAATACGATAAAACATCACCAAGATGAAACAACACGCCAAATACGCTACAATCCCCGCCCCGGTGATTTACGCACCCTGGACCTAGGCGCTTGAAATATTGCTGCTTTAGCCCTGGCTTTAACGGCTTGAATTAAACGCGCATTACGTCCAGACGTATAGACTTCTGCAACATTGAATCTATGCACGTGGAAATAGGCTCATCTATAATTCAGCCCACCCGATACCCTTTTACCTTCAATACAACCCTTAAGGATTTTGCATGGAATTTTCCTCGCTTACGGCCATATCCCCAATTGACGGGCGCTATGCCTCTAAGACAAGTTCACTACGCCAGTTTTTCAGTGAATACGGGCTAATTCACGCAAGAGTCACCGTTGAAGTGAAATGGTTACAGTTCTTATCCACGTTAGAAGGGGTCACCGAAGTCCCACCGTTTTCAGCTCAGACCAACACGCTGCTTGATGGCATTATTGAAAACTTCAGCATCGCTGACGCCCAGCGGGTCAAGGACATTGAAAAAACCACCAATCACGACGTTAAAGCCGTGGAATACTTCCTTAAAGAAAAAATTGAAGGCATTGAGGAATTAGAAGCAGTCAACGAGTTCATTCACTTTGCCTGCACATCAGAAGACATTAACAACTTGTCTTACGGCCTAATGCTGCATAACTCAATGCAACAAGTCATCGTCCCCAATATGGAACAACTCTCGAATGAGATGACTCAGTTAGCAATCGAACATGCTGCCATCCCCATGTTATCGAGAACACACGGCCAAACAGCCTCCCCTACCACCGTTGGGAAAGAAGTGGCCAACACGGTCGCCAGACTTAACCGCCAACTAGAACAAATTAAGGCCGTTAAAATCTTAGGCAAGATCAACGGCGCAGTGGGCAACTACAACGCTCACCAAGTCGCCTATCCTGAAATTGACTGGGCCAACTGCGCAGAAAAATTCATCACAGACTTAGGTTTGACCTGGAATCCTTACACCACGCAAATCGAACCGCACGATTACATGGCCGAACTATTCGACGCCTGCGCGCGCTTCAATACCGTATTAATCGATTTTAATCGCGACATTTGGGGCTACATTTCCCTAGGTTACTTTAAACAGCGCACCATTGAGGGCGAAGTCGGCTCGTCTACCATGCCCCATAAAGTAAACCCTATTGATTTCGAAAACTCTGAAGGTAACCTGGGTCTTGCTAATGCCTTGCTCAATCACCTATCGACTAAATTACCCATTTCTCGCTGGCAGCGAGACTTAACTGACTCCACCGTATTACGGAACTTAGGCGTTGGTTTTTCCCACAGTATCATTGCCTATCAGGCGGCCTTAAAAGGGATCAGCAAATTAAAAGTTAATGAAGCGAAGTTAGATGCTGATTTAGAATCCGCTTGGGAAGTATTAGCCGAACCGATCCAAACCGTAATGCGTCGCTACGGCATTGAAAAGCCGTACGAAAAACTTAAAGCGTTTACTCGGGGCAAAACCATCAATAAGGCGGCCACCCACGAGTTCATCGACAGCTTAGAATTACCCGCTGACGTCAAGCAGGCTTTAAAAACCCTGACCCCGCAAAACTACATCGGCAATGCCCAGCAACAAGCTGAAAACCTATAATTAGGACTCGCTCGAAGGAAAAAGCTCGATGAACAAACCCGCCCCGCAGGCTTTAGATTATCTAGGAGGCCTCACGGCTGAACAGTTCATCGAGCAATACTGGCAAAAAAAACCACTCCTGATTCGTTCTGCATTTAGCGATACTGAATCATGGGTGGACGCCGACACCTTAGCCGGGCTTGCGCTCGAAGAAGACGTAGAGTCCCGCATCGTTAGCGGTCACCCAGACCTGGGCTCTGACTCCTGGCAGTTACAACAAGGCCCCCTTGAAGAAAGTACGTTCGCCACGCTCGGGGACGAAAACTGGACGCTATTGGTTCAAGCTGTCGATCATTACCTGCCCGAAGTCGCACAACTGATGCCCTGCTTTGATTTTATCCCAGGCTGGCGTCAAGACGATATTATGGCCAGTTACGCGGTACCGGGAGGCAGTGTTGGTCCTCATTACGATCAATACGACGTATTTTTATTACAAGGCAGCGGCACCAAGACGTGGCAAGTAGGAGAAGTCTGCGATCAACACTCGAACCTACTCGAAAACTGCCCACTGAGTATTCTCGAACAATTTAACCCCCAACAATCGTGGACCTTGGCCCCAGGCGACATGCTCTATCTGCCCGCTAACTGGTCCCATTTCGGCGTTGCAGACACCGAAGGCATTACCTTGTCTGTAGGCTTCAGAGCCCCCTCCACGCAAGAGTTTCTTGATCATTTTGTGGGTCTTTGCGCGACTCAGTTTGGTAATAAAATTCATTACCAAGACGCAGATTTAACGACACAAAAAAATAACGGCTGGATAGATCCAAAGGCGGTTCATACGTTTCAATCCTTACTCCAGGATTTAATCCAGGACGAGCAAAAAATCGCGCTAACGCTTGCCCAATTAGGCTCCCAATCGAAATACCCGCATCACTCACCCAACCAAGACGCAGATGAAATGATGCCGTTATCTGAAGTATTAGATAACATCGAATCTAGCCTTATTCGCGATGAAAACACCCGTATCAATTATCTTGGCGACCAAGCATGTCCTCAGCAACTTTTTATCAATGGCGAGCGCGTCGATTTCCCTGCCAACGCGCAAATCGAAAAATTAATTCTATTATTAGCACATCAGCGAACCATCGAAATAAGCAGCTTAGTGCCGTTACTCGAAAATAAAGACTGCTTCCAGTGGTTTCAGCGCCTGTATAATTCAGGCCACTTTTACTATCAAGAAGGTGATTAACGCGCCTCTATCTCTAACGTCTCGCAAACGATAACCACTATAACTATAACTATAACTATAACTATAACTATAACTATAACTATAACTATAACTATGACTCAGGCTAAAGCAATGAACATAACCGTCCTCCCCGCTGACTGGCAAACACACGGCGAGTCATTGAAAGAAGTACGCACGCAAGTGTTCGTAGTCGAACAAAACGTTCCAGAAGAAATGGAATGGGAAGAAGAGGATAATCACGCACAACATTTTCTCGCCCAGCATGAGCAAGCCCCTATCGGTACCGCGCGCCTACTCAGCAGCGGACAAATTGGCCGTATGGCAGTGTTAAAACCTTACCGACAACAAGGCATAGGCAGTCAATTATTACAGGCCTGCTTAGATGCCGCAGCACACCAAAAACTACCCCGCTTATTTCTCCATGCCCAAAATGATGCCATCGCTTTTTATGAAAAGTTCGGTTTCATAATTGCCGGAGAGGAGTTTTATGAAGCAGGAATTCCCCACCATAAAATGACTCTAAAAAACAAAGCCCAAGCAGCTGACTCAAACCTACCTGAGCAGATTCTGGGCCAATCAGAGCAACTTTATCGTCATAAAGTCACTGACGAACTAAGCGCTTTAATTGCCAGTATGGTCCAACAAGGTTCCCGATCGGTATGTCTATTGTGCTGGGACTTAAGCCCGGAATTACTAGATAACGAGTCCTGCCGCGACGCTTTCTCATATTTCTTAAGAAAGAACCCCCACTCAACTGCAAAAATACTTATTCAAGACAGTGGCAAAATCACTCGCTATGGGCATCGCCTTTTAGAGTTAAGTCGACGCTTACCGAGCCATATAGAGATTCGAAAAATAGATCGCGATTTTGCGGAAGTCGAGGAGTTTGTACTAACGGTTGATGATCAAGGCGTAATATTAAAAGCCAGCCTAGACCAAAAAGAATTCACCTGCCAATTTAACGCAAAAGCCAAAGCTGCAGAAAAAAATGCCTTATTCGACAACATTTGGCGCCACAGTGAAACGGACCCGAACTTAAGAAGTTTAAGCATTTAGTGTAGTCAGCATCTAGGTTGAACCTATACTAAATACCCTATACTACCTAGCATCTCATACTTGGTATCTCATTTTAAAATGGGTTCATCATGCGACTAGCAAAGCGATCAAGCGGGTTGTTTTCATTATTAAACGCCCTCTCTAAACGTCTATCAACAATACTGTTTACATCGCTGATTGTCCTAGCGTTCAACGTTCAATTGTTATCCTCGGCTTGGGCCGCCCCGCTTAAAACCACCATTATTAGCACCCAAAAACCTGCAACTCAACTGATCGAACACCTGACGCCATTAATCACGCCGCCTGCGTCCATCACCGCCATCGATCATCAATTAATTATTCGCGCAAATGCGAGTGCAGTGACTGAAATAAAAACAATATTAATCGCCATCGACGTAGCACCTGAAAACTTAATCGTTCAAATTCGACAACACGCCCCCCAACGTATGCACCGAAAAGACCCGTCCAAACTATCGGGTTCTACATCCACTCGCATCAGCACTAAAACCCTACGCGAGCCCAAAATATCTTCTTACAAGCTAATTGAAGGCGAAGCGTTAGTCATTCAGCAATCCGCAAGCCCCGGACTAATATTGAATTTACGACCATCCCAAAGTAATTCGCCCCCGTTCTTCGCCCTCACCTTAAGCATTGACCGTATTGGCGAGCGATTACAGCTGCGTTACACGCTTCAAGAAAGTCATAACAAGAACCTCAGTGCCCACAGCATTAATGGTAGCCGAGAAATTAATCGCATTGAAGGCGTGCTCTTAGGGCACATGAATAGCTGGATGGATTTAACCGCTACGTCCCCTCAAAGCACGCCCACTTCCCAGAACACCCCGCAACATCAAAATACAACCACACGATCCCTTCCGCGCGCTCACCACGGTTCTCCCCCGGCTTGGCAAGTAAGAATCCAAAGAGAACACTCAATGCAATAGTTAGCCTCTAGTACGTTCAAACCGAATTAAAACTTACTTTATTTAAAGCAAAAAAAACCCGGCAGAACCGGGTTTTTAAATTAGCATCTACTGCCGAATTTTAATGAACGCCAAACCTTATGAGGCTTGCGCTTTCAACTTCAATCGCATTGCATGAAGCACAGGCTCAGTGTAACCATTCGGTTGCTCAGTGCCTCTCAAAACCAACTCGCAAGCGGCTTGGAATGCAATATTGTCATCAAAATTAGGCGCCATGTTGGTATAACTAGCATCCGCAGAATTTTGACGATCCACGACACCCGCCATGCGCTTCAAGGTTTCTAGCACCTGCTCTTCAGTGCATATACCGTGATGCAACCAGTTTGCAATATGCTGACTAGAAATACGAAGCGTGGCGCGATCTTCCATCAAGCCGACATCGTTGATATCAGGCACTTTAGAACACCCTACACCATGATCAATCCAACGTACCACATAACCCAAAATACCCTGCGCATTGTTATCCAGCTCTTGCTGAATTTGCTCTGGCGTTAAGTTGTTTTCAGTCATCAATGGAATTGTAAGGATATCGTCTAGGCTGGCCTTAGCACGACTCATTAACTCGTCTTGACGATCCGACACACACACTTGATGGTAATGCATCACATGCAACGTCGCAGCGGTTGGTGAAGGTACCCATGCGCAGTTCGCACCGGACATTGGGTGAGCAATTTTTGCGTCCATCATGTTGGCCATAAGATCAGGCATGGCCCACATGCCTTTACCGATTTGAGCAACCCCTTTAAGGCCTGTTTCTAAACCGTTATCAACGTTCCAATCTTCATAGGCTTTAATCCATGCTTCTTGCTTCATATCGCCTTTCAAAATCATCGGGCCGGCTTCCATACTGGTATGAATTTCATCACCCGTACGATCCAAGAAACCGGTATTGATGAAAATCACGCGATCTTTAACGGCACGAATACACTCCTTCAAATTCACCGTAGTACGACGCTCTTCATCCATGATGCCTACTTTAAGGGTGTTTTCGCTAAGCCCTAATGCTTTTTCGACTCGGCCGAATAACTCACAAGTAAAGGCTACTTCTTCGGGGCCGTGCATTTTAGGTTTAACGATATACACATTGCCTGCGCGGCTGTTTTGGAACGGACTTTTGCCGTTTAAATCGTGAATAGCAATTAGGCCTGTCACCAAGATATCCATGATACCTTCAGGCACTTCGTTACCATTTTTATCTAAAATCGCGCCATTAGTCATCAAGTGGCCAACATTACGAATAAGTAGCATGCTACGACCTGGCAACGTCACCTCGCTCTCATCAAGGCCTTTATATACTCGATCCGCATTCAGTGTGCGAGTCACTGTCTTGCCGCCTTTTTTAAACGACTCAGAAAGCGTGCCATTCATTAGGCCCAGCCAGTTACGATAAATAACCACTTTATCTTCAGCATCAACCGCTGCAACCGAGTCTTCGCAATCTTGGATAGTGGTAATCGCTGATTCTAACAACACGTCTTTAACATGAGCAGAATCGCCTTTGCCAATAGAGTTTTCGGCATCCACTTGAATTTCGATATGAAGCTCATTGTTTTTTAACAAAACAGCTTTAGGCGCTGCAGCTTCGCCTTGATACCCCTGGTATTGAGAGGAATCTTTCAACGCTACTTTTTCGCCACTGGCCAAAGTAACCTGTAGTTGGCCGTTTTCAATGGCGTACAAAGTCGCTTCTTCATGGGAACCGCTGGCCAAAGGTGCCGCATTATTTAAAAACTGCTTGGCATAAGCGATTACGCGATCACCCCGTACAGGGTTAAAACCTTTGCCTTTTTCTGCGCCATCTTCTTCGGCGATAACATCGGTGCCATAGAGCGCATCATATAAGCTACCCCAACGCGCATTGGCGGCATTGAGCGCATAGCGAGCATTCATAACAGGTACAACCAACTGAGGGCCTGCAATCGTCGCTATCTCAGCATCAACATTTTGAGTGGACACTGAAAAATCTTCCCCTTCGGGAACTAAATAACCAATCTCGGTCAAGAATGCTTTGTATTCAACCGCATCAACGGCCTTCCCTTTTTGTGCCAAATGCCACGCATCGACTTGCGCTTGAATTTTGTCTCTTTTGGCGAGTAAGGCTTTATTCTTAGGGCCTAATTCATGCACGATTGCATCAAAAGAGGCCCAATAGGCTTCTGGATCCACCCCAGTTCCGGGTATCACATCATTTTCAATTAAATCGAAGAGGATCTTCTCGATCTGTAGACCACCTTTTTGGATGCGCTTTGTCATGGGGTGTTGCCTCACACTTATCGTCGGATAAATTAATCTATAAGTCTAAACCACGCCAAAGTTTGGCAATGACTCATCCTCAACAAGAATAGACCTAAGCCGTGTCTATCCCCGTAGTTCGGGCGCGTATTCTACACAATATTGGAACTGAATTCATTCGCCAAGCGCWACTACTTGCTCAGAAAGAAACTTAAACAGAATGAGAATGAGGAATTTCTTGCCATACATAGGTATGGCTTATTGAAACACCGCCAAAACAGTGTCGAAGAAAGCTCAAAACACGGGCACAGAGCGATTCAAAAGCCAATTCGCTCTCCCGACAGCTCCAGCGTAAGGATAACTAGGCGGTTAGCGAAGCTTCATCTCCGGACACTATATCGTTAGCCACCTTAACAATCAGCCCCCGTAACCACTTGTGTCCCAAGCTATGTTGCAGCAGCGGACTCCATGCCATTTTTAATTCAAAATCAGGGATCTCAAAAGGGGGTGGGAGAATCACTAGTTTAGGGTTGGAGTCCTGCAATTGAGCGACCCGMGTCGGCAGCGTAGCGACCAAGTCATTACTTTCCGCAATCAGCGCCGGCATTTGATAGTGGCGAGTAAAAATACTGATTTTACGTTTAACACCGCGCAGATCCAGCGCTTGATCAATCCAGCCCAAGCCCCCTGATTTATCCGGGTTGACCCCAAAACCTACGCCCATGCCGGTTTTGCTCACCCATATATGTTGGGCGGCCAAATAGCTTTCTAAATTAAAATCGTCTAGCACCGGGTTATCACGGCTTATTAGGCAGGAAAAGCTGTCGTTCCAAACCGTAATCTGGTGAAACGATTGCGGGATTTCATTAAACCGATTGATCGCAATATCAACCTTGCCCTGCTCCATGTCTCGGTAACTCACATCCGACGGCGTTAGGAAGTCCAGCACCAAATCAGGCGCAAGCTCTCTTAGGATTTTAGTCAATCGAGGTACCAGCGTAGCTTCAGCATAATCAGAGGCCATAATACGAAACACCCGATGGCTATTGAGCGGTTCAAAATCCTGCCCCGGATCCAAAACCAGCTGCAAATCTGCCAATATTTGCCGCAGACGAGGCTGCATCTCCAACGCWCGTTCAGTGGGCGTCATGCCCTGRCTGGACCGYACCAACACCGGGTCTCCGAGCAGCTCACGCAAGCGCCTCAAGCCATTACTCATTGCTGGTTGAGTAATGCCTAAATGCTCCGCCGCCTTGGTGACGTTTTTTTCACGCAATAAAACATCTAAATACACTAATAAATTAAGATCTACTTGCCCTAAATTCATAACTAACCGACTCTATTTGCACCCGTTACATTTATTATTTTCAGACTTCTTTAAAGCGGTAACTGACTAACCCTTTTCGCTATCCCTATTTACTGCGTCTTTTCCTCAATTCCTTTTGCTGGGGCTAAGTAAACATTAAGGCAGAGGAATAAAATAGAGGAACTAGTCCCCAGACGACTCTCAAGCGAACCGTTTCTAACTTGGCCCGAAACACCCAAGATTAATATTAACCCGCTTTTAAACTGCGGGTTCAGAAAGCCAACGCCTTAGAATATCCACCAATTGACCCCGTTTAAAGGGCTTTGCCAAAAAGTCATCCATACCGCAATCAATACATCGCTGACGCTCTACCGGAGTAACATTAGCAGTCCACGCCACGATCGGCGTATGATTAAAGCTTGCTTCCAATTTCCGGATCCTTCGKGTTGCTTCATAACCGTTCATAACCGGCATCTGACAATCCATTAATATCAGCGCATAACGCTTCTTTTCTATCGCTTTCAACGCTAAGCCGCCATCATTAACCACATCCGCATGCAGGCCCAAAGTATTGAGCGTCGCCAAAGCGACCTTTTGATTAATTAGATTGTCTTCTACCACCAATATCTTGGCACCGTCATATGCAAGCGCCTCCCTAGATGAGGCTTTAAATGAGTCAGCCTGATAATTATTATCATCGTCATGCGATAAGGCATGCCCCTGATTGCGCGCGCGCGTTAACGATAACATCGATTCATCAAACAGGCTCTCCAACGCGCCCCTCCGAATCGGCTTGTTTATACAGTTTTCAAATAGATTATGAAGTGACATTTCAGCCCCAAGYCCCTGRCGCTGAAAAGATACGAACCGRCATGGCCGCAATTGTCCGGYATTTTTCTTATCCTCTAGCTGGTTCAATAAACCATCGAGCGTAACCTGAGGCCAATTCATCCACACCCATGTTTCGCCAACATCATCTAGGTCCGTCTCAGCATTAGAATAAGATTTAACGCTCAACAAATCGTTCAGCGAATAAGGATTCGGAGTCCACTGATAAATCAGCTCGTGCCGCTTACAAAAACTCTCCAACACGAGTGCAGCCGAACCAGGAGGCGCAACAATAAGCACACGAAGCTTAATACGATCAGCCAAGCCCTTAAAAACAGGCATTTGAGAGGCCACTTTTTTAAAGGTTAAACCCACACAAAACTCACTGCCTGCACCCAATTCGCTGTGAACCGATATCTTACCCGCCAACAATTCCACGATCTGCTTGCAGATTGCCAGGCCTAAGCCGGTGCCGTCATAACTGCCTCCGTTGTTGACGCATTTACGAGAGTACGGGTCAAAAATTCCTTGCTGATCATCGGGAGAGATGCCGATTCCAGAGTCTGTCACACTGAATTGAATATCAACCGAATGCTCACTCTCGCTAACCAAATACGCCTGAACTTTAACTTCACCGCGTTCTGTAAACTTCACGGCATTACTAACTAGGTTATTAAACAGTTGGCGAAACCGGCCGGCATCGCCTAACACGCGAGCAGGGACATTATTTTCAAACAAACAAACTAACTCCAGCCCCTCAGCTTGCGGCGTACCCGCTTGAAGGGAAATGATATCTTCTAGAATTAATTGTAAATCGATGTCTTCTGATTCAACAGGCATCTGCTGGGCCGACATTTTGGAATAATCAAGAATATCGTTAATCAGAAAAATTAATTGGTCACCCGACTCTTGGGCCAACTGGATGTATTCAAGCTGCTCCTCTTGAGGGTCCATGCACGCCAACAAGTTTAACGTACCTAATATTCCATTGAGCGGACTTCGAATCTCATGGCTCACATTAGCAGCAAATTGAGATTTCGCCTGAGCATACCCGATCGCAGAATCCCTTGCGTACTCTAACTCGCGCTCTCGTTCCTCAAGCGCCCGCATCATTTCATTGTAGGCTCTGCCTATGTCACCAATCTCCTTTGCCACATGTACAGGCGGCTCAAACTTTGTCTTCTCTTCACCAAAACCCGACATTGCTTCCGAAAGTTCCCTTAACGGTACAGTCAACTGCTTGGTTAACTTGCTCACCACCAATACAAACACCAACGCAGCCAATGTTGAAAAAATCAGTGCGTTGATAATAAAGTTTCGCTTCACTCGATGCAGCTCGGACTTACTCATCAACACCCGAACATAGCCAATCGTTTGCTCAGCGCTTTTTATCCCCAAGCCGCCTAAAACATCAGGAGAATTACTGATAATCACGGGCGTTAAAAACTGCCAATAATTGTCATTTTGACATTCTAAGCGTCCCTCTTTTACCTGAGTAGTAATCTCTTTAACACTAAGCACCTTTCGCCATGAATGCGCCTGTCCTTGCTGATGCAATAACGTACCGTCTTTTTCAAATATAGCAATTTGATCGATTAACGGTTGTTCCAATATCGCCTCGCCAACCTCGGCTGCACTTTTACCACTGCCATATAGGATAGACAAAGCACTTTGCTTAGCCAAAACGTTGGATATAAATTTGCCTTGTTTCAAATAATGGCCTGTAGTTTCATCTCCAAAAGTCTCCACCATTAATATAAAAGCCAATAAAAAAGTGACCGTAAATGGAAATACAAATAACAGCATCACTTGCAACGAGAACCTTGCTGTTGTTATTCTTTCTAAGCCAAACTTCATAATCTATATGATTAACCTATCGTTGCGGAAACACCAATTGATAGCGACTCAAATCAGCTTGATCTAAATCTAGACCTAAATGCTTAGCGGTTCGCACATTGATCGCGTACTTTAATCTATTTAAGGTCTGCACCCTGGGTCCTTTATAGGTCTCAGCCACCAACTGATCAGAGATTTCAACCATTAACTCCCCAAGCTTTACGTTATCGGGATACAAAGCAAACAACATCCCTCGATCGACATGAGCAATACTATTTGAGATTACCACCACCTTCTTCTTCCACGCTTCGCGCAACAAATACGGCACAATCACCTTGTCATCGATTACCGCACGGTCAGGAACAACCCAAATCGCCTCTGTTTCAGGATTAATGTCTTCCATAACACCACGGATCGCTTTGGCGCTTTCACGCAAATTGTGTTTTTCAATCACAACCAACTCGATACCTGAATCACGGGCATCAGACAATGCCACTGACTTGACCCAATCATTACCCTGCTGACTAAAAACCACATATAAAACATTAATTTTCGGGAACAACGATTTCAAATGGTGGTAAATTATTTTCGGCGATGGATGATAACTAATAAAAACGAAATTATCTTTGGGTGAGAAGTCATAAGCAGCACCCGCTATAAACTGATACCCCTGATCAAACTGGCTCGCCAAGGAGATCGCCTGATGCCCCAGCAAAATTACGGGCTTACTCGACCCCACTTTTTTTTCAACTACCTGTACTAAATCACTGAGCGGCTTTAAAGGCACCTCTATGGCCGCGCCACCGGAACCATTCTGAATACCACCCAAAATCTCTTCAAAAACCTCTGAATAAGGCTCCGCTAAAACTGGGTACCATACAAACSTTTCATTACTTTCTGCCGACGCATTCCCTACAAATCCAATTGCATATAGAGAAACCATCAAACCAAGAAAGAGTCTACAACACATACCAGCGCCTTCCTCGTTAGCACAGATTAATGTAATAAAGCGTTCAGCTTACGATCAATTTATGATCCAATGAACCTCTAGCCTACCCACAAAACCACACCTATATTTTAAATCTATTAATTCGATATTAAATATAGATATTTTGTGTTCTATATTTGCGCCGAAAAACTCGCCACAAAAGTACGTCCTACTAGCGGCAAGTGATCGGGCAGCAGACCCGTTAGATCCGTGGCATCAACTCGCTTGCTATTCAATAGATTCCTAACGTTCAAACCCACTCGGTATTTCGACCCAAACAGATAATTAATATTAATATTTGCGCTACTAAAAGCATCCAACTTATCCTTCTCCGAAGGAAAGCCAAATTTGGGATTCGCCACAACTATAGCCTGGCTAGAAACCCAATTAGCATCCACACTGACATTCCAATGACCATTAATTTTGAAGTCAGCTCTAACGTAGGCTTGGTGCTCTGGAGCGCCGCCAAACGATTCAGCGGTATCAACCACACTTGACGTTTGATACGAATAGTTTCCCTCTAAGGAGACAACGCTGTTTGCGTAGTAGACCGCCTCCATTTCCAAACCGCGGCCCGAACTACTATTTAAATTAGTCGTCGTGTTTTGAGTTTCTTGAATCAGTTTATCGGTCTTATAATAAAAAACATTCACCGCCAACTCATAAAAAGGCAGGCCCAAGTAACTTAATCCGAACTCAAGCGTCTCCAGTTCTTCAGGCTCTAAGTCCTTATTCCCAACCAGAATTGGATTATCTTTCAGAAACAACTCCGCCAGCGACGGTGCCCGAAAGGCCCGTCCATAAAGAAATTTTGCGGTAAAATCGTAGTCCAACTGCCACACCAGCGCTAGGCGAGGATTAACCGTTGTACCAAAATCAGAATAGTCATCCCACCGAATCCCCGAGGTAAGCGTCCAATCGGCCGCAAGATTCCATTCATCCTGAAGAAATAGATAGCGACTGACACGCTGCTCTTCTTCGATGAATGCTTGTTCATTTTCAAAAACCGTTAACTCTGCTAACGGTCTAAATTGATTGTCATAATTCCGTCTTTCAGCCGAATCGAATAACTTTCCTTGTTCGACGCCTACGCCTACTTTAACCTGGTGCTTTGACCACCCTGAATAGGTAAAATCAATATCCGATTTCAGGTGCGCCTCTTTAAACTCCGGCTCAGAATACAACCCATCCGGGAGAAAAACGAGCCCTTCCGGCGTAGGTACTGCCGCCCCTTTAGGCACAATAAAAAATCGCGCAAACTCGTTATAACCTACATAGGAAAACTTCAGCCCCACATCTAGCCCTGCAGAAACATTAAGGAAATCTTTGCTGACTTGCGCTGTGTAGCGAGTGGTGCTCGAGTCCCCCTCCGAATTCAAGCTACCCCCTACTCCTGCACCGAGGCCTACTTCTGAGCGATCAAGAATAGATGTGTTTAATTCCCATCCATCGAATTCTAACTTCAAATAAAGATCCAGCACTTTCATTGCATCATCGAATTCGCCGGGCGCAAGTGATGCGCTAGTCCCCAGCAATTGATCTGAAATAGATTGTTGATCGGCCCTAATCTTTACACCGCTAGCACCTACTTCCTCATAGCCTAGGTTAATCGCTCCATTTAATCGGCCTGCCTCTAGTGTAAAACCGCCATTGACGCCTTTGCGATTGAAAGAGCCAACATTAAAATTTATTTCCGCCGACTGACTATCAATTCCTTTAGTGACGATATTGATTACACCACTGAACGCATCAGCACCGTGTAATGCCGAACCCGGGCCACGTATTATTTCAATCCGCTGCACCCCATGAAGCGGAAAACCTCCGCCTGAACGACCTTGGTCAGCTAAATAGTATTGTCGAGTTGGCAAACCATCCAACAGGATCAACACCTGCCGATTGACTTGAGCGGTCAAACCCCTTATTTGATAGACAGGAGGGAAATTCGAGGAAGAGTGCGTCACATGTAAACCGGGCACCGTTTCTAAAACATCCTCTAAATACAAAGCACCCAAGGCATCAATATCATTCCTAGTGATGATAGTGGCGGTAGCAGGAGCGTTATGAATCAACTGCTGAGTTCCTGTTGCAATAGAGATGTATTTGCTATTGCCATAGGCCTGCTCCAAAAATTGTTCGTCCTTAACTTCAGGGACAGCGGCTGAGGCATTTGTCGCGATCAAGCCACCTCCGGCAACAGCAGCAAAAGTTATACCCGAAGATAAAGCCAACTCATAATAGAACCGGCGAACAACCCGTTTAAGATCAAACCTACCCATAAATACAGCCTTCCACCCACTGTCCGGCACCATCACAAACCTTTCACCGTCTTTCGAAGCGAAAGGATGTGGCGGACTACCCCACAAACCAAATTAAGTCTCTCAGAACCCAATATTCACAAGCTTTACTAACCTGTTTATTCAGCCCTGTAACGCATTAAACTATGTCCGCTGTAAATCATCAAACCCTTTCTTACCTGACAGTAAATTCCTTTTTACTGCGAGCCGCTCGAAACATCCTTGCCCCGCGATTTTAACTCTAATAAAGCCAAGCATTCCTAACAGCTTGAACAAACTCAACAACCACTACATCAATCATCCGTGCCGCACCGCAAACCCCGTCACATTTCCTTTAATAAAACAGCATGCCAGCCCACTACTTCGCACCCACTACCCAGACGTTCGCATCAATCAAAAACCACCCGACTCAAGAAGCCGAATCCAGTGCGAACCACAGTTATGTCGCATCAAGCCAGGGCCTAACAACATGCTCCCCAGTATTAACCAGGCTATTACACCGTACAGGTAACACGCCTCCCTCAGGCTTCTCGATTGCTTCCTGATAGAGCATCGTCATACTTGCCAAGAAACATGGGTACATAAAAAGAAGATATTGAGAAGTGGWGAACCCCAGGTCAGTGATCTTCGCAGCACCTAAGCTGGCGATATTCATATTCATACGCCACTTTCTCTGTACGATTCCTGCCACCTCAAAACAAAGCTCATAACATCGGCCATGGTCCAGGCCRAGCGACTTTATTTTCTTTACCGCCGCAGGAACTCGCTCATCGAGCTTTGCCATGGGGCGACCGTAGCCAGGAATCATTCGTCTAGTTTTCATATCCTCAGCGACAAAGCACTCCAGCTCTTCGCCTTTATCTATAGCGGTCGTTAAGCGCTGATAGAAATCTACCGCTTTGACGCTCTGACGATGACCATAAATCCCGGCTTCCGAGGTCATTAGCCCTGCGGACAAGGCCTGTGTGCCCGTTGAACGATTAGCGCCAGCCAAGGAAACAATGCGGTTATTCCAAATTCGAGGGTCTGGGTAACTTGTGCAAACCCAGAAAAAATTAAGCAGCTCAATGACTGGTTTGGGGAATCGCTTGCCTGTAATACCAAAGACATAAAACTCCATCCAATCCATATCGGCTAATTCATGATGGAGATCGTGCCCTCGAAAGACCACCCGATCGCCACCAAATGCAGCCCCCATTTTAGTTTTAATGCAGTTCTCAAATTCAGAAATTCGCTCATGCCCTTTCATGCCACTTCTCCTTTAAACGCCCCAGGATCATCTTCTAGCTCCAAACTGTCATGAAAAAACGGGAATTTTTGGAACCCAAGTTGATGTTGGTCATGCGCATGCGCGATAACACCAGGTAACCGCATCATCATGTAACATTGTTCAGCGATATAAGCCTCTATACCCAAATCCAAAAACGCCGCCGCCGCCAAACCACTGGTCGCCACTGGGTAGCCAATTATTTTTTGCAGTTCAGCTTGATGTTCGCTTAACCATTGCAAATAGCCTCTTTCAGAACACTTCGATAAAACGCTTAGGCCTTGCGCTAACGGCCGAGACAATCGATCTTCGTTAGGCGCAAAGCCGGGTACATGTTCAAATGGCAGCCATACATCCACACAATCTTGCTCTGGAGCCTCAATAGTCGTGGGAATCCCCTTATTTCGCCATTCAGAAATCTGCTTCATCGCATAAGGTACTTCATGCCCACCGCCCAACAAGCCCCCGCCTACCGCTAGCGCAGACGTCAGCACAGCCGTAGCAGTGGTTTTGCTCACGGCCGAACACATCGCCGCATGAACGCTAGGATCACGCGGCCCTGGGTTTGCCAGAAACAATGTCAACTTATCAAATAACGCCGACGCCATAACAGAGGGCTTCTGCCCTTGACTAAAGAGCAACAAAATAAACTCCGCTGAGCTGCCGTTAGGCAGCACATCGTCATAAACGTTATACCCGTAACAAAAACATTCCTCTGCAATGAATGGGTTTTCCTTCTGGGCATTTTCCTGCCAAAAAGTCGAATAAATATTGTTATCCATGTGCTTTTGCCTATCGGTCGTTATTAATGGCTGACATTCTCGCGCCCATCGGTGGCACCTGCTCAGCGTCAATGAGCACTTCAAGCAGGTACGGTCCAGGCGCCTCGAAGATCTCAACAACATCTACATCCATCAGCTCACTGACCGAAGCAATCGAACGACTTTCAACACCGCAAGCGCGCGCGAGCATAGCAAAATCAACATCTGGCAACTCAAACGAGGTCTCTTCCGCGTGCGCTAAACGCTGACCGTGCTTGACCGTGCCTAAACACTGATCGTTAAGCACAACAAATAAAACATTCAAACGTTCCTGGGCCGCAGTACTAATCTCCTGCCCATTCATTAACAAACTGCCATCGCCGGTGAAGCAGATAATAGGCGCATTGGGCTCAGCCATGGCGGTGCCAATAGCGGCACCAATCCCCCAGCCCATCGAGCCAAAACCCAAGCCCATCCTAAAGATATTTTTCGACAAAGCGTGATCATGCCGGCATTGCCAATAATGAATCCCCCACAGAAAACTATTACCGATATCCACAACAACACGCGTATCTTTCGGCGCTTTAAGACTTAACTCAGAAAATAAACGTTGGGGCGGTATGCGCACGTCACCTGAAACTGATTGAAAAGGATCATTCACATATTCAACATTGGCATTAACCCCTAAGTTTTTTAATGAGGGAATCCCCGCGCCTTTACTAAGCCGTTTGATCATCGCTTGAAATATAAATTTAGGACTTCCACAAACGTGCTGCTTCGCCATGGTAGAACGACAAAAATGGAGCTCGTTACTGTCTATGTGAATAAGCTTGTTAGTTAACAGCCCCTGAGCACTCCAGCTCTGGGTTTCGGGCTCATCTAAAACAGAACCAATCACAATCACCGTATCAATTGCGTCATCCGCTAAAACCTTCGAAGCGGATTGGTGTCCCGCCAAACCAAACACACCAAAATATAAAGGATGATCACAGGATACAAGTCCTTTGCCCATTGGCGTTGTAATTACCGGCCAATCCAGCTGCTCTGCGAATTGAATAATTTCGTTTGTAGCGCCTTCAGCACCTGGACCTAAAACAAGCACACCCTTTTTGGCTTTCCTTACATTTCTAATTAATGTATTCATTACATTCGGCTCGGGAACCGGTGCTCTAAATGATAACGGCGCTAACCGACCATCAAAATCACCATCATTCGCAGGGCTACTCAACAAATCCAGAGGTAGACTTAAATGGCAAGGTCCAGGTCTACTGCCTGTTGCGATTGAGATTGCTTTCATCAGCTTCTCTTTTAACTGATCGGGATGTGAAACAAACGTGTTGTATTGGGTACAATGTTTAAACATAGCGACAATATCCACCCCATCACACGATGAATCCTGCGCAGCTCCTCGGCCAAAACTGGTTTGTCGAGTCTGTCCAGTTAACACTAACATTGGGGTCTCATCGACATACGCACTCGCCACCCCGGTTAGTATATTGGTTGCTCCGGGTCCTGTAGTGGTACAACAAACCCCTAATTTTCCGCTTTCCCTAGCGTAACCATCGGCCATAAACGCAGCCCCCGATTCATGCCGTGATACTACGGGCCTTAGTCCTCCTTTTTTTTCACTGCGAGCCATAGCATTATAAAGTGGTTCAATTCCTCCCCCAGGAATCCCAAAAACAAATTTCACGCCGTACTCATTGAGTACGCTAACCAGCAAATCCCCGTATTCAAGCACTTTAATCTGCGATAACGACTTCACCGCGACTGGTCTTGCCACTAAATCCTGAAATTTCATATTCTGAACTACTCCTGGACAGTCTTTGAAATCAAAAAATCCTTCTAGCTGCAACTCGGTTTTATACCACCCGGTTAAACGGCCTATCGAAATAGCGCTCCGGTTAAATTAACCTTCAATCTAATTTATCTATTTTTTTTTAATTATTCTCGCCTACCGCCCACCATCGATCTTAATTTTCAAGCACTCGATCCGCACCGATCAATAACTAACCAACTCAATGACCACTCAAGTTAAGCTGTGTAATTTTTTCCATCCAAAATATAAAAGTTGAGCACCAAGCCTCAACAAAAGTTAACTGAGCAGATTTATATTTTTATAATTATTAAAAATAAACTTAGAAATAAGAGACCCGTATCACCCCCCTTTAATTTACCCAGATAATTATGGAAAATAGATTAAATGAATCCACCGTAAAAAAAAAGCTAACGCCAAGCCTAAAACAAAGCACTAACGGCATTAGAAAAATTCTCATTTAAAAAACAGCAGGCAAAAAAAACCCCGGCCATAGCCAGGGTTTTTTTTTGCCGCGCTCCGAAGAGCGGGCTTCACAACTCGAAAAAGTTATTTAAGATCTTTAGAAGACTTACCTAACACTTGTCGAGCTACGATCAATTGTTGAATCTGCTGAGTGCCCTCAAAGATATCAAGTATCTTCGAATCACGTGCAAACTTCTCCAACAGTTGATTTTCACTGTAGCCAATGCTGCTAGCTAGCTCAACACATCGTAAAGTAACATAGCTACCTACACGACCTGCTTTTGCTTTTGCCATAGAAGCGTTCTTAGAGTTCGGCAATTTGTTGTCAGCCATCCACGCGGCTTTCATGATCAACAAACGTGCGCCTTCTAGATCAGCTTCCATTCGATAAATTTCAGCTTCAATAGCAGTGGAGTTAAACAGGTTCTTAACATAACCTGGCTCAACGCCTTCTTTTTCAAGAATCTCAGCTAACTCATCCAATGCCGCTCTAGCAACACCAAGAGACATAGAGCCAACCATCGGACGCGTGTTATCGAAAGTTTGCATTACGCCACCGAACGCTTTTTTGCGTTCTTCAGCTGTTTTTGCAATTTCCGCACTGCCTAGGATGTTGTCCTTGGGGATACGCGCATCAGTAAACGTGATGGCTGCAGTATCAGAAGCACGAATACCCATTTTCTTCTCAAGACGCACGACTTCAACGCCTTGGTTTTCTCTGGGTACTACAAACGATTTAATCGCCGCTTTTCCGATACCTTTATCAAGTGTCGCCCACACTACAATGTGACTACAACGACTGCCGTCAGTAACGAAGATTTTCTCGCCGTTAATAACCCACTCATCACCGTCTAAAGTAGCAGTAGTGCAAATGTTAGCGGAGTCAGAACCRGTGCCAGGCTCAGTGATTGCCATAGACGCAAACACTTTACCGAAACGCTCTTTCTGCTCATCAGTAGCAACAGACGCAATGGCTGCATTTCCTAGGCCTTGACCTGGAATCGCAAGCATCAAACCAGTACAGCCCCACGCCATTTGCGCAGTCGCTACACAAGCCATCATCTGACCACCATTTTTAATGGTCGTGCTATCGGTATCATCGCCACCAGATAACATCGCACCCATGGGGTCGGAAGAACCACCTTTCTTACCTTTGCTTCCGCCCATGCCGCCCATCATTTGGCCAAACATCGCCAATTCAGTCGGCTCATCGTGCTCTTGCTTATCGTATTTCCGGGAAATAGGTCGCATCATTTGCTTGGCGAGACCACCCACCATGCCTTTGATGTTCTCCAATCCAGGAGACAACTCGAGATTAATCATTATTTAAGGTCCTTTGAGGATTTGCCTAATTGATGACGAGCCACGATAAGTTGCTGGATTTGCTGAGTACCTTCGAAGATGTCGAGGATTTTAGAATCCCGAGCAAACTTCTCAAGTAGGTGCTCTTCGCTATAACCTAAGCTGCTGCAGATTTCAACGCAACGCAAAGTAATGTAGCTGCCTACACGACCGGCTTTGGCTTTACACATAGAAGCTTCTTTGGAGTTAGGCTGTTTATTATCGGCCATCCACGCAGCTTTCATAATTAACAGTCGCGCACCTTCGTAATCCGCTTCCATTCTGTATAGCTCAGCTTCAATTGCAGACGTATTGAAAAGGTTCTTGTCATAAGTTGGCGTGATGCCTTCTTTAGCAAGAATATCCTTAGTCATGTCTAATGCAGCTTTAGCAACACCTGCCGCCATCGCGCCAACACCTGGACGGGTGTTGTCGAATGTTTGCATTACGCCACCGAACGCTTTTTTACGTTCTTCAGCAGTTTTTGCAATTTCAGGGTTTCCTAAGATGTTATCTTTAGGGATACGGCAGTCAGTGAAGGTAATAGCAGCCGTGTCAGACGCACGGATACCCATTTTCTTCTCAAGACGAACCACTTCTAGACCGGGTGCATCTTTAGGCACTACAAACGATTTGATCGCCGCTTTGCCCATTTCTTTGTCTAGAGTCGCCCAAACCACAACGTGTGTGCAGTAAGCGCCGTCAGTAACAAAGATTTTTTCGCCGTTAATAACCCATTCGTCGCCGTCTAAAACAGCAGTCGTGGAGATGTTAGCGGAGTCAGAACCAGTGCCTGGCTCAGTAATTGCCATCGCAGCAAATACTTTACCAAAACGTTCTTTCTGTTCATCAGTAGCAACCGATGAAATGGCAGCGTTACCCAAGCCCATGCCAGGAATCGCCATGGTTAGGCCAGTACATGCCCAACACATTTCCATCGCACCAATAACGCCCATCATCTGGCCGCCATTTTTGATTTTAGTGCCGCCTTCGTCCTTCTTGCCGCCGCCTAATGCGTCAGCCATGGGGTTACCACCGCCGCCCATTTGGTCCATCATTTTGCCAAGATTTTCCAACTCAACTGGCTTAACGTGCTCAGCGCTGTCGTACTTTCTTGCCAAAGGGCGGATCATGGATTTACCCATGCCATGAATCATATTGCGAATATTTTCATGACCTGGTGATAATTCTAAATTTATCATTTAGTTAATCTCACTTCTTAAATTAGCATCGATCATAGAAACTTCCTAATTAAACAAATATTAGGTTATTTCCAACCAGGCCTTAGATAGCGCAAGCGCCGTCTAAAATTGCAACAGCTCGTAGGTTACGATACCAAAGCTCAACCATGTGCTCACGAATGAAGCCATGTCCACCCAGTATTTGAACACCGTTGTTACCAATTTCCATGGCTTTCTCTCCACACAAAACGCGTGCTAGATAAGCTTCTTTATGGAAATCTAAACCTTGTTCAGCACGAGAAGCTGCGCGATATACCATCAAACGCATCGCTTCAAGTTCGATAGCGATGTTAGCTACCATGAAAGCTACTGATTGACGGTTAGAGATAGGCTCGCCGAATGCGATACGCTCATTGGCGTATTCAGTAACGTATTCAAGCATTGCTTCACAGGCGCCCAAAGCCATTGCGCAAACACCTAAGCGAGATAGATCTAATAATCTCTCTAGGTTGAACTCTTGCTCGTCTTCGCCAAGCTTCGCTGCAGCAGCTACTTTAACGTTTTCAAGTTTTACACGGCTTAGTTCAACAGAACGTAGGCCCATGAACTCTTCACGTTCAGTGCTAAGGCCTTCAGCGCCTTGCTCAACGATGAATCCAGCTGCTTTGCCATCTAGCTCTGCAACAACAAGGATGAACTTAGCGCTTCCGCCAAGTGCAACCATGGATTTTTCGCCATTTAGCACGAAATCACCGCCGTCTTTAACAGCAGTAGTTTGTAATTCAGAAGGCTCGAATGTAGCGCGAGGCTCCATCAAAGCAACTGTTGCAGCAACAAAAGTTTCTGAAGCGATAGGAGTCAGATATTTCTCTTGTTGAGCTGCAGTACCGTTATCAATTACGGTGTTAACAAACCCWAGAGGAGTCAACGCGCCWAGAGCTAAAGACATATCGCCTTTACCTAAATCTTCAGCGTTTAATACGTTAGATATAGGAGAACGGGGCATACCTGCGCCACTGCAATTCTCAGGGATAGGCATAATGCTTAAGCCTAAATCCATAGTTTTATTGTAAAATCCTTCGGGTGCTTGTGCTGCTTCATCGGCATCACGAGAAATTGCACGAAGCTCTGCTTCGGCAAATCGAATTACGGATTCACGGGTGATTCGTTGCTCTTCAGTAAGAGTTAAATCAAAAAGTTGTTCTGCTGCCTGCTCGGACATAAGCTCATCCTCAAATTACATGCTTTCTATCAACTGGTTAAAAATCAACTGCTTCAATTTCCGCCTCACTTGTTTTCTCGCCCACGCCAGACTTATAGATAGAGTCAAGTAGGCCAGGGGTTGAGTGATTCAAACGGTCGTTTTAGCGGTGCGCGCAAGTGTATATGCTTCCCTTAAGGAAACCAACTGTTTGGTGCGTGTTTCTACTCATTTACCAACGCCTTATGGCCAGATAGGACACATTCCAACGGTTCAGGGCTTCTACAAGAGACAGCTTACATCATTGTATTTATTGACTATTTACTACCCCCGCTAAGATTTGGCCTGGAATTAGGCTCTTAGGTTGTAGCGAGCATTGATCGTACAACCACCATCACTGTACTTCACATCCTCACATAAAGAGTAAATCAACGGCAGTCCACGACCAAAGGAGTCCTCTTCGTCCACCTCGACAAGGTTATCGAATTCAAACCCTTTCCCTGAATCTTTAACTTTTAAAAACACATCGCCCCCACCTTTAGCGGGCTTAAACTCAAGATTGATTTCAATCGTGCCACTCTTCAGCTCAGCAATGCGCACTGAGCGCTGCTGATAATAATCTTGATAACCTTGTTCGGTCTTCTTTAACGCGGAATCCAGCCCTAGGATGCCGTGATCCAAAGAGTTGGCGTACATTTCAGTCAATACCGTATGAACGTAGTCTTTATGTTCGGCCAATCCGACCGCCGCGCCCATCATCTCCACCACTCGAGAAATGGGGTCGCCCACCCGCATTTGATCGGGTCCTAAATTAATATTTATAGTCCACGGAATCGCATCTTCTAGAAGCGTCGCATTCTCATCCCTTACACAGGTAACGCCTGTAACGGGCTGACACAACAACTCAACCAATGATATGTCATCGTCCTGATTGCCACCGCCGGTAAACTCCTCTAACCGACCTATCACCTTGTCAACGAAGCTAACGCCTTCGGAGAAACAGTTCTTTTTAAACATGCCCTCAAAACGCTCGGTACAGAACATCTCGCCGTTACCATTGTTAGACTCGATGATCCCGTCGGTATGCAAGAATATTCGATCCCCTTTGGACACCCTGAGCACTTTGACATCGCGCTCAAACTCTCTAGTCTCCAAGGCACCCAGCGGCATATGCTGAGAGACGATCATGCCTTTTATTTCACCTTCGCAAGACACTAAAAGGCCATCCGGCAAGCCCCCTGCCCAGAGAGTAATCTCGTCCCCAGACGAATTAAGTTCCAACAAGGTGGCTGCACAAAACATATGATCAGGTAACAACTGAACAAGCTGGCTATTCACTTCTTCAGCAATATCACCAATAGTTAACCCCTGCTTTGACATGGCAAAAAATGCCCGAGAAACAGGTAACGAACCAATAGCCGCTGAAAGGCCATGCCCGGTAAAATCCCCGAGCAAGACATATAAGCCGCCACTTGGACTGGGCGCGGAAAGCAACAAATCACCGTTAAACGCCGACATGGCAGACATATAATATTCAATGTTGCCGCTATCCCAAAAACTCGCATTGATTGCGTTGGAAAACACATGCTCAACAATTTCATGCTCACGATTAGTCTGTAAGTGATGAAACAGTAGCTCTTGGTTTTTCTCGGTGATTTGCTGATTCAAATCTTGGATACGGGTATGAGCACTAATCTTGGCTTGCAGAATATGCTCATTGAAGGGCTTCGTTAGAAAATCATCCCCACCACTGGCTAAACAGCGCGACAAGGATTCCTCATCATTGAGCGCGGTTAAAAAGATCACCGGGACATGAACGTCACCCGTGTGCTGCTTAATTAATTTAGCGGATTCGTAGCCGTCCATGACAGGCATCATAACGTCCATTAACACCAGATTTGGACTTTCCTGTACAAAGGAATCAAAAGCTTGCTTACCGTTTTCAGCCTCAATAACTTCATGCCCCTCATCCTCTAGCATCCACACTAGAAGTTTACGGTTTGCACTCATGTCATCTACGACTAACACTTTCATAGACGTATCGCCTTTAACTACACTTTATTGCAACTCAAGCGTCTATTAATAAGACCGCCTCTTAATGCGCCTTATACTTTATACAGCTTAGCTACGCCCTCGATTTCACTAATCGATTTTGAACTTCTTATCGAATCTAGAAATATCTAATATCTTCTTAATCTGTGGTCTACAGTTAATGATTCTTACATCAGCACTGTCACCACCGAGATGTTTTTTCATATTAAGCAACATGCCCAAGGCAGAACTATCCATATACTCTGCTTCGCGCATATCGATTGTAACGTCAATCTCTGCACTATCGATCCCTACGTATGCTTTACGAAAATCTTGTACGACGTTGAAATCAAAATTACCAGAAATTGCAATCGTAAGGGCTTTCCCATCATCTGAGGAAGAGGTCGTAACCGCCATAGCACTAATACTCCGTTAATACGTGACACAAACTCCCCCGAAAAAAACACGGTCTAATTATAACTGTCATTAATCTTTGATTTTATTATTGAGGTGCTAGCACCATAAGGTCCTGACACTTTCTACTTAGAAGCTTAGCACTGAGGGTAAACGTTGCCAGTTAATCGAGGGAACTTACCAGAACGGTATAAACAAATGATTCACGCAATGAAAGCACTCTATCGGCCACTCCAGTTCAAGAACTTACACGTATAATTTTGGCTGATTATCCGGACGACGCTTAAAACGTTTATAGGTCCATTGATATTGCTCGGGCGCATCCAGAACACACATTTCCACAGACTCATTCAAAGCCGCACATGAAGCCTCAAGCGTTGAATCATCGATGCCATTAGAAGCCTTTTTAATGATCACTTCAAAACCTTGATGCGCAGGCAATCGTTTCGCATAAGCCATCACCACTTGCGCACCTGTCTTTTGAACCAGCCGACTTACCAAAGACATGGTAAGCGCGGACTCACCAAAAAAAGGCGCAAATGTACCGCCTTTTAATTTCGGCTCCTGATCAGGAAGAATATACGTTATCTGGCCCTGCTTAAGCGCTTTAAGCATTGATTTTACGCCATGAATATCCGTGGGTACCGTTTGCAAACCATCCTTCTCTCGCCCCTTTCGAATCACTTTATCTAGCGGCGCAAGCTTAGCCGGACGATACATAGCCACTCCGGGGTAAGCGTTCGCAATATAGAAATTAAGCACCTCCCAATTTCCGACATGAGGTACTGCAACAATAACGCCCTGCCCTCGGGCTTGTGCGTCGTCAATACAATCGTTGCCTTGAACCCGAATAATCCTATCTTGTATTCGATTACTCGGCCAAAACCACGCCATGGCCATTTCAACCATTAACATGCCCGTGTGACGCATTGAATCAAACACCAACCGGTCTCTTTCCGTTACGTCCATATTAGGGAAACAAACCTTAAGGTTTTGCTCTACAGTCTTTTTGGTACGCGTAGGCAAACACCACATCACAGTCCCGATCGTCATTCCGAGTGTTTGCCCAGCGGAAAAAGGCAGCCAACTCACCATTCTCAACATCCAAACGGCCAAGTAGCCTTTTACTGACTGGATCAAATCACACCTCTATCAAGGGAATAAAGCACGTATAGTAGCAAATTAAGCCTTAAAAAGTTCGGCCATAAACTGAACACCACGAACACTTTACTAGGCTCAATAAACACAATGGCTTTGCCCATCAATTGGTACACTATGCTGACTGGGATGATAGAATTAGAATTCCTTTAAATCAGCACTTTTGAGTCCTTTATGAATCAAGCTACTGCCGACTGCCTCAGCCCTGATGAATGGCAGCAATTAGAGTCGTTATTAACCTCTTGTGGCGACGAACATGCCTTTACTGCATTGGAATGCCACGGGTTAATGTGTGCGATCGCCATCTTCCCAGAACAAATAGAGGAACAAGACATTTACGGCCTCATTTTTGACGGCGAAGTCGACAAAGATCAAGTCGACTTCAAGCCCTTGCAGGCACTCATTAATAAGACCACCCTATCCGTCAAAACAAGCCTTGACCAAGGGCAAAAGGTCCTTCCACCGTGCCCGCTTCATATCGAACAACCCGTTAAGGAAGAATCTTCGGAAGAGGAGCTCTTATCCCCAATTCAGCTATGGGCTTCAGCCTTCATGCAAGGTGTATTCTTAAAAGAAGAGCAATGGTTTGAGCGAGACGAAGAGCTAGTCGCTCAAATGTCACTGCCCATCCTGGTAGCGTCTGACTTAGTAGAGTCGGAGGACATCGCGGAAATACAAAAAGACCATAAGCTCGTCAATCTGCTTTGCAAGGAAATCCCTAACACACTGACTGACATGTACTTATTTTACCGCGTATCGCAATAGATAAACGCCACGAAAAGTTCGAACGATAATGGTGGGTGAACAAGGATTTATAGCTAAACTCAATAATAAGGTCGCAGTCCACACTGCCACCTTATTTCGCTAGCCCGATCAACCGAACGCGTAAACTAATCGTGCAAACCACAAACTTTTTAGTCAATGGAGTCTCTAATACGGGGCTCACATTAGTACTCGCCCACGGTGCTGGATCAGCTATGGATAGCCCATTTATGGACCGAGTTGCTGATGGCATCGCGGTCCATGGCTTTCGCGTACTGCGCTTCGAATTCCCTTACATGAGAGAACGGCGCCTTACTGGCAAACGGGTTAGACCCGACTGCTTAGACCTACTCATCAACGACTGGAAAAAAGTGCTCTCTGAGCTCGGAGACCCTAAGAAGCTAGTGATTGGCGGAAAGTCAGTCGGCGGGCACTTCGCAGCTAAAGTGGCAGATGAAATGGGCGTTAGGGGCGTAGTTTGTTTAGGCTACCCCTTTTTACTGCCACACAATCAAGAACCTTTTGATATCAGCCATTTATTCAAAATGAAGTCGCCTACAATAATCATCCAAGGCAGCCATGACCCCTACGGTCAGCAAGGCACCATCAATGAAGACGCCATATCCAGCACAGCAACCTTGCACTGGCTTCCCAAAGCAAACCATGACCTTCACCCCGTAGCGGGCTGCAATAAAACCTACGACGAAAATATATTGGAGGCAATGGAGAAAGTTGCAGAGTTTATTGATTTCTTACAGAATTAAATATTAAGCCTTGAACGCTATCGCTTCTTTTTTCTAGGGCCCTTTTTCCTTTTCTTAGCGGTTTCTCGCTTCTTTGCTTGAGCAAAAGTGTCCTTCATCGCTCGATCCAGTGCGCCCTTAAGCTTCTTGACCTTCTTTTCCTTTTTTTTCAGCACACTAGAGTCAGATGCCACTCCAATTTCTACAATATTACTCGTCATGTAAGCATCATCCAATCTTTAGCTTTTAATCAACAATCCACTCAATACTAGCGCTAAACGTAGTCTGGACGTAATACCCATGCCGCAATCCAAGACTTTTATACAGACGCAGACTCATTGACCGCCAAACTCACTTTTAAGGCACCGTCTTCATCGACCTTATTCTCAGCGAATGCGACTTGATTTCGCCCCGCCTCCTTTGCTCGGTATAACGCCTCGTCCGCTAAGCGAATAAACTCGTTAGGCAAACAATTTGCTTCTGGAACAGCTACGATTCCGCCCAATGTAATAGTCACTCGATCCGCGACATCGGACCCCTCATGGCTAGAGTTCATATGAAAAACCCCCCGACGTATGTTTTCAGAAAGCTCTTCGGCAAAGTTCTTTCGGGCATCAAAACATAAAATCACAAACTCTTCGCCGCCGTAACGAGCAACCATATCGAAAGGACGGTTCACTGCATGGCTCATGACTTTTGCTACTTCTCTGAGGCAATCGTCACCCTGAACATGCCCATAAAGATCGTTATAATTTTTAAAGTAATCAACATCCGCCAGAATAATCGCTAATGGCACTTTATCCCTGACCGCTTGACGCCAGATCCGATGATAATTATCGCTGAATGCCCGGCGGTTAAAAAGCTCAGTAAGCGGGTCTTTTTGCGCAAACTCAGTCAGCATTTGGCTGGTTAAAAAATTATCTCGCATGACATGCTCAAAGACATAACACCCGACAATGCCAATCACATTCATGGTCAATAAAAACGACGCCTGATACACCAACTGCATCGATGGCATCCCTAACAAATATTCCACCCCGACATACATTACCAGCACACTCACCCCGCCTATACAGGCAAGCGGAAAAAGCAAAGCAGTAAAGAAATAAGGATAAGTAATTAAGATTATCAGCCCTTCGTATGGCAAAGGAATGCCATGACTATGGGCCACAAAAAGCACACCCACAGTGCCGCCCCCAGAAGCGATCACAGAAAAAGCAGACAAAGGAGTAAGAAGCTTTTCATATCGAGGCTGATTTCGAGCCACTAAAAACAACATGAAAAACGTTGGGCACACGATCCCTAAACGGATTGGCAAGCTCCACATTAAAACAGATTCTGGAAGCGTCAGAATATCAAGCCCAACAAAAGCAAAAAAGATAATCATCGAGCCCAGGGAGGCAACCTGGATCAACTTCAAATTTCTATTTTTATACCAAGATCGAAATTCTTGCTCTAGATTTGCATTAAACCGCAGCAGCGGAAAACCGTCTCGCTTTTGTTTCGCATACGACGAAATTGCATCAGCTTGCATTATCACACCTTAAACAACCGAGGAAAACGTCCCTATTTTTATTAGAATAATTATAAATTGCTTATTCGCCACAATGTAACACCTACACGGCACCTAACAAGAAAGGCACACTATCGTGACCAACAACGCTTTATTCTACGTGAATAACACGCGTAGCACAAAAAGCTTCTCCCTTTTGTAGCAACGCCTCCAGGCCATTTATCATCGCTTTTTCGCACCCGCTATGCGGCTAAAAAAATTGATTCAAAACCCTGAAAACGCCTACATCCCTAACGCAGGAAGAAGGCCCACATGCTCTAAACCCAACATACAAGAATCATAAACGTTTTACCATCACTGATTAACTTACCCCTCGCTCTATTGAGCGCCATCGATGACGGACGGTAAAGGTAAGTCCGAGAGTCACTATAGCGCTACAAAATGCTAAACAAGCGGCAATATAGCCAAACATGTCAGGCGCCATCATCATGGTGCTCATCAAAGAGTCCTGATAATAAAAAAACCACTGATGCCCCTCAGGAAAAACCCAACGGTGCATCTGATAAAAGACCTCAGTCGGGCCCCAAATAGCACAACTGGCCCCCACTAAAATCGGTAAACTCACACTATATAGCGCCATAACCTTCACCGTAGGGAACCTTGCTCGTCGAAAATAGAGGAACGCCAGGCTGATTATGATGACCCCGCCGCTGACAAGGCCTACAGGCTTAATCAACCCCACAAGGCGTGCGACATCTTCTAAGTGCACCACCTCAGGCTCTCTCAACAGCGAGTCCACCTTCTGACCATCCGGCTTGTGGTAATTGATCGCCCTAAGGCCTTCGCCTTCATGATGCACAGCATCCACTATACGCTCAAACARCCTGGATCGTTCCGCCRRTGAAGTCATCGAAAAATCCTTTTTATAGCGATTGCGGGGCGCAAACCGTTCAATATGCTCCGCTACCCCGCCCCGCTCATGCCAAACGTCGTACAAAAAATTAAGCTGGGCCAACGCRAACCAGGAAATCACCGATGACAGAAGGAAAATAGAAAAAAAAACAGCAAACCAGGTACTATTTACAACCGTACCGTTTATCCCAAGCCGCATCCCCTACCCCTTTTAAGCTTTAATTCAATAAAGCGCCAAGACTAACACCGTTCAATACTCAAACTTAATGCTAATCGCGTGCAATCTTACAAACGCGGACCTATTTAACTCAGCAAGAGATATAAACCGCGGCCTAATTTAAATTACCATTTAACCTAGAATTCCATTAGCATCTTGCCCTAGGCCAAATAAACCTAGAAGTATCTTTAACAAAAAACACCACAATAATAATTGCAATAAGAACCGAGTGTTAATATGGAATTTAAGACTGTAAAGCGCTATCAAACGTCCAAAAATCAGACCATTGTCGCAGATGTATGGGGAAATAACTCTAGTAAGTCGGTAGTTCTTGCCCACGGCGGGGGCCAAACACGTCACGCATGGAAAAACACCGCTGCCACGCTAGCGGAATCGGGATGGCAGGCGATTGCAGTGGATTTACGTGGACACGGAGACAGCGACTGGGCGGCCGACGGCGATTACGCCATGGAAAGATTTGCCGAAGATTTAATTTATATCGCCCAACAATGCGATCAACCACCCGCAATTGTGGGAGCCTCTTTAGGCGGGTTATCCGCAATCGTGGCTCAAAGACTTAGTGACAACAAAGCATTTTCAGCAGTCGTACTCGTAGACATCGTGCCTAACATGAAGCCCAACGGCGCACAAAAAATTCTAGCATTTATGGGTAACAACCTAGAAGAAGGCTTTGCAACGCTAGAAGAGGCTTCCGAATCAATCGCGTCCTACCTTCCTCATCGCCCCAAACCAAAATCTCTCGACGGTCTCCGAAAGAACTTACGTTTAGGCGAAGACGGNSGGYANCNCWGGCAMYGRKRYYSTNWRTKCWTCCTNMRGTAAAAWGNWTGASCSYSMSAGSARMKATTCGGAATACCGCAAGAAAATGGTCGAATCAGCCAGAAACCTCTCGGTGCCCACTCTATTGGTTCGTGGTCAAATGAGCGAGCTAGTCAGCGAAGAGCAAGCCGAAGAATTTCTTGGGATGGTTCCGCATGCCCAATACGTTAACGTGGATAAAGCTCACCACATGGTCGCTGGTGACAAAAATGACATATTCACAAGCGCTGTAACAGAGTTCCTTGGCCACTCATAAACGTATCCCCTTGATCAAACCCCGGTGAAGCTGGCTTCTATTCATCGGGGGCAAACAATCTGATCACACGCGGCCTGATCACACGCGGCCTTACCACCCGCCGCCCAAAACGTATCATCCTTCAAACCTTGCCAATCGCCGCGTAAAACAACTCGCTGGCGCCCCTCCAGAGCCCCAAGTCTTCACATTGAAGCATACCCACTCAACAAGCCAACCGCTCTGAAACCAAATGCCTCAGTAGTCAATCATGTCAATCTAGCGACAATCCGATTACTATTGCTCTAACCTTTTATTCAAGACAATAGTTATTATTCTGGAGCAGTATTCCATGAGCGGTACCCCTTTGCTGACAGATTTGCTTAACCTAGAGCGGTTAGAACACAACCTATTCCGAGGCCAGAGTCACAAGACTGGCGCCCCTCAAGTATTTGGAGGGCAGGTGTTAGGTCAAGCATTAATGGCAGCGACCCAAACCGTTGAAAACTATCATGTACACTCGCTTCACAGCTACTTCTTACGCGGTGGCGACATGAACACACCGATTATTTATGATGTGGATCGCATTCGAGACGGCAGATCATTTTGCACCCGTCGTGTAGTGGCCATACAACACGGTCGTCCGATTTTTAATATGTCCGCATCATTCCAGCTCGATGAGCAAGGGCTAGAACACCAATCCGAAATGCCTAAATCTCCAGCGCCC
>NVVB01000030.1 GCA_002402085.1 Gammaproteobacteria bacterium
GGCATTGCGATGTTATCTAGAAAAATGGAAATCTTCCCAAATATTGAAAAATCAAAAAGAATTTCTCCAGAGATCAAAAAAATAATTTTACGAGAAAATGTAAAAAGTTTACTGGTGATCCCGCTTTATTATCAAAATGAAGCGCTGGGTGCAATAACCATTGGATTTACATACAACTCAGAATTTCCAGATGATGAAAAAGAATTATTTCAAACTATTGGAACCAGTATTTCATTAGCATTAGCCAATGCTCGCCAATTTGAGCGGCTGGAAAGTTTAGCAACCTATGATAATTTAACTGATTTACCTAACCGTAATGCACTCAATCAAGATTGTCTTATAGCGATTAAAGAAAATAGTAATAAAAAAGATTGTTTAGGTTTAATTTTAATTGACCTTGATCGCTTCAAAGAAATTAACGATACACTCGGTCACGATGTCGGTGATGAGCTACTAAAAAAGGTCGCCATTCGAATCAAACGCAGTGTCCGTGAAGAGGATACTGTCGCCCGTATAGGAGGCGATGAATTTACCGTAATTCTCTCCGCGCTAAAGGACGATATCGACGCATCCAAAGTAGCGCAAAAAATTGTCGAAGCGGTAAGACCACCGTTTAATGTTTGTGGCAACGAAATATTCATCACTATCAGCATCGGCATAGCGGTAGGAGACACACAGAATTCTGATGGCAAGTTGCTCACCAAGCAAGCCGATACTGCGCTTTATAGAGCCAAGAATTTAGGCCGCAATACATTTCAGTTCTTCACCCCGGAACTCGATGCAAAAGCAAAAGACAAATTATTTATCTCCAACTCCCTGCATCGAGCCCTGGATGCAAACGAGTTTGAACTTTACTATCAACCTCAAGTCGATGTTAAAGGCGATATGATAGTGGGCTTCGAAGCCTTACTTCGTTGGCACCATCCAACATCAGGCGAGTTAGAGCCGGATCGTTTTATACCCTTGTTAGAAGAAACGGGGCTAATCAACCCTGTAGGACGATGGATTTTCAATACCGCATCAAACCAAATGAAGCTCTGGTTAGACGACGGTCTAGTCAGCCCTGAGTCCACTATGTCGGTGAATCTTTCCGTCCATCAAATGCGCGACAATGAATTCCCCCTCTTTGTCGCCAGTGCGATCAAGTCACTGGATTTAGCCGCAAAGCACCTAATTATTGAGATCACCGAAACCTCATTGATGGCCGACAACCCCCGTATTTTGACCTTCCTGCAGGCCTTACAACAATTAGGCATCAAGATTTCAATGGATGACTTTGGCACGGGCTACTCGTCGCTATCCTATTTAAAAAAGTTTCCTATCGACCACCTTAAAATTGATCGATCCTTTATCGCAGATATTCTAGATGACCCCAGTGATGCCTCCATCGTTCAGGCAATCATCGCCATGGCCCGTAGCCTAGGCCTCACCATTATCGCAGAAGGCGTTGACGCACAAGACAAGTTAAAGATATTAAGGAATCTTGGTTGCGACATCTATCAAGGCTACTTTTACTCAAAGCCACTCCCTGCAAAAGAAATCGAAGATAGATTCTTAATTCCACAACAGAAATTAGCCTTGAGCCCCCATAATTCAAACATCTATAGGACGGGTAAATCGAGCAATTCCAAACTACACTAACCTTATGAGCACCCGCGTTATTAGGATGTGACGGGGGCGACTCGCTGTGATAAGCCTGAAATATTAGGCTCAGAGATACCCCTTGAGCGCAGCGCACATACGATTACTGATGATTGGCTTAATTGATACGGTTAAGTGATTATTGATGCAGCTAAGTGATTAAGGCAGACCTCTATGGCCTCGGATAAATCCAGCGAACACCACACTACAATCAACACTTCCATCACCGCAACAACCACCTCCAGAGAATCTGACGACGCTAGTGAAGCCAACACCATGCCCGCATATTATGTAGGTATCGGCGCTTCTGCAGGCGGCCTAGAAGCCTTACAGGAATTTTTTACGCACATGCCCACTGATACTGGGGCTGCGTTTATCGTTGTACAGCATTTGTCTCCTGATTTTAAGAGCTTTATGCCGGAGCTATTATCCAAGAACACCTCCATGCCTATCTGTCACGCCAGTCATGAACAGCAGCTCGAAGCGAATCGCATCTACCTTCAACCACCCAGGAGCTGCCTAACAATAGCAAATGGCGTTTTGCAACTCAGCAATATGTCCCAAAACGAAGGACTTCATTTACCCATTGACAGTTTTTTCCGGTCATTAGCCGAAGATCAACAACATAAATCAGTGGGCATAGTGCTGTCGGGCACAGGCAGTGATGGCTGCCGGGGTATTCGCGCTTTAAAAGAAGCTGGCGCAATGATCATGGCTCAAAACCCTGAGACCGCTAAATTTGATGGCATGCCTTATAATGCAGTCTCCACCGGAGTGGTTGACTTTGTATTAGACGCATCGATGCTACCCGAACGCCTGATTAAGTATTTAAGCCACCCCCTAATCAGTGGTAATGCGGAGCYWKTCNARTRMSYWCAYKMAAKSMWATGNAARMKRYCRTNCAWSWRAYMWKSWTKYTKCWWGMGRMWAWWTCANWAMAKWRATWWCRRWCYATNRCARRSCRWYGRCTRTNAGYKMRSCSRWTAGWMCSASSYMWRGGCWWKAAWMAGCNNTCSACANTTANNAMWGAKNTNRMWKKSTCNTATCTTCTCCAAAGCACGTCGGAACTAGATTTTCTGTGTCGTGACATGCTGATTGGTGTCACACGTTTTTTCAGAGACCCCGACGCCTTTGAGCTATTAGAAAATAAAGTCATTGATGAATTACTCGAACGCACGCCCATAGACGAACCTATACGAATTTGGAGCGTAGGCTGCTCTACCGGTGAAGAGCCCTACTCTTTAGCTATCTTATGTCTTGAAGCCATGGAAAAAAGTAATCGGGTCCGGGACGTTAAAATATTCGCCACCGATGTTGACGCCAACGCAATTGCCGCCGCATGCTCCGGGAAATACCTTTTAGATATCCAATCGGAGGTTAATGAGCCGCTTTTACACAAGTATTTCAAACAAGACAATGGCGTTTTCACCGTCACCACTCGAGTCAGGCAAATGGTGGTATTTGCAGCCCACAATATGATTGCTGACCCGCCCTTTTCAAACATTGACTTATTAGTGTGTCGAAACGCGTTAATTTATTTCCAGCCCCCGTCACAAAAGAAAGTGCTGGCGGGCTTTCATTTTTCCCTGAAGAAAAATGGCGTTCTATTCCTTGGTCCCTCAGAAAATCTGGGTGAACTAAATGCACACTTCACCTCCATTAACGAGCACTTCAAGTTATATTCTAAATACAGTAATATCCGCATTCCCCTCGGCACCCCACCTCAGCGAGATCACTCTGACTTACAACGATCGCCTCAAGGCATGCAACCAGTTCAAGCGTTACTCAGTAGACACCACGAAAAAACTCGCGCGTCGCCCTTGAATTTTATTCGAGATAAGATTATTGAAAAGTATGTACCGCCCAGCATCGTACTGAACGAATCCTATGAAGTCATTCACGTCTATGGGGAAGTACACGACTTCGTAAAAAAGCTTAACCCAGGCAGAGCCTCTCTCAATATAAAAGACCTAATTGTCGACAGTCTTAGTATCGCAGTTGCCACGGCCTTATCAAAATCCAACACGGAACAAGCCGATGTATTTTACAAAAACGTAATGGTAGACATTGATGACGAACACAAACTCGTAAACCTACAAGTATGTTATATCCAGGATAATAAAACAGACAAGCTGCCCGACCATTATCTGCTGACTTTCCTTTCTCAAGAAAGCAACATTGCCGAGCACCAGCACGATGCAATTGATTTCGACATCGCAGATCAATCAAGGCAACGCATCATCGATTTAGAACAAGAACTTATTCAGAACCGAGACCACCTTCAGCTCACCATCGAAGAGTTAGAAACTGCCAACGAAGAACTTCAATCGTCCAACGAAGAACTAATGTCTGCCAATGAGGAACTTCAAAGTACCAACGAAGAGCTGCAGTCGGTCAACGAAGAACTCTACACCGTCAACAGTGAGTACCAAGATAAGATCTCTGAGTTAACCCAATCCAATAACGACTTGGACAATGTTATTGAGACCTCTGAACTAGGCATTATTTTCCTAGATAACGATACTATTATTCGAAAAATTACCCCGGCTGTATCGGGCTATTTTAATGTCCTAGCGACCGACATTGGTAGGCCTCTACATCATATTTCCCATCATTTACGGTATAACGAATTAATTCAAGACGTCGAGGATGTGGGTACATCACTAGAGACTCTCGAGCGAGAAGTCTACACCGATAACGGCCATTGCCTCTTAATGCGGATAACACCGTATAGAACCAAAGTGAATGATTTAACCGACGGCATCGTGATCACCTTCTCCAATATTACGCGCATGAAAATGGTCGAAGGTGCGCTTCAAAAAGCCCATACCGAGCTCGTTAACCCGAGCGTCACGCGAAAACACGCGGGTAATACCCCCATCAAAGTCCTCGTAGTCGACGACGACAAACTTGATCGCGAATACCTCAAGAAAACCTTGAAAAAAATTTCCGACTTAGAGTTCGATATTGTAGAACGCACGAACGTAGACGAAGGCGTACGTTGCCTACGAGAACAACGATTTGACCTTTGCCTGCTGGACTATATGTTAGCCGCCGAAACCGCAGTGACCTTCGTGAAGAAATGCCGAGTGCTGGAAATCTCCACACCGATTATTGTACTGTCAGGATACAGCGAAGCCAGCGTAGCCCCTGAATTAGTCGCTGAAAATATCGAAGGCTTTATCAGTAAAACAAACCTTTCTGAACTCACACTACAACGTACAATCCAAGCGACTCTCGGTCGAGGGCTTACGCATTGATCAGTAAGTTGCAGGACTCCTTGGTAATTACGGCGACCCAACACGAATCGATTGCCTGCGAGCCAGAAAATTGCCCTCACGACCATGCGCACGCATAAAATCTTGCGCAGGCCCCACTGGAACAATACCGGTAGGGTTAATGGTACGATGGCTAACGTAATAGTGGGTTTTGATATGATCAAAATCAACGGTCTCCGCGACCCCAGGGATTTGATACAACTCCCTTATGTACCCACTAATTGCAGGGTACTGCGCCAGTAATTGACGATTGGTTTTAAAATGCCCGTAGTAGACCGCGTCAAACCGAATCAACGTGGTAAACAAACGCCAATCCGCTTCGGTCACGCGATCCCCAAGTAAATAGCGCTGCCGCGACAACATCCCTTCAACCCAATCAAGACTGTCGAATAGCGCCTCGAAAGCTTGTTGGTAGGCCGTCTGGGTAGTCGCAAACCCTGCACGGTAGACGCCATTATTAATAGTCTCATAAACCCGCTCATTAATCGCATCGATGCTGCTGCGCAATGCGTCGGGATAGTAGTCATCGGTATTACCGGTTAGATGATTAAATGCACTATTCAACATACGAATAATCTCAGACGATTCATTGTTTACAATCGTTTGGGTGTGCGTATCCCACAACACAGGCACGGTGACACGGCCCTCATAAGCGCTATCTGCACGTAAATACAGTTGATATAAGAAGTTCATATCGTACCGCGGGTCCGACAGCTCCCAGCCGTTTTCTAGCATCACCGGATCAACTACCGTTACATCGATATAATCGTCCAACTGTTTCAGGGTTCTAAAGAGAAGCGTTCGATGAGCCCAGGGGCATGCTAAGGATACGTATAAATGGTAGCGCCCTTTTTCTGCTTTATAGCCCGGCTCGCCGTTCGGACCTGATTGACCATCGGGGGTTATCCAATGTCGGAAATGACTGTCTTTACGGCGGTATTCCCCGCCGCTGTTTTTTGTGTCGTACCATTGGTCAACCCATTGACCATTTTGTAACAAACCCATTACGCCGCTCCGTCTGGCTGTGTTTTTGATTCCAGTACTTGATCAACACTAAAGCTGCCAGCGCCCC
Organism: Gammaproteobacteria bacterium; assembly: GCA_002402085.1. Classification (GTDB taxonomy): domain Bacteria; phylum Pseudomonadota; class Gammaproteobacteria; order Pseudomonadales; family UBA3067. The sequence goes on from NVVB01000030.1 coordinate 5,992, forward strand.
GAAAAACCAACGAAACACTAATGACTAACAAGGCCAAACCAAACTCATAACCTTTGTTCGATGAGAAAAGCCCGTGCTCAAAATGCACCGCGAAAATGGCTACTAGCATTGTCACCGCAAGCGCTAAGGCCGCAGGACGCACCAACAAGCCGACAATYAGGAGCACCCCGCCAAAGAATTCAGCGCTACCGGCCAAGGCCGCCATAATCAGGCCAGGGCTTAGCCCAATCGAGTCCATCCATCCGGCAGTGCCCTCTAAACCATAACCGCCGAACCAACCAAACAGCTTTTGAGCGCCATGCGCAGCGAAGATAATCCCAGCGCCAATACGTAGAGAGAGTGTGTCCAGCCCGGGGCTGGTGGCGGTAATCTTGTTTATTAGTGCTTGCATCGTGTTGTCCTTTTGGTTTGTTTTCAAGTGATGCATCTATCTTATGACGCACAATATATTCGAACAACAGCCATAATATGTTTAATATGTTCTAATATTTAGAACGATTAAAAAGGCCCGTAATGACCAAGAACCCCATAACAATTGAGATCCTAGAGATACTGGATGCAATAGATCGACGTGGAAGCTTCGCAAAAGCAGCCGATGAGCTGAACAAAGCCACATCGGCCATCTCTTACGGCGTACAAAAGCTTGAAGAGCAATTAGGCATCGCCGTATTTCGACGCCAGGGCCGGCGCTCAGCACTAACTCCAGCGGGCCGACTGATGCTCGACGAAGGCCGGGTAATCCTCAATAGCACTGCACGCCTAGCAATCAAAGCGAAAGAGATTGCAACGGGCTGGGAGCCGCGTATTCGTATTGCAATAGAATCCCTGCAATCGTACCCCGATTTCTTTCGCTCCCTAGCCACATTCCTGGATGCCCACGACGGCATCGAAGTTGATGTCAGTGAGTGCGTGCTAAATGGGGGCTGGGAAGCCTTGGAGCAAGACCGAGTCGACTTGATCGTAGGCGCACCAGGGCCAGTGCCACGGCATAAAGGCTACCGAACGATACAACTGAAGCGAGATCAGTTGGTGCCCGTGATTGCCAGCCATCACCCCTTCGCGCGCATTGCCAATGAACGCGATGCCTTAACGGAGGCCCTGCCCAAGCTACGGCGTATCGTGGCTCACGACACCTCGATGGATGCCATTGTTCGCAGCGAAGGGCTAAGTCGCGAAGGCCAAAAGCTCTATGTACAAAATACCGACCAAAAGGTTGAGGCGATCCGTGCRGGCATTGGKATCGGACACCTCCCCCGCCGACGTATTCAGCATTTTTTAGACAGCGGCAAATTGCTTACCTTGAATTTGGGCGAAGTCAACCCACATGACGGTTTTTTGGCGTGGAAAATAAGCCATAAAGGCAAAGGGCTACAGGCGCTAATTGGCTTGCTGGATCGCGCAAATGAAGCCGCGTAAAGGTTCAGCACCTCAGCCTTGCGCCGTGTTATTTCCGCGTCAATCATAAGCTATTGATAGGCTAATATTAAGAGAACAGGTTCCATTTGCATGGCGCGGGTGTCATTGGCAAGAAGCGAAAAAAGAACCCGATATCACACCCCGCAATAGAACAAACACACCCAAAGGATTACCTAAGCCTTTCGAATGAATAATGGGGCATTAATATTTCGGCGCGCAATTGATACTGCTTTAATAGTAAAGGCAGCTATTTTAGTCTGGGCATGTTTTGCCTTGATTTGCCTTTCTACCCCAGCCAACGCGGCTGACCAAACCCACTTCATCTTAAACGAAGACTTTAAAAGCCAGTACATCTTATCCCCCATCGAATACCGGCTCGACCCCAATTACGAAGTTAAATCCCCTCAACATCTGAGTAATGCGTCTGGCGAGTGGTTGACGCTCGAAGGCGCCGCTAGCTTTTTGTTCGAGGACCACCTGGGCTGGATCCGTTTCCCGATCCAAAACCAATCGTCCAACACGCAATGGATTATTGAAGTAGATTGGCCAAGAGCATTGTTTAACTCTCTTGATCTTTTTTACAAAGCAGATTCAAGTGATCAATACATAAAAATAAACAAGGATCTTCGCCATCGTTTTTACACCTGGCAATTGGATCTCGCGCAATTCGAATCCGGCACCATTGTCCTTCGAGGCGATGCGCCAGAACGACTTGCACTACCGGTTAGAATTTATCGGGCAGACCGATATTCAATTGAGAGCCTGTACATAATCGCTGCAATCAGTTTCTTTATTAGCGTCATTGTTTCTTTAGGGGCGTTTAATCTTTTTATAGGCCTTCGTACCAAAGACGAAACGCATTTATGGTACAGCTTGGGCCAATTTGGATTGGCTTGGTTTTTTACCTTTTATTACGGCCTGGACGTGAAGTTTTACCCGGGCGTTCCAAAGGAACTGATTCTGATCGGCGTCTGGGCCTTGGCCTACGGGATATTAATCGGACTATGCTTTTTCATCTTGAGCTATATGAATTTCAGAAACCAATACCCGCGACTTTATCCCTACATAATGAGCGGTGTATTTAGTTTATTCGTCATCTTTGGGCTGTTTGGACATATTGATTCAAAGGTAGTGGCCTATATGTATGTCATCCAGGTCGGCAGCTTATTGTTTTTTATATTAAGTGTGGCCCTATACGCGGCTATTAGGGGGGATCGGCTAGCCCTATACTTTTTATTAATATGGCTGTCGATGTCTACATTTATGAATTGTTTTCATGCTCAAATGCTGGGACTGATCGAGCGCACTTTATTTACCAACCATTCAGTACTGATTGCTTTTTCCTTGGAAGCCTTATTATTTTCCTTTGCGCTAGGCGAGCGTATTAACTCGTTAATCCGCGATAATTATGAAGCCACTACATCGGCAAAAGTAAAAAGCGATTTCCTTGCTCAGATGAGCCATGAAATCCGTACCCCCATGAATGCAATCATAGGCATGTCTCAACTGATGAGCCTGACCGAATTACAGAAAAAACAGCAATTCTATAACGACCTAGTTCAGTCCTCTGCCGAATCACTGCTGTGCATTATTAATGACATCTTGGACTTCTCCAAAATAGAGGCCGGTAAATTAAGTCTGGAGCGCATCCCCTTTTCGCTCAACGAGTTAATTCAGGGCGTATTAGGCATATTTTACAGTCATGTGAAGCGCACTGAAATCCCTCTCTATTGTTACATTCACCCGTTAATACCCGATCAATTAGAAGGTGACCCGTCCAGATTAAGGCAAATACTAATTAACTTAATTGGTAATGCCTTTAAATTCACTTCGGAAGGTTACATATTATTAAGCGTTTCGGTYGACCCCATGGYCGCAGGACAAGTGAAATTCTCCATACGTGATTCAGGGTGCGGGATATCAGAGCGCGCCCAAAGAAAACTTTTTTCTGCATTCTCTCAGGTCGACGCCTCCACCTCTCGAAAGTACGGCGGCACAGGCCTGGGGCTTGCCATTAGTAAACAACTATCGGCGTTAATGGGTGGCACCATTGGCGTAGACAGTAAAGAAGGCGTGGGCAGTTGTTTCTATTTTACAGGCRATTTATTGGCGAAAATAACTGACAATGACGAGCCAACGTACCCATTACACAGCAGTGAGGGATTATACAAATTCAGCGAATCTGCACGCACTGTTGTGGTCTGGAGCCGACCTGAGCTTTGTGATCTACTCGCGACATACTTTATTCACTACAATATTCGGGTCTTACGTTGCGACTCTCGCCAACAGTTATCACTATTTATTAAGGAGCAAGAAAACAAGCTGATTGGCGTAGTCATCGACCAAGAACTTCAAAGCATTGAACAATTAAATATATTAGGCATTACCCCGCTAGAGCACATTGAAGACGAAGAGGAAGACCACGCACTGGGATCGTTTAAATGGATTCTGCTAAGTGAAGACATTGAAGACAAACCACTTAAAGAAATCAATCGCGGCCTTGAAATGTGTCGCTGGGGAACCATCAATCGATTCTACGATGAGCTAGTGACCAATAAAGCAATCAGCCGTGAAAAACGTCTGCATTCATACCAGACCAAACGCAGCGGTTTAAATATTTTGGTCGCCGAGGATATATTCACCAATCAGGAAGTCATCAAAGGCTTTATGAATGAATTAGGACACGCGATCACCCTTGTAGACAATGGCATTCATGCCGTTCAAACCTATCAACAGCACAGTGACGCGTATGATTTAATACTAATGGATTGCGCAATGCCCGAGATGGATGGCTTTGAAGCCACGCGTAATATTCGCAGTTTTGAAAAAAACAAACGCAAACAGCCAGCGCTGATCGTGGCATTAACCGCCCATGCATTTTCCGAACATCGTGAGCAATGCATGGATGCGGGAATGAACGACCACCTTTCGAAACCCATTACGCTTAAAAACTTAGTGAACACGCTGAATCGGCACTTCCCAGAATAAACATACGCTCGCAAGAACCGTCTCACCTTGCTCATCGGAAATTATTAACGCACGCACTATTAACGCACGAGTAGCTAAAGAACGAATAGTTAATGCACGAATAGTTAATGCACGAAGAATTAAAAAACGAATAATTAAAACACCGACGATTAAAAAACCAACAGCTAAAACACGCTTTCAGAAGTAGCCTCTCGGCCCATTTCCTTGATATACGCACTCAGCTTACGGATATCATAGGGCTCACGCACCATCGTATTTGGATTCCACATACTGCGGTTCGGTTGATTAACAATATCGCCGCCGTATACATGGATCGCCCGACATTTCGTTGTCAGTGGGTTTGAAATGGCATGAATAGCGTTTTTATTTAGCGCCACCACCTCACCGGCTTTCACGATTCTGTGCCCTTTTTTCTCAAGAAGGCCGTCCTCCACACTAAAGAACTCATTGGGCTCCTCCCCTTCATAAACCCCTATTACCACCCACATCTGATGATCGTGAACCGGCGTACGCATTCCGGGTGGAGTCGTTGCGCCCAAAATGGTCAGTTGATCTGAATTAAACGCCAGCGAATCGATTAAAGACTTAGCCCTAGCCGTGGGCTCAAACGCCGCCTTAAGCCCCCCAGGGTCAGCGATCGCCTGCTTTACCAAGCCTTTCACTAATTGCAGTGGTTCGGTTTGTTGAAGTGCATCCTCGCAATCTGCGATAAACTGCTTGAGGTCAAACATTACAGATTCTCCATGTCTTTTTATTCTTTGGTGGTCAGATAATCTATTGATCGAGCATCCAGCTCTGCCTAGCTTCGATCTAGCGTTCCTCTCAATGGCTCAATAATAATACCCAGCAACGATTCAAAACAAAAGCATTTAAAAAGACTTCAACTGACACCAATACGCGAGACCAATACGCGAGGCCAAACCCGCTTACGCCCAATTTGAATAATCTCTTATCTAACGATATGCTATCGCCTATGAAAATTGGAATCGTTTCTGACATACACGGCAATATTCTTGGACTTGAGTCTGCATTGGATTCAATGGGGCCCATTGATCGACTGATCTGCGCCGGCGACGCATTCGATGAGTTCTGTTTTTCCAATGAAGTGGTCCAGCGCTTACGGGATTTGGATGCGGCCTATATCTGGGGCAATCACGAAGAGATGTTTTTTTCTGAAGCGGGTGTACGCGCCAGAAATAACGCCAGCATCGACCAGGACCTGATGGCTTGGGCCGCAGAGCGCCCCAAACAACTAAGCTTGAAATTTGACAACAAAAGCCTACTTCTATTTCATTCAACGCCCTGGGAGCCCTACGGAGAATACATATACCCGCACATGGCCGGCGCGCTACAGCGGTTTTGCGAATACGACGCGGATTATCTTGTGTACGGCCATACCCACTCGCAACYCCTAAAGCGCAGCAATGGCACCTTAGTAATTAATCCGGGTTCCGCAGGCCACGCCAGAGATCAGCGAAATGGCCGACAACTTTCGTACTGCGTACTGGATACCTGTAGCGACCAAGCCATTATTGAAAACTACCCCGACCCCAGCCAAGTGCCGAACATTACAAGTTGACGCGACGAATACCGATAACTGTTCACAATCAAATAATCCTCGTAGCACTTTGTTCAAGCGTATCTATAATTAGTCCTATGATCTAGGTCTCTATACCTGCCACGCCACATCGAAACTTAGCTCTGATCCTAATACACACCAGAGGGTTTGGCATGAAAGATATCCCCATTCGAATCATGGAATTTGACCTCGACGCCGACCATATTCGAGACAACATGGCATTACTGTTCCCCCTATTAGGCATGTCCATGACTCTGCCCTATTTAGAGCCCTATTTAATTCGCATCATGCGAGAAGCCCTAAAACAGGCCACCGACCCAGAGGTGATTCACGAGTTAAAACAATTTATTGGTCAGGAAGCGCAACACTATCAGCAGCATAAACGAGTAAACAACATTATTCGCGCCACCAACCCTGAACTTGCTGGATTACAAGCCATCGAAGATGAACTGAAAGAGGATTATCGCAATTTCCTGCAAAATAAATCGTTAAAATTTAACTTAGCCTACGCGGAAGGCTTCGAAGCGGCGACCTTTGCGTCGGCAAGAAACGAATTAAAATACAACGTATGGGGCCGCGTAAAGGAACTGCAGAACTCTGAAATACTTCATCTATTACGGTGGCATTTAGTAGAGGAAATAGAACACCGAACAGTCACTTATGATATTTATAAACACCTCTATGGCGACTACTTCTATCGRCTAATATTTGGYTTCTACGGMCAATGGCATTTTTTCAAATACGTTTATCGATTCTCAACCTTTATTGCAGAAAACTACCCCGATSNCAAKRMAAAYNCAAACWWYNNGCYAAATKRNCRAATCTACCCAAACCCGGATTCGTCGCCGCCGTATCATTGTTGTTCGGCGTTATCCGCACATTTTCACCCTGGTACGATCCCGCAAAAATAAAACTGCCCAGTCAACTGTCTACGTTTGTATCCCAATACTCGCAACGTGCATTAGAAATAAGGCAAGCGGATTAATACGTAGCAAGTAGGAAAAAATAATTTCAACCGTAACGACTGAAGCAAGCTAGCGTTATCGCGCTAGCTTTAAAGTACGCACAAAAAACAACCACCCCGCATCACCAATACCCGCAATACAAATACCTATACCTATACCTATACCAACACCAACACCTATACCAATACCAATACCAATACCAACACCAACACACCACCATCTACAACACCATGCGACAATTTGTCCCATTGTATATTTCTCATTAAACCTTATCCTAAACCCATAAATTATTTCTCAGAAAATAAGGCCGATGCAAGTGCATGACGCCCTAAACACTGAGCAACCTATTTGGCTCAATAACAAATAACAAAGGTTTAAGTATGGACACATTAAAGAATTCGATGAGCAGCTATTCCAACGCCGTTTCTTCTAACACAGCCCTAGGGGCTGCGGTGATTTTCTGCGCCTTTAGTCTCGGAAGCTTTCTAGGGCTGCAGCTTAATCTGTATTTAGAGGTTGCATGTGCGGCGCGCGGAGCATGTTATGGCAATGACGGCATGATATTTACATTGAGCTTAATACACCCACTCGTGATTAATTTATTTTTTTCATCCATAATGTTAGCCGCCTTATCGATCCCTCTTATTATATCAATACCCTTTAGTCAGCTCCGTTCCGCCCACCTAATCGATTATACCAAGCTCTATGAAATCAAAGTTTTGGGGGCAATACTATTATTAAACGCCGCCTTATTACTCCTATTAAGTTTCCCACTTATGATTTTTTTTATTGGCGTTTGAATAAGAAATAGTCAGCGATCGAAACAGAGTGAATCAGCGACTCGGTCAGGCCGATAGCTGACTCACTAGCATCCGGCTTAACGCCCTTTAATTTCCTACGCTAATTGCTCGAATCAGGTACTCCGCCTCGAACAGCCATGGAATAACTTCCCGATCTCGCAAGATTAAGAACCCCACTAAACAAGAAAAAAGACCACGGTGGGTTACTAGTAATATAGGAAGTACCATCCGCTCGGGGAAACACCTCAGTAACCAGGGCGGTTTTATTAGCGTAATTAGTAATACTCCAGTACTCATACAAACTTGGCGTTCGCCAGTCATCATAACCTGCCAACGCTTCATGACCAAGATCCCCTATTACGGGCTCCCCAAATTGGCAATCATTTCCCGACTGCCCCTCCGTACATTTCTTCCACATTAGACCGGTCACTTTATGGACCACAGTACCATCCCCTAGATCTAAAAAATCATCGACTTCAGTACCAATACGCGGGGTTATTGCACCGCTCACCAACCGTACTTGTTTTGACCGCGAACGAAGGCCGCCAAAGACAACCCTTTTTTCCTCACCTGAGCCAATATTAATAATCACTGTAGAAAACTCATCCGCAACATAGAACAATCCAGACGAGATTTGATTTGGAAAAACATCTTTATCAAGAGTACCTCTATAATTAATGTCGCCACCGAGAATACTATGCATTTCATGCATCGTTGCAACTCGCCAGTCCTCTTTGCCGCACAATCCCGATTCACTTGTCGCCGCGGCGTACATCTCAACGTCACAATTAATGTCAGTAGCGCAACTGCCGTCGTACTCCAATTCTGGATCGTGAAGGTAACCGAAAGAGTTCGTGAAGAACAATCTACCTGACGCGTGAATACTATCACTGCCCTCCGGCTCCTGAACTAGCCAAGTCAAATCGAACTCTCGGTCGTACGCACACCGCCATTCACTTGCATCATCAGGCAGTCTATTTCCACTCGCGTCGAGCTTAAATGCCGTACTAAAATCAGCTCGGGTATTTAACGGCGATACCACGTCGACAGTAAACAATAAACTTGCTTGATCGGATTCACCTAGATTAGATATCAACTCAACCACATAAGTCCCTGGGACAACRGGATTAAAGGTTGGTGACTCTGTAAATGCACCAGTAAGGATCGCTTCGCTTCCGGCCGGTTGCGTATTAATGGTCCACACATAAGAACTCGCTGAAGCATTAAAATGCCTGATTAAGGAACCGTCTAATGACACTGTAGCGCCTGAAGCAACGTGTTGTTTGGTCACGATGGACTCATTAGAATTCCGACAATCGATTACCACTTCATTGTCCTTCATATTCGAAATTATTCCAGCACCATTAGTAAAAAAACACTGGCCATTATCGGGCTGAGAAAGAACGGAAACGCTGTACGGGGTGTTAACCGAAAGTAACTCAGAAAACTCAAAATCCCCTTCTGAGGTAATGGTTAGGTTATTCGAATCATTATTTTGGAGTATAAGCGTCCCTTCCAAGCCGACAACATTGATCTTAATAGGAAATGAATCCAAACAATTCAACACCACGACAACCCCTTCGTCGACGATCGTCCCTACACCGTTGGTAACCTCACAAATCTGATTAGGAGACACCGGTTGTTTGTTTATAACTATATTGTAAGCATCTCCTGCCTTAAGCAAGCGGTCCAAAACATCGAAACGTGTGGTGCGGAGTCCTATTTCGTTAGGCGAGTTATATTCGATTACTCCGTTATTACTCAACTGCAAACCAACTCCTAGCAAGTCATTCAAACGGAAGTTGACCACAAAAAGATCATCGGGGAAGGGAAAAGGCAACTCCACCGCGTTGTCCGACTTCAATCGAGCGTAAAATATCTCTTCATCATTGCCATCATTGCTACTCCAAACGATGCGTCTATCGTCTAACCATAATCCCCTCTTCCATGCTTCATCATAAGTAACACGTACTTCTTCCCCCCCTCGGGTATAATATATATCGGACCGGCGGACATTATTTTCATCTATCCATTGCTCTTTTCGAATACTAGAATCACCCCACGTCAATGGTGCAGTTTGTCCTGGCCCCGCAATATGAGCGGGAATTTCCATCAAATCTGTCCTATCCCAAAAAAGTACTCGCTGACCACCTTTACGATGAAACCAAGCAAGGGTCCCATTCCCATCGTAAATTGCAGGGTCCCTATCGTCTACTTGATTGTCTGTAACCTGATAGACTTCCCAGAGAATATAGTTTTCCTCATCGCCATTTAATACACCATCGCCATCGTCATCCACATACGATTCGAAATGTAACGTAGGCAACTCTAACCCCAGATCGTCATACCGACTTTTTAAATTCTCACCAATCCGATAAAGATCAAGCCGGGATGAATTGTCAAGTAATTCATTGATCATTGCAGGGCTATCCAATACTCCGTCATTTGCAATATCAATAGCAATACTCGCGATCAATTGAGATAGCTCCGCTTCGTTATTATCGCTCTGAAGAATTACAGAGGCCGCTGTTAATATATCGTTATCAGTACCTGAGCGGCTTATATTCATATCTTCAAAGCCCAACACGGTCTGCGTACTAATGCCAAACGCCTCTAAGGTGTCGGTTTCGCCCTGTAATTTTGCTTCGATATAGCTTTTACCCTGCCCCACTAAATGCCTGACCCTAGGAGCAGAGATGGTCGTTAACGCATTAACATTAATTTGAGTAGAGTTCGACATGTCACCAATCGCGCGTAGTGTAATGGCGGCATCAGAAAGCGCACCCGCGACTTCATTAAAATAAAATCCGTTGGCTATTACCTCAACATAATTCGAACTAACTGGAGTCTCTAACTGAAATGTCCCTAAGTTATCAACCGTATTAGTCTGGTAAACAACACCAGTTGGATTCAATGCATTATCTAATTCTTGAATGGTAATACTTGCGCCAATGATAAAAGGTCCTTTCTGGACGAAGCCGGACAACACCAGTGGCAATGGGTCCGCCTCTACGACCTCAGGGTCCCCCTCACTCTCGGCACCGTCAGTATCCGTATCCGTATCTGAGTCCGTCTCTGAACCTTCATCTATATCAGGCTCGACCTGGTCGTCTTCACCTTCCGGAGAACCGCCACCACTATCATCAGACTCATCCAACGAAGAATCCACCTCGCTCACTCCGGGACCTTCTGAACGACGACTTCTGTCACTATCGCAAGAGGACAATAAAAGCGGTATAGAAATTAGCATCATCACCAAAAATTTTGGGTGATAATAGGTATAAAAAAACATTTTCATTTTATAATGCCCCAAGCTAACAACCAACGAGGAAGATATAAAAACCGAGAGCCTTGCCTTTAGCTCTCATCAAGATTAATTAGTGTAGCTGATACAGTAGAATTAGTAGCATCAATGACCAGAAAGGATAAAACTTAAACACCTAATAATTCACATTAAATTAGGGCACTTAAGAGAGATTCAATTGTGTCCAACCATAATGAGGCCATTATGCAATCGCAGCATCTTCCATTGAAGCAGGGTTCGGAAGTACTTGTTAAGCCTTACTCTAGCCAACAGCTAAATTAAGGCGACCCTACAGTTTTTTATTAGATAGACTCTACCCATATACTACAGAGTGCGTAAATAAAAATTAAATCGAGATAAAGTTATTTTGTTACTTGGTAATCCGTGAGGAACTATAAGACAACTCAGGCATTTTTACGCCTCCTAATAAAACCAACACCCACATGACCAAGGCAACAAAACTGACACAAAATTCAGAAACTTCAGGTTTAGGTTGGATTAAAAAATGCGATTGGAACGTGCCACTCAGTCATTCATTTAGCATCAGATTTTCCAATAGCAAACCGCCCCCACTGATCCTTGGGCAAATAAGTCAGTGGAGGCGGCGTATAGATACCGGCCTTTTTAGCGTCTACGAGTGTCGCGCCAGGATTGGCAACAAGAGGCGCGTATGGATTCTTACGGGCTTTACTATTCCAGAGCCACATGCCATTTAAAACCCGATACTGCTGCTCACGAATCTTGCCCATATTCCCGAAATAGCTCGCGCCACTTACTAAGATAGAAACACCTAGAATAAAGACTGCCATTCCAGTTGCCTTTCCGTTACTTCGAACAAGTAAATAATGAGACCCAACGGCCGCAAGTACCGCAAGTAGTTGCGAGGAGTAAAAAGTATACCGAGGAGATTGGCTTATTTGAATCGTAAAGAAATCAGATCGCAACACAGCAACCATCGAAACCGATAACAATATAAAAAGCACGTACAAGCTTAACGCAGGATGCAAGCGATAAATCCCAGCCCGCAAAAAAGTGCCCAGAACGCCAACCACAATAACGCCTACAATGGTCGCCACGCTTAAGCTCCCATGCGCTACAGCAGACCCAAAGATAGCGACCATCCAATGAACCACTTCCAAAGGGGACTGCTCAAGTTTGAAATGCGCAGCCAGCGCCTCAGAGCCTTGCGGAAACTCCATCGGTGCCCGAAGGTGAAAGCCCCAACTAAAAGCCGCGACAATAACCGCAGAAACAATTAGCCATAATCCGATATGCAGATTAACCCTCGGATCGGTTTTATATTTTTTCGACAACAGCAAATAAAACAACCCAATCCCTAAGCATCCAATGCCATTCCCTTGAGTAAAGCTCGCCAACCCAGCGCACAGCAAACTAAGAAACACGCCGCCAGTCGTATGCCGAGTCAAGAAATAGAAACACAGCAAGGCCCACAACATCACTAAGTAATTTGACAACGCAGCCATCGCCCAAAACATACTCACATAAGCCGATGGCTGGAACACCAAATAGGTAACGGGAATCATGTAAGCAACAACGACCGGTTTTGACGCACTCAAAGTCAGACAGCGGTATATGACCAGAACTATTATTAACAACGCAGCATTGCCAACGAAGATCAATATTGAATAATCGATGCGATTAAATAACGCCAAGGAAATAAAATAGACACTACGACTTACAGAAGTACGATGATCGACATGTTGCTTGAAAAATATTTGGCTTTTTGTTTTTAGATCGTCGGCTTGTTTTATGTCTATAAACGTTCTGAGAGAGTCGCCATAATCATCGGCCTTGGGTATATCAAGGACATAAAAACCCAATGTCGAATAGTAAAGAATAAGGGGCAGAACAATGAGTGCGAGCAGTGAATATCGATTAATCGCCATATCAGTGTTTGATACCGCCTAAGGAAAAAATTATGGCTTGGTCGCCTTTAATCTAATCCTAGTAAGTATCGGTATGGAATCAATAAATACTACGCCTACGGCTGACACTACCGTAGACGCTACAACAGTCTAACAAGCGTCAAAGCCATTACTGCTAGAGAGGCTTAACAGTGAAAACGGCGTTAACGCGATTGCAAGGGCGATGCTACGGAAACAACGGCATGCTAATGCCAATGATAACGTCCGGCAGCCCTTCTGTGACCGGTAAAGAGAAGTTCAGGTTAAAGAAATTACCATCATCCCCCTTCCAGCTCGTGGTAATTCTGGCCACTCCTGAATCAAAGGTAGCGCTTCTAGTTTCGTTCTCAATGATGGAGCCTGTATTTGAAAGATCCTCCCAAATCAAGCTCGTACGGCCCCCAATAGTATGCTGATACTGAAGGGTAAGCGTGAAATCGTAAGTAATCGCATAAGATAAACCCACCACGGCTGAAACACTGTCACCCGGCTGGATTTCCCGTAAAGTGCCAAGCCGATTCACTTCATCCGTAACAAAAATGCGCTGCTGATCAAAGCCATCCGTTACTGGGTTGTGTGTATAACTTAGGCTGCCATAACCAATTAGGGGGTCAAACACCTTAAAGAAGGTTGACCCAAACGAGATACTAGGAAAGCCCTGCCCGGTAGAAAGCTCTTCCCCTACCGTGATTTCATAGGGACTTTGCCCGGTAGGCGCACTCACCGACAGAAAATACAAGGTGGTGACCTCGCCTCCTACAGTAGGTCGGGGTTGCCAGCGAACAGATGCCTGAACATCGCCAAGACCCACCACAGAGAGATCTTGCTGCTCGTTGTATTTCGCAGTAAACGGCAGCGAGAAACCAACGCTAATATTATTGCTAACCCCCAAATCAAAGCCTAGGGTGGTTGAGATAACACGCTCACTGTCAGCGGAGACATCCAAGAACCGAAAGTTTTCAATTAAAACTAAAGTAACGCTTGGGTCCGACTCAAAATAGGAATAAGTCGCATCAATGGTAGAGGTGAACTGACCTTTTTGGAGCAGTGAATAGCGGTCCTCAGTATTACTAAAAATATCACTCGCATTGGCGCTCTCTGACTTCTCTTTGTCACTGGGCGCTAATGACTGCTTAAGTGATTCATTGTCTACGCGATCCAATGATTGCTCGGCAAATGCTAACTGACTATAACTAAAGGCAACAACACACGTAAATATACTGACGTACTGACAAACGGGCTTCAATTTTAATTCCTTTTACTATGAGGGATCTTTACAAGAACATAAAAAATAACTGATGAAAATATTACGCACAACAGGCGCGTTACTGCAGGAGTTTTCATTGCTTATTCATTCATTCATCGATTCACAGGTCACTTAATTTCGGATCAAGACTAAATATTTTATATCCGTTTTATGCGTCTTAGACCGATCAGACCCAAACGGCGTCAAACCAATTTAATCAATCTCAACGCCGACTAGTTTCATTTATCGCGTATCGGTCCTTAATGTTCCATTTCCCTGCAGCACACGCACTACACTGGGGTTTAATAACCCGGCTGCATGTAATGAACGAGTTTGGCTTTGCTGGGTTAATTGTCGTTGTTGCAAGTTACTGCCTCTCAGCACGCTATTGTAATAACTGTCTTCGCTAACAAAACGAAGTTGCTGTTCGGACAAGGTGTTTTTACGGGAAGAAAAAATACTTCTACCGCCCGAGCTCTCATCAATAGGGCTGAGTACCGTAAAGAAAACACGCTGCGTCCATAAGGACTTAAATTTTGAGCGGCTCACACTCATATTGCCATACGCAGGATCAGCGAGAATAACATGATCATTCACCACCCCTTGATAGACAACAAAATGTCGAAAGCCCTTAATCTCAATAGAGATAATGGCGGGCGTAGGAATGTCTTCGAGATCATCAATACCCGCCGAATAACCGTTACTTGCGAATCCTATGCTGGCCAAATATTTTTTCATATCAAGCAATGAAAAACGACGCCCTTGTTTAATCTTCTCGACCTCACCATGGACCAGCAACCCATCAATCACCGCCTCTTCAGTAAAGCCTAATGCGAACTGTTGATTTAAAAGCGTTGTTAGCGCCGCCGATCCGCAACTGTAATCAAACGCCTGTATGGTAATATTATTTTGGCGTATCTTTTCGTCAGGAGTAACGTTGACCGTAATTCGCCCTAGCGACGGCCCTAAGGATATCGATCGAGATTGCGTAAGGTCTATTGAACTTGCCATACACGGTGCAACACTAATCAGCATAAGCACTAAAGCCGATAAGGTCGGAAAAATCCGAAGGGTCGATTTATTTTTGTCCAACATGAG
This sequence comes from Gammaproteobacteria bacterium, assembly GCA_002402085.1. Taxonomy (GTDB): domain Bacteria; phylum Pseudomonadota; class Gammaproteobacteria; order Pseudomonadales; family UBA3067. Next base: position 21,313 of record NVVB01000030.1, read on the forward strand.
TCCACTCATTTTCATAACGCACCAAGACCACTAGTCGCCTGCCAACATGAGCGCTTCCACTCTGTACTGGCTGTTAATTAATCAAGACTGAAATTTCACGGCTTATATACGATATTTGTTCTTAAGGTTTTGTATCGGATAAGCGCTGAGTCCAAAATTAAAAAACAGTGTCGACTTCCTTTTTCTGATCACTCTAAAAATTCTGGCCCAATACTACGGGAGTAAAAACCAGAGTTCTAGATCTTTTTTTATGCAAAAATAGATAATAATTATGGCAGCCATCGCCTAATAACCACCTCTCTGTGAATCCTGTCTTATCTAGGGTTTTTATAAATCCCAAACCCGACACCTCACTGGGCTTCCAATTTCAGCCTGCAAAACAAATCATTCGAACCGATCAAAAATTAGTCGAAACAAGTCCACTAAAGGCCCTCCTGTAAAAAAAAACACTGCCAGCACCACAAATGATCCATTAAATTCCAGGCACAAGTCCTTTTTAGAAAGCGAAAAATTACAGTGTAATATTACCAACAAAAATTACTTTACTGGTTGTTTCTTAAGTGATTTTTCCCCGGTCAATAAATCAACAAAACATAGTTTAAGTGACATGTTTTCACGTATAAACAGCACCAACTGTGCACGAAGTATTCTTTTTAATCTGGAATGTGACTAAATTCACGAAAGTCTGGACAATGTAAACCCCTGCCCGTAAGGTTTCCAGCATTCCGTAGTCTCGGAATTAGCGAATACTAAACGGCGTTTAAAAAAAGGAACACGCATAATGAAAAAAATAGCCACGCTTGTAGGTTCGGCTGCATTGGTGATGGGTAGCTTTRGTGCYAATGCAGAAATCAACCAGGTGGATGATTCTCAATTATCAGAAGTTGATGGACAATTTCTAGGATCTCTCTACGTTGCACACGAAGTTGCTGAAAGAGCCGCTCGCGCTTACATCGCTCATGAAGTTGTAGAAGGTGCTGCCCGCGCCTACGCCGCTCATGAAATCATTGAAGGAGCCGCCCGCGCAGCAATTGCTTCTGAAGTCGTCGAAGGTGCAGTACGCGCACGAATCGCTCATGAAGTTGTTGAAGGTGCGGTACGAACACGAATCGCACACGAAGTTGCTGAAGGTGCTATACGAGCACGCGTTGCGCACGAAGTTGTTGAAGGCGTAGCACGCGCACGGGTTGCACACGAAGTGGTTGAAGGCGCTGTAAGAGCACGTCTTGCACACGAAGCTGCTGAAGGTGTAGTACGCGCACGTGTTGCACATGAAGTTGTTGAAGGCGTAGCGCGAGCACGCGTTGCTCATGAAGTGGTTGAAGGCGCTGTAAGAGCACGTCTTGCTCACGAAGCGACTGAAGGTGTAGTACGCGCACGTGTTGCACACGAAGTGGTTGAAGGCGTAGCACGCGCACGCGTTGCTCATGAAGTAGTTGAAAGTGCATTACGCGCTCGTATCGGTCATGAAGTTGCCGAAGGTGCATTACGCGCTCGCATCGGTCTTGGAATTATTGATGGCCCTATTGTAGCCGCACGAATCGGCCATAGAGTGGTTGAAGGTGCAGCACGTGTACGCGTTGCACACGAAGTTGCTGAAGGCGCTGGTCGTGTTGCACGCATCGGTGGATTACTAGGTGGAGCAGGCTTAATTAAGCACCTAATAAACGTCTCTGCAATCGATACACCTACCGTACCAGATGTACCTATGCCTCCATTAAAATAGTAATCATCACGATCACTATCGTTTCAAAGCCCACGGCAGTTTATTAGCCCTGGGTTTGCAGTAAAAATAGTTGCTGGAGTTCCGATCAAATCTTCCACGATTATTTAAATATGCTCGCTTCCTTTTGAGACCATTCAAATCGGATCGAGCATATTTTTCGCCCGCCCTTGAACCTGCAATGTATCTGTCCCACCCTCCTGACTCTATTACTAAACGTTCTTCACACCACAAATCAATCTAAAACGTCTCTTTCTATTTTTCTTTCACTTCGCTCTCATGCAACTCTTCTGCCCCCTAACAAATACGCCCGAAACCCATACGCGAATTATGGCTGATATAACGCCTGCTCGAAATTTAACTTCGGGATTAAATATAAAAGACTGGAGTTCAGTAATCGATAGAAGGAGTAAATCAGCACTCCCAAAGGGATAGGCCTTGTTTAAAATCCTAGCGGCGCCTAAAGCCGAATAAGCGCACCGGCATAACGAAGTACCTTACATTAGAGGATAAAAACAACTTGCTTGAAAAGGTAGATGCCAAGCATCCTGCTTTCGTTTAATTTGTACCGTATAAATAAACCTATCAAAGACAGCAACTACTCACGCATAGCCCTAGAGCGTTCACTTACGAACGCAACGAATCCAACCAAGAATCCGTTGCGGTCAATTGGCGTTTTATCCGCCGTCTTTGCATCGATTTTTATTACTTATAAAAACCCAATCACACATCACGACTAACCATGCTTTCTTGAGTCGATCGCAATAAATCAATCGCACGATCGATCTTATTCAAATTTCCATTTCTGGATAGCTCTTTGAGCACTTGTTCAGCCCTTTTAAGGGAAGGCAATGCATCTTCGATATGTAGATCCACCGGATCAAGCAACTCGCGCGCATCTTTCACTTCGGCTAATGCCAAACGCACATTAATCTTTCTATCCTTAGCTTGACTTAGATTGCGGGCCTTTTGGAGCAACTGAACTGCGGAACTTAAATTGAAATCTGCCCCCATTACACGAATAAAGCGCGCCACGTTAGCAATCTGAGCACCATTAAGCGGTACGATTGCACCGAGGAAGTCACCATTACGTAAATGACGATTAGCCGCATAAAAAGCCACAGCACCTTCAATTGTATTAATTTGATGAMMKKGAAAWWWYRRDKGRTYRTCCRMNCGCWWMAAAKMCAMCSSGCKYATYRAWYCKGWKWKKMAYMRNTDCTKWSATTCGCCAAAGGGTCATCAATACCAAACGCAAAGCCATTATCAAATGGATTCGCATCACAACCCGCACTCGGTCCTGACCCAGGTCCATCACCCGGCAATAGCGGTGCTTCAGCGAAACCATTGCTAAAGCAGTTCCCCGCCACACTCGGATCATCAACAGTCTGTGCCAACACGTCTCCCGCCTGATCTAGTAATCGTTCCACTTGGGGTGCAAATGAACGGTTATGACTAGGGATCGCACCGCCATTGTTCGCTAAATCGAYTAAATCATGATTGGGCGTCACAGCACCAGGGAATGGAAAGCTCGGGTCTGTATTGCTGCCGCCATTTAAATGACAAGAGTTACAGTTAAGCGGTGGACGGCCGTCATTGGGTGTCGTATCAAACACATTAAAGCCCATATAGTTTAAACGACCACGCTCAGCTAACTCATCACTTAAAAAGATACTGTTTAAATCATCATTTTCTTCCTGGCGACCGATAGAAATCATAAACGCCTCAATCGCATCTAACTCACGCTCGGTGGGAAAACGGAAATCTGGTTCTCTCCGATTCCCCTCTGAATCTACTCGAAAAGCCGAACGCTCAAGTGTTTTGGGATAATGCTGAACTACCGCACCCACAACAAAATCACGCAATGAACCCGTTAGATCCCGCCCATTGGATTCAAAAAAATCAGCTCTAAAACCGGTAGGCGTACCGTCTCCACTCCATCCCGTACGTTCAGCAAACACCAAGTCATTAACGTTCACTGGCAAAGTGCCGTCATCAGAAATCACAGGCGGCGGCGCCAAGGTAGTACGAATGCTTAATACATGACTAGGAGCACGCATATTCACTTGAGTCGTGAAGTCACCATTTTGATCTCTAAAGCCATTCAAGTTCTCCAAGATTAAACCGGCCTTGCGCATCAGTGCAGGCTTTTCCATTCGGAAATCGCCAAACAACGCATTGACAGAACCGTCTAGTCTCACCTCTTGTTCAACAATAAACAGGGGGTCATCATCAGGAAGGCTAGCAATGGTTTTTAGGCTCAAGGCCATATTGTCATCTTCATGATGACAAGTGCCACAAGAGCGACCATTCCCATTAAACGTCTCATTAAAAAATAGATCCCTCCCCTTATTCACTAAAAAAGCATTTAAATCAGGAAAAAATCCAGGCGGTGTGATACCAGTGGCCATGGCATCGCTAATAAATACGTTATTGCGTTTAACCGATTCCTCTTTAAACATAGCTTCTTGTGACGCTTGATACTGCGGATAATGAAACCGCTTCTGAAATAAAGACGTAGTCCCGAACAAAACCCCTTCTCTTCCCGGATCAGATCCTGCTCTTGATAAAACAATCATATCTAATTGGAAGTCAGCAAGATCAGCCACTTCCGCATCTAGCCAACCTTGGCCATCGGCAATAGTTAACTTACCTATATTAATTAAATGATCGCCTCGTTCCGGGATTACCGAACGCCCTGGTCCGGCCTGGTTATCCACCAACCAAACATCTGTAATCTTCGAGTCACTAATGCCATTGATACGTACATTGACTGTATTACGACTTAAATCCAGTTGTGCAATGCCTTTCGCGGAAGACGCTTCACTGGATAAACCTGCGGTCCATAGCATCGTCAGTACGGGTCCAGTCGGGTTTGACTTCGAGTAGGTCGTCGACCATTTACTATACGCCGACTTAAGATTGTCGACAGTACCGGCCCCAACGACATCCTCTTTATAATCCAGCGCTGTCGGCGACCAAGGTTGAGTTGCCAGCAAAGCCCAGGTCATTAAAGCCACGCTAAACAACACGGCCTTATTGCGAAGTTTATGCTTACTCATAAATATACATCCCATGTAATTAATTAGAAACTCAACACACACATTGAGCGCTAATAAATAGTAACGGTTTTATATTTAAATCCAAAAAAATACACCCATAAACCCTAGAAAACCAATGATTTTCAATATCCCAAATGAATCCAGATGGCTTCTCGGGACAGAAGCCTACACTATCAACATGATTCGATATATTTATAAGGTAAATAGAATCAACAAATGAACTTTCTTGCTGCTCAACAATCCAGCACTTAAACGCCTGACTTTCTACTACCTTTTAAACAAGGTTATATTTTTTACTTAAAACACGATGCCAATAAACTCATATGTCCAAATAAGAACCTATAAGGCTTTAAAAATACCAACCCATTAATATAATTTATGGTCTATAGAGGGCCAAAACCTTGCGTCGTTTTAATGTTTCATTACAGAAAATAGTCACCACTAATTAAATTTCCAGATGATTGACAAACGATTAGGCGGGGGCATTACTCTTTTCGGCTTTGCGCGTCACGCACTTGAATAAAATTCAATCTACCCGCACGGTTATTAGAGAACATGTCTCGCCGATAAGACAGACTCAAAATATTGGTAAATAACCATCAAGACACACATGGCGAACCGGCCCTCACCCTCGGCTCGCCATGGACTTCTTCGGTCCTAGGTACGGGGCACTTTAAGATTAATCAACCGGAACATTTTATGAGCACAACATTTTCAAACTTGGCATTGGCCGCCTCACTCAGCGCAGCCGCCGATGACGCAGGCATCTGCATCGTCCCTCCTGCTACCGAAGCACTTGAAAGCCTTGACTCTAATGGCCCTTCATTAGTATTAAACGACCCAGATGTTCTAGCGGCAGGTTTTTCGTTCGCGAAAACAATCGATCAGATTGTAGCCACCAGTCCAGCCCCAAGCACAGGCAGTGCGCGGCTAGTACGCTCAATGATTGGGTCCTACCGAACAACCGAAACAACCCTTCTCAATAGCGACTCCGATATCAATATGACACTAGACGCACACCCAGGTGAAGCGGCTCTTAATTCGGCGGCATTATTAACCGGCGATATGCGCCCCGTAGCACTGTTTAATCGCTTAGACCTAGCGCCTAGCGATGGAGCTCATTGTGGTGAATACCGGATTGTCTACAGCAAAACAACCAGCTCAGCCACCGATCGTTTTTTTGTAATATTTGAAGCCCAATACCCTAACCCCACGCCTAACGACGGCTTAGCCGGTTGCTTACCCGTTGCTGATTTCTGGGTGTCACTGAAYGATAAAACCAAYGTTGARGCAGCTGCCGCCYTAGAAGGTTTCTTTTWCCAAGGCATCGTGCACAATGACGTCGCGCTACCTGCCGTCATAAACTTTGACAACTTTACCTCTGGACAAGTAAGAACCAACAACTTTGTTAACAAYGCCGATTGGCAATTACGCGAATTTAAAACAGCGGTGATTCGTAACGAAGCCAAGTTTGCTATACAGACAGTCAAATCAAATCCATTGGTAGCGTTATACGGCGAGAACCTCGATGCACTGCCTGCTAATAATGACCAAGCCACTGTCGCAGCCTTACTTATCGACTTCAAAGAAGATTTTGTTGCTGACTACCTGCCTCAGCTTTTAAACCCAGAAACGCAAGGGCTTGAAACTGAAGCGACGACCTTGATCAACGCAATCGGCTTTAGCTCCAATAATAAATACAATGAGTTTCAATCCACTGCCTCCAGAACCTCAGACAACCCTGACAGACCCACTCTGGTTCGACCAGGATTCGATGGTGCAATCGCCACTGCATTATCCACGGATAGTAATCCATCCGTTCAAGTACTGACCACAGAAATGATTCTAAATCGTGCCGGCGCGATGAGCTGTGGTGGTTGTCATCAATTTTCCAATGACAAAGAAATCGCACCCAACGTATTTTGGCCCACTAGCCGTAACTTCGTACACGTGGCCGAAGACGGTGGTTTATCACGCGCACTAATAGACCACTTCCTTCCTTCTCGAAGTATGGTTCTAACCGATATCGCGTGTAATCGCCCCGACCCAAGCTAGGCAAAATTTCAGATCCAGTCAAAGGATCTACCCTTAGCCAATTACGAGCCCTGCTGTATAAAGTTAAAAAGCGGGGCTCGTATTGATCCATGTTTCATAATTTACATTTTAGAAAAATTACAGAATCAAACAGAACTTACTCGTCAAGATAACTACTCAAATTTCCCGCAGCTTCTGCAAAGTCACTCATAAAGTCGTAGACAACCGTACGCGCACTTAAAGAATCATTCATCAAGCCCACGCCTTGGCCCACAAAGTAAGTCGCAAGTTTTTTAGCCGCYTCRTCCCCGCCCGCTGCAAGYTTATTGACGCGAGATAAAGCAGGCTCACTGACTAAACTYTGYAAAGGCATAGGCAATGGRTCMGGSGMRYSCSSCSCMGKMMMRCCAYSMKTCCRHKCRGRCSGWRSWWGTSSTGTGYWKTYDSSKSYRCRWCYWCWTGATCGCACRGTGTCTCGYGAAGACGCAGCCAAGTATTTTTCTTTAATAACAGGATCAGTTTCTGCTTCAGCCGTAGTTAACCAAACTGACCCCGTCCATGCACCCGCAGCGCCCATGGCCATGCATGCTGCCATTTGCCGACCCGTGACAATTCCTCCCGCAGCCAACACAGGAATCTCCGAGCCATGCTCCTTCAAGCACTCAATGACTTCCGGAACAAGCACCAGTGTAGACACTTCGCCGCAATGACCACCCGCCTCAGTTCCCGAAACAATCAACACATCCACGCCTGCGTTTGCATGCTTAATCGCATGTTCCCGCGCACCGGTCAAAGCACCCGTTACCACACCCTTCTCTTTTGCCCGATCGAGCATTGATTGAGGCGGTACGCCCAATGCATTGACAATCATTTTAATGGGGTGCTCAAAAGCCACATCCATGATCAATTTGGCCCCGCTCTCTTTCATGTTGTTGCCAAAACTAAAGCCCTTATCCTTACCGCGACCAAAACTCTTATCCCAAAGGCCCTTGGTATCGATGCCGTTTTCAGACAGAATTTTTTCTACATGGGTTTTGTGTCCTTCAGGGATGCGCGCCATAATATCTTCAACAGTAAACAATCCCCCCGTGTCACTGATTTTATTGGGGACTAATAAATCAATGCCGTAAGGTTTTCCATCGATGTGTTCGTCAATCCATTTAAGCTCAATCTCTAACGATTCAGGCGTATGACCCACTGCACCCAACACACCAAAACCACCCGCTTTACTGACCTCTACGACCACATCACGACAATGAGTGAACGCGACTAAGGGGAATTCAATATCAAGCATGTCACAGATGACTGATTTCATTTTCTAGCTCCGTTAGTTTTTTTATTATTTAAATCACCACCCCGTGTGATTTAGGCGCAGCATACGGCTAAACCTAAACCCTAACCTAAACCCATTGAACTTAAGAAAGTTCTAAGCCTGGCATTTTATCGTCTTTACGAAATGCTTTTAGTTTTGCGAAATAGCCATTGGCACCCAGTAGCCCACCGAAAGGCTGATTATAGCGAGCACGAGGGTCTCGCTTACCTTCTAAGTTATAGTACCCAGGAGTACACGTAGCCCCGCCCATTACAGTCCGCGTTTTCGTACCCACGACTTCACTTACCCAGTCTTTTTCCGCCTCTTCCGTAGTTTCGACACGGGTAATGTCATTGCCTAAGAAGTGCTTCACTAGATAGGCCATGTGTTTGGCTGCTTCATCCAGCGAATCAGGGTAATTGGCCGTAAAGCCCGCTTGGCCATTACTAATTAGAAAACAATTGGGGAAACCGCGACTGTGAATTCCTTGATAGGAAGCCATGCCATCCTTCCATTTTTCGTCAAGGCTTACGCCGTCTACACCGATTAAGTCGTAACCTGCACGCCGCGTATAATCAGTGCCGACCTCAAACCCGGTGGCAAAAATAAGGCAATCAACTTCATACTCCTTGCCATTAACGACCACGCCTTTTTCGGTCACACGCTCAACCCCCTGCCCCTCAGTATCAACTAATTCAACATTGTCACGATTAAAAGACGGCAAATAACGATCATCAAGACAAGGTCGTTTACACATAAAATCATAATACGGTTTTAACGCCTCAGCGACCGCCTTATCTTTAACAATACTATCGACTCGATTTCGAGTCCCTTCCATTTTCTCGAAATTGGCTAACTCAAGCATTTTAGAGAAATCTTCCATTTTAAAATTCGGCCCCGCTTCCGCCATCCGCCTTCTAAAGATTTGCCCCATCTCTACCCAAGCGTCATCAAATTCGTCCACCGAACCACCCTGACCGGTTAGCACCGCAGTAAATTCTTTTTGACGTTGTTTTTGCCAGCCCGGCTTTAAATTTGCCGCCCACTCTGGATCCGTGGGCCGGTCATTGCGCACCTCGACCCCCGAAGGCGTACGCTGAAAAACATACAATTGTTGCGCACTTTCACTCAAGTGAGACACACACTGTATGGCAGTAGCGCCGGTGCCAATAATACCAATGCGCTTGTCTTTTAGTTTATCTAGATTACCGTGGGAATCTCCGCCGGTATAATCRTAATCCCARCGACTGGTGTGAAACGTATGGCCTTTGTAATCCGTAATGCCGGGCAATCCCGGTAATTTTGGCCGGTGCAATGGACCGTTCACCATAATCACATAACGCGCTCGAATGCGATCATCTCTATTAGTAAAAATCGTCCATTGGCGATCTGCCTCATTCCAACGCAACTCCTTCACTTCAGTTTGCATACACGCATTGTCATAAAGACGGTATTTTTTCGCTATATTTTTACAATGCTGAAGAATCTCAGGGCCGTCTGCAAATTTCCTGGGGGGCACATAATCCAACTCCTCCAACAAAGGAAGGTAGGTATAAGCTTCGATATCACACGCCGCGCCAGGGTAACGATTCCAATACCAGGTGCCGCCAAATTCAGCGGCCTTCTCAATCACCCGAATATCTTCCACCCCGGCTTCTCGCAGACGTGCACCCGCTAACAAACCGCCTATTCCTCCGCCAATAATGACGACACTCACCTCGTCTTCCAGCGGCTCCCGATTGATTGCGTCGACTACATGAGGGTCATCAACAAAGTGGGTAAACTCGCCGGTTACTTGTTGGTATTGATCATTGCCTTCAGGTCGTAATCGTTTATCCCGCTCTTCATTGTATCGCTGCCTTAACGCGACCGGATCAAAATCTAACGTCTCCACTGAATCAATCGATGCCATCCTGGAATCTCCTTTTGAAAACAAGCGCTGTTTTATAATTTTTGATGACTGCGGTTACTTCACTAGCCACTCAATACCGAAAAACAATAATCGTCAATTTAGACCCGCCAAAGCTGAAAACATTAGAACGTAAAATATAACAACTTAAAAGATCAAATGATTCATATCAGGACCGGAATCCACCCCAACACTTTAAATCATAAACCCAACAGATAAACCAATCGTATAAAAATAACCAAATCATGACCAGGGATGACTGATAGACAAAGATTCTAACGGTCACTAGCATCTAGAATCAGCGCCATCCCAAACCTACTATGACGTAATAAAGCAGCGATTTATAATGTCACGAAGTTTACGTATTAAAGAAAGGAAAGCAGCCATTACATTATCCAACAATGGCCACTAAATCACAGCGCATTAGCAGCCCATTAACAATCCATTAACGATACACTGCATTCGAAACACTGCATTCAAAACACAGCCTCAAAAGAAAACTTATTGATCGGGCTCATAACGCGCAAAATAGGCCGGCGGCATTTCAATACCCAATAACAGTCGTCGCACCAAATCCATGGCCACGGCTGAAACCATCAACTGAAACATCTTTCGATCCCTGTTAATCAACAAGCGCCGGGTGTAAATTTTATCTGCCCCGCCCCAAGCGATACAGACAGTCCCCACAGGTTTGAGCGCAGAACCTCCTCCGGGGCCGGCAACGCCGGACACCGCCACGCCGAGATCAGCGCCACTGACCTTAAGCGCGCCTCTTACCATCTCTTCAACCACCGCTTCACTGACAGCCCCGTGCTGATGGATTGTTTCAGAGGATACATCGACTAAGGCTTCTTTCATGGCATTTGAATAAGTAACAAAGCCCGCCTCAAACACCGCCGATGCACCAGACACCTCAGTTATCTTTGACGCGATCAATCCCCCGGTACACGACTCCACTGTGGTCAAGGTTTTATTAGTCTGAGCCAGCAAAGCAACTAATTCCTGCTGAAGACTAGTCGTGCCTTCGCCGATGACGCTATCACCAATTTTAGCGAGCAGCTTTTGTTTCCACTGCGTTTTAATTCCACGGTGATCTTCATGGAACGTAGTGAGTTTTAACTCAAGCGTGGGCGCACCGGCCCTAAAACTGACCTCGACTTCTTTCGGCCACTCAGGAAACGAATCCAGAAACATTTGCTGCAACCCCGACTCGCCCAAACCAAATACTTGCATACGGGTAATATCCGGCGCTATAGACCGCGGGAAGCGCGCTTGAAGTAGGCCCACTATCTCCTCATCCAACATCATTCTTAATTCACTGGGCACCCCAGGCGTACAGAGCACAACGCAGTCGTTCCACTCAATGGCAAACCCGACCGCACTGCCTACGGAGTTATTTATAATCGTGGCATTTTTCGGTAGATACGCTTGTTTTTTATTGGCATCATTCAGCGGGTAACTTCTTTCGACGCACCACTGCTGCAAGTGATTCATCGCCGCTTGAAACACCACCAAAGGTTGCCTGACCACTCGACTCAATGCTTCGGCGGTGAGATCATCAAGCGTTGGGCCTAAACCGCCATTCACGATCACCACATCACTACAGGCAGTGAGCCGGTCGATTTCGTCAACCAGCACCTYAATATCGTCCCCTACGGTCACCTTCCGATGGATCGGCAAGCCTATATTCGCCAGTCGTTCAGCAATCATGGCCGAGTTAGAGTCAGTCGTGACCCCGGTCATCAATTCATTGCCTGTGAGTAACAGTTGTACGTTGATAGATTGATCTGCATCCAATGTCGTCATTAATTAAGAAACCTTTGGCATGATGAAGGAGTGGTGAATGAATAATGAAGCAAAGGCCATTTTACACCATAATGATTGTGAATAAACCACTGCCATGCCTCTCGGGTGTTAATGGGTTTTATTGGACATAAAAATTAACACAGAAAAACAAACCAATAAAATTCAGTCCTTACTCTTTATAATAAAATGTCTTGAATTCAATAATCGGAACACTCCAAACCCAATAACACAAAAACAAATACAACATCCCCAAGACAAATTAAACAAGTAACTGCGACGCATTGCCTCCTACACAGTGATTTTTCTCACCCGCACCCAACACCCCCTACTATCCCACACTATTCATTGGCCTTGAGGGAATAGCTATAGGCTGTATTCAGAAGACAACCTTCACAACATCACAGGCATAGACCACAGTTAAAAACCGGCAATTAAACCCATTTTAAAGTAGATCCGGCCATTCAATAATAAATTAAATACATTTATATTTTTCTCTTTCAATATGAATTTAACCCAATTAGTATTGCCGCTAACAAGCCGAAACTACACAGTCACATTTGTTGGCATTCGGAGGACCATGGAAAGACAACCTGCCACAAAGAAGAAAAATATTTTATTTTTTGGTTTTTAAARTATGGGTTTTTAAGGGTTTGTTTTTTGATGCAAAGGCCATTAATAAATGACCAAACGTGCTACACATAAAGCGTTGAACACAACAAACTCTTCATTCAATGCGCAACCGATTTATATTAATAATAATTAACGGATCTATAATGAAAAAAATAACTAAATATTTTCAACAGATTACCGTGCTTCAATTGATGTTGTTAGTGCTCGTATCGCTCGGCAGCAGCCACGCACTGAGCGAAGAAAAATATGAATTTGTAGATTGGGAATCGCCTGTACCGACATTTTTAGAGCTAGGCTTGGACCCTAAAAAGATCGCCACCATCGCATCCGGCGGTCAATTTGTTATCGTTGCGAATCCGCGCGACTTTACACTTTGGAATGCGCGCACAAAAAAACCAGAACAATTTAAAGATAAAAGTGTTATTTACACAGCAACCGTAATTGATGCCCCTGCCGATGAAATACGAGAAATGGTCTGGGACATGGAATCCCAAGGAAAGTATCTCCCACTCTTTAAAGACACCACCAACCTACGCACCGAAGGAAACGCGCGAATCGCATCCTACGAACAAGTCATTAAAGTGCCAATTTTGAAACTAGCCAGTGATTTCATCGTTCAAATCAATAAATACGATAGCGGTGATATCGGCATGGTATTAATTGATGAAGGTGACGTCGAAGCGATTTTTCAATACTGGGAATTCTACCCCCTGGATGACAATAGAACGCTGACAGTACTCACCGGCTGGCAAGACACCGACAGCGCATCATTTATGTATAAAACCATTCTGGATGCAGAACCCTCGTTCGGCCGCGCYTTTCCRGTMCTAATGCTTTATGAACGTTTAGTGCAGTTTCGTGATGAAGCAGCAAGGCGTCACCCAGAAATAGCCGCCAAAGCCGATGACACGATATACGACCTGTACTCGGTAAATACCTTTGTCAGCGAGATAGAAGGGCTGGATGTACAGGAACTGAAAAAAATGGCCCAGTTAGGCGGCGTTCAGTTCTATCACAAACCTAAGAATCTTGCATTTGAAGATGGCATCCATGAAATACTCCAAGTTAGCGCACTAGTCTACGTTCCCCTTCCCAAAAAACTCATCCAACCACTACTGAATGACTTCAGCAGCCTGCCAAAATACAATGACCTCACAGAGGAATGGCTCGATCCATCAATGACCGAAGAAGATTGGGGGCACTTAAAAATTGGCGTCAACATTGGCCCCATTCATGTACCGGTGCATATCTATGTCGTCACAGAAGATGTCAACGACGACAGGATGCTTTTCCGCTCAGCACCAAAATCCTACGTCCATCCGGTATTGGGACATGTTGAATACATGAAGATGGATGATCCCGAAGACGAAGGCACCGTAGTTGAAGTCACCATCGGAGGCGTAGTAGGGCCTGATGCGTCGTTTATATTTAAGCTGGTCCGTTATGTGCCCTTTCACAACACATTAGTCGCGTCAATCTATGCCATGTTAACCGCTGACAGTGCGGGTGATTGGGTAACCGGAAAAGTAGCCGACGACATCGCCAAAGCGAAACAAAAAGAAATGGAGAAAACTGATCAATCACTTAGTACTTTATAGCTTTTTGCGCCAATCTAACGGTTAACGACCGATCCATACCCACAACCACCCCGCGGGTATGGATCACGGTTTACGCGACCTTGAAAATGCACGCCTAGAATAAAGCACAAACATCGCTTTACCTCCTATCCTAAACGCCTATCTTAAATACCTATCCTCAAAAGCCAATCTCTAAAGCCATTCTAAAAAGCCCACCTCAAAAGCCAATCTAAAATTCGAACCTAACGAATCTCATCTCGACCACCTCGCTATAACCAATCGGCATTTATTTAATTCAAAACCGTTCATTCCCACAAGGATACCCAAACGGACAAGACTCAAATATAATTGCCCTTATTGACTATTTTAGGTATTAAAGTAAAAAGGATTTAAGATGGAATTTATAGGTTACCTAGCTGCTTTTTTTAGTACGCTATTTTGTGGCGCGGCAATGTACATCACTTTTGCGGAGCACCCTGCACGCATCGAGTGCGGGACTCAAGTTGCAGCTACCGTTTTTGGCCCCAGTTATCGTCGGGCGGCAATCATGCAAGCATCGTTAGCCATACTCGCTACAATCACAGCACTGGCCGCTTGGTATTTTGGTCAAACAGTACTATGGCTACTGGGTGCAGCGTTAATTTTTGCGGTGATCCCGGTAACATTTATCGTGATTATGCCTACGAATAAACAATTACTTTCAGAGCACCTAAGCAAAGATTCACACGCCACCCAGGAGTTGCTTGACACCTGGGGCCGACTACATTCCATACGCAGCCTACTAAGTTTGCTATCCTCAATATTGTTTTTATACATACTCTCGACTAAATGATCAGTTCGATAATCACGCCATGAATTAAGTACCCACTCGATTCATGGCTTTTTACTGAGGCATCAATACTGATAATTGTCCGGGCAGGATTTCGATTTTCAACGGCGTATAGCCTAGAAATTCGCCATCGGCTTCCACCGCACAATCAGACGAACTAGAGTCCACTTCAACTACTTTCGCTTCGTGGTAGCTCATCTCAGGATGGTCCACCTTTTGCGGTTTTTTTAACTCGGCAAAACGCAGTATAAAATCCATCACGGTCATCCCGCCCATTAACGTGACACCCAAAACACCATCGTTAATCTTGGCATGAGGCGTAATGCACAAACCAGAACCATAATATTGCGCATTGCCCACGGCTAACAGTAATGCATCGCCTTTCCAGTCTAAGCCATTATCTGATTTGATATGCATCGGGCGTGGCTTAAAGGTAAGAAAAGTCTTCACAATTGACCACAGAAAGGTAAGGTTGGCACCCAGAATTTTATTACTGGCATTCACATTTTGAACCACCTTCGCACCAATCCCAACGTCGGCAATATTAATAAAGTAACGGCTCTCCCGCTCACCGCGCTCATTATTAAAAGCGATCTKMCCSACATCCACTTGATCATGGCTACCCGCCTGTATTAGCGCGTCCAATTCGCCTTCAACGCCGCTCAAGCACAATGTTTTTACAAAATCATTGGCCGTGCCCTGAGGAAGCACCCCAATGATTGGCATATTGAGTTGCCCGCCTTCAAGTTTCGCCTGCATGCAGCCATTGACTACTTCATTCAACGTGCCATCGCCTCCCACGGAAATTACGTAATCAAATTGACCACACGCTTCTTTGGCTAGTTTGACCGTATGCCCTGCGTATTCAGACGGCCAAATAACCACTTCAGAAAACGCCTCGGACGCTTGAATTCGAGAAATTTCTTGGCTTGTTTTTTTCTTACGCTTACTCGTGCCTTTTTCAATAAATACTAATTTCATAACGCTCATCTATTTCTTTAAAGGAGTACAAAGACTGACCTAAATCTATATTCGAGGCCATTGCTCGCTCGGCTATAGATCATCGCGAGTCTTGTTTAACAATGCATTTTTAGACCACGAAGGTAGTGTGACTAAAACAAGGCAGCTTAACACTAAAGCATTCTCCCCTCACAGTCCCCGGCCTCGCTGTTCATTCGTGACGCCACGCTCAGTTCACAGTTAAATTGAATCTCTCAACGCGTTGGTGCCAAAAATAACTTTAGGCGTGTATTATGCCAATTAAAATAGTTGACCCACATAGTTGACCCACATAGTTGCTCCACATAGTTGCTCCACATCACGGATGATTACCATGGCCTCTAAGCACTATCCATTTCGCTCCGAAAAAGCGAAACAACACTACCTTGCCCTCTATGACAATGAGGCAGCGAAGTGGCCAATAGATTCAGAAACAAAACTCATTGAATCGCAATATGGCCAGACATTCGTACGCATCAGCGGGCCCGAAGACGCGCCAGTGGTGGTGTTGTTACCAGGAAAGTTTACTTCGTCCAACATGTGGGTGCGAAATATTGAGGCGTTATCACAAGACCACCGCACCATCGCTGTGGACACAATTGACTGTTATGGTCGCAGTCAGCCACTTAAACCCATCCAGTCAATTCAATCCTACGTCCATTGGATAGATGATTTGTTCGACCAACTGGGCTTGCAAAAGGTCCATTTAATTGGCCAATCTTTCGGCGGTATGCTCGCAACTCAATATGCACTGGTGCACGGTGATCGGTTAGACAGCTTAACGCTACTCGCTCCAGCCGCCACCGTGTGCAAAATATCACCCAGTTTACTTTGGCGAGGGGCTTTATCTCTACTGCCGCACCCATACTTCACTAGACAGATGTTCGCCTGGCTCTATGAAGGGCTCTATACCGAGGCACAAGATTTAGCGCTTTCGCAGCAAAACAACCAAAATGAACTCGATTTGGGTTCTCACTCCTCACTATCATCCAAGAAGACAAGCACCAACGGTGCTTACTTCGCAGCAGACAACGCCAACCCGTTTGATCAATTTGTGGATACCATCTACACCGCATCACGCTGCTATCAATCCAGCCTACCCGTGACGCCCCCGGTGTTAACCGATCAACAACTACAATCAATTACGCCGCCCACGCTATTTTTGGTGGGCGACAACGAGAAAGTTTATTCTGCTCCGCAAGCGGTGAAACGCATGAATCAGCATGTCCCCTGTATCGAAACAGCCATAATCAAACACTGCGCTCACGATCTCCCCATGACCCAATCCCGMATCGTCAATAGAAAGATCATTCGGTTTATGGAAAGCCTACAGGTCAATGAAACCGAGAAGAGAAGCAACGTACGCTAACGAAGACAAATCGTTATTCTACTGTCGGCGCGATAACGCTATCGACCTATACGCTAATTCCCTACACGTTTACAGAGCCTTTTACGCAGAACAATGCCTACCTAGCGCACCGCCGTCTATAATTCCCAAGGTTAACTCAAAGCCGTCCCCAGCATCCTGCTGACTATCTGCGAATACCCAATAGATGCCCAAATACGGTTTAGAAGGGATATGACTACGGACTCAATCAACAAGCTCTATTCAATATGACCAAGCATCTAACTGTACCCGTTACGCTACTTTTTATCCTTGCCATCGCCTCGGCTTTAAGGTTCGTTGGCCTGGACTTTCAGTCATTATGGCCAGACGAAATATACAGTGTGAGGGTCAGCGCCAACTTTGATCCCGCAGAGATAATCCAGGCCACCTCGAAAGACGTTCATCCGCCTGGCTATCAATTTATACTCGCACTTTTCATTGGTGCTCTGAATGACTCCGAACTCGCAGTACGACTGCCCTCCGCAATCGCAGGATTTTTATCTGTGTTCGCTATCTACGCGTTAGGCAAACGCCTGTTTTCCACTAGAGAGGGCCTACTGGCCGCAGCGCTTTTATGCATTTCCTACCCAGCAGTATTCTATAGCCAAGAAGCGCGTTCGTTTTCAATCTTATTATTACTGACTTTGGTCACAAGCAATCTATTGTTGAAAACAATAACGCAATTAAACACCTCGCCCAGTCGCAACAATCTCACCCTGTACGCCTATATCGCCGTGGCAGTCCTTACCACCTATACCCATTACTTTGGACTGCTAATGGTTGCACTTCAGGGCTTAGCCTCTTTATTTCTAATTAATCGCGAAAAAAGTCAGATTAAATCCCTGGTGAAAATTTATGGCTTAATCTTTCTATTTTTCGTACCCTGGATTGAAGTTTTTTTCCAACAATTACAAATAAAGAACTTCTGGATTCCGACCCCCAATATCGACTCACTTAAAGAATTCATTTATTTCGTATTCAACAAAAACACCCATTTCACACACGTATCAATCCTTCTAATGTCACTTGGATTGCTGCTCACATTTTGGAATTCTCTACGCACAAGCACAGAGAAGATTACGAACACATCTACAGGCTCGAAAACATTAACCCACACCTCACTCACGCCCTACCTATTACTTGTCCTCTGGTTCCTTCTGCCCATTCTCTTAAGCTACATTAAGTCCATCGTCTCTACACCTATTTTTACTAATCGTAATTTAATCATCTGCATTCCTCCTGCCTATCTATTACTATCCAAGGCCATTGGGTTAACCATTGACTTCATATCAGAAAAGCAGTTTCACAAAGAAGCACTGACCGTCATGTCAACAGGCTTAATACTCACAAGCGGCCTATACAATCTGCATGACCACCACTATTTTTCGAAGCCTTTAAAACCTCAATACCGCGAGTCAATCGCTGAAATCCGAAGCAACCCCCTTTCTTCCCCCAGTACAAAAGTAATCATCAGTGATGATAACTTCATTTATTATCTTGAAAAAAACGACCTGCGGGCGGACCATATTCTCGGAAGACCGAATGATTTAGACATTATCGAAGCGTTAAGCAAACAATCACCCTATTTCTGGTTCATTGAGGGACATGGCGTGCCCAATCAAACGCCCCTCTATAAGGCGCTCAAAGAACGATTCAAACCTGCGCACTCAAAACTCTACTTTCAAACAAGAGTCACTCTTTTTTCAGCGTCTAATTAAATAATCTTCACGGGCACAACAATCAAAGCAGGCCATCAAATACGCCCCATCTGCTCAATTACTAATCAAACCATCCACCCAGACAACCTACCTGACCATATTGTTAATTTTGGCCAAAAGGTAAAAGCTAGACTTGTAAATAAAGGGCGTTTATCCTGCAGTTCGTAAAACAATTTAACGCAGTAAAAAACGCTCAATGAAGGTCAGCAACGCATTGTATTAACCATTGGGTAAAGCAGGATCATTCGCACTAGTAATAATACTAATTAGAACAAAAACTCATTAATACAAACCCTACAAAATCAAAACAAGGAACTGTTATGAGCCTACCTGATCCTTCCCGTACTCCCGTTTTAGTGGGCGTCGGTCAATCCATCGAACGCAACAAACTAGTCAGTATTGTTGACCTCACAGAAMAAGCCGCCTACGCCGCATTCGACGATGCTCCTGGACTCAGAGAACACATTCAACGCCTGACAACGGTGTCGGTCATATTCTCTCCATCGCCTAAAGCACCTTCACGAGACCTTGCGGCCCGACTTGAGTTACTCGACGCTGAATGCGAGTCCACCACCGCAGGCGGCAATAGCCCTCAGTGGGCGGTCAATCGCGCAGCCCACGACATCGCCGCAGGCAAACTAAAAGCCACGCTTATTGTAGGCGCCGAATCCACACGCTCCATGCGTGCCTCAGAGCCCGGCGCGGACCTCTTTGGCGCCTCCGGTAAAAGCAAGGCCAACAAAGAGCAACAAAGCGAGTTAATAGTAGGCCCCACCATGGATGGCGTACTGACGATCGCGGAAGTAGCCGCCGGCTTTACGCGCCCCGCCGAGGTCTACCCAGTATTTGAAAGCGCCATCGCCGCCGCCGCGGGCCGAAATGTTGAACAACAGCGAATCCATATCGGTGAATTATTAGCCCCATTTTCAAAAGTAGCTGCAAGCAATCCCTATGCATGGTTCCAGGAAGAATTAACACCCAGTGATATTTCCACCCCATCAGGATCAAACCGCCTCACCGCCGAGCCATACACAAAACGCATGAACTCCTTCCCCAATGTTGATCAAGGCTCCGCATTAATTGTCACCTCCCTAGAGTTAGCGCGCGCAGCCGGGCTAGAAGAGCAATGCATCTTCCCCTGGTCAGGTGCTACCAATACTGATGTCGCGCCCGCGGCCCGTAAAGAATTAGGCGGCTCACCGGCAGTCCGTGCTGCGGCACAGGCAATATTCACAGCCAGTGGTGTCGGCATCGACGATTTTGACTTTATCGATTTATATTCCTGCTTTCCTTCGGCTGTGCAAGTGCTAGCCGAAGCCATTAATCTCGACTTAAAAGACCCCAGGGGCTTAACACTTACCGGCGGAATGTCATTCTTTGGCGGCCCTGGTAACAACTACACCAGTCACTCTATAATCTCTGCGGCGTTGCGTTTAAGGGAATCTGGAAAGCTCGCTTATGTGGCAGGCAATGGTGGCTTCCTATCGAAACATTCCGTTGGCATTTACGGCAGCGCAGCACCAAAATCGGGTTTCCAATTACCGGATACCAAAACCCAACAAGCAGAAATTAATACAGCCGCCGTCTCGGTAGCCACCGAAGCATCGGGCAACGCCACCGTGGTTGGCGGTACCGTGGTCTATGGCCGAGATGGCGCAGTCTCAAGTGCGCCCGTAATAGCCGACCTCGCCAATGGTCAGCGCATCGTTGCAAAAGCCGACCCCGCACTGCTTGCCGACCTTGCTGGGCAATCATTAGTAGGACGAACCATCTCAGTGAAAGGCTCACCGCCAGTCTATCAACTGTAGCGCGCTTGAGTGCACACAATGGCAAACTGGCTCTTTGCTAACAGCAGTCAATAGTAATGCCAAGCTTAGAAATACCAGGCCTAGTAATTCCAAGCTTAGTAATTCCAAGCCTAGTAATACAAAACTTGGTAATACCACAGGGTGCCGTATGAAGTGATGATGTACGGTACCCTGCGTTTTGCGAAATATACCGTGTGGATATAAAAGTTAAATATAATTTGATCTGATCCAGTGTTGCGTATTTCACGTTTCTATAGACAGAGTTCGTAACGCAATATCTCTAAACGAGAGGGTYCCTATGAACGGCGCAGAATCACTTGTTAAGACCTTGGTGAATGCTGGCGTAGAAGTTTGCTTTACCAATCCCGGCACATCTGAAATTCATTTCGTCGCAGCCTTAGACCGAGTGGAAGGCATGCGCGCTATTCTTGGCTTATTTGAAGGGGTAGTGACCGGTGCTGCCGATGGTTACGGCCGCATGGCCGAAAAACCCGCTGCAACACTATTACATCTCGGTCCTGGCCTCGCCAATGGCGGCGCCAACTTACACAATGCGCACAAAGCCAATACCCCTCTGGTGAATATCATTGGTGAACATGCCACCTATCATCAACAATACAACGCACCTTTGCACACAGACATTAAAGGCCTCGCCGAACCACTTTCTCATTGGGTCGACTGTTGCACAAGTAGTGATGAAATCGCTTTTTATGGTCAACAAGCCGTGCAACAAGCCATGACCGCGCCGGGCAAAGTCGCCAGCTTAATTCTACCGGCAGATGTCTCATGGAATGAAAACACCAACGGCCCGGTCGATTGCCCCCCGATACCCCGTCAAATAGAAACCGTTCCAGAAGCAACCATTGCCCTGCTCGCTCAGGTGCTAAACGAAGATCAAACCACGGTTATATTAATGACCGGGCAAGCGCTTTCAGAACAAGGGCTCGCCTTAGGCAATCAAATTGCCAACTCCTGCGACGCATCACTTTGTTGTGAACTTTTTTCTGCAAAATTAGCCCGAGGTGTAGGACGTGCAAAAATTGAACGCTTGCCCTACTTTGGCGAAAAAGTAATTGAACGGTTAGCGAGTGTAAAACATTTAATATTGGTAGGCTGCTCAGCGCCGGTTGCATTCTTTGCCTACCCTAACGCTGAAAGTAACCTCGTCCCTTCCGATTGCAACGTGCATACACTTGCAACACCCGAGCAAGATGCAATCAAAGCCTTGCAGGACTTGGCACTCGCGACACACGCTAGCGCCGACAATATTCAATATTACGCACCACACACCCCCGAGCTGCCCAGCGGGGATCTCAACATGTCCAGTTTAGCAACGACCTTTGCTGCACTACTTCCTGAGAACGCCATAATCTCGGACGAAGCCAACACCTCAGGGGCCTTCCTCTTCCCCATGAGCCAAGGCTGCCCTAAACACGACTGGCTCTCGCTAACAGGTGGTGCCATTGGACAAGGCTTGCCGGTAGCACTTGGGGCCGCTGTGGCTTGCCCAGACCGAAAGGTAATTAGCATGCAAGCTGACGGCAGTGCGATGTATACCATTCAATCACTTTGGACTATCGCGCGCGAAAACCTCGATGTCACGGTAGTGATTTTAGCCAATCGAAGTTACGCAATTTTACAAATAGAATTTGCACGGCTAGGGGCCGGCGCGCCGGGCAATAAATCAAAAAGCTTACTGGATCTAAGCAATCCAAACTTAGACTTCGTCAGCATCGCTCAAGGCATGGGCATCAACGCGTCCCAAGCCTCTAGCGCCGAAGAGTTCAATGAACAGTTTGCTGAAGCAATGAACAATCATGGACCCCGTTTGATCGAAGCAATTCTCTAACCATAAATCAGTCAGTAAAGTACGCCCATAATTAGTAATCGACTAACAATAAAATCACAAGGAAATCAGCCATGGCAGACTGGCAGATTGGCGATGTAAGCATTACTAAAATAATCGAAGAGGACAGCCCCGTACCGGGGAAATTTGTATTGCCTGACGCCACGCCTGAAAAACTAAAAGCAATCCCTTGGCTAGCCCCTCATTTTGTTACCCCAGAGGGTTGGTTAAAAATGAGTATTCATGCGCTAATCATTGAAACCCAAGGGCTCAAAATCATGGTCGATACCTGCCTGGGCAATGATAAAGAACGCCCCAACAAAGCCTGGGCCAACCGTTCCGGTCCTTTTCTTGAGGACATCGCCGCCGCAGGACACCCAAGGGAAAGTATTGACTACGTAATTTGCACGCACCTACACGTTGACCACGTCGGTTGGAACACCATGCGGGTTAATAATCAATGGGTGCCCACATTTCCAAACGCACGTTATTTATTTGCAAAAAAAGAATGGGATGCTTGGCAACAAGAAGGCGACTCAAAATACTTTGGCCCCGTACTTGAGGATTCGGTCCAGCCGATCATCGACGCAGGGTTAGCCGAGCTAGTGGATTGCGATCATAAAATCAATGATCACGTTTGGCTTGAACCCACACCCGGCCATACCCCAGGGCATGTCAGTGTGTGCATTGAATCTCAGGGCCAACGAGCAATCATCACCGGTGACATGACCCACCACCCGTGTCAGCTAGCACAACCCGCGTGGTCTTGCGTTGCAGACTCAGATGCGGCCCACGCGATTGAAACACGCTGGGACTTTTACGCGCGCTACGCCGATCAACCGGTACTGATTATTGGCACCCACTTCTCGCCGCCCACCGCCGGCCATATCGTCAAGGACGGAGACAGTTACAAACTCAATGTTTAATTATCGAACCCTTATTAATCATATTGGTAATTATAAACCCTGTATTTACCAAATAGGCAATTATCAAATAGATATTTAAATAAGTTAAAAAACAAAAGAAGAAAAACAAACAATCAAAACTACTAATAATAAACACTAAAAAAGGAAGTAATCATGTCAGAAAAAACCAATAGAAACACCCAGCAAGAAGGCGATGTGGTATTAGTCGATAAGCAAGCAGACGGTCAGATTTGGGTCATCACCATGAACCGCCCACACCGCATGAACTCCTTTGGGGATGGCATGGCCGGGGTATTAACCGAAGTATTTGAAGCCTACCGCGATGACCCCATTGCCCGCGTAGCCGTCATCACGGGCGCAGGTGACAAAGCTTTTTGCGCGGGCGCTGATTTAATTGAAACCTCTGAGGCGCGTCAAGCACAAAAAGACGGCGCCCCTAGACCGAAAAAGAACATGGGCAAATTAGGCTTTATCAACATGTCAGAAACATTAGACTTGTGGAAGCCTACTATTGCCGCCATTAACGGCTTTGCAATCGCAGGCGGCTTTATGATGGCCATGCAATGCGACATTCGAATCATGGCCGAGCACGCAACCGTAGGCATTGCAGAAACACGCTGGAATATGCCGGGTGCCATGTGGATGGCGCCACTGACACGACAAATGCCATTAGGCTGTGCGCTTGAACTGACCATGTGGGGCGACACCAAGTACGATG
>NVVB01000031.1 GCA_002402085.1 Gammaproteobacteria bacterium
TTATTAATAATGGTGGAATTTCCAGAGAAAGATTGACTGGTAAAGGATATGGCGAAACCAAACTCGTTAATAGGTGTAGCGATGGTGTTAGCTGTAGTAAGGACGAATTCCAGGCAAATCGTAGAAGTGAATTTATTGTGATAGCAAATTAAGCTTAAATACTATCTGTAATAAAAAAGAGCATTCATTTATTTTGAATGCTCTTTTTTAAATAACAGGTACTTTTTATTGAAGTCAATGAGATTAAACGTGAGTTATTTTAATGAAGATAATGTGTGTAATTCTTCTAAGACTTTCGGTTTGAAACTTTCACCGTAACATCTAATAAATTGTCAATTTTATACGTATTGACATATTTTAGGATGGGTTATAATTGAGGACTAACCTGTTTGTGAATAATTTGTAGTGTAGGACTGAAGATAGCAAAAAGAGAAAGACTTGTTTGAAATTCGGTAGAATTTCTGAGATAATTCTTAGACACTATGAATTATACCTGTCTAAAGTTTGTCTTTCGTTATTTGAGATTCGAATTTATTAGTAAAATCATTTCTTCTGATTTACTAAGTAATTTTTTTTGAAAGCGCAGACGATTAGTTTCTAAATCAGTCCATATTCTATGCATCATTAGTATTATTGAGAATTCTATTTTAAAAAAACAAGATAAACCAAGGCATTCATCTTGTATATACGACTTAATTGGCTACCTTTCAAAAAAACAAAAATGCATAAAAAAAGAAAAACAGCATCTACATATCGCAAATGCACACAAGACGCGCTTGCGACTATGGATTAAAAGGTATTTAAGTTCAAAAATTTCCGGCAGAAAGAACATAGAAGCTCAGACTAAAGGCAGTGTAACTACAGAACAAGAAATAAAGCATGGTCCCTGGGCTACAGAAAGAACAAGTAAAACCATAGGAAACTGTTTATACATAAATTTCGCCTTTTAAAAAAGCAAGTAAAGATAAAGCACTCTAAATAAAAGTCTTCGACTCGGCCGATCTAGGGACGATCTCGGTTAAAACAAGGGTTGCACACGCCGCCTACTTTCAAGAGATACTTTATGTCCCTAGCCTTTGGTTTAAACAGCCTTCGTCCACACCCACTCAAAAACCAGCTTCTCCCCCTCAACAGCCAATGCGACTGTTTCAGGTGTTATTTCATCCCTGGCGATACGATTCAGAGCGTGATACTTTGTAGGGGGCTGACATTCAATAAAAATAATAGCCGCTGTCAAAGTATCAACAGAATGGCCGTACATGGGCTTAATAAAGGCAGTGATACCGAACAGTTTCTTTTCTAATACTGGGGTTCAATATGAATTCAAGTTCAACTCACGATAAGACCCGTGAACTTTCACAATGGCTACTCAACAGCCAACACACCACCGTATTCACCGGCGCGGGCATGAGCACTGAGTCGGGCATTCCTGACTTCCGTTCTCCTGGTGGTTATTGGACTAAAAACAAACCCATTCACTTCAGTGATTACATGGCATCGGAGTCTCAGCGAAACCTGGCTTGGCAGCGCAAATTTGATCCTGCCTTTAATCTTGACGACGCAACACCGAACGCCGGACACAAGGTCATTGCAGATTGGTTCCGTAAGCAACACGTGCAGTCAGTCATTACACAGAACATCGACAATTTACATCAAAAGTCAGGCATTACGAATGAGTCAGTGATTGAGCTGCACGGCAATGCCACTTACGCGAAATGTTTAAGCTGTGGCCATGTCTATCAATTCCCAGCACTTGAAGTAAGCTTTCGAGACACGGGCAGTGTACCGCCTTGCAGTCAGCCCCTTAAGCGCGGGCGATGTGAAGGCATTATCAAAACGGCCACTATTTCATTTGGTCAGGCCATGCCTGAGGCAGAGATGCAGCGGGCGAAACGTGACACATTAGCCAGTGACTTGTTTATCGTCCTGGGCTCCTCTTTGGTGGTCTACCCTGCGGCTAGCTTCCCAGAAATGGCCAAACGCAATGGCGCTAAATTGGTCATTCTAAATCGTGAAGCAACTGATTTGGACGGCCTTGCAGATTTGGTGCTTCATGAGGAGATCGGCGACACATTAAGCCAAGTGGACGTGCTCGTTAACAAGTCACTCGCCGCCGTCCACTCAAATCCAACGGTTACCGAATAAAATACCTGCATTTACCACGGTTGGGCGTGGTCTTGCGCCTTATCGCCTGACGTTTCATATTGAAAACGGAACTTTAATTTCAACAGTTCATTCGGCTTGTCTTCAATCATATTCAACCATTGTGCTGGCCCTACGGAAGAATCCACGCGTTGCTGTACGCGTTCGGCGTAGAGCGCGCCTTTCGAGGACGCTTGGCTTTCTTTGACCTGCTGATCGGGCGGAGGCGTGTGATCACTGGCCTTATTTGCCTGATCTGCTTTCTTTTTTAGTAGGTCTTTTAATTTCTTAGCCGAATCTTTTGGGGTGTTATTGTTAGGCAGCTTTTTTTTCTGATTGGCCTTGGCTTTCTTTTTGCCTTTGTTGTCACCAGAAGCAACCGGGCCAGGGCTTTGTTTAGGCTTTGGTTTAGGCGCACCCATTTCTTGTTTCTTTTTACTTTGATTTTTAGTTTTTAAATAGGCTTCTAACAAATTAAGGTTGAACCGTGCGTCTTTAAAATTAACATCTTGATCCAACACCATTTTATAGGCGGCAATGGCGTCATGGACCTTGCCTTGCTGAGCGAGTGTATTGCCGTAGTTAAAGATTCCATCCAGCGTTAGATTATTTTGAAATAGTTTTTCGGCCTGTTTAAAGTCCCCGATCCGATACAACGTCGCGCCTTTCCATTGGGGGTCTTGGAATTTCTCAGAAGCCTCCTCGATTCGACGCGCTTGATACAATTGATACGCGACGAAATCTTCGTTAATCCATAATCGCTTCCAATTAAAATCATTCCAAAGATCTTGCCAATCGTCCAAACCCTGCGAACTGATAGTGATTGCTACAGGCGCATTTACTTGATCATTCGCCTGGGCATTCTTAATCACAGGGTCACTCAATTGAACCGCAATAAAAAGTACACCGCAGCCTAACCAGCCACGTCGAAAACCCAAGGCAGCAATGGGCAGCAATAGGTACAGTAAGGTTAAACCAAATTCTCGCCAACGATTCAGTTGTGCATCACTGACGTCGCCAGGGTCTCGCCCTACCCCTGCTTGAGAATCAATAATCACATCCCAATCTAAGGTTTGTTTTTGCAAGTGCACAAATTCACCGCCGCCAATTTTCGCCGCGTTCGATAATCCGGCAAGATCGACAGTGGCTTTAACCGCACGCCCGGTAATAGTCTTTATAAATTCATCGCTGGTCCCTTTCGGGACTAAACCACCCGCTTCCGTGCCCACCGCCAAGACTGATAGGGAATAACCCGCCTGATTCGTTTTCAGGGCGATTTCAAATAACGCCTGCGGGTCATGACTGCCGTCAGTAACCAGTAATACCTGACCTTGATGTGAGGCGCCGCGTTGCAATAAAGACAGAGCAAATTGTACGCCCAACTCGGGACGACTGCCTTGCACCGGCACGATGTCGGTGTCCAAGTGTTTAATAATATCCTTCACGGTACTGTAGTCGCCCGAAAGCGGCGCGCCTAAATACGCTTGCTGGGCAAATAGCACTAAACCAATGCTGCCTTCTTGGGCTTGCTGTAAATAAATCAACACTTGTTTTTTGGCCGACTCAATCCTTGATGGACTGACATCGCGACTATTCATGGATTGCGATAAATCCATGACAATCACTAAAGCCGATTCATTGCGCTGAGACGGTGAAGGCAAACGCTCCCAGACCGGCCCAGCCAATGCGATCACGCCAAGGACCCAGCCCACACTTAAAAGCAATACATTGCCTTTACTTTGGCGGCCTTTTTTTCCCGTTAATAAATGCCCGAGCAGATGTGCATCCACATGGGATTGCCAAAAGTTCTGCTGAAAACGTAACACAATGAGCCGCATGACAATCAGCGCGATGGGCAACAGCGCCCATAACCACAAGGGTCTTAATAGATGGAATTCCGCAGGCAATGAAATCATTTAATCGCCTCACCCGAGTGACTTGAAGAACCCGCTTGCTCAGGTTCAGACGCATCTCCTCGCCGCGAATACGTGACCGACTGCCGCCAAGTACTTAGCACCGGCACGGTGATTAACACCAATGCCAGTAAGACAGACAACACTAACGCCGCCCCTAACGGCCAGACATAAAGCTCTTCGACTTTACGAAAGTATTCACTGCCGGTAACACGCGGCTCAAGCCGATCAATCATGGCATAAATTTGAGTGAGGCGATCCAAATCCATGGCTCGAAAATACTGGCCATCCGTTAATCGAGCGACCTCTTTAAGGGTGGTCTCGTTTAAGATGCCTGCGTGATCTATATCCGGCTCACCAAAACGTCCCGTATGCACTTTGGCCCCCATGCCGATGGTGTACACAGTCAGTCCTTCAAGGGATGCAAAATGGGCGGCGCGCTCAGCGGGCAGTACCCCGGAGGTATTATTGCCATCACTCAGCAATATCAACACGCGTTGATCCACCGCTTGACCATGCAGGCGTTTCACGGCTAAGCCCACGGCATCACCAATGGACGTCATCTTGCCGATCATGCGTAACTCTGCTTCATTTAATAACTCAGCAACCGTTGTTAAGTCGTAGGTCAATGGTGATGCCACGTAGGCTTTGGAAGCGAAAAAAACCAGCCCCAGGCGATCCCCTTGGCGTCGTTTAATAAAGTCCGACACCACCATTTTCACGGCACTTAGGCGGTCGATGGCTTGTTCACCAATCATGAAATCTTGATTCTCCATGCTTGCAGATAAATCTACCGCCAGCATAATGTCCCGTCCACTGCGGGGTTTCTCAATTGGATCACTCATCCACTGAGGTCGACTGGCAGCTATTATAAGTAGGCTCCAGACAAGCAGTGCAATGATAAATTTCCAATGGGTTTTTCCGGAGTGCTCTTGACCGCCAGTCGATACGTGTGCGTAAAACGGGACGATTAATGCGGCAGAACGTTGATTATGGGCCGGGGGTAAAATCCACCGCACCAATAGCGGCAGCGGTAACCAATATAAATAACCAGGCGCACCGAGAAATACCGGCAGTAATTCATGACTAAAGAAATTACTCATAGCAACACTCGACGCCAACGGCGATACGCGTTTTGACTTACCCAACGTTTGGATAACGCCAGTAGCTCCACCAACGAGTCGTCTTCAATTTCACGATAAGGCCACACCAATAGATTACGCCCCACGCCGAACCGAAATTCATTCTCACCGCCGGTCTGATCCAGAAATTTCAACCACATTTCGCCGTTGAATTGAACCGCAGAATTCTTAGGAAATTGCGCTTGGGCGAAGTGCTTTAATATCATCGATAACTCCGCAGTAATGGACGTAGCCGCCACGGCCACCTTAGCGCCGGATTCATTGGTAAAAAAACCTTTATGAATCGCTGCATCGAATTGTTTAGACTGAGCCGAGAGCGTTAACGCATCCTCGCGCTGCGTATTAAAGCGTCGTTCTAACTGAGTTAGGTCTTTCAATGCCGAGCGTTGCATACGCCGTAAATAACGACGCGTAAAGTAATAGCCACCCCCAACGAACACAATGGCCGCCACCAATAGAATCCACCAACCTATAGGCAGAGGAAACAAACCCACCGGTTCAGGAATATGGATATCTCTTAATTGCACGATGGCTTGACTGTACTTCATCCATTGGCCTTACGTATAACGGGGCTTTTATGAGCGCGGGTCTTGGTGTTAGTTTTTACCTTGGTGTTGGTTTTACTCGCAGAGTTACCGGTCGCCATGGCTAATATACCTACTTGCAAGGCGTCTAATTCATTTTGTTCCGTGGAGACTTCCATAAAGCGCAATCGATATTGCTGACAAAATGTTTGTAATGTTTGTTTACGCGTAAAGAATTCTAAATAGGGTTTCCTTCGCGTATTTTCATCGGCATAGTTTAGCGCCAACGCGTCGATGCCATTACTCACTTGGTATTGGCCGGCGGGAAGAATTTGTTTTTCTATGGGGTCTGAAACCAAGATCAGCACAACATCCCGACCTTTGTGTAATTCAAATAGCGCGCGTTCGGTGGATTCGTCAAAGCCGTAGAAATCACTGATCACAAAAACTAAGCTGCCTCTACGCGCCCGCTGGCTTACACGCCGAATACCTTCTTCGAGCGTACGATCCACCGGCACCGCATTCGAGAGTAGTTCTGATTCCGCATTCGTGGTGCCCTGTCCTGGCTCAGGCGCGCGCCTAAAAGGCGTCTCAAAGGCCATGTTTTTAAACAGGGTTAATATACTTTTATCGCCTAATAGCGGTTTGATTTCAAAAATACGGTCCGGTCTTATTACTCCTCCGCCGACTTTGTCGCCTAACTCGACGCCGGCCCACCCGAGCAATGCCGCCACTTTACTGGCTTGGACTGATTTAAATTGCCTTCGAGAGCCAAAGTGCATAGAAGGCGATTGATCCACCAATAAGAATACCGGACGCTCTTTCTCATCTTGAAACACTTTGACATGAGGTACCGTGGTGCGCGCTGTAACACGCCAATCCATGGTGCGTACGTCATCACCTTGTTGGTAGACACGCGATTCACAGAACTCCATGCCCTGGCCGCGAAATAGCGATCGAATTTCACCACTGATAGAAGCCGCCGAGCGTGGGAAACGTTTAAATAATAATTCTGACGCGGGTTGATGCAAGCGCACTAAATCGGAGAAATGACAGGTGACCCCTTCAATCCCCCGCGTTACAGGCTGATCAGGCACGATGGAAGCGACACGTCGGAGTCGTGTTAACAGACCTTTGAATAATGCCAATGTCATCTCCCAGGGACTACTTTACCGTCTACTTTACGGGCTGCATTACCGTCCAGATTACCGGCTACATCACCGACTATGTTCCGCGCCACTTAACACGCTAAGGTACAGGAACCCATTGAATCAACTGCTCAATGTAGTCCTCGACACTCACACCATCTGCGACGGCTTCGTAAGATAGAATAATGCGATGACGTAGCACATCCATCGCCACGGCGTGAATATCTGCCGGAGACACATAGTCTCGCCCCGCCAGCCAAGCATGGCCTCTAGCGCAGTGTTCAAGAGCAATCGAGCCGCGCGGGCTGGCGCCATACTCAACCCATCGCTTAAGCTCTGGGTCATAGGGACTAGGGTCACGACTGGCCGCGACCAGCTCGACAATATAACGCTCTAGCGGCGAAGATAAGTGAAGATCCAGTACTTCGCGGCGCGCATCAAAGATGATCTGCTGGCTAATGAGCGCAACCCGGCTTGAACCTTTAGAAGCACTGGTTTTATCTAAGCGATTTTTTCGTTGCGCACGAACCAGCTGTAAAATTTCTTGCTCATGCTGTTTGGACGGGTAATCAATGCGCACGTCCATTAAGAAGCGATCTAATTGCGCCTCAGGCAGTGCGTAGGTGCCTTCTTGCTCGATGGGGTTTTGAGTGGCCATCACCAGGAATAACTCAGGCAATGCGTAGGTGGTCTTGCCTACCGTGATCTGCCCTTCGGCCATGGCTTCTAACAATGCTGACTGAACTTTAGCGGGTGCACGGTTTATTTCATCCGCCAAAACAAAATTGTGAAACAAAGGGCCCGACTGAAATTCAAATTCGCCTTGCTGAGGGCGATATATGTCAGTTCCGGTCAAATCGGCAGGTAATAAATCAGGCGTGAATTGAACCCGGTGAAAGCTGCCCTCAAGACGCTGCGCGAGGGCTTTAATCGCTGTGGTCTTCGCCAATCCTGGCGCACCAACCACTAATAAGTGACCTTCGGCCAACAGCGCGATTAGCATACGTTTTAATAACATTTGCTGACCCAAGACTTCACGGCTTAGGTCATCCAGCAGCCCATGCATGGCCTCAAAAGCCAAAGAGCCAGACTTCACTTCATCAACTAAAGTACTCACAAATCGCCCTACATACTTATTATTATGATTATTAGAACGGCTAAAGATAACAGAAATGGGCACCAATACCCAAGCTTTGAACCCAGGCGACTACACCGCTGATTCTACTACTTAACGCGCGGTGCGCTCCCAAGTTGCACTGGATCGCCCCGAAATATAACGTAGAAACCCATGTCCTAGCGCAACATTCATATACAGTAGAAATATGGGTAATTTCAATAATCCAGGCGGCTGCCAAGAGGTTTTATGAACCCGATAGACGCTCAAATACAGGAATAACTGAATACCAAAAGAGAGCTGATAAAAGACTTGGTCAAGCAAAATAAGGTTGCATAGGAACACTAAAGCCAATAGATGCGGCGTAAACCACCGCACCACTTTATGGGAGAAGTAGCAAAATAACAGCATCGGGTGCTGCATTTTAAACAATCCTAAATTTCTAAAAAACACTTGATAATTACCCGCCCCGATTCTCACTCTACGCAGGTATTCATCTTTGGATGACGGCGCCTCCTCCTCTAATGCCACCGCTTCACTGTCATACTTCACTCGCAGGCCTTGCTGCGAAATACCAAACACCACCATGAAGTCGTCAATGACACAATCCAGCGCTAAGGGCTGATAAAGGTCGGTACGAATCGCATAAATCGCCCCATTCGCCCCTAACAACCCGCCTAATCGGGACTCATTAAATTTAAGGAGTTTTTCAAGTCGCCAGTACAAGCCGTCTTGATTATCACCACTCTCAAGTAGCGTAAAGTCCAGCTCACCGCACACAGCCCCTACCGATTGATCATTAAAATGGCGCACTAACATCCGAACTGCGTCGGCTCGAAAATTAGTGTTGGCATCGGTAAACACCGTAATGCTTTCACTCACCTCACTGAGCAGATCATTTAATACGCTAGTTTTTCCTCGATTTGCTTCATAGTCAAATAACGCAATACGAGGGTTCTGGCGATACTCGCTTAACCGAGACACTGTCTCATCGGAACACCCGTCGCAGCCAATATAGAACCGAAGCTTATCCGCTGGATAGTCCAACGCTAATAAGTTTTCAACCCGCTCCACGATGTGCTTTTCTTCATTGTAGGCAGACAGCACTACCGCCACCGAAGGCAGAGTTACGGTGCCTTGGCTAGCGCGCCGATCAACCGATGCTTTTGACGACGCTAATCGATAGACCGTATCACTCTTAGATTGCCAAAGAGCCGATAACTGTAAGAGAAGTAGCGGATACAATGCATAACTATAAGCCGCACAGAACAATCCCGCCCAAAAGAGACACTCAACCATTCGAAACCAAACCCTTAAAATAACCAATGAAATTAGTATAACTAAACGCGTGTGAACGCTTCAAAACGTCTTCTAGCCATCACAACCAGCCACGGTAAATAACGTTAATGAGCACAGTCGAGTAAACTCAGCAGCTGCTCCGCATTATGTCGCCATTGCCGAGACTGGGTAATATAGTCTCGTGCACGCGACCCTACCGCGCTCAACTGATCGGTATCGCCTGCCAGCTGCAATACTTTATCAACACATGCTTGATGATCGCCGGCCGGAAACAACCAGCTGGTCTGGTCATCTTCAACCACTTCTTGTATCGGCGAAAATGCGGGCACTACCGCTCCAACGCCCATGGCCATGGCCTCAAAGAGCTTCATAGGTGAACCATAAATATTGGAATCAGGTAATACAGAATAATCCATGGCTGCAATATACTCTGGAATCTGAGCGTGGCTGACTCGTCCGGGCAAGCACACTTGGCTCTCAACGCCATACTCAACCACCATGGCTTGTATTTTATCGAAGCTTATACCGTCCCCCACAAGCAATAAGACCAACTCGGGCACTTCCTTTAAACGAGGAATAATCAGCGCGACAAACCACTCCAAGCCATGCCACGGGTTAAACGCGCCCACATACCCGCAGACTACTCGATCATTTATTCCGAGTTTGCGCTTGATCGCATTACCATCGTATTTTTCGGGGCAAAATTCTTCAATATTTGCCCCATTAGGGGATACCACTGAGGGGGGGATATCGCCATAGGCGCTTTCAATAATGCGCTKAAATTCTGTGGAGATGAATACCAGGCCCGAGGCATTACAAATGATCCATTTCTCTATCCACGTAGCAAGCTTTTGATAGTACAGCGGGCGCACACGTTCGACTAAAGCGGAATCATTAATCTCTAAAATGATAGGGATTCGCCTGAACTTCGCTACCAAGATACCTGCCACCATAAATAAAGAATAGCGCTCATAAATCAGCGTAGCTTGGCTCTTTCGTACGATCTGGAACAAGTTTTTAATGGCGATTAAATTATACAGCAGCTCCAGCCATTCAAATGTATATTGAGGCGCACGCTTGGTCCAATCGGCAAGCCGCGATAAAAGGCCCTTGTCTTTAGGCTTAGCCTGAGTCGGTACACTGCTGGTAGGCTGGGCTTCCGGATCAGCCCCCGGAAACGAGGCGATGGTAACACTATGCCCTAAACCTCGAAGGCCATAAACGATGCCTCGAATATGCGCCCCTTCCGCCCCTTGGCCTCGGGTTCTATGGTGGTAAACTATTTCCATTAATTAACAACTCACATTTTCGAAAATCATATTAAGGGAGCCGTCTCCCATCAAAAAACAGCAATGCTAACAGTCAAYCTGATTACAGGACAGCCTTTATAATCACTCAGTGCAGTGAGGGGTTAAACAATACTATGATTTGGGTTGGGCAGGCAAAAGCGGTGGTCCAAACTGATACATCCGCCTACAAACAACCTAGAGGATTCTATCGAACCCTCTAGGGACTAGTATAGGACGATGGCGTGCCATAACCGAAGATCACTAGGCACAAAGAGAATAGAGCCAAGCGCCTATAATAGGCTGGCTCCAAATTGAATGTTTCTTGAAGGGATTAAGGTCATACGTTAAGGCAAAACCCTTCACCCTCTGCGTGTAAATAAAGCACTTTGGCCCACTAAGACAGCCAAGCCAACTATCTTCGTCTAAATAAATGAAGCCCTAAGATGCCAAATAAAAGCAAAAACAAAGCACTTGGCTCGGGAACAGAAGCGGTCAAACCCACATCATCTAAATAATGCGCTACCACGGGATCAAAATTCAAAAATGCTCGGGTAAACGAAAACGATACATCAACGAACCCTGTAGTGCTTGCAATATAGTTTGTGGAAAAACTATCAGAGACAATTGCTCCCAGATCGATTTCGCCAACATCGAAAACATGTAAATCGAGACCGTCTATAGAAGCGGTTATGGTTCCCCCATCCGCATTAACGCCACCGAAGTTCTGGATCGCCAAGGTACCCGGATTGAGGCTAAATGCGCGAGTACAGAATGAAGGGGAAAGATTTTCATGAATCTCTCCTTAGATTTATTAGTCCTTAACTCCAAGTTATTACTGAGCCAATATAATTTACCTTAAATATCAATACGTTAAAACAAAACCTTAATTCATTCGCGCCAACATGTAAAATTTTTCGATACGCTCATTTATTAATCGAATATAGGTAAATGAAGTTTTTACAGGGCCCCGCCGCCATATCGACCAGCCCACGCCACCACATGCTGATTCACCAATGTATAAATCAGCATGCAGTCGTCTACCGTCTTCTATTCAACGGCATCAATGCTCCATTGGCCTTGTCCTGGTGAAGGAAAACTGACTTTATGTTGCACTTCAATACGGACCTGATTATCCAGGCGCTGAGGGATTCCCAGGCGAAGTACACCATCCGCAGTGTTCCATTCCTGTATTCGCACAAAGCCGCCTTGTCGCAGTTGATTCGAAAGGTCGTCGGTGAAGTCGCCCGTTTCGAATACTGAACTCGGCTTGCCATACACTTTACTCAAGCTGCGACTGACCTCTAAGAATTGATCACGCATTTCTTGAGCGCTTGCAAAGGTTTCAAAATCAATAATAARGGCTGAGGCATTGACCACCCCGCCGTATTGCAAGACAGCAAAACGTTGGCGTAAATCGACTTCATCCAACAAGGTCAGCTCATACACCACACCTTCTGCGCGCTCAGTGAAGGAGATAGCACCCGCACGCTTAAGACTGTTTTGCACTTGGTAGAAGGATTGCAAAGGCATGACTTGCGATAAAAGCTTCGCACTTAATACATACGCTTCATCCCCTGTAAACGACCTGACTCCCGCGGATGCGCGCGCCGGCCCATCAAAGTGATACGTCCAATAGAGTGATGCTTTATTGGCATCCAAACGCTCAGCTTGCTCGCGATCGCGCTCAAAGAAATTCAAATCTAAACCAAACTCTTGTTGACGCAAACGGTAATGATAATGCAAACCGAGTTGTCGGATAACGCTGTCTAGCGCCGTCTGAGATTCCGACCGGTTTTGATTTCGAAGCCCGTAAGACATCCGTACGTTATGGCCGCCACGAAAGCCATTGACCGAAAAGGTCGGGGCCAATTCAACAGTCCGATCAACCTCTGTATCGATCTCGCTCACACTAATGCCGGGAGCCCAAGAGCCTTTAAACCCAAAAGCCGATAACGCAGAAGAGGAAGAAAGACTAATTTGTTTGGTGGTTACATCCCCCGCAGACTTGTAGTCGTCGACTTTATTATAATAAACCCGCGAAGACCCCAGAAACTGACGGGTAATCGGGAAGCTAACGCTGGTATCAAAATTAAGCGACTTTCGCTCAATACTGTCTTGTTGATCTTCGACATATTCTTGAGAGAACCGTGCTCGGCCGTTAATCCGATTGGAAAGCGTGGGCAGTAACCGGCCACTTAAATCCAATCCAATAACATCCGTATCCAACGGATTAAACGAATCAAAGCGATCTTCAAAGGTCTGATAACGCCCYCGTAAATCCAATCCATTACTAAAACGCCAGCCAGCGAACGCTTGGGCTGAACGTCGATCATTAATAAAGTTAGTGTAAGGCCTGAAATCATGGCCGTATTGCTCAACTCGAACACGGTAATTTAACTGTCGATTTGCAGTGCCTTTTAATTGTACAAATACACCGCTATCTTGTTTTCCTTGACCGTCATTCGCATCCCCCAAATCCCCCCCATGGTCCCCATTAAAGTGAGCCCATTCTGTTTCAATGCTGACCGTATGGCTGCCCACGTTAAATAACGTCTCGCCGGCCACACTCAACACGGCGTGCTCTTGATCTAAAGTACCGAGGCTTAACGCACCTTCAGTAGCGGTATGAATGGCATTAAACACCAGTGCACTGGTGTTTTGCTCAATCACCCAAGATGCACCACTGCTCCGTCGAGCCGAGTATGCCAGCTCGCGATAACTTTGTTGTGTTGCTCCGGTATACAAAACAATAGAGTGAAGATTGGACTGTGCTTGAAAAGGTTGTAGCTCCAACTGCAGGCCTTTCAACGTTCGCTGAACGGTACGCTGACTAAAATAAGCATAGATGTCCCCGACCTCCACACGAAAAGGCACCGCCACCGCACCATTGGCGTAAMTNTMAKSTMRMRWGWNTMTAWMATNCCRCMWWRKKCWSYACTTCGATAACTTGAATCATTCGCAAGGCCAAATAGTTGCCCTTGGACTATTTCATAGTTGTCATTTTGGTAACCAAATCCAACGTTAAACTCATTAAAATAGTGCTCCCCCAAGTCCGGATAAGGAGAGCCAAGCCCATTATTATCGGCTTGGTAGTGCTCAATTTTTAACGTGTTACTTCCTGAGTAAGTCCAAGCATTYTCACTGAACGCTTGAGAACTTAGCATCCAACAGCCAACCCACAMCGCACCGATTTTAATTAACTTCATTACAGTGCCCCTTGGGATAATTCTTCTTCAAAATTTAAAACGTATTGAGTCGTACCAGGAATCGCTTGGAACCCTTCGGCAGAATCAAACTCCAGCTGAGTATTGATAGTCACCGCCACTTTACTAACAAGATAAGAACGCTGCGTCGATTCATCCACTTCAATGTGTTGTTGTAAAGTGCGCGTATCCCGTATGGATAAAATCCGTACAGAGGCATCTCTAGGCAGTAGGTTACTCACGGTATCGCCAAGACGCTGCGCATCGATGAACTGATCGGATAAATACTCTTGCAACTCAGGTGTATTATAAGATTGCGCGATTTGCGTCACCGCTTGATTGACTACATCACGACTCACAGGACGAAGATCTTTTTGCGCTATTTGATTCTCATGTGCTGCCACAAAAATTGGCGTGCTGATGGGGTTCACACTCCGAAACTCTCTAGCCATAATTACGGGGCTAAACATCGAGACTATAAACAATCCAAGCACTGACATTTTGGGGATRAACAAATAAGGCTTCATATTAATTCACCTCCGCGTTAATAATGGTGACCGTTAATTGGTTGTCGTTGGATGTCCCTTCAATCAAGGTTAACCCTAACGTAATCGTGGCTTGTGCACTCGGTACTTTTACGAAGTCCATGGTTATAGTAAATGTTTGCTGAAGAGATCCAAATCCTGCGGACAGTACTGGCACCGACGGCGAAACATTAAAAAAACTGTCGCCTCCAGAAATGGCAATATTATGATTGCCTCTAAACCCACCATTACTAAACACTGAAAGCACCAGCGGCTTTTCGCTCTCCCCGCCCCCTTGGTTGACCAAGAACTCACAGCCAGCAGGGCTATCTTCAGCAAACATATTAATGCYGGCATTAATATTGGATACCGTAACGCTATCGCCTATACATTGAGATAAGAAATTCAGAACGTTTGAATCACTAGTGTCACCCTCTGGCGTATCCCCTTCTGACGTATCTCCTTCTGACGTATCTCCTTCTGACGTATCACCCTCCGAAGTATCGTCATTCGAACCGTCATCAGCATTATCATCAAGCCCCGGAGCGATCATCGCGATAGGCTTCGCCGGCACGCCCCCTAGCGGCCCATCATCACTAAATTCTTGCCTGATTTGTTGCGCGTTAAACACGTCAAAACCTTGCACAGGAATGACTCTATCAAGGGTGAATGTAATTCGCTTTTCCGAACCATCCGCATTATTTGCCCCAGCGATTATCGTGCCACCACGACGCGCTACAAACCCTCTAGCGAAGGGAGTTTTCGCAATATCACCTAACTCGCCCCCCACTGTGTCCACAGCATCTTTTAGGTTCTTGAGTTTATTGCCTACCGGGGGAGGCGTCGAAGCACTCGCGATTGGCCCCGCAGAGGGGAGATCAACTGCCGGTACCGCTTTCCTAGCATCCTTAAACGCATTGGCAAACCCAGCGTCATTAACTCCTAGACTTGGATTAAATTTCAATGAACCATCCAAATCCAAACCCAGTGTATTCACTTCTTTGCCGGTGCCTTTTAACGCATCATTAAAAATATCAAAGTCCACGTCAGCATCAAATTTCAAAGCGATGTCATCAAAGCGATCGTAGAGTTTTCCGAAATAACCAAATGAGCCATTATCCGCACCTGGCGCAAACCCTAAATCCAATACGGCTTCTTGTAATTCGCGGGCTTTCTCGGCATTACGCCCTTTAATCGCAATAGTCCCGCCGTTATCTATCGGCACCGTTATTAAACCGTCACTTTTKGGGTTGGGCAAAAAGGCAAAATTATCCGCTTTTAAGTCCAGCACCACGATGCCGTTATCATTGGCATGATTAAGGAAATTAATCACCGCTTCAGTTTCTTGAGGCCCTAAAAGCGCATCAGGGCCTTTCGCAGAACTATAATCTTGCACTTTGTCGACGATCTGCACCTTACCGCCATCCAAAGAAATAAACTCGCCCTTCTTCCCTAAACGAGTCCCACTTGATATCTCATAAGACACTTTAATTTCGGGTGTTAATACGTTTTTACCGTCTTCAATGGCCTTAATAAAGCCATCGCCAACATCATCAATTTTCGCGAACGCACCGCCTCGGGTGACCTTCACAACGTATTGATTGTCGACTAGGTTGGTGGTCGGATCTCGGTAATCAAACGCTGCGGTACCTGCGCCCTCGCCTATTTTATCGCTTTGACGCACTAGAAAGTTTTGCCCATCAGGCAACTGGACCACGAGATCTTCGCCATTAGTTCCCCCCGCATTCACCGTGGCTTTGCCTGCTTCAGGTAAATCCGCGGATACTTTATTACCTTGCGCATCGAGCCTTACCGTCTTGGTAAGGTCTTCATTGAAAGTGGCCGTTAGATCGGGAGGGGACTCCCCAAGCGATTTAGAACCCGCAGCAAGATCATCCGAGATACCTGGGCCATCTACAGGGCGATTGACAGAACCATTAAAAGGCCCGTTATCAATTAATCGCCCAGTATCGGTTGTTAAATCCACCACCTTGGTAGTTTTTTCAGTAACAATAAGTGCATTACTGACTTTATTACTTGCCGTCACTGCATCTTCAACAGAGTTGGCGAATTTAATTATTTTACTGCCTTTTGATAAGGTTTTATAAATCACCAAAAAGCCGATTTCTTCGGCACCCGCGATCGTACCGACCACCTTGCCGGTATCTTTCAGAAAACCCTTGACGTCACCGTTGACCGCTTGCTTGGAAACTCGACGATCGACAAAATCAACAAACTGATACGCTTTATCACGCAACGACTTTTTAATGCCTTCACGGCCCTCGCCGCCGTCATAATAAATTACCAGCTGGGTAGCGATGGAATCTAAGGCTTCAACTTTGTCCGTGCCAAAGACATTCGAATCCGCTGTAAAGTAATAATTAAACGCTTGTTCTTGTAATTGAGCCCCAGCAATTAGCGCATCGTTACCTAATATAATTAAGTCTTTAGCGCCTTCAAGGGCCGCGTCTTCCACGCCATCGTAATATGCCTTAAGGTTTTCGCCGAGTTCACTGGGGTTGCGCGCATAACGCACGGTGGTATCGCCAACACCTTCGATCAATTCCACTACTGCAGTCGCCGTCACCTCGTCAAAAACACTGTTGTGTTTTACATTATTGGCTAAGCCTTCAGCGACCCGAAGGGTAGAAGCCCCTGAAAGTTGAATGGCCTCTTCGTCGATATTATCAATCGCTTCACGTGGGTCTTTGCCTTCTGCTTTGGCTTTAGCAATTAACGCTGCATCCAGCTCATCACTCGTAGTCGGGCCTAAACCATCTTCAATGTTTCGGTCATACGCGGCGATTAGGTCTTCCATTTTGCCGAACAGAACTCGCCGCATGGAGACTAAGAAGTCATCGCGGGTTTTCTTAAGTTCCGCSATNAYCRYTGWCNATGTMRRYMKNTKYRCGAYNGYCWRYNCKWSKCTKCTNCRATNAGCYKNNATTTAMCRTKRYNTAGAAAATGAAGCTCACCAGCAAACTTGGCCTTAGTGATTTCAATTTGTGCCACTTGGGTATAATACGCTTTACTCAACCGCGCCATTTCCTCAAGCCGACGATTCTCTTCGTCCGCTCGAGTGTCAGGGTTTTTAACAACGATGAGGTTTTTCAGATTACTAATACGCGACTGGAAAATATTGTTCGTTCGGCGAATGCCATCTTGAAGTGAAGCAATTTGAGCACTTAACGTGCGAACCGTCTTAGTCGCTGCAACTAATTTAGCTTCCACCACACTTAAGGTCGCGCCACGTTCAGTCACCGAAGCGGCTTGGCTGATTGCATCCAAGGCATTGTCGAAAGTTGAGTTATTAGCCGTCAACTCTTTTTGACGCTTGATCCAATAATCCCTGTCTTCCCGCGCCTCTATTAACTCTTTCCTTTTACGCTTAATTTCGTCCTTTTGGCTTTGCAGTTGCTTATTTCCAGCGCTAGCCGTGTCGTTGAGCTTGGCCTGCAATTCGGATAAAGACAGTTGATTATTGGGTACCGCCAAAGATACCCCACTAATAAAGGTAAAACTAAGCGCGACTATAAATACACAAAAGGCGCGTTGTAAGGACAAAGACATGACTAAACTCCCAGAATTGATATTCAAACAACCGTGATCATTTGCTCGCTTCGCAGCCGTCTATAGGTACTTAATAGATAGAAACAGCAAAAGAGAACTACCGCTATAAGTAGGCAGGCATCAACACAGGAATTATTGGCACACCGTATAAGCAAATGCATTCAACATGAATA
Source organism: Gammaproteobacteria bacterium (assembly GCA_002402085.1). Classification (GTDB taxonomy): domain Bacteria; phylum Pseudomonadota; class Gammaproteobacteria; order Pseudomonadales; family UBA3067. The sequence continues at coordinate 18,042 of NVVB01000031.1, forward strand.
ACAAGCACTTACCGAGATCCACCCCACCTAAGCCATTACATACAGACAATGTCACGTGTACCCAGGGCCTTGCGAAACAATCTTCTAGCGCCTGAATCGAGCGTATTTTAACCAATACGCCTTGTCTATCCAAGCACTCGAGGGAACTAAATAGCCGCGTGTGCTTGTAGCTTTGGGCACGCATAAATACCCAGGCAGCCCAAACACTTATATCCAGATATCATCCAGAAGAATAATGCCCAGAAGAATAACACCGAGGTATTACAGCCTATGACTGTTTAACTGTGACACTAAGGGGCACGGATCCCCGCCAGGTTTCAATTTAATGACGTACAAAAGATCCAGCAAAACACCAACAGATCGCGAGGCGGATTACGGAATTGAATCAAGAAATAATATTGAGAAGAGAAATAGAGGATGAGTTCAAGCAGAAAAAAGGTAGGAAAAAAAACAGGAAAAAACAGCAGGTAATACTATTTAGAGTAAACCTTACAAAGCGTTATCGAGTAAGGTCTACTTACACTACACACTTACACTCAGCCAAGCTAAAAACAAAGCAGTAATGCCAGGTCTTCAGCTCAGCTTAAGTGACACGCATAATTAGAACATCAAATCCCCAGCATTTGTCCAAATCGATTTTGATGGTAACGAATATCACCCAAGGTATGCTCAGCAATACGGGCACGCTTAAGGAAAAAGCCAATTTCTTCTTCGTCGGTCATGCCTATTCCCCCGTGCATTTGGATCGCTTCACTACTCACCAGATTATTCGCTTCTGTTATTTTAGCCTTTGTCATACTGGCTTGAAGTGCAAGTTCACGCCCCTTCACCCCGCTATCCAATTCTGTAAGAGCAGCCATAACCACAGATTTGCACAATTCAATCTCGGTATACATCTGAGCACAGCGGTGCTGTAGCACTTGAAACGACCCTAACTGCACCTCAAATTGAACGCGTGTTTTGATATAGGCCACGGTTCTTTCAAACGCTTCCTGCATGCTTCCCAACATCTCCGCAGACAATGCGATTTGACCAATACTGAGAATATCTTCCAGTGCCTCGGCGCCCTTGCCTAYGTCCCCCATRACWGTCGCATTAGACACATCGACAYTTTCAAAACGCACGATGCAGGCATTGCGACTATCAACCATTTTACGTTTTTCAATCTGAATACCAGCAGTGCTAGCATCGACCAAAAATAAGGTAAGGCCCGCTGCCGAACCCGGTTGCCCGGAAGTTCTCGCCGCCACTACCAATTTATTGGCAATATTTGCATCCAGAACAAAGGTTTTTTCACCCGTAATTTGAAACCCCGTTGAGGTTTGAGTGGCTAGCGTACGGGTTCTTTCCGGCCCATGGGTAGCGCTTTCCTCAAGTGCCAACGCAAGTAATAATTCGCCGGTGGCGATCAAGGGCAGCAATTCTGATTTTTGTTGTTCTGTCCCAGCGATAGAGAGCGCACTAGCCCCTAGCACGCAGGTAGCAAAAAGCGGTGACGCGGCTAATGTGCGGCCACTTTCCTCCAACACAACGCCGAGGCCCTGATAGCCAAAGCCAAGTCCGCCATGCTGTTCCGAGATGGCAATGCCTCCCCAACCCAGCGCAATCATTTCTTGCCAATGAGACGCTGAATAACCAATTTCGGCATCGCTATCGCGTAATTCGCGTAATTGACTGATGGGCATTTTTTTAGTGAAAAACTCTTTCGCTGAATCACTGAGCAACTGTTGCTCTTCATTTAATACTAAAGCCATAATCTGATTCCTTCTTGTACGGCTGGTCACGTATAGAACCCGCCATTTATTTATACAGATGGTTTATTTTTATATAAGTTATGCGCTTGGAAGTTGTAAAATTCGCTTTGCGATAATATCCAACTGCACTTCAGAACATCCACCGGCGATCGTAAATGCTTTATCAAACAACCAACGGCGAGTGATCGCTAGCTCTTGTTTAGAAAACTCGCCTTCTTCGCGCCCAAGTGCATTAGGACCCAGTATCGAGACCATCAACTCAGATTTTTTCTTTGTCATTTCAGACGCATAATATTTCATCATGGACGTAGAGAAGCCCATGGTTTTACCTGACTTGGCTTCAGCAGTAATGCGTTGGGTAGTGGCGGAAAAAGCGCGCGAATTAATCTCTTGTTGAATGACTTCGTTACGTAATAATGGATCTTCGATCTGCCCGTCTTCATCACCCCGATATTGTTGCGCAAGTTCAATTATTGAGTCGGTGATATCGACATCTCTAGAGCCAATGCTTCCCCCACCAATTGAAGAGCGCTCGTACTGAAGCAATCGTTTTCCTACGGTCCAACCTTCATTCAATTTACCCACCATGTCTTCTTTTTTCGCTTTGACGTCATCGAAAAAGATCTGACAAAAAGGAGACTCACCACTAATCAAACGAATCGGTTTACGTGTCACGCCAGGGTCGGTCATAGGAAAAAGCACGAAACTAATTCCTTTTTGCTTTTGAACGTCAAAATCGGTCCGCACTAAACAAAACATCCAATCCGCATGCATCGCACCGGAGGTCCAAATTTTTGATCCGTTAATTAAAAAGTGATCACCTTTATCTTCAGCTTTGGTCTGCAAGTTGGCCAGATCCGACCCTGCATTGGGTTCACTGTAACCTTGGCACCAATGGATTTCACCGGAAGCAATTTTAGGTAAATGGCGTTGCTTTTGCTCTTCCGTACCAAACTCCAGCAGTGTCGGCCCAATCATGGACAAGCCCATTCCAGCAAAAGCCACAGGCGCGTTAATTCGCTTGAGCTCTTGTTGAAGCACTTTATTCTCGAAGAAGTTTAATCCGCCACCCCCGTATTGCACAGGCCACATAGGCGCAATCCAGCCTTTTGCGGCCATATTGATCAACCAAGTTTTGGAATCCCCTTCGCGATGTTTTAAGGAAAATGCACTTTTAACCGGTGCTCCTTTCTTACAAACACTAGGCGGGCAATTGTCTGCCAGCCACTGGCGAACTTCTTCGCGAAACTGCTTATTTTTATCCATATCAAGTCCCATTTTTTATTGTTTATTACCGTGCAGGTCATTCTAAAGCTAGCGATACAACGCATAAAATTGCAGTAATCATCAGTAAATGAGGCGTAAACCAGCGGACTGGTTTATGAAAGACAGAACAAAAAAGTAATGACGGCCGTTACAGATCAAATACACGCACCATCTTCACCCAGCCCTCAATTTCCATTACGCCCTCGAAACGGTGAAAAGTCTCGGCAGCATAGCACCATAGTGACAACCTTACTAACCAACAATAGTCCTTGAAGAGTACCCCATTGAAAGGCAATGTTCGAAGAACAGGCGTTATAGAATGGCCAGTTAAACCCTAATCTCATTCAACGTTATTCCAATAAACCCTAGGGCCTTTTAGGTCAGCCGAATCAACTTTTCCTATGGAGTTTTGAGGATTATATTGACAATCGTAATTTCAAAGCCCCCTCAAGAAAGGCCTTGAGCTCAGCATGGCTTGGGAGTTAAAATTAACTGCTAAGACAAACTTTTAAAACAAACAATAAATACTCCTCATTCAGGACTAATTATTTGCTCGCTCTAACCTCAATCATTAAAACTCGAGGTCTAAGTAAGCATTGTAACGAGAAATGGAAATAGTTTTATTGTCACCTAGGAAGGACTCCTAAATGAATCGATGCGCCGTGGTATCCTTCTATAACACACCGAGTGGGATGTTTCCTTGGTGGGATCAATTCCCTAACTTAATTACCAGTAAACTATCAACTCTTAATATTGACCACATCCTATTTTATAGAGAGTTCACAGAGAATTCTTTGCACGCCAAGAATCAACAAAGGCTAGCCACCAATACTGAATTAAACAGCTGGAAGTGGCTACTTTTACACCTGCTCCCCTTGTGCCGTCAATACGAAAAAGTCATCATTCACACTCATTCCCATTATCCACCTATCAAAGTATGGCTGCTCACGCATTTATTGCCCCGATGCGAATGGCATATTACGGAGCATCGAATCGCATCCAATACTATATCGAGAAACAAGCAACGCTTAAAAATCATACTGCGTAAATTCAACCTCCTACCAAAACACGTAATCGGGGTATCTAACGCGGTCAAAGATAAGTCGTCGATMTCTTATGGTCCCACCAACGTAAAAACTATCTATAACGGAATTGATTTAAGCCAATATACCTCAAGCCAAGATCTTTCCAAACCTTTGACTGAGCCGATAAAATTCCTATACATCGGCCGTTTGGATAAAAAAAAGGGGGTAATTGAGCTGATAGAGGCGTTTAAACTTCTTAAGCAAAATAAAAGCACTGCACTATTAACCATCGTAGGCGGAGGGTCATTGCTGCAGGAGCTAAAGACAATCTGTAACGAGTCGGGGCTAAACAAGACAATCACCTTTGCAGGCCATCAGCCCAATGTACGCCCCTACTATGAAACCCATCAGGCAGTCATCGTACCCACACAAATAGAAGAAGCACTTTCACTGGTAGCGATCGAGGCCAAAGCCATGGGGCTTCCTGTCATTTACGCCAACAAGGGCGGGCTTCCCGAAGTATTTAGTGAAAGTGACTCGGGAATCAWGCTMGAGTCCCCCTCACCAATCGAAATATCAAAYGCTGTAAGTCGATTAACCAACGACTTAAACYTCTATCAARCATTAGCGTCTAAAGCCAAGTCGGACATCAGCAGATTCGATATTGAGGTGATGATCGAACAATACATAAATCACTACCAACAATCTTTCAGCTGTATGGACTAACACCATTTACCTCAAAACGTTTATCCTGCATAAGCGTTTTATCCGGGCAAGCGGGTTGAAGCGCTGCGAACTTCCAACTGATTCAAGCACCTTAACACTTCAACCCTTCATGCCGATCTAGCCCGCTCAACTGATCACTAATTCCCAACAAGCGGAATAGGCTGCCCTGGCTGATAGCCTTCTATAATTCCGCCGCTATAGAATACGACAACATCCTGATTCGTCGATACACCTTCAAATTTCTGAGACTTTTTATCGGCACCAGGATACTGAATAAGAAGGTCTACGCTAGTTGCCCCCCCCGCTCCAGCATGAGTCACAAGGTTTTGATACCCCGTTGTAAATGCTCCCACCTGATAATGGCTAATAATCTCAGTAGTACCTGGCCTCAAAAGCGTAACCCTAGCATGGAGTCCATCCGTATTTTTACCTTTGCCTCGCACTCGAACCCTGAGCCAATTATTATCCGTCGAGGTAGTATTTTTAAACAAACCAACCGAAGCATAATTATCATTAATCCGCTCATGCGTCTTCACCAAATCAATTTTCCCGTCATTGTCATAATCTGCTGCATTGACCCACCCTTTACCTACATATTTAACCGTGGCACCGCCAAAATTTATAGACCGATCGAGGGTAAATGTACCATCACCATTATTCATCATTAACGTCACTGTAGTACGGTAGTTCTCTGAACTAAACAGAATGTCGGGATAACCATCAAGGTTTAAATCCGCAACTACCGAGTTCGCATAATTAGTCCAATACCCTGTACTGTTAATGACCAATGAGTCGAGCCCTGCAGTGTCCGACACATCAGTAAAGGTACCATCGCCATTATTCCTGCTGAGTACATGCGCAACCGCCCGTACCTCAGAATACATTACACGACTAGTGAAGATATCTAAATCACCGTCGTTATCGTAATCGAGCACGACCTCATGGTTATTGGTGGTAGAGTATTCTTGATCTCCGAATATTGGATTGGTAAAGACCCCCGCCACCCATGTCCAGGCATCAGTTTCTGCACTATAAGAGAAATAGCCGCCCGCATGAGTGGACACTACTTCAGCATAYCCATTGTTATTCAAATCAAAAACAATGTAGCTAGTCCCATAATCACCCAAYCTTGCTACGTCGCTTGGATACTCTACAAACTGATCATTACCGTCACCGTTTGAGTCCCCATGGTCAGCATCAACAATGTGCCGGTCAAGTGGATTCGTGCTTCCAAAACCGTTCAGCACCAACTCAATATCCCCGTCCCCGGTTACATCCAACGGCAGGCAGGTGGCGAGAGGACTAAAACAACCTTCTTTCTTTTCAAGGTAAATGGGCTTATCCCCTGGACGCGTATCAGGAGAGATCACGTATCGCGCGGCGGGATTACCGTCTACGTCATGGCCATAAAAAGACCATAAACCATCCGGGTGACCATACCAATTACCAAACATGTAGCGCGACGTTATACGGGTTTGCTTGGTTGGGAATTGCGCGTAATTCTCTTTTCCTTCAATGAAATAGTTAAACGTTCCTTCGCAAACTCCGTTATCCACGTTCTGTAAATACATTGCACTGTCTTTGTCTACATGCGCGCCAATGTAGAGGTCAAAACATCCGTCGCCATTTACATCCGGTAGTCCTGCCCAAAAATGSRTATCAACTGCGGGCGCATAATCTATGACATCAAGCGTGACGTGTAAGAAACTAACGCCTTGATCACCAGTTACAATAACCTCTGGGCTTACTTCATCCGCCGGGGGTTCAGGAGCATCCGGCGAGTTATCAACTGGAGGTACCGGTTCTCTGTCAACCACAACCACGACGCCTATATTATCAAAGTTATCAGCTTCTACCCACTGCGCAGCAGAGCATCCAGGAAGCCGACCAAGATCATAAATCACGTCACCAACACAAACAAAATAACCATCACTACTCTCGACCGAGGAAGCTAATACATACCGATCGCTGCCAACACAACCACTGTATTGCGAAGCTTCCGCTCCAGGACAAATCGCAATATAATCCTCCGGCTCAACATCACTGTATTGAGTCCARCGCCCACCACACTGCCAATGAGGATCATCACCCTCATTACAATCAACCGAAGCAACAAACACCGCCACCCCACTAGTGCTCCCACCAGTGCTCCCACCATTATTCTCTTCGGCTACTCTACCAACTTGAACAACCGAAACAATAACAGGGCTGGCGGGAGGGCTGGCGGGAGGGCCSTCGGGAGTTTCGGGTCCACGGTCAGCATTTTTCTCATCCGAGATCCAATACCACGTACGAACGGAATTAGAACGATGCTGCCAATTCCAAAGCCTTGGCGTATTGGACACCTTGGCGCAATTTTCATTTGACCAACCGTCAACAAGTTTATCTATTCTCGCTTTTAGTCGCGTTCTAACACCTTCATCCACTTCAAAATAATAACCCGCAGACAAAGTCAGTACCGTTTGAATATTGTGACCATCCGTGTACCAAGGCCACCAGTTCGAACTAGACCGAGTCTCCTCGTCAGCGTACGCGCTTGCGAAATAAAGCATTTGGGTTTCTTCTCTGGCGGTATTGCAGCTTCGAATGCGCTGGGCATCGCCAAACTCAGGCTTCCCCTCATGCTTATTCGTCGCACTATTGTAGGAAGAGGTGAATCCATACAAATCCGCCGCATTGGCAACTTTTCGTAACATAAGCGGGATGTCAGGATTACCGGTAATCCAGTAGGTCTGCCACAAAAAATCCACTGTGTTCTCACTCATCCAAACTGAAAACCCACGTTCATTCGTAGCACCTAAGGACGCTACGTCTCCCTCATGCACATTTATATTGTGCGTGAATGCGCCGCTTTTAGGCGTCCAACCGTTATCAATATCCCACGATTTTTCAGTTTGCTGAAGGTCCTTAAGTGAACCGATTCGCTGGGTTAAATGGGCGTATACAGTACTATTAGCCGTCATCTCAAAGGCATTAATTTCAGCCAAACCAACGAGGCCAGAAGCTCGCTCGGTATATGGCTCATTTTCGCTATCATGTGCGTCTCGAGTACCCGGCTGATTCCAACCTAGATCCGCTTGCAACGCCATTTTCACAATAAGCTGCTCATCCCATTGGCTGTCATCACCCGTTAACGCCCACGCTAATTTGGCTTGCTGAGGGGCAATGTATTTACCGTCAGCACACGCGACCGTGCTAAAAGTCCAACAACCAGAGCCTCCAGGCGCGACAGGGTCCACACCATCATTTCGAACATAAGTAAAATAAAATTGTTTTGAAAGAAACGCTTCTTTTAAAAACTCCACCCGCCCGGTAGATAAATAGGCTTTAAAGAGTGCTGTAGAGCGATCAAACAACCAATTAGCTTTCGTTGAGGTGCTAAAATCAAGCCCTCCAGCCCAATTATTGAATTGAGCCAAACGATACTCTCCAAAAGCATCCAAGCTATCTGGAGCAACCTCATAAGGCGCAACAAGCCCCGATTGAGCTAAATATTCACGATCATGAAGCGCAAATATTCGTGGGTACATGTGGTTGTTTTTGTTAGCGCCGGCGGCTATCCAGCCGTTACTATGCGGTTCCTCGGCCACTCGGGCCACCCCTGCCCCATCATCCGTAACATGGATCACTAAGTCCCCCCCGGTCATGTCAATCCCATGCAACTGAATTGTCACTGAACGAATGGAGTTATCCAGCCAGTGGTACCGTAACCCCACCTCTACATAGGCAGGCAATTCAACGCCTGCCAACATCACCTTTATCTCAGAGACTGCCTCCACCTCTCCCTCAGCGATTGGCAATCCAAAAGTTATTAATTCGCTTACTTTAGGCGAAACATCTTGGTCGGCCTGTAGGGTAAGTTGGGTATCTAAAGCGAAGGACAATGTTGCCTTAAGAAGCATTAATGCACCTACACTTAACATTAAGAACCACGATTTATAAACTCTCATTCAATCCAACCTCATTTACTTCACTAGAGCATAAAAGTTTTATACGGCCAGGGCCTCATAGCGGTTAGCCATCTTTTAAACATAAAACTGATTTGGTGTTTTAGCTACCCATCTACATCCCGAGTCAGGACTAAACTTTCATTTAAAGACAAGCAACACAAGAAGAATGTCGACCATGTTGCATTCCCTTCTTTCACCTTTTACCTCGATCAACTCTCATTCATAACAATCTGTTATATAAGCATCTCAAGTAAAGAGATGCCCCAAGGTAAGTCGGCCTTACCCCTAGAAAGCACAACGACTACAATTTATCATGCAGCGATTACCAATATGACTCACATCTATCGCTTGATACGATATAGAATGTCCGCTTAAAGCTATTTAAAAACGCTACGTTTTGTTGAACCCACGCATTTATGAATTTACCTCTAAAAAACAGTATTGCCCGTAACGCTCTAATATCCTTCGCAGGCAAGTACGGCGAATACGCCTTGGCATTAATCTCCAGCGCCATCATTGCGCGTGCTTTAGGTAAAGATGATTACGGAACGTATGCTTATATTATTTGGCTCTGTGGCTGGATGATAAAGATGTCCAACATTTCTTTGCCCACCACAATCATTCGTTTTATTGCTGAATCCCGCGGTGCCAACCAGCCAGAAGAAGGCCAAAAGCTCGCACACAAATACTCTCGCCACCAAACCATTACTACCTTTATCGTCTGTTTATGCGCAGTGATCGCAGCCCACCTATACCAGCCCACAACGCTAGTCGATCAACCACAAACCGTACTGATCTTCATCTGTCTCGCTGTTTTCTATAAAGCCCGCTATGTCTATATGGTAGCCATCGCCAAAGGCAATGATCGCTTTGACCTTGAGGCAATTGCTTCTGTGCTGGTAGGAGTGATTGGCGTAACACTGGTGGGATTACTGGCTTTTTATAACGGATCCGTTTCAGACTTCTTGATTGCTTACACCCTAACCAGCTTTCTTCTCTCCCTAGTGCTTTGGGTTCTTTTTAAAATCAACAAACTCCGTAGTCGTCGTGGCCCAATCAACGCGGAACTCTCCGCTAAAGCAGATAAATTCAGAAAAGCTACTTTTCTATTAGGGCTAGTCGAGGTATTTGGCAATAGAACTTTCGAAATGCTACTGCTAGGGCAATATGGCGTTGCAGAAGATGTGGCTTATTTAGCAATCGCTAGCGCGCTCACAAGGGGCGTCGTCGACCTACTCACCGTCGGACTGACTGCAGTACTGATGTCTTCGATGGCAAATGCCATGGGCCGATCCAGACCTGACCAACTTCAAAAAATATTCTTAGAATCGACCCGATTTTACCTTTTCTGCGGAGTGGGCATCGCTTGCGCAAGTATACTTCTCGCCCGGCCAATGATTGGCATTATCTATGGCCAAGAGTATCTCGCTGGTGCATGGGTAATGAGCTGGATTTTATGCATTTCCGGTATAGGCATCACGGCATCCTCAGTGGGCGCATACTTAAGTACCACGGACAATCAAACACTACGCGTTAAATTCGCTGTTTACGTGTTGGCGGTTAACTTTATTTTGGCCGTACTACTTGTCCCTCAATACGGTTTAACAGGCGCCTTAGTTTCCATCGGATTAAGCGCAATATTCAGCACTGCTTTGGGGCTGCAATGGGTCATCCGAGATTTAGACGCGCCTGTTCCTATAGGTCAGTACGTTAGAACACTGATGGCTGGAATCATCGCCTTGGCGGTCCTTTATTTACTTACCCTTGGCATTCAAAACCTGTTTGCTTTATTGTTCTCATCCCTGCTTTATGGGCTTTTATACGTCATACTAACCATAAAGTTTAATTGCTGGACCMGCTCTGACTACCAATTAATTAACTCTATTGAAAATAAGATACCCAACAGGATCCACCCAAGCTATAGAAAATTAGTTTCCATAATTGCGTATATCACTGGCAAAAAACTACCGGATTAAACTCCGATATTCAATAGCAATAAATTCTAATCGACCCCAAGGAACCCTTTTCTCTAATGACTTACTTCCTGCTTATTTCACTAGCGTCCCTTCTAGTGTTCGGCGCTGCCTTTATTGCTATTGCCAGTAAAAAAAACATCCTCCAATGGCTGCCAGATTATATCCGGCATCGACTATCTCATTCATCTCAACCAGTCGATAAGAAGCATATTTTATTTTGCTTCGTTGATCACTATGAACCCCAATGGGGCAAAGACATTCCCCTTCAGCAAGAACGGGATCGAGTAGATCGCTGGATGACTGACTACCCAAAAGCGGCAGACAAATTCAAGGATTCTGATGGACATCCTCCTAAACATTCATTTTTTTACCCCGAAGAGGAGTACCGATTTGAGCACCTAGAAAAAATCGCCGACCTGTGTCAGCGAGGCTATGGCGAAATCGAGATTCACCTTCATCATGATAACGATACCAGCGATAATTTGCGCCAAACGCTCACCGGATTTACTGAACTACTCCACAAAGAGCACGGCGCATTTGTCCGCAACGAACAAACCCAACAGCTCATGTATTCATTTATTCACGGTAATTGGACACTCAACAATTGCCATCCAAATGGAGAGTGGTGTGGTGTAAATGACGAATTAATCGTTTTAAAAGAAACCGGATGTTTTGCCGACTTTACATTCCCTTCAGCCCCCAGCAACACACAACCTGCAACCGCAAATAGAATCTATTACGCCAAAGATAATCCTGGCCAACCTAACTCTCACAATACAGGCCGGGCAGTCACCGCAGGCGGTAAGCCCTGGGGAGACTTAATGCTGATAACTGGCCCACTGGGATTAAATTGGAAGGCACGAAAAAAGGGCATATTCCCTCAAATAGAGAACTCAGACATTCGCGCCAGCATGCCACCGACAAAAGATAGAATCGATTTATGGGCTAAATCTAACATTCATGTCGAAGGCCAACCGAACTGGATATTCATTAAAGTCCATACTCACGGCACCCAAGAACAGGACATGGACACCTTATTAGGCCGTCCTTTTGAGGAGATGTGCGAATACTTGGATGAGAAATATAATGACGGTATTGAATACGCGCTTCACTACGTGAGTGCCAGAGAGATGTATAACATTGCCAAGGCCGCGGAAGCGGACAAAACCGGCAACCCCAACGAATATCGCGACTTTATTGTTCCCGCACCCAGTTATCACAAACGTAATCAAGCGTAACTATTAAAAACAGCCTATCGGCTATGCCCCTCCACTAAGACAAATATTAACGGYTTAGGCCGTTAATWTTTCTTCGGACTAAATCGCTGCATAGTATCAAAATCAAAGCCGTCCTCTTTCCATTTCGGCAACAAAGAAGACAATGCGTCAACGCACCGAACATCATCATCATGAAACAATAATATCTCTCCTGCCGCTGGAGGAATAGAGACAAGTCGATCAATAATTTTTTGCGCCGCCTCCTTTTGAAAATCCTCACTGTCATAGGACCAATGCGCCCCTACGATTCCCTTTAAAAACATATACCCCAATAAGCCAATACTCCAATCACCTCTAGGCGCTCTAAAAAGGTTATTTTTAGCACCCGTATGTAATGCGACCAATGCATCCCCCTGAAGCAGCTCCTGTTTTTTCCCAAGGAAATTAAGTTGGCTAAAGATCGGGTGGCTCATAGAGTGATTCGCTAACAGGTGGCCTTCGCTTACGATCCTACGGGCTAACTCAGGCTCCTCCTGAAGACACGTTCCTATACAAAAGAAAGTCGCTTTCACATTATGCAACGTCAATAGGTCTAGTAACTTTGGCGTTACATCCGGATCAGGCCCATCATCAAAACTGAGGTACAACGTAGCACCACTAGACGGCCCGCGAAACACAAGGATTTTCCCAGGCAGAATCGCTGAGAACACCTTACGCTTTAGAGACAAAGTCATCCAATACACCACTCAATTCCAAAGCCCATCATTTTAAAAACCATCATTCTAAAACCCATCACAATTCAATTGCCCTATACAACAATCCACTCAAATATTGGCGGCTACTATAAAAAAGCAGTTTCAATCAAGTCCTCAAGGCCTTTCATATTGTCCTGCCAATTAAACTGCTTGGCATGGCAAGCAATAAAATCCGCGTCCCATTCACGGGACAAACATCGATCCATCGCATCCGCCAAACTAGAAACACTTTTTTCCGTGCAAAGTATGCCCGTCTTCCCGTCAATAACAACTTCAGGGATACCTCCGACGCGTGTAGCGACCACAGGTTTTCCACTTGACATCGCTTCCAACAAGACATTAGGAACTCCCTCATTGTAGCTTGGAAGCACTACCATCGTAGACCGAGCAATCATTGCAGGCAAATCACTATGRTCCACTTGACCTAGCAACTCAACGTGTTGAACGATGCCCCTCTTTTCAAGCTCGCCTTCAATCTCTGAGAAGTAAACGCCCGCTCCAGCATAAAGTAATCTTGCCTTAGGGTACTTCTTTAATAACAGCTCAAAAGCRGCCGYTAATTCAAGCACCCCTTTCTCTTTTTTCAAATTTCCGATGTAAAGAATTTGAGTTGAGCCCTCTTCGGCAGCCCCCTCTCGCGAACCAAATAATTCATGGTCAACGCCATTGTATAAAACCTTAACCTTTTCACTGGGCACACCAAGTTCAATTAGCTTTGCCTTTAAAGCCTTACTCACGGCTAGCACGCCATCGGACCGTTGCGCCACGAATTTTATTTGCCAAGCCCTCAACCGAGATTCAGCCGCTACATTTATATCACTGCCATGCACTTTTAAAATGAATTTTTTACCCAATAGTCGCGCGAGCAAAAACGCCGCTACACCATCAGGATATGCCCAACTGCCAATAATCAGCTCAATATCATTTTTCCTAATCCAGAAGAAAGAATTCAATAACAAAGAAAAAAACATCAAGGCACCGTACAGTGACCGACCAAATTTTGGCGTATAAAAATACCAGGTATAACGAACAGCCTCTAACTCCAATGCGTTAGCCATACCTCCCTTGCTTAAACGCCGCCTAACCCACTCAGGCCAGGCAATAGGAACCAACACTAGCACACGATAGAGCGCTTTAAGATGACCAAATTGCTGACGATTAAATGTCGCCCTATTTTCTTCCCAAGGCAGAGGGTATAAATTTGTTAATACTAAAATATTCCTCATGACCGACGTACTCTCCCACTATGCCCTAGCATCCGTCTTCGATTACACATTACAAATAGTCACCCGACGTTTTCCCGAGGGAGTGAGCGCAATATGATCAACGAAAACAAAATTAATAACCAGCTCACCTTGGGTATACTTACCAATCTCCGTCGAGATAAACGACTTGTCCTGCTCGGTGAACGAATCGTTGGCCACAATCAATAGGTCAATTGACGTAAAGCTATCTTGAACCAATTGAAATCGGTCAATGCCATGCACTTCCTTCAATAGGTGAGGAAATATTTCCCCCGGAATAGTCTTGCCGGAGGTTGTTTTAATGCAATCAAGTTTACGCCCTTCGACCTTTTCCAGCAAAGGCAAAGGGTTTCCGCATTCACATTGCCGATCAGACAAAATAGCCCGATCACCATTGCGATAACGAATAAAAGGCATGCCATAGTTAGACAAGTCGGTAATTAACAAATCTCCAGGCACCCCCCTAACCGGCTTATCGTTTTCATCGACAGTCTCAACGACCAAGTGATCAACATTGATATGCATGCCTTTTTGCATTTCACACTCCGCGGCAATCAACATAAATTCTCTACAGCCGTAGGTATTAAACACTTTACAAGAAAATGCTTGTTCAATTATTTCTCGCTGGAATTCATAAAGAGGCTCAGCACCCGTTAAAATCCTCCCAGGAGAATAGATCTTGTATCCTTTGGCTAATATCTCTTTAGCCAAAACCACCAGTGGATTTACGTAGGAGATCAACGCAGTGGGTTTATAGCGGTTTATTTYATCCACATACTCTTTTAAATTRCYGGCCTCCATTTTGAAGGAGTTGASCATCTTCCGATTATATAATTTATGATATAAAGCGTTTTTAACTTTCTGCTTTATCGCCACCTCACCTACATCAGCTCCCCATAGATACAAGGAATGACACCCTAAGCCCGCCCCCAACCAACCATAACCTCGCCACATGATTGCCTGACGCKCYTCATCACTTYGGTARCTGACRCGAAAYCGAAACGGATCWCCCGTYGACCCSCCGGTAGCCTTKACRTARCARTCATCAASCATATCRYTTGCAGTAATWTCWTYRAAATTCTCTACTAYATGRCTTTTTTCTAAGGCTGGAAGTAGCTGCAAAGATGACACATCGTKYAAATCMTTGGSCTCRAGRCCTAGATYTTGCCATTGCCTRGAGTAATARGGCACTTTTTGATARGCRTGYCGAAGYAGYGATCGYAACTTTTKCTCTTGTACYGCTAACAACTGCTCAGTACTTAAGGAAAGATGCTCACGATACACGCTTAAAGGCCTGTGGAYTTCTGGCTTATAGCGCGGAAAAATRTAATCTRAAAAGAAACGTTGATACATGAATATTAATCTTTTAGCRGTATTCTAAAGTCAGTAAAGACACATTATGATTTAGGGGCCAACCAGCCGGATTATCGCATAGATCACCATAAACGAAAGTACCTCTATACCCAACACCACCCCTCGAATCCCTGGCAACTTATAGTCATCATACAGATCCACTAGACGATGTAACTGAGAGACCGCTAGCGCAGCCATAATATAGATTAAAACCATATAAGTACGACTTATAAAGAAAGCCGAAATAAGTGTACCCACCATGGCAAAAGTCAATGTAAGAGCGATTTTTTGCTCTTTCAGTTCGACRTACGTTAATTCCACACCCTCCGCGACCTTCTTCGCGAAATACCGATAGGCCCACCACACCTGAAACAACGAATGCATTACAACCGACAACCAAAAATAGTAGCCAATAAAACCCAGCTCAGCGAAAGCTAAAACCCAGGAATTATGCGCCGTTTTGTAGTGATGCTCATTAAACTGCCCTCGACCCACGCCAAAAACAGGGCGCCACTTAAACATCTCAAGCCCTTCATGCCAGGCAGCAATTCTTTCTAAAGAGGACGAATCACCCGACACAGTGACTCTCGATGGAGCAACAGCCAAAAGCAGCGGCAACACAACAGCAGCCACCAACACCGCTTTCATTCCACCATAGCGAAATAAACCATACAARGCCCCTATCCCAASCACTGCAGCCAARGTGCCWCGAGAATTAGTTARATATATTCCGTAAAGGTGRGCTCCCAGCACCCCYGCCCAGAAAACCTTTTTAACTTTCCCAGAAGTTTGCGTAAAAAAATAGATAATGATSGGYACACTAAAYACAAGGGTCATCCCCAARTCATTGGGGTCATTAAAAATCCCTAAATATCTRATTTGAAATAAATCACTGTCACCACTATCGTTGCGCTGATACGCGTCCACTCCAGACCAACCGATATGATCAGGGTCAAGCGATTGATCAATGCCGTTCCAGACCATCACAAGAGTGCACATAACAAGGACTAGAAAAAATTTTTCAGTGCGCTCATAACTAGTAAGTCCGTTAGCAATACAAATAAAAATCACAACCGAGTAGATTATAAAGTTTTGCAGCGCTTCCAATCCGCTACTAATGGAGACCAATATTAATGACAAAAATATAGACAACGTCAAAAACGCCATATCTAAATATTGAGGCGCGTCAAAACGCTTTCGCCCTAAAAGCCACACAGAAAACAAAATCATTTCTGTGAACTTGAGCAGCGGCCAATTCAGTATTCCGCTCACAAACTCTTGAGGCCGAATAAATAAAAACAGCACATAAACTATTAAAACAAAAAACCCGAAGCGAGACATTTAATTCATTCAAGTCCTGAGGGGAAGGTGCCCCTCCTGTTAATAAACATACCTCTGTCGCCATAACAAAAAGGCTTCCAAACAAAACAACATGCATTAAATCAATTGTGTTCGCCTACCTCACCGACCCATAATTTTTTTCACTAACTTCTTTGCTTCCACAGCTGCCCCCTCTACAAGAAAAAGCAAATGTCCTTTCAAACCATCATTAAAAAGCACTGCTTTCATCAGTGGGTCTTTTTCACACCCATACGTTGACTTATAAGAGTCCACCCCACCACTCATAAGGTCATAATACTCAGCACCCTGTTCAATGGACTGCTCAATGACCAGGCTGTGCATTACATAACCCGGAGAAAGGTTAGGCTTAAAATCCGTATCGATACCACTTTGATAATAGCTCACGGTATCTTTATACCGCCACCCATAAAAAACCGCGACAACTTGCTCCGCAACCTCCAACTTCACTAACACAAGCCCACCCATTGAGAAGCAGTGATTTGCGATTGCTCGGTGAAAGCGCACAAAATCACCATCAACAAACGCCCCACCTTTACCCTTAGATTGCCARCGGGTTTCATGCAGCGCTTTCARMTCGGACATAATTYGATCTACASAMYCGRKAYTCTTTGGCATCAAAACACTRCCCGAAAACCCTTTTTCAAATCGTTTKCGGCTRCGYTTTATTTTRCTTCTYGTATTGGAYGACGRTAASKYATTKACATAWTCYKCATAATCAAGYGGCAAATYAACTCGATACCGAAGACCCRCGTYCTKTTCAGTTACCCTTATATYYCCATCAYTCTTTCTCAACYGCGATCGGATAGCGCTTGTCGCYAGCAGATTATCTAAAACTRACTTATCCCAATCTCCTTCGAGAAACAAACTACGCATTAAACCTTCCAACACCTTCGATTCATGGTCAGGATGGAAAAGAAGATCGGGGTATTCCGTCATTACCTCTTTATAATCCGCCTCCCCTGAACCAATAAACCGCAACTCATTGAAAGCCCCCGCCGGCCCTACTCGTTTTATATAAAATGGCCCAATGCCAAGCAACTCTGTGCCATTAAAAGCACACACTAAAAACAAACGATCAGTCTTACCACTATAAATCACCCACCATTCAAACATCCAATACCAGGACGTAAAAAAACACCCTTTTGGACACAAAGCATTTAACCGCTCCCAGTCAACCTTCAAATTCCTGAACTGATCTACGCTTCTAACTACTTGATAGGAGTATTCCATAAACCCGTTAAAAGCCTTAGCTCTTTTCTATTATTTAAAATATATAATTAAAGCCAGCACCCACTGAATTTGACCGGCTTTTTTCATCCAGCTCTTGGGCTMGCCTTAAAACTCGTGTGTACATAGCGCTACACGACAATTGAGGTGAAAGTATTACYGAATAATTAAGACCAAACAGAGACGTTTCATCAGTACCCTCAAGCTCTTCATCCACACTTATTTTAGTAAACCCCAAGCTCGCACTAACAAGGCGTTTCTCACTAATGGTATAAGGTATACTCACGCTATACCCTTGGCTTCTTCGAGTCGCGTTACCCGACTCACTACTATTTTTAGTCCGTGAGACTAACGCACTTACCCCCCAACGATTACTATTATTACTGTATTGGTAGCTCACATCATGCCCTTGCACAGTAACAATATCTCGAACCCTAATATTTTGCAGCGAATTAAGCGCTTCCAGCACTAAAGGGTCAAACTGTACTTCAGGGCCAGTTTGAAAATCAACGCCCAACGTACTGCTATCGGTAACATCCTGACTTGCACTTACCCCGACTACATGTTCACTATTTATTCGTTTAGAAAACTCCACCTCATAAAATTTACCGGTATTCTCGACCCTTGAAGAAAAAAGCCCCGAACCACTTTTTACGCTATTCAACCCTACATTAATTGAGAACTCGCCATCCCTAACTTGACTCGAATAACCCAAAAACACATTTTTTAGATTGAATTTCTGATCCGCCCCATCAAATGACACTTTCGTCGAAGAAGCACTGACTGAAACGCTTCTAACAGGGCTTAGCAAGTGACGGTAGCTCGCTTGAAACTGATCCCGCCCGCTGCCCGCTGCCCCCTCGTTTTCAAACGTTATTTTGGACTTTCGATAAGACACATCGGAGAAGTCGCGCTCAGAGAATCTAAAAGTAAGCGTTGGACCGGTCATAAGCGTTTGACGCTCAGTTCGGTTACTGGGAATGTCAGGCTCACCACTATCAGAAGAAACTTCTGAACGACTGTGACTAAACTCCCAATTAAAACGACTAGGAATGAGTTGAACCACTATATTTGAACCGCCTTCGACTATCAGCTGATCTCGAAACAATTCCTCTGAGTGAACTACTTTCTCAACACTATAATCAAGCGACGCCTGATAATCGCCCGTCACTTCACGCGCAACAAACTGTACGTTAAGGCTATTGGAGACATCTGAATTATGTTCACCGCTCGATTGAGTTGCATTATCAACATACGTTAAATTGTCACCGATACTGACGGTAAAATTCACAGCGTTTGCTAATCTTACGCCCCCACTCATGCTCACCCCCAAGCTTAATAACAAGGCAATGGCGATAGGGTCTCTTCTATTCAACAGAGACGTTTGACAGAACATCAAAATAACATCAGGCACGGTAAGCCCCTTAATAACGACCGGAAATTTATTGTTTGTAGGGCTATTTATTATTGAAAACCACACCAGCTAGCTTTTCTTTATTAACAGCAGCGATTCCAGATTGTATCTGAGCATCAGTGACTCGCCCATAGGGAATCACCAACATAGAGAAATCACTCAGCTCAGCTAGAATCCGCCCCTCAGCAGACAACCCCACTGGCGGCGCATCAATAACAATGTACCGGTCATGATACCTTTCTCGGATACTATTTATAAACGCCACCATTCTTGACGAAGAAAAGTGCTCCGCAGCACCCTCTACATTTTGACCAATAGGAATAACTCGTAGACGTCGAATTCCTGAATCATAAATAATATCGTCTACATCAATACTCTCATCCACCAAATAGTCCGTTAGACCTGCTTCAGGCTTAACACTTAACAAAGAATCGATAGATGCTTCGTATAAATTGCAATCGATAAGCAGTGCAGTTTTGGTCTGATCTAATGCTAAAGCAGCAGCGAGATTCAAAGCAACCAAACTCCCCCCTCCCTCGGGAACAATGGAGCTTACCAAGACTATAAAGTTCTTTTTACTTGAGCGCTCAACCAACCGGGTTCGAATCTCCCTAAACGCATTTAGTACCGATCGATTGTCCATCCCGGGATAAATAATCTTGCGATGTTCCATTTCACCAATAGACATGGAACGAACTTCAACCATCTCCTTTATATTCTTGGCTTTATTAAAGCGATCTTTTTCGCCGTTCATCGACGCAACATCGCCATCACCAGAAGAATTTTTTCGCTTCGTACTCATAGCAACAAGCCTCCAATCTTCAGTAACACAATACTTGCATAAGCAGTCAGTACAGCGAACATTGAAACAATCAATATAATGTATTCATTTCGAATCTGGCGCCGCTCAGTCGGGTTAGACAAATAAGGGATTTCGCTCAGCACAGGAACGCCCAAATCTACTTCCAGTGTATCTCGCAGCCTAACCCTAGAATCAACTTGCAAATACACAACCAGCCCACCCAAAGGCACGAGCAATCCTAATAATGGGCCTAATAATACAAAATGATAAAACTGGAGCCCCTCTGACACCGAAGGATAAGAAGCTGGCTCTTGGATTTTATAGGTTACMCCCTGRCCTTCRACATCMAGAGTCATMGAYAATCTTGCTTTTTCTTTTYTNNNGAGCATKTYTTCWTWMWTCGTTTTAATGACTCGATAATCTCGACTCAATTCAGACAGTTCAGCTTTACGCGCCGCCACCCTTTTTAGTCGGGCATACTCTTCCTCCAACAATACTTGCGTAGCGACTAAACGTCGCTCCCTGGCTTTGAATTCAACTTTTTGCGCAGCGAGCGAGCTTCTCAACGACGCATAGAGTGGGTTTACGTTGGACTCAGAGGTGTCTCTATTACTTTTTGTCGACGATCGATCCTCAGCCTCAGACTCCTTAATTGCCAACTTCAAGTCTTCAATCTGGAGCCTTAAACTAACGATATCTGGATATGTTTCGGTATAAACCAACTTTAAATCTTCTATCTGTTGCTGCATCGATTGCACGCGAGACCGATACACATCAGATTTAAATCGCTGGTCTAAAAACCTATTCTGCGATTTCATTTCGGATTCAATGCTCTTAACCCGGGTAATCCCTTCATCCAAATTAAGTTGAATCGTCTCCACTTCAGTTCTTAATTTAGAAATCCTGCTTTTCACTGAAGCTTCAGAGCCATCAGTGCTTTGCTCACTAAATGTTTTCAAGCGAGCATCAGATTCTTGGAGCTGTACTTTATAGTTTTTAACTTGCTGATTGATGAATTGAAACGCATCCCGACTTTCATTGCGTTTTCGCTCCGAAGAGTCATTAATAAACAAGTCCGTCACATTAGAAACCACTTGATTAGCTTCTTTCGGGTCCCCTGCGACATAACTAATTTTTATATAATTGCCACCCAACCCGCTCACMTTAACGCYCTSTCTCAACGCTCTCACACGACGATCAAGTGCTTCGGGGGAAGCGTCCTCTATAGCCTCCAGCTCAACCAGTTGCCCTAACAACCTCGGCGAAGTAATCACCTCACGAACCACTCTAACGCGATCCCTAATTTTAGTGACCGACGCTTTACCTTCCAAAAGCGGCTTAATAATATTCTGCTGATCGGCAAAGATGGTAGACGTACTCTTATATTTCTGTGGGTAGAGCATGCCCACCACTAAGGTAACGAAGCTGACAATAGCGAAACACAACACTACTTTTCTTTTATGTAGGTGCAATTCTTTAAAAAAGACCTGAACATAATGGAGATAATTCGAATCAGTATTTTGAGTGCTCATGCCAATCCTATTAAAATAATCGCTCAGGAACAGTGATGATATCCAAAGGCCTTAAAGGGTAATTTCTTTTCACGTCGCCTTTTTTCAACATATCACCTAAATTAATACCATAAATCTCAGTCCCCTCCTCCGTTATACGGTATAACTTCGCTTTATTTGCCGAAGCAAAAGGCGTCACTCCTCCGGCCAACAACACCACATCTAAAACTGTCATGCCTTTTCGGAAAGGCACCGATAAAGGCCTACCCACAGCACCAATAACCCGGACCCGAGTGAGGTATTCGGCGCTAGCGGCATTAGTAATAATGACAGTCACTTGAGGTGTTCGTATGAACGCCTCCAACTTCGCATTAATTTCTTTTGCTAAATTTTCGCTAGTGAGGCCCGCGGCATGAATATCGCCCACCAGAGGCACCGATATTTTCCCGTCAGGTCGAACCGGTACCGAAATAGATAGCTCAGCATTACGCCACACGATTACATTTAATTGGTCCGCCACACCGATTTTATATTCTTCAWCATTTGAATAGGGTTGATCTGCGGAATCTAATGCAGTTGGCCCAGAAGAAAGTGGGTTAGGCTGAGAAGTGCACGCAGCCAAGAAGCCCACTAATAAAAATGCGAAAACACCCAACACCCTTTTTTCCATACCAACCCCTCTATTGAACAAGCTTCAAATGCCCGAAGATAATGATAAATTCAATCGCTTCTTGGCTCATAATTAACACAACGTATTAAGCTAGAATTACTACTGCCCCAAGCGCCCTTCATCGACCTACCAGCGGATCAACATCAACCTTATTCATTTGATGTATCCGCATGCCTCACTAGACATAGAGACATAGAGACATAACACTCAACTAACTTTAACCTGCTGATTCTAAAACAATTATGTACAGAATCAGGGACAGATACAACTCCCTTCGAAGTAAGCTTTATCCTTACATGCTATGTAGCCAGAAAAAAACACCTCAATATTAGTCATTTTAGCTCGTTAGTCCGCATCCATTAACACCAACTCTACACTGCATAATGAAGTTACCTTCAGTGAAGCACGACTTACAACACTATGATATAGGCCCAACAACCGCTTTAGCACTGAGGCAGCCCTACGTCGTCGCATGACAAAAACACCTTATTATACGCCAAGATTTAAGCTCAGAACGTTCCTGCGAAGCAACTAACCAACGACCTTCTAACGAATGACCGACTCTTAGGAAGCGACCACCTTACAGTTAATAAGGATTCTTTTTAAATCGGCGATCGAGCAATTATTATCAATAGCAATACGCCGTAATTGATAATCACACGACGAAGAAAAAGAGCCTATAATCCCAGAGATGTATGAGAAAGCCAGCTTATAGCCCGCATCGCAAACCATACTTTGGGTTTCTTGGGTAAATGTCTCCGTACCTCCGACGGGGTATGCAAATGAAGTAACTTCCGTTGCTAACTCGTGCTCAAGCCGCTCTTTTGACGTAACCAACTCCTGAACCTGTTGCTCTTTATCGAGATGAGACAAAATCCGATGACTACAAGAATGAGAACCTATATGCATGCCTGCACCGGCAAGTTCACGAATCTGAGGCCAGCTCATAAATAAATTGGTGCTTTTTACCTTTAAAGGCATGGTTATTTTCGCGTTTAACCGAAGCTGAGCGAGCTTTTCATTCATAGTCGCCTGAGAATCTGTTTTGATTTTTCTCAGGATATCCCTGATGCTGTCCTCTATCGCCCCGCCATCAATATTGATAGGTTCCAACCAACTGGGCAGCTGTATAGCCCCTTTCTCGCAGTTTTTAATCAGCCACGCGGCTTCATCCCACCACGGAATCGAAGGATTATCGATATAGTTCGTAGCAATGTAAAACGCAGCACTAAGTTGATACTTTTTTAGTAAGGGGTAGGCAAGCTTATAATTATCGACATAACCGTCATCAAATGTAATTACCGCATATCGGCGATCAATAGGCGTATTGTTTTGCCTCATTTGAATAAGCTTATCTATACTAATACACTCGAAATTGGTGGAGAAAAAACGTAGCAGCTCCTCAAAGCGATCGACAGTACAACTAAACAGGTTCGGGTCAAACTCGGCCCCCTGCGCATCTCCAATTCGGTGAAAGTTAAAACAATAAATACCGTTGGGACGCATTCGCCATTTGACTAATGTACGTAAAGAGAGTTTCTTTGAGACAACTTTTATTATTCTGTTAACCATATGCCTCTATCTAATTGTAGGCGCCAAGGCCTTATGTATATTAATTAGAGACGACACCACGGCCAAATATGACACATGACTCATTTAGGCGTCTCCAGTTTAACCTTGATTCAATTTCAATTTTCACCACAGTAGCCCTCATATTCGCATATGCCTACCACTGAAAAATCATCACAAATTGCTCAATAGACTGTATTGATTAAAACATCACGGCTAACGCCAAATTTAGTATGCCACTACAGATACCCAACTAACTATATGTGCTTCCTCTATAGGCTTTCAAAAACATAAGGGCTCAACTACGTCACTCCCTGCATCATGACCACCGACTCTCCGCTAGAAAACTGCTAACCAGCGTACTCTATGAAGCGCTTTAATCCCTATATTATCATAGCCATTTACATTATTAACGCTTCAAGCTCTTTACTGTTAATCATTGGCTATCGCATAGCGATTAGCCTATAAACGCCCGACAAACCCTAGTTTATCTGATTCAACGATAACAACTAACCACTCACGGTAAAATTACCAAATATTACAATACTGCGCGCAGTACCAATCTACGAAAACAGTAATTCCACAATACTGAAAATATACCCGCCCTTCATGGCTTCATGACCGCATTAACACGTAACTCATATAGATTTTGCCTTCGGTCAACTTACGACCCAGCGTAATTTATGCTTTATCCTACACAGTAGTATATTACCCAAACAAGATAAAAAGGCTTAACTACGCCCCAACAAATAAGGCCTATAAGCACTCACTTTGGCCCAACAGGCACCTCATCAGCCTAAACAAACCCCCTAACCGACCACTTTAAATAATCCGAAAAATAAGCTCTATATACATAAATAAAGTCATCATGGATAAAGTGGGTTCAAAGAGGCTGAAAAAGAGCTCGGCCGCGACCTAAAGAGCTTGGGCTTTTGCTGCATAAATAATCAAACATAAGAAATAAAACGCGCATACCACTCATGAAACAAGGACCTTATTTATGTTATTCTCGCCCTACTACTCTCACCTATGGACAGGTTAAAGCAAACAATGAAGCAGCAAAGAAAGAGCGTTTTCCACGTAGTTTCAAGCTTAAACCTCGGAGGTGCAGAGCGATTCGTACTAGATCTCTGCATTGCACAAAGAAACAACACTTGGTCGCCTCAAATTATAAGTTTTGGTGACACGAGCGACGTACTTGTTAAAGAGGCAATTTCTCTCGATATCCCCTTAACGATCATTGACAAAAACCTCACCAAAAAACATCGGCTGATTGGAATAATCAAGCTTTGCCTTAGTCAGAAAAGGTCAGTACTACATATTCACAGCCCTGCGGCCCTAAAACAAATCTCACCGTTTCTTTTTTTAAGTCAGTTAAAACGCCATACAGTCATATATACACGACACGGATGCGCGCCTCTAGCGGCCATCAAATGGCGCTTTATCCACCAGATTGCCCGCCCMTTTATTAATAAAGTAACGTTCGTATCCGATGCAGGGTTAGAMGCKTTTCGAATCCACTAYCCATGGAACAACTCCAAACTTCAAGTGATTGAAAACGGTGTCCTTATCCCCTCAGAACATCCTAACCCTAGCCTACCCTTTAAGACCAACAGGCCTTTTCGATTAGGCTCAGTGGGCCGTATCGTTCCATTAAAAGGGCAAATCAACCTTTTAAGAGCGCTCGCCGAAATCAAATCCCGCCAGCAACACACTCCAGAGGTGCACTTTTTCGGATCCGGGCCAGAGCAAGATACGCTACGAGACTTTGTAAAAGAGAAGCAACTTGACCCCTGGGTATTCTTCCACGGTACAGTGATGAATCGAGATGAGGTATACGATTCAATCGACTTGCTCGTTGTATGCTCAGAAACAGAGGGCCTCTCTTTAGCCATTATGGAATCAATGGCCAGGGGTATTCCTGTAATAGCAACAGAGGTTGGCGGTAACCCTCAACTAGTAAAACCAGAGGAAACAGGCCTTTTAGTCCCATTCAACGCAACGACTCCGCTAGTCAAAGCGATATCAAGAGTGATGGGGGACCCCGATATGTATAAAGCACTTGCAGAAAAATCCAGGCATTTCCTTCGCTCCAAATACTCATTGGACACCACCGCCCAATTATATTTGAAGACATACCAATCGCTAAAGGCAAAGGCGTAGGGACTCCTATACGAATCCCTGAAGGTTGTTTTTATAGCCTGCATTATTTTACTACTGMKAAKWRWTGCWSRKYTMGARYWAANTSANGWTWACAMSKYWKCCNNTAACKCWYWRMKWGWNCNKYAANCCGCCYSWRTMSCCACCAGCATATCATCCGACTTGTAATCCCAGATTTTTGTTAGCGAATACAATTTGCTCTTGAGCCCTGGGCGAACATTATTGCCATTAACATTATGCCAATAAATTGATACCCACTGCGCCCCAAAAGAATTCGCCCTTACTGCATAGGTAACACTAGCCGGGATAGTCACACCTAAAGAATCTTTAAGCTCCACTGAATGCTTAGATTTAATACGCCATTGCTTCTTATCGAACACTGCATTTTGGCTATTATCTAACTCCTCTCCTTGCGCTTGAGTCGAATAAAGTAAAACGCTTAAATCTATTTCCCGACCATCCAAACTATAACTCGCATTATGCTGTTTTGTTGCGCCTGAATAACCGGGGTACCAAAAACGATCGTGACGAACAAAACGCTCCCAGCTTTTCAATGGCATATCGAGCCGAATAACGGTTCGAGAACGGTTAGCATTATCAAGCCAATACTGCTCACTCGCCTGAGGTAATAGCAATACCGTTAGCGCACACACCAAAGCCAACAACCGAGCACTTACCGCCTTCACCGAGAAATTTTGCAGCACTAAAACCGATTCGCTCCTCGTAGGGGGTTCACCATCGGATGCGCGCTTCACGCCTTTGGAGGACAAGTAAAAGAAGGGGGTCATCATAATCAGAAAAACCACCCAACCCAAATTATCATGATCAGCCATTAAAGGGTGATCTAACCCGCTATAATAGCCAACCAGGACTAATATAAATACTCGAACCCAATTCGCAACGATACTCAAGCACAACGCCAATCCAAGAATAGGAAGGGACTTAAACAGGCTTTTCCTGTCATAGGCAATCACCATCAAAGCCAATGTCGCCGCTGTAATTAAATATTTCTGCCCCGAACACCCTTCTTTTATCCAAATTACGCCTTCAGGCACATTAATATAAGCACCTTCTATATAAGCGGTCATCGGTGTGAGTCGAATTAGAGAAGTCACCGCTAGCACGGTCAATTGCTGTAAATAGGGCAACAGCAAATAACCCGCAGGCAACGCCATCATCACTACGCAGCAGGGCACCCAAGTGACATCCCACGCTTTTCGCCCCAACACGGCTAATGAAAAAAATGGCAAGCCTAGAAAAAGGCATAGATGACGAAAAGTGCGGATTTCGAGAAAGGCGCCAACCCAATAAACAACAGAAATAGCCACCAAAATTATCAATGGCCAATAGAGAGGCTCTGTTTGATCAAC
>NVVB01000032.1 GCA_002402085.1 Gammaproteobacteria bacterium
AACGTTATTGGCTTCGATGATTTCACAACCTCGCTTGATATGAATCAATTGGTTCCAGCATCAGTGCTTTTACGAAAATTGGCATACGCAGCTGATGATGAACCTTGGAAGAGACAGGTTTTCGTTACGAGCCATCATGAAGATTTGACTAATCGGATGTTGGATCATTTATTGCCGCCGCCAGGAAGTTCAATGAAGGTGATCGAATTCGAAGATTGGTCGCCTGAAACAGGTCCACAATTTAAATGTTACAACGTCGAAATGGATGAAGTCAGTGAGGATGGATTAAAGGATTCACTGAGACGTATCATGAGCTGAACTTAATTGCTTACGCTCGTTGGTGAACTAAATACTAGCTTTGGGTTAAGTAGTATCGATTATGACTTTATCCAGTTTGAGAAACGTTTTCCTAAATATGACAACGTCCAGGCCTTGTTTGAGCAGCAGGTTGAGGCCACTCCTCATGGTGAGGCGTTGGTCTTTGAAGGGCAGCGCTTGTCCTACCTTGAACTGGATCAGCGTGCTAACCAACTTGCTCACTATTTAAGAGACGCCGGGGTCGTTGAAAAAGATTTAGTGGCCGTGTGTTTGCCCCGTTCCTTGGACTTAGTGGTGGCGTTGTACGGGATTATTAAAGCCGGCGCGGCTTATGTGCCTTTGGACCCTAGCCTTCCGAGAGATCGCTTAAGTTATATTCTTGATGACACCAAAGCGCCCATAGTACTGACTACCAGTGAATTACAAGACCGCTTTTCACATGGGTATGGCCGTGTACTGTGTATTGATACCGAGCAACCTCGAATCGACGACTGTGCCACGGATCGACTGTCGCTGAATATCTCCAGCGACGATTTAATGTATGTGATTTATACCTCTGGTTCTACGGGCCAGCCGAAAGGCGTGGCCAATGCCCATAAAGGCGTTATCAATCGACTCTTGTGGATGCAGGATCAGTATTCACTCAATAATGTTGATCGTGTCTTACAGAAGACCCCGTTTAGTTTTGACGTTTCGGTGTGGGAGTTCTTTTGGCCACTATTTACCGGCGCGACCTTGGTGCTTGCCAAGCCTGAGGGGCATAAGGATGCCAACTATTTAAATCGACTCATACGCAAAGAAAGTATTTCGACATTACATTTTGTACCGTCAATGTTGGCGGTGTTTCTTCAGCAGGGCGATGCTCAAGCCTGCCAAACACTGAAGCGAGTATTTTGTAGTGGTGAGGCCCTGAGCGTAGGGTTACAGAACCAATTTTTTCAGCAACTCAATATTCCACTCTATAATCTTTATGGACCCACGGAAGCGGCTATTGATGTCAGCCATTGGGAGTGTCGTCAGACTTCAACGCAGGTGTCGGTGCCCATAGGCAAACCGATTGCTAATGTGAAGTTGTATGTTCTTGATCAATGTATGAACCCCGTACCAGTGGGGGTTCCCGGAGAGTTGTATATTGCAGGCATCGCCTTGGCGCGAGAATACTTGGGAAATAAAGCCCTGACTGAAAAAAGCTTTATTGAGCATGAAGTGGTCGAAAATCATCCCGAACGTCTGTATAAGACCGGAGATTTAGTTCGATACCTCAATGATGGCAACATCGAGTACCTGGGCCGACTTG
Organism: Gammaproteobacteria bacterium; assembly: GCA_002402085.1. Taxonomy (GTDB): domain Bacteria; phylum Pseudomonadota; class Gammaproteobacteria; order Pseudomonadales; family UBA3067. The sequence goes on from NVVB01000032.1 coordinate 1,616, forward strand.
ATCACCAAGTCAAACTTCGTGGTCTGCGCATCGAATTAGGCGAGATTGAAAGCAGTATTGAGCAACAGCACGACATAGAAGAGTGTGTGGTGTTGGTACAAGGTGACGGTGTGGAGCAACGACTCATCGCCTACGTTGTGCATTCAAGCCCTGAGTTAGGTTCTGCTGAGTTAAAGGTCGCTTTGAAAGCAAGGCTGCCTGATTACATGATTCCCAGTGCCTTTGTGGCGCTGCCAGCCATTCCTGTGACGAGTAATGGCAAAGTGGATCGGAAAGAATTACTGAAATTAAAGGTAGAGTTCTGTTCTCAGCAAGAATTCGTACCGCCTCGTAATGAGACGGAAGAGGTTTTGGCCTCTTTATGGGGTGATGTGCTTAAGTTAGACGCGATTGGGGTCAAAGATAATTTCTTTGATCTCGGTGGGCATTCATTATTGGCGACCCAAGTGGTGTCGCGGGTGAAAGAGGCATTTCAGGTAGAGCTGCCTTTGAGTGTCTTGTTTGAAAATCAAACCATCGAAAATATGGCCATCCATATTCTTGAACAAGAGGCTAAAACGGTGGATATGGATATCATGGCGCAGTTGCTAGCGGAACTCGATGATCTAGACGGAGCAGATCTTCAAAGTATGTTGGATGATGAATAAACGGGATGATGAATAAACGGCACCCACAGTGTACAAGGCTCGGGGCCAACACAATGGGTTTAGTTAAAAGAGTTTTAAAGGGTAATGAAAGAACAAGACATACAACAAAAGTTAGCTAATCTCTCCCCAGAAAAACGAGAGCTACTGCTTCGAGAACTTCGTAAACGAAAAAAATTAGCACAACCTAATCCCACGATTGACCACATTAAGCCCCTGAAACGTGATAACGCGCTATTAGCGTTATCATTTTCCCAGCAGCGGCTATGGTTTCTCGATCAGTTAGAAGGTCAAAATCCTACCTATAATATGCCCGCGGTCTTGGAGTTGTCGGGCCAATTAAATTTTGCTGCGTTGGAAAAATCCTTAAATCAAATTGTTCAGCGTCATGAAGTTCTGCGCACAGAATTTGTTACCGTTGAAGGCAAGGGCTATCAGCGAGTATTACCTGAATTAGACGTTTGTATTGAGACGATTTGTTTAGTCGACGAGCCAGATTTAGGGCAGAAGAAGCAGCAACTTATTCAAAATATCGTCAATCAACACTTTGACTTGGCCAGCGCTCCCTTATTTCGATGTCAGTTAATTCAGGAGTCGGAGCAACGCTGGAGTTTTGTAATTTGTATGCATCATATTATTTCGGACGGTTGGTCTTCGAGTATTCTGATTAGCGAATTATCCAGCTTCTATCGTTCGAATGTTGACGGCAAGCCTTTGCTAACACCGGCGCTGGAGATTCAATACGCAGATTATGCGGCATGGCAGCGTAACAAATTGTCAGGTGACTATTTAGACAAGCAGTTGGCGTTTTGGCGTACCGAGCTTGAAGGTTTAGAGGCTTTAGCGTTTCCTTGCGATTACCCTCGCCCGAAAGTGTTAAGCAACAAGGGGCAGCGAAAATTCTTTACCATTCCTAGCGCGCTCGGGGTGGGTGTAGAGGAATTGAGTCGGACTTTAAATTGCACACCATTCAATACTTTTCTTGCACTTTATAATGTATTAATTTATCGCTACACCGGTCAAGCTGATTTTGCCGTGGGCACCCCCGTGGCGAATCGCACGCAATCGAGTATTGAAGTGTTAATTGGGTTTTTTATTAACTCGTTAACGCTTCGCTCAAAGATTGATCCACAGCAAAGTTTTCAGTCTCTGGTTCAACAGATTCAAAAGACTTCGCGTCAAGCCATAGACCATCAAGACGTACCGTTTGAAAAGCTGTTAGACGAGCTGGCGGTTGAACGAAATATGGCGCAATCGCCTTTATTTCAGCTAATGTTTGTATTTCAAAATACSCCYAARGCAGCGTTTGATTTACCTGATTTACRCGCTAGTTTTTCGCAAGTGGAATCCAGTACCGCGAAGTTTGATTTGACCTTAACCATTAATCACGGTGACGATGGCTTTGAAGGGGAATGGGAATACAACACGGACCTTTTTCGCCCGGAAACCATAGATCAACTGATTGCGCATTACCTTAATTTAGCAGAGGAATTAATCGCTGCGCCAAAAACGCTGATCAGTCAGGCGCGCCTATTAAGTCCAAAAGAACAAGACAATATTCTTTCGACGTGGAATGCTCCAATCGATTCGCTAGTATCCGGCGAACGCAATTGCATTCATCGCRTCGTTGAAAAAAACGCACWGCARYACGCGGATCAAACCGCCATCGTTTATGAGCAAGARTCACTTAATTACCGCCAGTTAAATCAGCAGTCCAATCAATTAGCCCATTTTTTAGTGGCCAAAGGCGTGCAGCAAGGTGACTTTGTCGGTCTAAGCCTGGACCGTGGTTTGGACATGATGGTGGCAATACTGGCTGTGCTTAAGGCCGGGGCTGCTTATGTACCGCTGGACCCCACGAGTCCTCACGATAGAATACAGTTTATTGTTGAAGATGCCGGTATTCAATGGATGTTGGTGGATACGGCCGCACGCTGTGACGAGTACAGTGCAATCAATGCCTATGCGCTACAAAGCGAATGCGAGTCAGTAGAACAATGCAGTCAATCCAATCTTGATTTAGCGATTGAGCCCACTGACATTGCTTATATTATTTATACCTCGGGCACTACGGGGCGTCCTAAAGGGGTGTTAATTGCCCATCAAAATGTAATTCGTCTTTTTGATGCCAGTGACGCGTGGTTTGAGTTTAATGAGCAGGACGTTTGGACTCTTTTTCATTCGTATGCGTTTGATTTCTCGGTTTGGGAAATTTGGGGCGCGTTGTTCCACGGTGGGCAACTGGTCATTGTGCCGCAATGGGTCGCGCGTTCGCCGGAAGATTTCTATCAGTTATTAATAGACAAAAAAGTCACGGTATTAAACCAAACGCCGTCCGCGTTTAGCCAATTAGTGCGTGTGGATCAGACTCAGGATTACAACCAAGATTTAAGTTTGCGTACCATCATCTTTGGTGGCGAAGCCTTGGATTATAATTCGTTACGGCTGTGGGCAGATCGATACGGGCTTGATGCGCCTTCGTTAATTAATATGTATGGCATTACTGAGACGACGGTGCATGTTACTTATCATGTTGTGAGTGAAGCGGATTTACTAAGTGGCACGAGTAATGTCGGTCGACCTATTCCTGATTTAAACGTCTATATCTTGGATGCTCATAAAAACCCCGTGCCTGTGGGCGTAACCGGTGAAATGTATGTGGGCGGTGCTGGGGTTGCCCAAGGCTATCTAAATCGCGACGAATTAAATAAACAAAAATTCATTCAACTTAACTTGCCTGGGATTGTGGAGCAACGGGTTTACCGAAGCGGTGATTTAGCACGCTATTTGCCCGGCGGGGAGATTGAATACATTGGGCGTATCGATAGCCAAGTTAAAATTCGCGGTTTTCGAATTGAACTCGGTGAAATAGAGAACTCTCTAAATGAGCTGGCCTGTATTAAAGAGAGCGTCGTGCGGGTGGAAGAGAATGACCACGCACAGAAAAATCTAGTCGCCTATATAATCCCTAATACAGTAGACGAGACAGCGCCTGGTATAGACACGGGTGTCGCGTCGACTGAAATCGAAAATGACTCAGATAACTTCGACATCGCGCAAGTACGTCAAGCGTTAAAAGAYCGTTTAGCGGATTACATGGTGCCGTCCTTCTTTGTTACGGTACCGACGTTTCCGTTAACGGCCAATGGCAAAGTGGACCATAAGGCTTTGCATGCGCAACGATTGGTCTCGGGCGTGCAATCGAGTGTTATTAAGAAAGACTATGTAGCGCCTAAATCTGAAAACGAAATTAAGCTCGCTGAAATTTGGCAAGCGGTACTGAATATAGAGTCCGTTGGCGTTAATGATAATTTCTTTGAGTTGGGTGGCGACTCCATACTGACCATTCAGATTGTCAGTCGTGCCAAACGCAGTGGGATCAATATCACTGCCAAACAAATTTTTGAAAACCAAACTATTTCGGAATTGAGTCGGGTCACGCAACAGGTCCGACATATTATTGCCGAGCAGGGACCAGTGACGGGCAATATTACCTTGTCACCGATTCAGCATTGGTTTTTTGAACAGCACTTAGCGCAGCCTAATTATTGGCATCAATCCGTATTAGTTGAAGTAGACCAAGCGGTTGATGGTGCCWTACTTGAGAAAGCCTGTGCGGCATTAATTGAACAACATGATGGCCTGAATCTAGGGTTTAATCCGGACGTTAAGGCGCAAGGGGTTACGGGTGCTCATTGCACTGTGAATGACACAGCACCCTTTACGCGTCATTCAATCAGTTCTGATTCCGAATTGGTTACGCTTACCGAACAAATCCAACAACAATGTGATATTACCCGTGGTGCGATGGTGTTGTTCGCATTGATAGAAAAAACCATCGTTGGAAAAAATCAACAACGTTGGCTGTACGTCGCTGCCCATCATTTGGTGGTGGACGGGGTTTCTTGGCGAATTTTGTTAGATGATTTAAATGAATCGTTAAATCAGTTAGAAACGAATGTACCAATACAGCTTGGTAAAAAAACCACGTCCTTTCAGCAGTACAGTGAAATACTGAAACGCGAGGTGGACGCGGGACTTTTTGACGATCAACGTGGGTATTGGCAGGGCATTAGTGAGGCGCCTGAGTTTGTTGTCCCCATTGATACGCCTACCGGTTCTAATGATTTCAAAGACCTTTCTACGCATGAAGTTGCTTTTGATCGAGACGTTACCGAAGCATTGTTACGTAATGCCAATCAAGCCTACGGCACGGACACCGAAGAGCTTTTGCTGGCCTGCTTAACCCGTGCGTTGTCGCGCTGGGCGGATACGACCTCGGTGAGTATCAATCTTGAACATCATGGTCGCGAATTGCCCATTGATGAAATTGATTTAACACGTACGGTGGGTTGGTTTACGGCGATCTATCCACAGTGTTTTACTAATCATGACCTCAGTTGGCGTCAACAAATACTCGGTCATAAAGAGACCTTGCGTGCAATTCCGGATCATGGCCTAGGCTTTGGTGCATTAAAGTATTGGGCGGCTGATTTTGAAAGTGCTGATGAAAATAACGTCAGTGAGAATGCRGATGCGCCGGTGCTGTTTAATTATTTAGGACAGTTTTCTGCGCTGCAACAAGACAGTGCTTTATTTCGTTTGTCTGATCAAACCGTGGCGAGTAATTTTGCGGCCAACAATCAGCGCCGGTACGAATTGGAAGTCAATGGTGCAGTGACTGAGGACGCTTTACGTTTCACCATTAATTACAGTCAATCACGTATTAATAAGTCTAGTATTGAGTCTTTGGGTCATGAGTTTTATAAAGCCATTACTGAATGCGTAGCGCATTGCGCTGAATCGAAAAATTTTGGCTATTCGCCCAGTGATTTCCCTTTAGCCAATTTTTCCAACGATGAATTGGATGCCTGTTTAGCGCCTGTGTTGAGTGGTCATACTGATCGAGCGATTGAAGCGATCTATCCGTTAACCGCTATGCAAAAAGGCATGTTGTTTCATAGCTTGTATGAAAGTAAAACAGGGTTATATCACGAACAGATAGTCATTCCCTTAATCGGTGACTTGAACGGTGAACAATTAAAGCAAGCCTGGCAAGCTACGGTGAATCAACACGGCATTTTAAGAACGTCATTTCTTTGGCAAGATCAAGATGAGCCCTTGCAGATGGTGTTTAAACAGCGCCCCGTGGACTTTAGCATTGTTACACTGGATCAAGCCTTAAGTGATGAGGTAGTTCAACGTTATAAAACCATGGACGTTGAGAGTGAATTTGATCTCGCCAGTAAGGCGCTCCTACGCTGCACCTTGTTGCAATTTGAAGGGCAGCAATCACAGCTGATTATTAGTTTTCATCATATTATTTTAGACGGTTGGTCATTGGGGCTAGTACTCAGTGGGGCATTTACGCATTACATGGCGTTAAGCCAAGGCGGGTCCATTCAATTGCCGCGCGGACCTTCTTACGAACGATTTATTGCCTATGCAGAAAGTATTGATAAAGCGAAGGATGAATTATTCTGGCAGCAATACCTGTGTAACTTCGAGCAAGCCACGGAAATCCCCAGCGATTTAATTAATCCGACCAAGACTGAGCAGCGTGATTATCTTCGTGCGTGTGTGGATGATGGATTAATCAATCAGCTTAAATCTTTTGCGCAGCAGCAGGGCCTAACGCCTAATGTGTTGTACCAAGCGGCGTGGAGTTTGGTGCTCAGCCGTTTGTCAGGTCAAAAACAAGTATCCTACGGTGTCACTGTCTCTGGTCGACCTGCGGATATTGATCAGATTGAGCATACTGCGGGCATGTTTATTAATACCCTGCCGATGTTTGTGGAGGTGGGGGATCAGGATTTACTTACCTGGTTGCAAGCACTTCAACTTACCCAGTTAGACTTAATTAAACATGAATTAAGTCCGCTAGCCGACATTCAACGTTATTGTAATTTAAAGCAACAGAGTTTGTTTGAATGTCTGTTTGTATTTGAAAACTTCCCTGTCAATGATGCGCTTAAAGACGGCTTACCGGGCATTGAGGTTGGACAATCTAAGGCTTACTGGCATACCAACTTTCCAATGACGGTAGTGGTGATTCCTGGGCAAAGTTTGGAGCTGGGGGTTTCTTTTGATCCTGGCTTATATAGTGAACAATACATTGAGGCGTTGTTGAGCGCCTATCAAGTGACATTGCAAAAGATTGTAGGTAGTCAAAATACTTCGCAGAAGCTACGCCTTGATCAATTGCAATTTATTAATGATCGTGACTTGCAAACTATTATCGGCGATTGGAATGATACGGCGCAGCCATATACTCGAGATAAAACTGTTTCGCAATGGTTTGAATCCACGGTTGAGCGCTATCCAGAAAATATTGCGCTGTCTTTTCAGGGCCAGCAAATGCATTATTTGCAGCTCAATCAAAAGGCCAATCAATTTGCACGCTATTTACTTGAGCGCGGTGTTTGCCAAGGCGATACCGTGGCCTTCTGCCTCGATCGCAGTATGGAATTGTTGATCTCAATTCTAGCGGTTTGGAAAATGGGCGCGGTCTACGTGCCTCTTATTGCTAGTTATCCCGAAGAACGATTGCAGTTTATGGTTGACGATGCCAATGCTAAAGCATTGGTGGTGTCTGATGATTACGTTTCGCAGTTTGAATTCTTGTCTGTCGAACGCATAAAGGTTGATGCGACAATTGATCATTTCAGCACTGACAACCTCGCAACACCGAATCTAAATCCAGAACACGCCGCACATGTTTTATATACCTCGGGCTCTACCGGTAAACCGAAAGGCATTGCGGTGCCTCATCGTAGTATTGCCGGACTTGTGCTCGATAGCGCGGTATTAAAAGCAGATCAAGACACGGTGTTCCTATTCAATGCGCCGATTTCGTTTGATGCGACGACCATGGAGCTTTGGGCACCGCTACTCAATGGCGGGCGTTTAGCGATTGCGCCATCGAATCAAGTGGAGCAAGGGCAGTTACTTGAGCTGTTAAAAGCAGAACGCGTGACTTCGTTATTCCTGACCACGGCGTTATTTAATTACCAAGCCGAATTTTCCATTGAGAGTTTCTCCACCTTAAAAACATTGTTGGTGGGAGGAGACGTATTGTCGATGAGCGTATCAAAAAAAGTAGCGGCTGCTTATCCTGACTTACGATTGATTAATATTTACGGGCCTACAGAAAACTGTTGTTATACCACTACATTTAACTTGAGCGACCTTGATCCATTGAGTCGCTCAATCCCCATTGGTAAAGCAAGTGAAAGTACCCAGTTGTATGTATTGGATGAATGGATGAATCCGGTACCCAAAGGTACGCCGGGTCAATTATGTGCTGCCGGGGAAGGGGTGGCATTGGAGTACGTCAATCGGCCGGAGCTCACTGAGCAAGTGTTTGTACAGAACCCGTTTGCTGAGGCCTATGGCCATGGTCCGGTACTGTATAAAACYGGCGATTTAGTACGTTATCTTGATGAGGGGAACCTTGAGTTTATTGGCCGTATTGATCAGCAGGTTAAAATTCGCGGGTTTCGAATTGAGTTGCCCGAAATTGAAAATCACCTCGATCAACATGACGCGATACGCCAGTCAGCGGTAATCGCTCACGCCGACGGCAACGGTATTAAACGTTTGGTGGCTTATCTTGTGATGGACCAAAGCCAGGCGGTTGTTGAGCATGATGCGATCAGGCTATACATGCTGGACAACGTGCCGGACTATATGGTGCCGGCTATTTTCATTGATTTAGACGTGTTGCCTATTACTGCGAATGGGAAACTAGATCGTAGGGCATTGCCTGAACCCAATTTCGAACGAAAAGTTAGCGCCGAAAGTCAGCCCCGTAATGACGTGGAATCGGCCTTGTGTGAAATTTGGTCCGAAGTACTGAGGACCGATCAAGTAGGTATTTACGATAATTATTTTGATTTAGGCGGTGATTCGATATTGAGCATTCAGGTGCTGAGTCGCGCTAAGCGCGCCGGCATATTGATCACGGCTAAACAAATATTTGAATTACAAACCGTTGCTAAACTCGCCCAGGTTGCCAAATTAGGCGAGCAAGTTATTGCTGAGCAAGGTTTGGTGGAAGAAGCCTGCCTTATTACGCCGATTCAACAATGGTATTTTGATTTACCCTTGGAGCAGCCGAATCGTTGGAATATGTCGTTGCTGTTGAAGATCAACAGTCCGGTGGCGGCTTGCGAGCTAACGCGTTGTTTGATCGATACCGCCCATGCAGTAGTGGAGCAGCATGATTATCTACGCAGTAATTATCAGCGCATTGAGGGGCAGTGGCAGCACGCTTATGCGCCGCTTGATTATTTTACCGATGCGAATAATAAAGTAGTTGAATCTTTAGATTATAGCGCCAGTGAGCACTCTGTTGAGCGCATTCTTGASGACGYGGGAGAGCGAGCACAGTCGAGTTTTGACCTGCAGTCAGGATCGTTGTTTAAAATGATCCTTGTGCAGTTACCCAAAAATGAATTCCGATTRTTTTGGGTCGTGCATCATCTTGTCATTGATGGCGTTTCTTGGCGAATATTGTTGGAAGATTTGCAGATTGGTTTGAGTCAGTCGTTAGCCCATAAGGCGATTAATTTAGGTGAGAAATCCACCTCGTTCTCTCAATGGACTCAAGCACAGGCTGAGTTTGCAAACAGTGATGCGGTGCATCAGCAGCTTGAATATTGGAATAATCTCGATGCTAAAAATGTCGCTCGTCTACCCCTTAAAGAAACACGCGCTCATCGTATAAGCGAGGGCGAAGAGTTTACGCTTGAATTGACGGAGCTACAGACGCAACAGTTATTACAGCAAGCCAATAAAGCCTATAAAACTGAAATTAATGATTTATTGTTAACGGCGCTGGCCTCTGCCCTGACTCAGCAGTGTGAACATTCCAATTGTTTACTACACCTGGAAGGCCATGGTCGAGAGTGGGTGAGTGATACCGTGGATGTCAGCCGTACGGTGGGTTGGTTTACTTCCCTTTATCCCGTGTTGCTGGCAATGCCAGAGGCTGTAAATAAGACCAGTTCTGTGTTGGCTGAGAATGAAATCGCTAGCGAAATTAAGGCGGTTAAGCAGCAGTTGCGACAAATTCCTGATAAAGGCTTTGGCTATGGATTAATTAAGCATTATCAGCAGTCGGATRATGAGCACGCYTCGGTCATTGATTTCTCTGCATTAGAAAACAGCCAAGTGAGCTTTAATTACCTTGGCCAAACGGATAACTCCTTTGGAGAGCAGGAATTATTATTGCTCGCCCCTGAGTCTCCGGGTGCTGAGCGAGACCTAAATGAAGTACAGCCCTATGCGTTGGATGTGTTTGGGATTGTTACCGACGGACGTATGCGGTTTGGGTTTCGGTATGGTCGTGAGCACCTAGACGCGGAATTTGTTGAGGCGCTGGCGAATCAGTTTGAAGCGCGGTTATTGGCGATTTTAGAACATTGTTTGGACACTGCTAATTTTGGCTTTGTGCCTGCGGATTTTGATTCGGTGCCATTGAGCCAGCTACAGATTGATGGCTTTTGTAATCGCTATCCCGCCTTGAATGATATTTACGGTTTGTCTCCGTTACAGCATGGCATGATGTTTCATGCGCTCTTGGACCCGGATTCTGCGGTTTATTTTGAGCAGCATTGTTTTGATATCAATGGCAGTTTGGATGCGGACAAATTATTAAGCGCGTGGCAGCAAGTGGTTCAGCGGCATGATATTTTAAGAAGTCAGTTTTTACCCGAGAGTAATGATCACGGGGCCATGCAATTAGTATTAAATGAAGTGACGCTGCCTTTCAGTCAAGTAAATCTGACCGAGCTAGAAAGCCAGCAGTACTTACTTGAAGATCGTCAGAAGGGTTTTCAGTTTGATCAGGCCCYGCTTATGCGTGTGGCATTGATTGATCATGGTAATGGGCGTCAGAAATTGGTGTGGAGTTTTCATCATATTCTATTGGACGGCTGGTCGGTGTCTTTGGTGGTGGGTGAGGTTTTCCAGCTCTACGAATTTTCAGTGCGCAATGAAAGTGTGGTGCTGCCCGAGCCTAGCCGATATAAAAATTACATTGATTGGTTAGTGCATCAGCCTCATCAGCAGGCCAGTGATTATTGGCAAGAAAATTTAGCAGGCTTTACGCATCCGACTGCCTTGGGAATGAAATCAACGCATCGTTTGAATGAGTTAGAGTCGGTGGATAATCCCATCTATGATCTCGAACTTGATGCGCGTCTACATACCAAACTCGACGTGTTCAGTAAGCGCAATCGGGTAACGCTGAATACTATTTTCCAATCCGCGTGGGCGTTATTGCTTGGGCATTACAGCAATGAAAATGACGTATTGTTTGGCACCACGGTGTCGGGGCGTCCTGCCGATATTGCTGATGTTGAACAGATGGTGGGTTTGTTTATCAATACCCTGCCGTTACGGATGACCTTAGATAACTCAGTGTCCATTGTATCGTGGTTGCAAGCCAATCAAGATCGTCAGTTGCAGTCCCGTCAATTTGAATTTATGCCTCTGTTTGAGATTAATCGTCTTAGTGAAGTGGAGGGTGATCAACGCTTATTCGATAGTTTGTTAGTGTTTGAAAATTATCCGGTGAGCGAGGCATTGGAAGGCGGTCCGAGTTCTGTGGATGTGACCGCAGTAGAAAGTGTTGAGAAAACTAACTTCCCGCTGACTATCATCGTTATGCCAGGTGAGACGATTACCGTGCGGTTTTCATTTGATGACGCGTGGTTTAATCACACGATTATGGCGCGATTAGGGCGGCAATTAAGTCATGTGATTGAACAGCTGATTGGCGATGCTGAAAACATAGACGAGCTACGTTTTTTGGATGCGCAGGATCAAAGGCAGGTCTTGCAACAATGGAACACGCAGCCATTGAATCATCAATACCCGGGTGAGTCGGTGACGGATGCCATTATTCGAAAGGCCTGCAGCCAGCCCAATCAAATTGCCGTCAAAGATCAAGACAAGCAAATTAGTTACGGGCAATTACTACAGTCGGCGAATGTGTTGGCCGAGACGTTACGCTCTTTAGGCGTTCAACGCGAAGATTTGGTGGCGGTGTGCCTCAATAGACAGGCGGCCATGGTGCCCGTGTTGTTAGCAGWCCAATTCGCAGGGGGCGCCTATGTGCCCATCGATAGCGCTTCGCCAGTTCAACGCATTGAAGCCATGTTGGACGATGCCCGTCCTAAGGTGTGTGTTATTGAGCGTTGTTTACAAGACACGGTCGGCCCGCTGTTGGATTCATTGGGCATTCACACCCTCGTGTTGGAGACTGTGATTGAAGATTTGTGGACCGAAGAAGCGTTCGATAAAGCAACCAGTATGGATTGCGAATCGTGGGATGCGACGACGTTCCAAGCCGTCAATTCGATGCCGGCGGGTAATGATTTGGCGTATGTCATTTATACCTCGGGCTCGACCGGTAAACCCAAAGGGGTCTTGATCGAACACCAAGGCCTGAAGAATTTGTCTGAGTGGACTGCCCAAGCGTTTAAATTAAATTCTGATTCGGTCTGTACGCAAATGGCGGGCTTTGGGTTTGATGCCTGCGTATGGGAAATCTGGCCGTGTTTGATGGCCGGTGCGACGTTACGTGTGGTGTCTGATGAGCAACGCTTGGATTTAAACGCCTTGGCTTCGTTAATGACCCAAGAGCAAGTGAGCCATAGTTTTATGCCCACGCCGTTGGCGGAAGGCTTTATTAAGTTGGCATTGTCAGAGTCTTCTTTACAGGTGCTATTAACCGGTGGCGACCAGTTGACTCAATGGCCTAGCGCGTCACTGCCTTTCACTGTGTATAACCAATACGGTCCGACCGAAGCCTCGGTGGTGGCGACCAGTGCGAAATTGTCCTCTGACTCACCGACTACGGGGTTACAGGGCTTGCCGAGTATTGGTTCAGCGATTGCGAATACTGAACTCTACGTCTTGGATGAAGCACTTCAACCGGTGGGCGTTGGCGTTGCCGGCGAGTTGCACATTGGTGGCGTAGGCTTGGCCAGAGGGTATTTAAATCAGCCCGAGTTGACCCAGCAGCAATTTATACAGTGGACCCACTTACAAGATCGCGCTGTTCGACTTTATAAGTCCGGGGACTTAGTGCGTTTTAATGATCAGGGCGACTTAGAATTCTTAGGGCGAATAGATCAGCAAGTGAAAGTGCGCGGATTCCGTATTGAATTGGGCGAAATCGAAGCGCAAATTGCGCTCGTCGCCGGGGTCGAAGAGTGCGTGGTGCAGGCCTGGGATTCTGAGCAAGGCTCTAAATATCTAGCAGCTTATATTGTCACTGATTCGAATGGCRACTTTGATGCTTTAGTGGATGCAATTAGAGTYCRGCTGCACGCAAAATTACCCAGTTACATGATGCCTGGCGCATTCGCTTGCTTAGAGGCGTTGCCGTTAACAGAGAATGGCAAGGTCAATCGCAAAGCGTTGATTCAGGTGTCTCAGTCGGATCAATTAGTGAATGACTATGTGGCTGCGCGTAATGACGTTGAGCAGCAGTTGGTGGATATTTGGCAACAGGTGTTGGAGTTGGACCAAGTGGGTGTGCATGATGATTTCTTTGCGTTAGGGGGTCACTCGATCCTGGCGACCAAGGCCCACGCCAGAATGCGCGAACAAATGGCGATTGAGCTGMYNCWTAAMWNGKSTKANTNGAAGWNAMKMGTATTKNAGAGWTGKYNGNANTAWTKANASTCASYNAWTYRCYMMGTNAKACRATRAYNNAACAGNNTTRGANGATGAAGATTTTGAAGAAGGAACACTATGAACGTATATGAGCTACTTAAGCAATTGGGCTCGTCGGGCATAAAGCTTCGCTTAGAAGACRATGAACTCAAGTTTCGCGCGCYTAAAGGCGCCTTAACCAAAGAATACAAAGAACAGATCAAAGCCAATAAGCCTGAAATTATTGCATTCTTACGTGGTACTAAAACCGGCTCTGCKGCGGAAGCGCAAATTATTCGTGCAGTGGATCGAAGTGCAGCAATTCCTTTATCGTTTGCTCAGCAGCGTTTATGGTTTCTTGATCAGCTTAGTCCTGGGGATATCTCTTACAATATCCCGATTCATCTGTTGATGAAGGGGGCATTGAAAGTGGATGTCTTTGAGCGTGTCTTTGGTGAGGTGATTGAACGACACGAAGTACTTCGCACTACTTTTTCATCGCAAGGCGATGAGCCCACTCAAATCGTTCACCCGTACGAAGGATGGACCTTACCCTTTTACGATATCAGTAATGAAGCCAGTGACTACCGCGATAAGCGCTTAGGTCAATTGGTGGATAAAAATGTTGCGCAGTCTTTTGATTTAGAAAATGGCCCCTTGTTTCGAGTCGCTTTAATTCAGTTTGGCGAAGAAGAGTTTCATCTAACGGTGACTTTGCATCATATTATTTCTGATGGTTGGTCCATGGGTGTTTTGATTCAAGAAGTGGTGGCGTTATATCAAACGAATTGTTTTGACCTTGAATCCCCTTTAAGCCCATTACAAGTCCAATACGCTGATTTTTCCGCGTGGCAGCGCCAGTGGTTATCCGGTGAGGTGCTGCAAAGTCAGTGCGATTATTGGCAAGAAAAATTAGCCCATGTGCCTAAGTTGGAACTGCTGGCCGATAAGGCGCGGCCCGCGGTACTTCAAAACCATGGTGCAACGTTTGAGTTTGATTGGGATGCTGATTTACTTAAATCGCTCAATGAATTTAGCCAGCAGCAAGGCGTGACCTTGTTTATGACGCTCTTAAGTGCGTTTAAAGTTATTTTATTTCGCTACACCGGTCAGGATGATTTTGCGGTCGGCACGCCCATCGCGAATCGCAGTCGGCCAGAGCTAGAACCTATCATCGGTTTTTTTGTTAATACCTTGGCGCTAAGAACAGATCTTTCGGGGCAGCCTAGTTTTATTGAATTAGTTCGGCGCGTACAAAAAACCACGCTTGATGGTTATACCCACCAAGAACTGCCTTTTGAGCGGGTCGTGGAGTTGTCGGGTGTGGCGCGAGAAATGAGCCATACGCCTTTATTTCAAGTGATGTTTGTTTTACAAAATGCCTCCACCAGTGAATTTGCACTGCCTGGTTTGCACATAGAAAACGTCGCTACGGAACGCCTGACCAGTAAGTTTGATTTGCAGATGAGCTTTAGCGAAAGTGATCAAGGCTTAAGCGGGGAAATAGAATACTGCACAGACTTATTCGATCGCCAAACCATGATCGATTTCGAGCGGCATTTTAAATGTTTAGTGTCCGGAATCTTAAAAAATCCTCAGCGTCCCATTGATCAGCTGGACCTGATGGGGGAAAGCGAGCAGCGAAAAATAATTTGTGAATGGAATGATACCGCTAGCGACTACCCCAGTGATAAAAGTATTCTTGAGTTATTTAGTCAGCAAGTTGAACGCAACCCCAATAAAATTGCGTTAATAGGGGGCGAGGGTTCGCTTACTTATTCCCAACTAAATCAACGTGCAAATCAATTGGCCCGTGAGTTAGTGGGGCAGGCCGACTTTTGTGTAGCGAATGAAAGCGCGCTTGGCATTTGCATGGATCATTGTTTTGAGCAAGTGATTGCTATATTCACGGCGTATAAACTCGGTCTTGCTTATGTGCCGCTGGATATCAAGTATCCGTTTGATCGGCTCAGAAATATGTTGGAACTTGCAGACGTCAATTGGGTGATGATTGAATCCGGGAGCGAGTCAGTTTTTAACGGCATCGATTGTAATTTGTTGGTCGCAAATTGTGACTATAGCGCGCACGATGTGGCTAACATTGGCTTGCTTGCAGATGATCCTGAAGTATCCAAACAGCACCCTGCCTATATTATGTTTACCTCAGGGTCCACCGGGCAACCGAAGGGCATTGAGGTGGGGCAGCAAGGCATTGTACGTTTGGTTAAAAACGCTAATTATTTTCCATTCGAAGAAGAGCATGTGTTTATTTTAAGCGCGGCCTTTTGTTTCGATGTGTCGACGTTTGAAATTTGGGGGCCTTTATTAAATGGGCATCGTTTAGTCGTGCCCGCGCCGGGTCCTTTTGATTATGAACGTTTAAAGCAAGAAATTATTGATTATGAAGTCACTACCATATGGCTGACGGCGGCGTTATTTCATTACGTGGCCGAGTACGAGTTGGAGCTGCTTAGGCCTTTAAGGTATTTGCTTGCTGGGGGGGATATATTAGCGCCCTCGTTAGTGAAAAAAGTATTGCGGGAAATTCCTGGGCTGACTTTAATTAATGGCTACGGCCCTACTGAAAATACCACGTTTACCAGTTGTTATCCGATGAAGTCGGTAGCCGACGTAGGCCGAACGGTCTCCGTGGGCAAGCCTATTGCGAATAGCCAGGCCTATCTTTTAGACCCGTATTTAAAACCTGTGCCGGTGGGCGTCATGGGCCAGATCTATGCGGCCGGACCGGGTGTTGCGACAAAGTATGTCAAGCGTGACGACCTAACGGCGCTGTCTTTTATTGATAACCCCTATGCGAAATACAAAGGCCATGGTCCGCGTCTTTATTTAACCGGGGATTACGGACGGTACTTGCCTAACGGCGATATTGAATTTTTGGGCCGGATTGATGGCCAAGTCAAAATTCGAGGGTTTAGGATTGAATTAGGCGAAATAGAAACAAATTTAATGAAACTGCCTTGGGTCAAGCAGTGTGTCGTCGTGGCTAAAACTGCGGTGGATGGCGAAAAAAATATTGTCGCTTTTTGGGAGACCGATGAATCCAACCCCGAAGCACTGATTGAAAAAACCAAACGTCAACTGAGCCATAGTGTGCCTGATTATATGCTGCCTTCGGCGCATGTGATTTTAGAAAAATTACCCGTAAATGAAAATGGTAAAGTCAATCGACGTGAATTGCCCGATGTGGTATTTACCGGTTCAGGAAATGAATATCAGGCACCGAGTAATCCAATTGAAATAAGCTTGGCCGCGATCTGGGAAGATTTGTTAGGGCTTGAAAAAGTCAGCGTCTTGGATAGCTTTTTTGATTTGGGTGGGCATTCTTTGTTGGCAACTCAAGTGGCCTCACGAGTGCGCAGTCAATGGCAGGTTGAAATGCCTTTGCGGACCTTTTTTGAAAGTCCCACCATTGCTGCCTTGTCTGAATTAATTGCTGCGGCTCAATCCAACGAAAGCCAAACGGATTTCAAAATCGAACGCTTGTCTGTTCAGGATGTTATTCCTGCATCATTTGCGCAGCGACGTTTGTGGTTACTTGATCAGCTTCAGCCCGGTAGTGCGGCTTATAATGTGCCTTTAGCMTTTCGGATTCGTGGCGCGTTAAACCTTGACCGATTAGAACAAGCGGTGCAGGCGATTGTTCAACGTCATAATGCATTAAGAACGACGTTTAACCAAGCGGGTAATGCGTTAATTCAGCAGGTTTCAGATTCGCTTGCGTTTAAATTACAACTCGAATCCTTAAATGATTTAACCTTTGAGAACGATCACGACAAGATTAATCGTTTGTGTTTGGAAGAAGCTGGTGCGCCTTTTAATTTAACTGCAGGGCCTTTGTATCGTTTTCGCGTGTTGAAATTAAATGATCGTGACTTCATTGGTTTAGTGACCTTGCATCATATTATTTCGGATGGCTGGTCTTTGGGTGTTTTTGTACATGAGCTGGTTAAAAATTATGAAGCCTTGCAAAATGGTCAGGCGCTTAATGTGGCGGCATTGGATATTCAGTACGGTGACTATGCTGCCTGGCAACAAAACTGGATGGCCGACGAACGCTTAGAGATGCATTTAGATTTCTACCGTGAGTCTCTAGCGGGTAATGATCTGGTGTTGCGATTGCCTACCGATAAACCCAGGCCTCGTTTTTCTTCCAGTGCCGGGCAAACCATTGGTCATACGTTATCTGCGCAGCTGTCGCAGAAATTATTATTAATGACCCAGCGTGAAAATGTCAGTTTATATATGCTGATGTTGGCGGCTTGGCAAATTGTATTGGCTAGGCACAGCGGTCAGTCGCAGTTTAATATTGGTTCGCCAGTGGCTGGGCGTACGCGTGAGGAGACTGAAGTTTTAATCGGTTTCTTTATTAATACCGTAGTCATGCCCGCCAATGTTTCCGGGAATCCGAGCTTTCGCGCTTTATTGCATAAAACGCGTGACCATGTATTAGACACCTTTGCACATCAAGATTTACCGTTTGAAAAGTTAGTTGAAGCACTTCAGCCGCCTCGCGATTTATCTCGCTCGCCAGTGTTTCAGGTGTTTCTGAATGTATTGAACCTCCCTAAAGTGTCGGGTGAAATGGGCGGGTTGCTCATTGAAGACTTGATGGAAGAGGAAGCCGAATACGAATCTAAATTTGATTTAACCTTGTACGCTAAAGAAAGGTCCGAAGGCATTCATCTGTCGATGCTTTATCGGACTGATTGTTTTGATAAAAGCACCATTCAAAAACATTTAGAACAATTAGAAATTTTATTGGCGCAAGTGGCGCTTGATATAGAAGCGCCTATTGATAGCTATCGATTAATCGGTAGTGCAGAAGTGATTTCATCCGCCGAAGTGGACGCTCAGAAAACATCGCAAATTAAAAAGTCACCATCACGGCAACCGCAGCAACTGTTTTCGCAGTGCGCAGTTAAAGATCCCAATAAAATTGCTATCCAGGATTTGGACGGGCAATGGAATTACGGTGATCTAGAGATTTGGTCGAATCAATTAGCCCATGGCATTATTGACGCGGGTATTGGTCGCAATGATTGTGTCGCGATTTACGGCCATCGCTCGGGCAGCTTGGCGTTGGCGATTCTTGGCGTATTGAAGTCGGGTGCTGCGTTTACCGTATTGGACCCCAATCTCCCTGCGCAACGCCTACTTAAATACTTAGACCAAGCCCAGGTCAAGGGGGCAATTTGTTTAACCCGAGGAGACGATTGCCCTGAGCTGTTGAGAACCAATTTTTCTCAAACACCGTTTAGTATTAATTTACCGGGTTTGAATGCACTTGAGAGTGCCAATCCCTGTGTCGAGTTCTCTAAACAGAGCCCCGTGGTACAGCGCCACGATGATGATTTGGCCTATGTGTCGTATACCTCAGGCACGACCGGTCAAGCGAAGGCTATTCGTGGTGCCTTAGGGCCGTTGAATCATTTTATTGCTTGGTACAGCGAAAAATTTCAGGTCTCGGAAAACGATCGATTTAGCCAGCTTTCGGGGCTCGGGCATGATCCGCTGCTGCGGGATATTTTAGTCCCTTTGGCCAATCATGCTGCGGTCTATATTCCCCAGCAAAGCGATTTTGATGAGCCGAGTAAAATGCGCCAGTGGCTGTTAGAGAATGAACTGAGTATCTGTCATTTGACGCCCTCATTAATGAAGTTGACGAGTATTGGCCGTGGCAGTGATGAAGCCCAGGCGAATAAGCTTCGATTGATGTTTTTGGGTGGCGAGCCATTATTGGTGAGTCATGTACGGATGGCGAAGGCATTTGCCCCTCAAGCAAGTGTTYATAATTGTTATGGCGCGACGGAAACACCGCAAATTATTTCTTATCATCAGATTACAGAACAAGCGATACAGTTTGATGAGAATTATGTCGATCAAACCTTGCCTGTGGGCCAAGGCGCTCCTGGTAGCGAGTTGATCCTACTGGATGCACAACGTCGAACGGTCGGAATGGGTGAGTTGGCTGAGGTTTGGGTTCGCTCTGATTATTTATCCTTGGGATATGTTGACGCTGAGCATTCAGAGAGTGCGTTTAAAGAAGCGCATCAAGTGGATTGCAGGCCTGTCGATCGGGGTTCGAAGCAGTCAGCGTTTCGGCCCTGCTGGTATCGTACCGGGGATCGAGGGCGTATGGGGCATGCGGGTAATGTTGAAATCGTCGGCCGAATTGATTCGCAAATTAAGATTCGTGGTTATCGGGTTGAAGTCGCGGAGGTGCAAAATGAATTGCGAGCCATGGACGGTGTGTTAGATTGTTTTGTGATCGCTGATAGCACAAGTGCAGCGTCTGACGGGRCAACGCAGCCTTATTTGCTGGCCTATATTGTAGTGGCGCCCGGGCAGACGTTTGATGGCRATGAGTTCCGACGTCAGGCTAGCGTTTATTTACCGGAKTATATGCTGCCCAATCAGTTTATTGCGGTGGATGGAATTGCCTTGGATCATAATGGCAAAGTGGACCGTAGCCAATTGCCTTCGGGGGCTTTGAGTGAGCAAGGCGAATCGGTGGAGGAAATCGTATTAGCGCGTTCGGAGACCGAACATACACTAGTCGCGATTTGGTCTCAGGTGTTGAAAAAAGACTCAGTTAGCATTACCAGTAACTTTTTCGAACTGGGCGGGCATTCTTTGTTGGCAACTGAATTGATTAATTCAATACAGGCTCAGTTTGTTTTAGAGTTGCCTTTAAAGGCAATTTTTGAGTTCCCAAGCATCGAAAAGCTAGCGGCTTATATTGATACGCTCGAGTGGGTGCAGCAAGAACAGGCGGTTCCCGAAGACGAGGACCGAGAGGAATGGGAAATTTARCCAGGATGAGTTATTGTCCCGCCGTAAATGGCAGGTAAAGCGTAGGATGAATTAACCAAGTAAAAGAGTTAAACGTTTTTATGAAAGAAACAAAAATGTCGTCCTTTTATTTCTTAATTGGGGGGTTGTCGGTTTCGATGCTGGGCGGCAGTGTGTCTGGTTTTGGCTTGAGTTTATGGATTCTAGATAACTATGACTCCGTGAGCTTATTCACCCTGACCGCTGCGGTCATTAGCCTGCCTCCTTTATTGATTAGCCCGTTTGCCGGCGTAGTGGCGGATCGCTGGTCTAGAAAGAAAACCATTCTATTGTCGCAAATAATATCGATTGGATGTTCGTTGGTACTTTACTTTTTGTACGTCAATGATGCGTTATCCGTGTGGTATATCTTGTCTGTTGGGGTGGTGGGGTCGACTGCGGGTGCCTTTGGTATGCCGGCACTTTCGGCCAGTGTGGCGATGATGGTGCCTAAGGACTTATTACCTCGAGCCAACACGGTGCGAAGCTTAGGCTTTGGTTTAGCGCAATTATTAGGGCCTGCATTGGCGGGTTATTTGATTGTTGGCATTGGTTTAGACGGCCTTTTAATTATCAATTTGTTGACTTATGTTGTCGCTATTACCTCTGTGCTGATGATTTTCATCCCGAGTCCTAGCGAGAAAATTGATGAAGACGAGCAAGGCGTGAGTATTTGGCAGCAAATGAGCTTTGCCTGGACTTATTTGGTTGAGCGTAAGGGCTTGTTATATCTACTAGTATTTTACTTTTTCGTGAACTTTAATGTCAGCTCGATCGTGGTGTTGTTTATGCCTTTGGTACGTCCATTTGCCACTCAGGAAGAGATTGGGCTATTAATGACGGTGACTGGGGTGGGCTTGGTTATCGGCAGCGGGATTGCCTTTCTTTGGCGAGGGATGGAGCATAAAGTACTGATTGTAATGGGCTTGTCGACCATTTTAAGTGTTCTGTTAATTATTGCTCCTGTGTCAGAGTCGATCTATGGGGTGGGGGTCTGTATTTTTTTCATCGTGTTACTGTTTCCTAGTGTGGCGGCTTTAAGTCAAACACTCTGGCAACAAAAAGTTGCACTTGGTGTACAGGGGCGCGTGTTTGGTTTCCGAGCAACAATTGTCGGAGCATCGGGGCCCGTGGCATACTTGCTGTCCGGGGCTTTAGCGGATGGTATTTTTGAGCCGATGATGGCACCCGATGGCAGTTTCGCTTCATCTTTGGGGTCGATCTACGGCGTTGGTAAAGGACGAGGCATCGCTGTGATGATCAGTGTCTATGGGGCATTGTTGTTGATGGTGGTCGGAGCCGCGTTTTTACATCCTCGTGTGCGTAAGATTGAAAAGGAGTTGCCGGATTACGATTACAGCGAAGTTGAGGCGGCTCACGCCTGATTTTGCCAGAGACCCTATTTAAAAATAATTCGAAAAAGGCCAGTGATGAGTAGTGTACTGCGCAGTATGGATATCAAGAAACCTTGGTTTACCACCTTTGGTGCACAATTGAGCCGACCCAAGTTAAGGTTGTTTTGTTTCCCTTACGCAGGCGGATCAGCCGCCTTATACAAGGATTGGTCGAAATCTTTGGCTGCCAATAACGCAATTGAGCTTTGTGCGGTACAATTGCCTGGTCGTGGCGCGCGAATCGGGGAATCATTGATCGATAATGGGGACCTTTTAATCGAGCGGCTTGTGACTGCAATCAGGCCCTTGTTAGACGTCCCGTGTGTGTTTTTTGGTCACAGCATGGGCGCACAGGTGGCGTGGGAGTTAACGCGTGCGCTGCGGGAAGAAAAACTACCGCAGCCGAAAGTACTCATGGTCTCGGGCCGGTCAGCGCCCCAATTGAACAGGCAGCGTGAGCCTATTCATCATTTACCTGAAGCGGAATTTATTCAAGCGCTGGGGAAGTTGCAGGGAACGCCGGATGAATTACTGCAAAACGCTGAGTTGATGGAGTTTGTCGGGCCAATGTTGAGAGCAGACTTTAAGGTGATCGAAACCTGGCAGTACAGGCCTCAAACACCGCTTAGGGTTCCGATTGTGGCCTTAGGAGGTGAGCAAGACGAGGGCGTTGGGCGGGATGGGATTAGTGCGTGGCAGCACCAAACCAGTATCGATCTTGTTGAGCGTGAGCTTCCTGGAGGGCATTTTTTCATAACCTCAGCACAGGATTTAGTTTTAGCTGAAGTGAAGAGTGCACTGAATAAATTTGTATTCAAGTCAGAAATTAATCCGCGCGTGACTTCGCTGGTTTAAGATTTAACGGTCAAACACCCAGCCAGCGGGGCGCTGGATTTCGCACAGTTGTTTTCTAGTAGATAAGCAAAAGAAGTGATAATTATTTATGGATATGTTTAAAAAGCTTAGTTTTACTTTAATAATTTTGGGGGTTGCGGGCGTGGTTATTGGGGCCTTAACCGTGTTTAAACCTGAGGTTGAAAAAGTAGAAGTCAAAGAACAGTTGCCAGCGGTGACTGTGCAGCAGGCGGTATTAGAGTCGGCGACTATCCCGGTCTATACCCGTGGCATTATTAATTTTGCGACTGAGATATTCCTTGTTGCCGAAGTGCAGGGGCGTATTGAGGATGTGTCGGACAACTTTGCTTCCGGTGGCTCGTTTAAAAAGGGTGAAGTGCTTTTGCGCATTGATCCGATTAGCTATGAATTAGACCTTTCCAACGCAGAAGCTAAAGTAGCCACTGCTAGGCTTAATGTTGAGCGAGTTCGGGCGGATGTTCGCTCCAATAAACAAGCCCGATCAAAAATTGGTAAAGCCCGTATTCAAGAAGCCAATGCACAATTGTCTGCCGCTAAGGCGGGTCTAACACGGGTAAAACTATTATTAGACCGGACTGAAATTCGTGCGCCGTTTGATGGTCGTATCCGTAGTACCACCGTGGATATCGGGCAGTACATTACGCCGGGCGTGCAGGTCGCTCGGGTGTATGCCACCGATGTTGCTGAGATCAGTTTGCCCTTGTCGAATATACAACAAAGCTTGGTGCAAATTCCCGTTCAATACGACGGTGAGGAGTTACAAGGTCAGGGCTCTCCAGTGCTGTTAAAAGTAGCGTCAGCAGGGCAAGAGTATTACTGGCCCGGTAAAGTGGTCCGTACTGAGGGCGGTATTAACGAAGTGAACCGTTTAATGCACGTGGTGGCAGTGATTGAGTCGCCTTATACGCGCGATACCAACCAACCGGATCGTCCGCCGTTATTACCGGGCGATTTCGCCGAAGTAGAAATTGAAGGGCGACAATTTAACAATGTAGTGGTGTTACCTCGTGAGGCCATTCGCAACGCTAATCAAGTGTGGACTATCGGTGCAAACCTTCGTTTGAAAGTGAAGGAGGTTGAAATTCTTCATCGCGGTCGAGATGAAGTGTATATCAGCGATGGTATCGATGATGGTGAATTTGTAGTGCTGACTCAACTGGACGTTGTTGTGGATGGGATGCGTGTACAACTCGCGAATAACGACCTGGGTCAAGAGGCTGAATATGGGGCAGAGCAAGCGGCGCAGGAGGGCTCTCGATTATTTGAATCTGGAACACCCTATGCGGATGGGCGTGGTTCTTTAGATGCAGGTTCAAGGGAGATTCTGATCGAAGAAGCTGAGCCTCCCGCACCCTTGTTAGAAAATGATTAAGAGCAATAGACTATGAATAGCCTAATCGCCTGGTTCGCCGAAAACCGTGTTGCTGCTAACTTATTAATGTTTTTCATATTAATAGCGGGTGCACTCTCCTTACCTGAAACTCGAATGGAAATACTGCCCAGCGTAGCCTCTGAGCACATCAGTATTTCTGTGCCATATCCTGGCGCGTCCCCTAGTGAAGTGGAAGAATCCGTGGTCGCGCGCGTGGAGTCAGCGATCTATGATCTTGAAGGCATTGAGGTTGTGACTTCGCTAGCGAAAGAAAACATTGCGATTATTCAGACTGAAATTAAGCTGGGTTATGACGTCAATGCGATGTTGGAACAAATTAAAGCGCGGGTTGAAGGGATTTCTGGCCTCCCTGAGCAGGTAGGGAAAACCCTTATTCAGCGTTTGTCGGTGCGTATTCAAGCGTCGCGGTTGATTATTTCTGGCCCGGCAGATGAGCGTTCATTAAAGCATTTGGCCGAGCAAGTGCGTGAAGATCTATTAGCCAAGCCGGGCATTAGTAGCATTGAAGTGGGCGATGTACGGCCCTATGAAATATCCATTGAGTTGTCTGAGCTGGAGCTGCAACGCTATGGRYTAAGCTTCGCTGAAGTGGTTCATGTGATCAACAGTTCATCACTGGATTCGTCGGCAGGTGCAGTAGGCACAACGTCTGTGAGCCTTAGAGGYAAGGAAAGTGACCGCGAAGGTTTTGAAAACCTAGTAATTCGTTCCGATCCGAGTGGTGGACGTATATTACTCAGCGATATTGCTCACGTAGAAGACGGCTTTAAGAAGAGTCATATCGCCAGTCGGTTTAACGAAGATCCGGCCGTATCGCTGAGAATCTTTCGGGTGGGTGATCAAAGTATTTTAGAGTTATCGGAAACAATTGATGCGTATATAGAGAATCCTGGTCGTTATATCCCAGAAGGTATTTCGATGCATGTGTGGGAAGATACGTCTAAATATTTCCGTAGCCGTATTAATCTTCTGCTTACTAATGCCATCACTGGGTTTTGTTTGATGGTGATTATCTTATTATCCTTTTTGAGGCTGCGATTGTCTTTTTGGACCAGTCTTGGAATCCCCATATCGTTTTTTGGTGCATTTTGGCTGCTGCCTTATTTTGGTGGTTCGTTCAATATGATCTCTTTGTTCGCCTTTATTCTGGTGCTGGGGATTGTGGTGGATGATGCGATTATTATTGGTGAAAATATCTTTACCCATAATCGGCGCGGAAACCTCGGATTGTCGGGCGCTGTGCAGGGCGCGCAAGAAATGGCCAAGCCGGTAGTGTTCGCAGTCGTGACCACTATGGTGGCATTTTCGCCGTTACTGTTTTTGCCCGGTTGGGAAGGTAAGTTGATCTTAGCCATTCCTGTGGTGGTGATTTGCACCCTAGCCTTCTCTTTGGTGGAGTCCCTGTTGATTCTTCCCGCTCATTTGTCGACTAGTACCGAGTGGAAAAAGCCAGAAGATACGCGCTTTGTGAAACTTGGCTTGCTTCAGCAAAAATTTTCCAACGGTTTAGAGCACTTTATCTCTGAACGTTTCCGACCCTTTTTGGAAATGGTTTTGCGCTGGCGTTATGCGTCCATAGCTTCGTTCATCGCGCTTTTCTTTGTCGCTATGGCCATTATTCTTAACGGCTGGGTGAACATTAAGTTTTTCTCTGAGATCGAGGGAGATGTGTCTGTGGCGAAGATTTCCTTTGCAACAGGGACTCCAGTGGATATTACTGCGGCGGCAGTGCGACGTGTGGAAGTGGCGGCTCGCTTGACCAGTGAAGAATTGAAAGCAGAAACCGGTGAAGATCAGATCTTTAATGTGGTCAGCGCCATCGGTCGAGGGGGCGAGCATAAAGGTAAAGTCACCATTGAGCTGGCACCGTCAGAATCTAGAACCATGTCGGGTGAGGAAATCAGTCGACGGTGGCGTGAAAAGATTGGCGTGATTGCCAATATTGAAAGTTTGGATATTAATTCAACTTTGAACCAATCACCGCCTAGCATCGATTTAGAATTATACGGCCAAGATACCAAAATGTTACAGGCGGCCTCGGCGGCGCTGAGAACCGAGCTAATGGGCTTCCCCGGGGTGTATGAAGTACAAGACTCATTCCAGCGGGGTAAGGATGAAGTGTATGTCACGATTAAGCCTGCCGGGCGGGATCTAGGGTTGAACTTAAGTGAGTTAGCACTTCAGGTTCGACAAGCGTTTCATGGCACCGTAGTACAAAGTTTGACCCGTGGCGATGCTGAATTGAAAGTAGTGGTTCGATACCCTGAGCATGAACAGAATTCGCTATGGCATTTAGAAAATATGAATATCCGTTTGCCTAACGGTGGTTTGACGCCATTGCTAACGGTCGCGGACGTTGAATACGGACGTGGGCCCTCGGTGATTAAACACACCGATCGTAAACGGGTGATTAAGGTTCAGGCCCGAGTGGATGAAACGGTGGTCAGTGAGGCGGACATTATGGAAGACCTGCGCGCTGGCTTTTTAAGTGATTTGCCCTATCGTTTCCAAAGTATTCAATGGCAGCTTTCGGGCTCTCAAAAACAAAAAAGCGAAGCGTTGGCTTATCTTAAAAAATCCTACTTGTTTGCTCTGGTAATAATGTACATCTTAATGGCGACGCTATTTCGGTCGTACTCCCAGCCATTGATGGTGATGTTTGCTATTCCGTTTGGCTTGATTGGTGCTTTGGGCGGCCATTTGTTAGTAGGCATTGACGTCACGCTTTGGTCACTTATTGGCATGGTTGCGGTGAGTGGTGTGGTGGTCAACGATACCTTGGTTTTGGTGGATTACGTGAACGGCAAGCGGATTGAGGGCGTGCCCTTAGACGTGGCGATTCGTGATGCGGGTGCGGCTCGGTTTAGACCCATTATGCTGACTTCTCTAACGACATTTGCAGGCGTCACGCCGTTGATGTTGGAGAAAAGTTTGCAGGCTCAATTTATGATCCCGATGGCCGTTTCTTTGGCGTTTGGGGTTATGTTTGCCACGGTGGTGAGCTTGGTGTTGGTTCCTGCGGCCTATTACGTGCTTGACGATATTAAGTCGTTTTTTGGAATGCGTGGAATTTCTCATTTCGTCAATGCAGTAGAGACGCCTGAGCCTGTTGTCGAGGTGGCGTCGGATAAGGAAGAAGAGGCATCTAATCAAATTCATGATTCAGATACGCTGCAATGGCATATAGGGCTGGATGAGGCCTACGAGTTGGGTTACGAGAAGGGACTCACGGGCGCGGGTGAAAATGATTGCCCTTATAAAGAAGACGAAGTCGCAGCCAGCTGGGAAGCCGGTTGGGATGATGGGTATGAAATCCATTTAAAAAAAAACAGTAAAATAAAGCACGAGGTCCCGGCTTAAGTCGGGATTGCTTGGGGCTAGTGACGTCTTTGTCGTAATTGGTCATGGGTCCGGTTCAGGGGGAGTGTTCGGCTGACGAGCTTTCCCTGTCTTTATCCCTTCTTAAAAAACCTAATTTGTGATGGCGGTAGTCTTCTTCCGCCCTCAATGCAATAGAATAGGTAGACTAGCGTGGCATATTGAACGATAAGTTTAGTGCCTGGTTTAGTGGCCAATGGATGATTAAATCGAGTCTATTCGGCTTATAAGTTGAAAAATTTCAACGTGTTCATAGTGATAGTCCGCTTAACTGAGCAGAGCTTCACGCTTTGATTGAGTTGTTGGGCGGGTATCCTGGGTGAAATCGAAATACAGGAATATACTTAACGTATTAGTTGGGTCGTTAACAGCTTCTGTAAAGCATCGGAATTATGAGGGATTGTATGTTAGTTCTAAAGAGCAAAGCCATTGCCTACATCATGGTCATTGTGATGTCTGGGTTATTCATTTTTCCTGCAGTGAGTGCTGCGGGTAATGTTGACGAACGGCCTACGGCCATTGAAATGGGCGGGGATGCGCTTCTTCGGCCTGTGTTAATGCTCGCTACGGCGGTTGGGGCAGGCTTTTTTGTCGTTACGCTGCCATTCTCCTTGTTAGGAGGCAATGTAGTGGAGGCCGCTGACACTTTTGTAGTCGCGCCATTTAAATCAACGTTTATACGTTGCCTAGGCTGTACTGCAAAAAATATTGGCAAGAAGCGCAACTAAAGAGCTGCCTTAGGGGACGAAAGTCGACGGGTGGTATGGTATGGGAAACAGATGTTTCCCATACAGTGTCGATTGAGGCCTTTTTTAGCGGGCCTGTTTTTTTGATTCGCTTTTTATTGGTTTTGAAACTTCTGTGTTAGCGCATCCGCCACGGCCGGGTTTACAAACTTCGAGATGTTCCCGCCTAAGGACGATATCTCTCTTACTAAGCTGGCGGAAATATAAGATAAGTGCTCTGAGGGGGTTAAGAATAATGACTCCAGCTCCGGAGCTAATTGGCGATTCATATTGGCCAATTGAAATTCGTATTCAAAATCAGAAACCGCTCTTAAACCTCTTAGAATGATATTGCCGCCCTGCTCTTTGACAAAATCCGCCAATAAGCTATTAAATCCCACTACCGATACGTTGGGCAGGTGACCTATGACTTGTTCAGCCAATTGCACCCGCTCCTCTAGTGAGAAGGTGGGGTTTTTCTTGGGATTTTCCGCAATCGCGACGACTACGTCATCGAAAAGTGCAGCCGCTCGCTCGACTAGGTCTTGATGTCCGTTAGTGATGGGATCAAAAGTGCCTGGGTAAATTACTCGATTCGCTTTTGCCATAGTTCAGTCCTGTGTATGGGGGCTATGAGTTATTCCGAAATGCTGGATCCTAAAATTTTTTATCTTAATGGCTTGTTGAGTGGATTACCCGAGACTGCCAAGCTACGCATGTTAGCGGAATCTTTTTCCGGAGACAAATAGGCGAACATTATTGGTCTTGATTATTGGCATTGCATGTTTTGATATAGCGCAATACATGCGCAAAAAATGTTCACTATAGCGTTTATTTTTTTATCGACAGCACTTCAGGCGATCAAAATTACTGCGGTGTGTTGAAGATTAATCCGTAGTGTACGTCGCCTGCAGATTTTGAATGAGTCAATTGCCAGTGGCTAGGCAGTGGGTTTGAATCGATGGGCGCCTCGGATTCGGCGTAAATACAGCCAGAAGAAGAGAGCAGGCCTTGCTCTGCAATGATGTTCAATAGTGCCGGCAATAAATTCTGATTGAATGGCGGGTCTAGAAAAATAACGTCGTATTGTGATTCTGGCTTTAGGGACCGTAGCCAGGCTTTGGCGTCATCGCGAAATACTGTTTTCTGGGAGTCGGCGTCCAAAATAGACAGCTGCTCTCCGATTTGCTTACAGATGGGGCCGGATTGGTCTATAAAAGTACAGCTTTTAGCGCCACGGGATAGCGCTTCGATGCCTAAAATCCCACTGCCAGCGAACACGTCTAAACATGTCGCGCCCCGAATGGAGGGCGCTAACCAATTAAAAAGTGTTTCTCTGATTCGGCTTGGCGTAGGACGCACGCCGTCAAGCTGAAGGAATTGAACATTTCTGCCTCGCCATTGGCCTGCAATTATTTTAAGTTGCGAGGTGGGCTTGGTCGGCTTTTTGGATTTAGATTTGCGGGGCATCGTCTATAGTGGCGCTGATTAGTGAAGTCATTGGTGCAATGCCATTCTATCATTTAATAGCCAATTTCGAGTATCGATTTTCATTCCKRTCCGTCCTAAGCATTGTACGGTGCTGTGTTGGGGCTGACGAATTTAGCCAAGGGGCAGGTACGAAAACAATACAATTAAAAATGACGTGGTGATAATTATTATGTTCAGTGACTTACGGCTGAATCGCGTTTGAGGGGGTTTGGGGGTTGGCGCCTGGGTGCGTCGAAGAGAGTCTGGTGTGTCGTCGTGTGGGCTGACCATGTCATTTCCTTGAGTGGGTGAAGGATTGAGCATAACGGTGAATCCATGTATTCAGATTTCTTTCTGGTCTGGGTGAATACTGCTATTTTTAAACGGCGTTGTTACTGCGTAAATACCTGTTCACGTATCGAAATGTAGACAAGGGTGTTACGATGGCCAGTTAATTTGTTTAATTAATTATTGTAGCTTGGGTGGCGTATTCCATGTTGGGATTTGGGCGGCGGAAGAAAAAGAAGCAAGGTGAGAAATCGTCTGAGGCTGAGAGTGGGCCTACTAAAGACGCGTTAGATGACAGCGTGTCTAGCGAGGCGGATGTGCAGGGCGGTTCTCCGTCAGCGGAGGGCTCTTTACAAGCAGAGAACTCTTTGCCTGCTGAAGGCTCTATACAAGCTGAAGGCCTTGAGCCCGCTAAAGGCTCTGAGCAAGTTAATCACGCAGAAGACGAAGCAAGCAGTGAGTCGGATTCTCCCGAGGCCGTGACCAGTGAAAGCGAGGCTGGGCAATCCGAAGACGCGCCTGAACGCAAAGGCTTTTTTTCGCGCGTGCGCAAGGGCTTGGGTAAAACCCGTGCCGGCTTTACGGAAGGCCTAGGTAATCTATTACTCGGTGAGAAGGTCATTGACGTCGATATTGTCGATGAAATCGAGATGCAGCTGATCATGGCGGATGTGGGGGTGGATGCGACGCGTAAGATCGTTGCCAGTCTGACTGAGAAAATAGGCCGTCGAGAACTGCTGAATTCGAAGGCGCTTTATAAAGCCTTGCAACGTGAGYTGGARAARTTATTACTGCCTCGTCAGGAAGCCTTGCAGATTGATGCCAGTAAGAAACCTTATGTGATTTTGGTCGTGGGGGTCAACGGCGTAGGAAAGACCACCACCATCGGTAAAATAGCCCAGCATTTAAAAAATGAAGGCAATACGGTCATGTTAGCGGCAGGCGATACCTATCGTGCGGCTGCGGTTGAGCAGCTTCAGGTGTGGGGTGAGCGTAACGATGTGCCGGTCGTGGCGCAGCATACGGGCGCAGACAGTGCGTCGGTGATATTTGATGCCTTGCAAGCGGCCCAGGCGCGCCAAGCGGATGTGCTGATTGCTGATACGGCGGGTCGATTACATACTAAAACTAATCTAAWKKAMGNGYTTARAWWRGTWWWWYKGKTNAWTRTNWMANYTSGWCCCWGAYGNMRMCCCAWRAAWCMCTNKTAKTSCTWGWYKSCTNWMYKKSTNAANNYGMCTTAMANYWKRCMGMKYAMTTTYWWKCWKMKRYKRSWWTGRYCGGTTTGGCGTTGACTAAGTTAGACGGTACGGCCAAGGGTGGCGTAATCTTTGCTATTGCAGAGAAGATGGAGCTGCCTATTCGCTACATCGGTGTGGGCGAACAGCTCGAAGATTTAAGGCCTTTTGAGGCAGCGCCCTTTGTTGAGGCGTTATTTGACTCGAAGTAATACCTGTTTGGGCGAGGTTAGGATCGCAATCGTGCGGCCTGACCTTGAAACTCTGTTAACACAGCTTAATCGCTAGGCCGCTAAAGTCAGTCTTAATGCAGGGAAACTCATTGTGAATTTCTGCAAAAAAGTTTCTCCCAAGGCTGATCTGATATGGGTTAACTGATTAGGATTAACTTCGTCTAGATGTTTTAAATTATGATCCAGTTTGATCAGGTGACTAAAAAATACCCCAATGGTCACCAGGCGTTAAGCCAAGTTAGTTTTTCTATTGAACCAGGGCAAATTGCTTTTCTTACCGGGCATTCGGGTGCCGGTAAAAGCACCTTGCTCAAATTAATTATGCTGCTCGAAAAGCCCAGCCAAGGGTCGCTGCTTGTTAATAAACAAAATATAGCCCACTTAAAATCTCGTCAAGTTCCCTTCTATCGACGTCAAATTGGTATGGTGCACCAAAACCATCAATTATTATTTGACCGCTCGGTGTTCGATAATGTCGCTCTGCCCTTGGTGGTGTCGGGTTACCAGAGCAATGAGATTGGGCGTCGCGTACGAGCTGCTTTAGATAAAGTCGGGCTTTTATCGAAAGAGCGATTAAACCCGATTAATCTTTCCGGTGGCGAGCAACAACGTGTGGGCATTGCTCGCGCGGTGGTAAATAAGCCGTCTATTTTGTTGGCTGATGAGCCTACGGGGAACTTAGATCCTGACCTATCCGCAGATACTATGGATCTGTTTATGCAGTTCAGTCGCGTGGGTGTCGCCGTGCTGATTGCGAGTCATGATACGGCGTTAATTGAGCGTTATAAGCACCGGCGATTGGTGTTAGATAAAGGCCGCCTTTTAGGCGAGGAGGCGCGCTAATGGATCGACCCGGAAATCGTGACACTAATACCAAAGTAAATTCCAGCGCACGGCGCGGTGCCAGTGATCGCCCGAATGAGCGTGCTGCGGGGAGTGTTGATAGTGCCAGTGCTGTGTCCAGAAGAGGTGCCAGCAATCGACAAGTCGCTTGGCGAGACCAAATCTCAGTTTACTTCGATCAACATCGAATAGTGATCAGCGACACGTTGGATCGCTTGTGGAGCACGCCCGTGTCGACGTTGATGACGATGGCGGTGGTTGCTGTGGCCATTGCGCTGCCGAGCGGGCTTTATGTGTTGTTAGCGAATGTGCAACAAGTGGCCAAGAGCTGGGATGGTAATGCCCAGGTGTCGCTTTTCTTAAAAGATTCTGTGGATCAAACTGCGGCACAAAAGCTACTTAAGCGAATCGCATTGGAACCTCATATCAGCCGGACTGAATACATTTCCAAGGCGGATGCATTACTTGAATTTGAAGAGGTGTCGGGATATTCGGCGTTATTGAGTGAATTTGAAGATAACCCCCTTCCTTCTGTGATCGTGGTTTATTTGGATTCCCCCGCCTTAGCCGTGGCGGAACAGTTCAAAGCCCAGGCCAGTGAATGGCAAGCGGTCCAACTTGCGCAACTGGATGCACAATGGGTGCGTAAATTACAAAGCTTAGTCAGTTTAGCGAAGAATATAGTGGCGGCGTTAGCGGTGGGTTTGGCGCTGGCGGTTTTTCTTGTGGTGATTAATACCATTCGGCTGGCCATTGAGAACAAAAAAAGCGAAGTGGAGATTTATCAATTAGTGGGCGCGACCAATGGCTTTATCCGGCGACCATTTTTATACATCGGCGCTTGGTTTGGTTTGTCCGGCGGCATTGTTGCTATATTTTCAGTCGAGTTGTTATTGGTTAGCTTACAAGCGTCGGTGACTGATTTAGCGACGCAGTATCAAAGCCAATATTTGATTCAGGGCATGGATTTTCAAACGGTGCTATTTATACTCTTTGCTTCTGCCTTACTTGGCTTGAGTGGTGCGTGGATCGCTGTAGCGCGGCATCTTTCTAACTTCGAATTTTTAGCCATTAAATAATTAATACTTAAATGCGAGTTATGATTTGTCGTTGCGTTTGCGGTATAAGGTGGAGGGGCTGACTCCCAGATGTTTCGCAGCTTGTACAATATTGCCATCGCATAGCGCGATGGCTTTTTCTATGGCTTGATGTTCGATGTCCGCCAGAGAAATGATATCGTTTACGGTCATTGTTACACTCCCTGACTCGAGATTATAATCATCGCAATCGTCGAGGTGTTCAATGGGTTTAGGGATTGATTGATAAAACGTACTTTTGGGGTCCAGGGCTTCAAGTAACGAGGGCGGCAGCATGGATGGCAATACCCGCGTACCATTTTGAAGTACGACAATGTTGAGAATGACATTTTGTAGTTCGCGAATATTGCCCGGCCAATAATAAGCCAATAGAAGGTTTTCTGCTTCGGGGGTGAATTTTTCAAACTGTTTGTTTTCTTGTTTGGTGTACTCCATTAAAAATCGATTGGCGAGCAAAAGTATATCTTTGCCGCGTTCTCGTAAGGGCGGCAAGTGAACGTTAATGACGTTGAGCCGGTAGTATAAATCCTCTCTGAAAAGCCCTTCCCTTATTTGTTGGATTGGRTCGCGGTTGGTGGCGCTGATAAAGCGAACGTCGACTTCTTCTAAATTCGTTGAGCCCACTTTCTGAAATTTTTGAAGTTGAATAAAGCGCAGTAGTTTACTCTGCAAATCCATGTTCATTTCGCCAATCTCATCGAGAAACAGCGTGCCATCGTGAGCGGCTGACGCGGCACCGTCTCGGTTGGCAACTGCGCCTGTAAACGCGCCTTTAACATGACCAAAAACTTCGCTTTCTATGAGGTCTTTAGGAATAGCCGCACAGTTTAGCGCGACAATTCTATTCTCACTGCGTTGGCTTAAGCGGTGAATCATTTCAGCGCAGACTTCTTTGCCTGTACCGCTTTCGCCGGTAATAAAAACGCTGGCTTTTGTGGTGGAGGCACTTTTAATGAGTAGGTAAATTTTCCGCATGGCTGGCGACTCGCCTATAAAACTGCCATACCCCCCTCTGTAGATTCTGGATTGATAGCGGTTGAGTGCCGAATTGATGGATTGTCTAGAAAGTGCTTCGCTAACGGTATCTTTAAGTCGCCGTTGTGAAATGGGTTTTTCTATATAATCAAGTGCCCCTTGGCGCAAGACCGATGTGGCTATGGAGAGGGAATGTTTTGAGTTGGTGACAATGATCTGAGGATTTGAGTCGATTTTAATTAATTTGTTAAATATTCGATTGCCCGTGCGATCGTTTAAATTAATTTCTAAAATCACTAAGTCCGGTGGCGTGGCGTTGATGCAGGCGATGGCTTTTTCGCCCGAGTCGGCGATATCGATATTGCAGGGATATTCTTTTAAGGCGTCATCGTATTGTGTGACTAGTTGTGGATCGTCATCGATGATCAGTATGTTGGTACTATGCTGGCTACGGGAATTAAGCATTGTTGAGCGTTGGTTTGCTTTATCTTTAATTTAGACGTGATCTACTTAGGCGCTTTTCGGGGTTAAATGCTGGTAATAATAAGTTAAGAGGCTTTTCAGGGTGAAGTAAACCTTTGCCCACAAAACTGTCAACTACATTCCCCGCTGATCCGTAGCGCATTGAATGCCAAGAGATACTTTGGTTGCATTGTACCCAGGTAATAAAGGCTTTACTTAGTCATCGTTGTAATTATACTGCCGGTGATATTTAGCCAGTTTTAATCTAAAAATAACTCGAATTTTAAGGGGGCAGAGAAAAATGATGGACATTTTTTCTTTAGGGAATTTGGCGGCCTTGTTCGCTGCAGTGATTGTTGTCGCGATCGTTAGAAAGTATTTGATTGCCCAAAAGAGAGTTCGTAAGCTTCTCAAAGATGACGGTTTTTGGATTGGCAAAGAGGGCCCTTTTTGCGCATCAACGACCAAAGCCTCGATTATTATTCCCGCTCGAAATGAGCAAATGAATATCAAAGCATGTGTGGAGCACGCGTTAGCGCAAACCCATGAAAATATCGAAGTGATTGTATTGGATGATAATTCCTCTGATGATACGCTTAAGATACTGCAACAATTTGACGACCCGCGTTTAAAGATAATACAGGGTGCTGAGGAACCGCCTGAAGGTTGGCGCGGTAAACCTTGGGCGTGCCAGAGGGCTGCTAAACAGGCACAGGGCGACTGGTTGATGTTCATTGATGCGGATGTGCGCATTGCGCCAGAAACAGTGGCAGCCACCGTTGGTTATTGTCAGCAAGAAAAAATTCAGTTTCTTACCGGTCTAGATAAGCATGTGATGCGCTCCTTCGCTGAGCGCGCTTTGCACGCCTACTTTTTGTTTGATATGGGCTTTCAGAGAGATTGGTATGCTGTTAATGATCCCGAGTCTTCGTCTTGTGCGGGCAATGGTCGGTTTATGGTATTTCAGTCGGAGACCTTTGATGCGCTAGGCGGGTATGAACAAGTCGCCCACAAAGTAATTGAAGACGAAGCGCTGGGAGCCTTAGTGAAGGAGCAGGGGATTCCTTTTCGTGCCAACGGTTTAATCGATCTAGTGGAAGTTCGGATGTATTCTTCGAATGCTGACACGATACAAGGCTGGTTAAAAACTATTTCCGGCGCGTTTATTGATGGCAATGAAGGTCAGTCCCTGAGTTGGTCAAAAGCGGCTCTTTTTTGTGTTGTGATCCTTATGAAATTCTTTCTGTGGGATGCGTTTCTCTATCTTTCATTAGGACTCATTATTCTGGGTTATTTGCCTTTGTGGATATTGCCTTTGAGCTTAGGAGGGATTGCCATAATGCATAGTAACCGATGGCTCTTTGCTCGCACCTTAGGTTTAAACCCCTGGATAGACCAGCTGTTTCATTTGCCTGGCTTACTATCGCTGCTGCCGATCTATTTTGCGTCTATTTACAAAGCTGCGACGGGCACTGCAAGCTGGAAAGGCCGCAAGCTTACTTGAAGCGAGGCCGGCGAACGGTGAGTAACGATGAAGGACTCCCGTTGTTCATAACATTTGGGTCTTTGAAATTTATTTTTAAYAAGTAACGCATCACATTAATGTTGTTTTATGTAAGTTGTGTGATGCTGATCCCCTTCTTGATTTGTATTCCTTCAAATTTATTCGGTAATTCTAAGATTGAATCCTCTTGTTTTCAGGCGCTCTTGTGCGCTTTTTGAATAACGTTTTTTTGTTATAGAAATGCCATGAAAGTGTTCTTTTTTTGGCGGACGATTAAAAGTAATGCTAATGGCTTGGTTTGCCTCGCTTGCTGCCTTGCCAGCTTAGGGTGAACTCTAAGCTGGCGGGGTGCTTAGTGATTGCGAGTCTATTGAAATGGTATGACGTGTGTTCACGTTATAAAAAAGCACTATTGCTGGATTTTTACAAATGGTCATAATTAGAAACGTTCACTTACAAATATAAAAAAAACACATAATCATTTGGAGCTACCGGCATGAAATTTTTAAGGCTAATTACTGTTTTGATCATGAGCAATTTAATGGCGTGTTCGATTATTGTACCCCGCTCGGATGATTCTGGTTTAGGCGCGGATGAGCAGTATCAGAGAGGCGAGGAGACCTTCTACAAAGGTAAGTCCCAGAATCAAGCGGCTTCAGTGGTTTGGTATGGGCGGGCGGCAAACGCTGGGCATCAATACGCRCAATTTAGTTTGGGGGTTTATTATGCAACCTCCAATGAARYGGATTACGCCAAGGCCCTGCATTGGTTTACTAAGGCGGCCGAGCAAGGTCATTTGGAAGCACAGTCGAATTTAGGCGTGATGTACGCGTATGGCTTTGGCGTCGAGCCGGATGATCAGCGGGCGCTTAAGTGGTTTAGGTCCGCATCGGAGGGCGGTTTTGAAAACGCACAATATAATTTAGCCTACATGTATCATTATGGTCAGGGTGTTGAAAAAGATATTAAGCTGGCCATCAGCTGGTATGAGAAAGCGGCGAAGAAAGGGCTTTCTATCGCACAAAACGATTTGGCGTCAATCTACTCCGACGGTGTGGACGTTAATAGAGATTATCAAAAGTCATTTGCTTGGTATCAGGCGGCGGCCAGCTTAAATGATCGCTTAGGACAATTTAATTTAGGGCTTGCCTATTTGCACGGCTATGGCGTTGCAGCGGATAAAACCTTGGCGATAAAGTATTTACGACAGTCGGCTGTGCAAGGCTATCGAATGGCTAAGCGTCAATTGGTTAAATTAAAGGTGCCGGTTGCCAAGGATATGAAAGATAACGTAGTGATTTCGAGACAGCAATGGCGCAAGCATCGATCAAGATTACTTTAGAAAAGCTTTAATCAAACGTATTCGCGGTAAAGGTTTTGGTTTAAAAAAAGAGTTTTCGAGTAATGATGTGTCGGCGTTGTATCATTTTTTAGCGGGTACTGTAACGGTCTGGTTTGAAGGGGTTGGTTTGAAAGGACCGTCGTTTGAAGGGAGTGCGGGTCGTTACGCAGGGAGGGGTGGGTTTAGCAGATTCATGTAGGGTGTGAAAGCGGGGGCGGTGAAAGCCTGAGTAGAAAGGAAGGGGTTCCTTTGGAAGAAAGTGAGTCAATCTAAATTAAAAGAATTAAGTAATCAGTTAGCCTATGGCGCTGCAACGTTAAGTTGCAGCGCCATTTTTTTTAGCTTACTGGCATTGGTCCGAATCGCCGCTTAAAGAACCATCATCTTCGCTGTTTGCGTTCAATCGCAATTGGTCTGGGTTTGCATTGCTTGCATTGGGTACCCAAGGCGCAACACAGTGAATCTGTGTTCTGGTAACCGGTGCATCAGCCAGACGGACATCGGTRAGTGCGTTTAGGAACGCCATTATTTCTGYWACYTGTTGGTCGCCRGTGGTGAGGCGGACTAATAGCGTTTGRTCATTATCAATTTGATCGTTGAGTACATCGATCGCAAAGCCAGTATTTTCCTGAACATTGGCAGCTGAAATTTCGGGGTCCAGCTGGCTCGCGTTGTACTCTTCAACATTGGTTTCTGGATCAAAATGGTGGCGTACCATGGCTTCTAATGTGGTGTACGCACCGTCATGTCCCCAAGGTCCTGTGCGAGCAACATTCAGAAGTGTGGGGGTGCGGAATGCGTATCGATCAGCTTCTACACCGGTGACGTTAAAGCGACCGAAATCGTCGTCGGTGTTTTGGCCGTTATCGTTGCCCATGCCTGCGCCTATTTGAGGCACTGCGAGCACGTGGTATTGCTCGTCGGTAAAGAAGTCGCCGCTGTGACAATCGACACAGCCTAAGCCGCCGTCATTAACGCTAGTCAGCGCTAAAATTGCGCCTTGTTTCGCGTCCAGCGAGATGGCGTCTAGATTTCCGCCCGCTGCATAGCGAGCCCAAGGCGAGACGGTAAATACTAAGGAGCGTTGGTATTCAGCGAGGGCGGTGATTAAGTTGGTCGGGGTGATGAGCTCTGTAGCCGTACCGGTGGGGTCTTCAAAGCCTGTACGGAACTCCTCTAGCCAGTTGTTGACGGGTAAATCGTTGTTGTCATCCCTGAGTCGATCAACAATGTCGTCTATCACGTCGTTGGTGTCGTCATCGTCTAGGTCACCGTTACGCATCATGTGCGCATTGGCCAAGGACAGGCGCGTTTGTGCCGTCACAAGGTTTTCGCCAGCATCGTCATCTGCAACGCCAAAGCCACTGTCTGGTGTGCTAATGCTTCCTACTGAACCGTTCGCAAAGGCTACGGGGTTGAGGCTTTCAACGCTGCCGTCATGGTTTAGGGCGTGATCCCATAAGCCGATGTTAATCAGTGAGATGGAGTTTCTGCCTATAATGGGCGTGTCATTGGAGCCAAGGAATTCTCGGCCCGGGCCTAATAGCTCAGGGACATCGCTGTTGACGCCGTAAGGCAGGGATAAGTCGTCAGAGCCCGCCAAGGCTGGGTGATGGCAGGACGCACAAGCGGTGTCGAACTCATCTTCATCGCCACGACCACTTAGGCCTTGGCTAAAGAATAATAATTTTCCGAGTTCTACCACAGGCGTCGTATTCACTGTGGTGGGCGGCGCGGGTAAGTTTCTGTTGGTGGTCGGATCCCCGGTCATGCCAAGCTGTTGAATTAGAGCGTTTAACCGCTGGTCTGCTTCTTGTCCGACGTCTGTGCTGCCGTCGGAGCAAGCGGTTAGAAATCCTACCGAGAGTAGGCAAGCAAGAGAAATAATACGACGCATGGTAAAACCTATTAAATGTGCGTAAAAATTTGGGCGTGCCTGCTTAGAGTGCGCGCCCTCTTTGAACAATACGGTGAATGGTTCAGCCTAGTTTTTTTATAAGCGTTTAAATTGATAAGGCATTAAATTGTCGGCTAATCTTAGCTTTTTTTGCCTGCTGTGATTTTCAGGTGAATCGACAGAGGAGCCGGTTTAGCCTTGTTTGATGTTGTATTTAAKRCTTATTGTAAGGTTTCGCTTTAAACCTTATTTTGGGCTGAAGTCAGTCATGGTACTGCGTTGAGGGGATTTATTCCATTGAATCACTTTAAGGGCGACTTAGTTGGCCAGCGAAGGTTTTGGCTGTTTCGCGTTCTTTGATGTGATTTTTTGGTAATTTATTGATATATGGGCACTTATTCTGGTTTTTCACGGTACTGATCAATGGCTTGGTTTAGGATGTTTTGCTAAATGAGGGCGTATTTCGGTTAAGCTGATTCCTCGAGGGCTGTTGTGGATGGGTAATATGTCTATTCCTAGCACTCTTGAAAAGGGTTAAAGTGCCTCAATGTTAAATTCTAATGGTGCGATTAAGTATCATTTTTAATACCCTTACGTCACATTGTAAGGCCGTGATTACGGGCGTTAATAGCACTCTGAAAGAGCGAGTGCTAGTATGTCAAACAGGATGGCGATTACCGTCTCAGATTAGAGGAAGCTACTCTTTCTCAGGTGAGGCAGCCAAATTTGGAGGAATTAATGGATAGTGCTTTGATTTTACAGCCGACTATTGAGGTGCCTGGGGTAGACCTAGAAGCTTACATGCGTTCGGTGAGCACCGTCGCTCTTCTTACCGAACAAGAAGAGAAAGCGCTCGCTGAGCGTTTGTTTTATCATGAAGATGTTGAGGCCGCGCGCCGCTTAGTTATTGCCCACTTACGTTTTGTGGTGCATATCGCTCGAAGTTATAAAGGCTACGGTTTGCCACAAGCGGACCTTATTCAAGAAGGCAACTTAGGCTTGATGAAAGCCGTAAAACGTTTCGACCCTACACGTGGCGTGCGTTTGGTGTCTTTTGCAGTGCATTGGATTAAAGCTGAGATTCACGAGTTTGTTTTGCGTAATTGGCGGATTGTTAAAATTGCCACCACCAAAGCGCAACGAAAATTGTTTTTTAACCTGCGTAGTGCCAAGAAGAGCCTGGCGTTGTTGTCTCAGGACGAAGCCAAGGCGATTGCGGGTGACTTGAATGTCAGCGTGAAAGAAGTCTTTGAAATGGAAGGCCGGCTAGGCGCCCATGATGCGGCGTATGACGCGCCAGCAGATTCTTCGCAAGACGATGAGAACATGTATGTGCCGGCTAATTATTTGCAAGACACCGGTGTAGATCCTGCGATGTTAGTTGAGCAGGAAATGGACTCTGGTTTTGCTTATGAGGATTTAGCGGCCGGTATCAAGCTGCTTGATGAGCGCAGCCGAGATATTCTACAGCAGCGTTGGTTGAGCGATGAGAAGGCCACTTTGCACCAGTTGGCGGCAAAATATGGCGTCTCTGCAGAACGTATTCGTCAGTTAGAAAAGAGCGCGATGAAGAAATTGCGCACTTCGATCAATGATGATTATCTATTTGATGCCTAGCTGAGGGCTCAATCGGGTCTAGAGAGGCCTTCGTTGTTGGTTGGGGGATTCGTTTGAAGTAGTGCGTCGTTGCTATTTCTATAGAGTCACTTCAAACCAATAACGTGAGTACACGTTTAAAGCCGCCC
This sequence comes from Gammaproteobacteria bacterium, assembly GCA_002402085.1. GTDB lineage: Bacteria > Pseudomonadota > Gammaproteobacteria > Pseudomonadales > UBA3067. Next base: position 42,641 of record NVVB01000032.1, read on the forward strand.
TTATAAGGCGGCTTTTTTGTTGCCAATGATTCGGTGGTGAGCCGGTCTACCTAGGGGGCTAAGATGAAGTTGTTAATGTTGTTAGGCATTGCCGGTGCGGGGCTGTCGGTGCTGTTGGGCGCTTTTGCTGCCCACGGCTTAAAGAGTCGGTTAGACCCTTATGCCTTGGATGTGTTTCAGACGGGTGTGCAATATCAGTTCTATCATAGTTTGGGGCTTATTCTAGTGGGCTTGTCATTGGCTCAGTGGCTCGATTCGAGTGCTTTACTGTGGTCGGGGCGTTTATTCGCTGTGGGCATTGTGCTTTTTTCTGGTAGCCTCTATTTAGTGAGTTTATTGGGTATTCGTTGGTTAGGCGCGATTACCCCCATTGGTGGATTGGCATTTGTTGCCGGTTGGGTATTATTTGCTTGGGCTGTTTATAAAGCGCCGGGGGCCTAGTAATGCAGATTATGTTAAACGGTGAAAGCCGACAGGTTGAGGATCCTTGCTCTGTGCTTGAGTTGGTGCAGAGCCTTGAGATCAAGGGCCGGCGCTATGCGGTGGAGATTAATCAACAGATCGTTCCAAAGAGCATGCATCAGGATACTCTTTTAGCGTCTATGGATTGTGTTGAAATAGTGCAGGCCATCGGTGGTGGCTAATGAGCCGATGAGGATTTGTGGCGGGTTGTTAGAACCCGCTGCGTACAGGTTAAGCAGGTTAATTGAATCGTAAGCCAACATAGGAATGAACGCGTGGAAGACCAACTTATTATTGCGGGGAAGGCATACCAGTCTCGACTATTGTTAGGCACGGGTAAATACGTGGATTTGCAGCAAACAGGTGAAGCGGTGGAAACCAGTGGTTCGCAGATTATTACCGTGGCCGTGCGCAGAACCAATATGGGTCAAAACCCAGGTGAAGCGAATATTCTCGATGTACTCGACCCCGAAAAATACACCATATTGCCCAATACTGCGGGTTGTTACACCGCCGACGATGCGGTGCGTACGTGTCAGTTAGCGCGTGAGTTATTAGACGGCCATGACTTGGTGAAGCTGGAAGTCTTAGGGGATAAGAAAACCCTTTACCCGGACGTAAAGCAAACCTTGGTGGCTGCGCAAACATTGATTGATGATGGCTTTAAAGTCATGGTCTACACCAGTGATGATCCCATTATTGCCAAAGAACTGGAAAATATGGGGTGTGTCTCGGTGATGCCGCTTGCGGCACCCATTGGTTCGGGATTGGGGGTTCGTAACCCGTACAACATCCGTATGATCATCGAAAATGCTGAAGTGCCCATTATTGTTGATGCTGGCGTGGGCACTGCTTCAGATGCCGCCATTGCCATGGAGCTAGGGTGTGACGGTGTGTTGATGAATACCGCCATTGCTGC
>NVVB01000033.1 GCA_002402085.1 Gammaproteobacteria bacterium
TCACCCTTTTTATTGACCTGGATAATTCTATCTTGGGAAGCCTGCAGCCCAGAGCAATAAAAAATCAGCGCCAAAAGTACACCTTTCTTAATCAATGATTCACCGCTCCCCTATCATTCCGATACGAACATTCCGATAAAAACAATCACATATGCATATTCAAATAACAATATCAGCACAATAAACAATCATGCAGCAAACGGCTTACCCTTCGACTTACAATTTTCAGCTTGCTAGGTCTATCGTCACCTCAGTTTTCACTGAGTTAGCAATAAAACATTGTTCGTGGGCCTGATGATGCATCCGTTCGAGCTGTTCACCCGAGGGGTGCGTATCCCCCGAGAAGGCCACAACGGGACGTAAAGTAACCTGAGTCATGGAAACCTTCCCGTCGTTGGCTTTCTCCATCAAGCCCACCGCGTTATCGACATAGTCATCAACAATGTATTTCCTTTTGGCTGCGATAGAAAGAAAAAACAACATATGGCAACTCGACAACGAAGCAACAAACGCTTCTTCCGGATCGACATTTTCTTCAATGGAATACGGCAGCGGCACCACCTGAGGAGACGACGAAGCAGCAACAGTCACACCACCATCAAACCGCCACTCATGGCCACGACTGTACTTATTATCAACATAAGTCTCATCGCTTGCACGATGCCAGGCGATCTCTGCATGATATTTTGACATTAAACACTCTATATTAAAGTTACTCATTAATTTAAATGCCGGTTTAAAAATTATGGCACCGATTCCGGCAGTACATACTCAGTAACACTGACACCCGAAGATTCCAGTATGGCATTCCAATAAGGCAAAGTATAAACGGGCACTACGGTAAACAGGTATTACTATAAACAAGCCATTATGAACACACTACTATTTTGCACACAAGATGGCCAGACGAGCACGTCCCCAACGCCTCAGGCGATAAAGCGTCCCCCAACAATCTAAAACAACCAATTGAAACACACCCATCAAATTTCAAACAAACACCAAAAGACTAGACAGATTATTTATACTTAATTATGATTTAGCCCTGCTAACGTATAACCACAAAAATCAAAACACCAAGAAATCAATCAATCCCCCGTCCGAAAAACCAACATCAAACGCTAGTAAATATGACAACTAAAAAACGTCTACTATTTACCAGACAGCCCCCCAGAAACGCCTAAATTACCAGATCAACGAAACAGAATAAGAAGTACTATTACACCCGTCAGTTTGGCAGAATAAATTATCGCTCCGATTGTATTTAATTTTATACCTTACCGGCCAAACCCATTTGCAAAAGCGACTATCTCGATTTAACGTAAGCATTATCTCTACAGATTAAGTCATTCAGCGCAAATTAAATCAATTCGACCAGCGCCTGACGCTGTATACAAAAATAATAAACAGCCACAACGTGTGATTATAAATACAAGTTATACAGCGGTAATACCCTTATCTATAAATCGCAATTTCAAATTCTAAGTGCGTCACTGCTAGATCAGTAACAACAAGCATACGTAAACACCAACCCTRGWAMYRMNCWMCMRAKANCTASCYTACMNAAAATKMRMWAMARGWWMRRWTMANATSMGRNCWYATWMMAACYYCANGYMGSGMRRTAYNGASKGYTATCSWYAWSYSYKWSAKYWAYSYMATYWNCWAYSCWTCSMAKMWCYCGRCRCWGWNGWCGCYANGNWKCSKWTTWWRCASMASMRKWAKCGYAWSMYYYYNASRCSGTWACYSRMCTAKMACTKNGYCAACWWTRCMNTNCAYTGRSNGMWRCWGMNCSARCGGCSNAACTKANNGTGCKRSMNARASSARCYWCCAGRRCNATWYSYTMACNGYRAGRARRMNNAASMGCNAAGCNGARTTRNNAKYAACKWWKAMNNCWACANAKYMWSRSMMAAMWACGCAWNCMTCNAYKAASTWNCAASATNNCWSSAYTSRMMATWAYGKNNCASMARNARYCSAASKACTGSYSMYRWYWKWWKTWARMAGSCARRMGTKRNAKSAKMSMWAKCRWNGMCYANAACCAACAACGCCAATCGTTATAAAAACCAGACCGATAATCGCGACACCCACAACGACTATTATTATCGCAATGCAAGCTTCAACCCAAATGATCAGCAATACGGCTTCAGTAATGGAGACAATCAGCCACTAGACGACCTCTACCTCTATAATGCAGCCTTCTCTCCCGGCGATTTAATTCCCGACTTCAACGGACAATTTGATGACCTTAATCAATTACTAAAACGCACCAATACCTTTTTAAGCGCGTTCACCGAGCAATCCGATAGAGACATCAGCACTTTCAATGCGGGCTACGACAACGACTCCACCAGCATATTACTAGGCACCAACTATCGCGCGACTAATAAATCCATTGTGGGTGCCGCGTTACAAATCACTAGCGCCGAACTGGATTTGAAACAACAACGCAGCACAGTGGACTCTGAACATTATAATTTTTCACTGTTCGGGAGTTATCAACATCGACCTCAATGGCTATTCGATGCCTCGATATCCTCCGCATTACTCGACTATGATACCGATCGAACCATCAACTTTTCATTATCCGGCGCTCCCACTTTCGGTAAAGTTCGCTCATCCACACGCGCTAATCAATGGGAGTTTAACCTTGGCAGTTCCTACGACTGGAGCTTTTCTAATGCGTTTGAGATAACCGCACTCGGCTCCTTTAACTTCACCAACTCCACCGTAAAAGCCTATCAAGAAAAAGGTAATACAGGCCTTGAACTCAACGTCGACAAACAAACCAACCAAAACTCATCTGCAAAAGTATTAACTGAAATTCGTCGTGCTTACGGCACCCGTTGGGGTGCATGGGTACCGCAAGCCGCCGTTGCTTGGGTGCATCAATTTGGAGACCAGAATCATGCCGTCAATGCCACGTTTGCCGCTGACCCCAACGCCATCCAATTTGGATTCAACACCGAAGCAGCCGACTCCGATTACTTTAATCTATTAGTCGGCTCCTACATCGGCCTCCCGCGAGGCCTCAGCGCGTTCATCCAATTAGAATCCGTTTTGGGACTTAAGGATTATTCCGCGACTAATTTATCCTTAGGATTTCGTACCGAACTTTAGCAATCAAGGACACTATAAGGGCACTATCATGAAAACAATTTACTCCAACACCTATGTCATTAGTTGTGTATTGCTAATCCTTTCCCTATCCGGTTGCGGCGGGTCCAGCACAGGCGTAGCCACGCAAAGCTCGCTGGTGATTTCCACCCAAACCCAATCCTCTTCGTCCGCCTCTTCGCAATCGAAAAGTAACGGCATTGCTATTGCGCCCTCGCGTGCAGTCGCCATTGATTCAGCGCTACCGGACGAAATTACGCGACTGACCATCGTCATCAGCGATACTAACGAAAATACCATTTCTTCGAGTACGATCACCAACCTTGATAATAATGTACTGCTTGCAGTCGAGCCGAACATTCCATTGATCATCTTTGTCTCGGCATTCAGTGGTTCTGAACAACTTTATCAAGGCACACTCGAAGTATCGCCCTTGGCGATCAATGAATCTCGCTTCGTGGCCGTCACGGTGCAGCAAGCGATATCCGTCATTATTGAACCCAGCGCCCTGGAAGTCACCCGCGGTCAATCCATCTCACTGAACCCTAACATAGACGGCTTAATCGACAGCTCCGTAAGCTACACCGTCAACGGAATAGTCGGCGGCAATGACAGCGTCGGCACGATTAACACCGACGGCGTCTACACGTCCCCAAGCAATCTTACTCAAGACACCACCGTAACCCTCAGCATCACACCCACCCAAGCGCCTTCTTTTGCAGAAACCGTCGATGTCCTGGTGATAGCCGATCCCCCAGTCATAGACCCAACCATAGACCCATTAATACTGTCAGCTCCTACTCAAGCCGGGATTAAAACCATTCGTATGGACTGGAATGATATAGGCGCGTCCTTCTATCGACTGACAGTCAATCCTGATGGCGTCTCAGGATTTACTACTGTACCGGGGAAAAATGAACTTCGTGGCACTAGCACCACCATCGAGGTCCCAGTGCACATGACGGACTGGGTCAACGCTATCTACCGACTAGAAGCATTCACAGCATCCGGTTCACTCCCCTCCCTAACCTCGTCTTCAAATGAAATTAGCATCACCAAATTAATGATCGCCAGCATTGGGCAACTCACCGCAAGTAACGGTGATCAAGGGGATTTATTCAGTGCTTCTATATCACTCTCTATGGATGGCAACACCCTTGCCATAGGGGCGCCCAATGAAAGCAGCGCCGCCACTAGTATAAGCACCCAAGGTCAAGGAGAAGAAGATAACTCCGCCATTGCCGCAGGTGCGGTCTATCTCTTTATTCGAATCGAGAACACATGGACTCAACAAGCTTATATAAAAGCAGACAATGCCGARGCCTTTGACTTATTTGGGTTCTCCGTTAGCCTTTCTGAARATGGTAACACCCTTGCAGTAGGCGCTAGGGATGAAGACAGCAATGCCACCGGTGTTAACGAAAACAGCGGTCCGACGAATAACTCCAGTACCGATTCCGGTGCTGCCTATGTTTATGTACGCACCGGGTCTTCCTGGAGTCAGCAAGCTTATGTTAAAGCAAGCAATACAAAAGACGGCCATGAATTTGGTTTCAGCCTGGCCTTATCTGCTGATGGTGATATTTTAGCAGTAGGTGCCCCTTTTGCAGGCGGAGCCAATGAGAATTCTTCCGGCTCGTCAGGCGTCGTGTATATGTTTCTCCGTAAAGGAAGTACTTGGGCTCAATTTGACCTAGTGGGCGCTACTGACGGCGATGCCGGTGACCAATTTGGATTTATCGGTTTGTCTGCTGACGGTACAACACTCGCCGTAGGGGCCCCCGGGGAAGACAGCGCATCAACGGGCACCGATACGAGCCTAGAAGATGAGTTAGATAACTCAGCCCAAGACACAGGTGCGGTGTACATTTTTAATCGTGAGGAAGACGGACAGTGGAATCAACGCGCCTACCTTAAAGCTAGCAATAGTGGAGCTGGCGACGAGTTCGGTCGCATTGCATTATCATCCGACGGCCAAACCCTTGCCGTCGGCGCACCCGGAGAAGATAGCAGTGCAGAGGGCATAAATGACGACCTACAAAAGGACAACTCATCTGAGAGTTCTGGAGCGGTGTATATATTCACCAATAATGATGGCTTTTGGATTCAGCAAGCCTACGTAAAAGCCAGCAACTCAGAACCTGGAGATTTGTTTGGAGCGGCACTGAGCCTTTCAGAAAAAGGGGAGACCTTAGCGATTAACGCCACCTCAGAAGACAGCTCCGCCAACGGCGTAAGCCTCAATGGAAACGGAGAAGACTTAAACAATAAACCCGGCGAAGGAGCAGTTTATGTATTTCGTTTTAGCAGCTCAAACTGGCAGCAACAGTCCTATGTAAAAGCCCCTATCGCCAGCGAAACCACCAGTATTTTTGGCACCCCAAATTTATCAGCAGATGGTCAAACCTTAATCACGGGTGGCATAGGAATCTCAGCGGAACGCGGTGCGGTGTTTATTTACTAACATTGTTATATAAAACGCCATTCAAGATAAGACCTGTGACTATCGATGAACCCAATGTTGCAGGTCAACTCAAACAGAAAAAATTAAGACTCGCAGAAACCACTAAAAATATAAGAGTGTAATTTTATTACCGCCTCACGCTCAAAACACTGCCCACGATAAACCATCAACACCCCGAACACAGAATCAAACAATTGAGCAGCTTCAACTTACATCCTCACCGGCCAACACACCAAACACCAAACAAGTGTCATCATCCGATTTACAATGCACGTGACTGACCTAAAAAACCCACCGCAACAACAAAAATTTTGAGCCCGCACACATCCAAAACCTCAGCAACCACACATTGACAGCGATCAAAAAACACACGCACTTTTTAGCGCTAAAAAAAGATTCGCCAACCGAAGAAAACACCTTTTCAATTAACTTAAAGTCCAATGAAGAAGTTTTTTAAATAACCACAGGAACCATCAATAAAAACAAAACTTTAATGCCACATAAAAAACTACTTGCCTTTTTACCGGCTAAATTATAAGCAGCACACACTCAAAAACACCATAACCCCCACGATTAGGCATTACTACTCAACACCAAATTACACGCGACTCTCAGCCCGCAACACAAAATAATAGCGCCCCATGACCACGACCATAATCCCTCCAAGAATCATCGCCGAGGACAACACCAGTCGCATTGTAATCAGCTCGCCGGCAAACAGTACACCGCCAAGGGCTGCAATCACGGGGACTATAAGCTGCACCACCGCCGCCTGCGTAATGGAAATACCCCCCAGTGCAATATACCAAATCGCGTAGCCCAAACCAGACGCCAGGCCACCGGATAAAACCGCCAACAGCACACCGTCTTGTGATACGTGCGCGTGCTGAAATGAAACCGCGATTAACACCCCGACAAAAGGCAACGTTCGAATAAAATTCGCCGCTGTATCATTCAATGGCTGCGTAGCGCCTCGCCCCAACAGGGTATAGATCCCCCAGGCGATGCCCGCCAAAGTCATAAGAATAAACCCCAATAACGACGGCGTCGTAAGGTCTGGCAGCACTAAAACTACAAATCCAGAAAATGCAATCACCACCCCAGCCCATTCCGATAGCAGCAACTTATTACCCGCTATAAGACTGGCAACAATCATCGTGATCTGAACCGCCCCAAACAACACCAAGGCGCCAATGCCCGTATCAAGCGACGTATAAGCCCAGGAAAAAGCCAGCGCATAAAAGAACAACATGGCCGAAGCACGCCAACTGCCATAAGACAATAACGCCCCATCACGTCGAGTCAGCGCTACAAGAAGGAGTAATACAATGATGCCAGACAGTAAGCGAATAGCGGTAAAGCTGGCGGCATCGATAGTATCGCCCCCCAATGCCAATCGACACAAGATAGAATTACCAGCGAATGCACATAGAGCAAGACCTGTACAAAGTACAATCTTCAATGAAGCGTGACTCATGATATAACGGGCCTTGATGATTTCTTAAAGGAGTAAAAACGCAAGAATATCGACCTAACAATAAAAACACAACCGTGACAAAACTACGTTTTACCCAGCCTAAGCCAGCCTACCACTCTTACTCGCGTTAGCAATTTGATCATGAATTTTAATAACCGGCTCATGTGAGAAATCTTGCCCAATAGATTTCAATAATTTGACCACGGTAAAGCGCTCAGCACGTGCATCATAGTCCTTCGCCCAACTAAGATATGGCTCGCGCTCACAATCAAGCGGACTCTTGACCTTGATAGTGTTTATTTTCATTCGGTAGGGCTTAGGCGTAATTCTTGCGCGATAACAATTCTGCTTCTTGGATAGCTGTATATAGATACGATCAACATTAAGCTTACGCATTATCGACGAATACTTCTTTCCTGAAGGCTGGATATATTTTTTCCCAATCACCCTCACGCCCTTAGTGGTTTCATAAATCCTGAAATCGTTACCCAGCATGGGGTAACGTTTAATATTTCTTTCGAACTTATAAACAATGCGTTCTTTTTTTGTTAATTTCCCAAGCGATTTAAACCAATCAAAAAAGCTCACTGGATAATCATCAAGATCTAAAATAGTGTATTGAGTGGTATTTAATACTTTCGCACCATAACGACAGATCGTGATTATATTTGACTCATCAATGATTTCAGCGACATGTTCCTTAATCGCGACCTCATAATCTTCCTTGGATTCTCCCTCCGAAATACGTTGTTCAATTTTTTTCGCATGGACAGCCGCATCACGAACCGCCGAGTCTTTTGATTCATTTGACCCAGTTAGCAGCCTAATCTCTTCGACTTGGCCGTTAATCATGATCCTAAATGTTTCTTCGACCCAGAATTGAAAGTATTTCATATGGAATTTGTGTCAACTGTAAAATAGGAGGAACTACGCGTTTTCAGCGCTTAAGCAAAGCGCAAGAAACCCCAAAAGACTCATATATAGTTATAACACGATGGGAAATCATTTTATTGGCTTTAATATAACGTCATGCCCCTAAGGGGTAATCCCTACTCTCACAATCAATCGGCGACACGCCATAAACGGCATAATCACTCAGCACTCCAGGCGCCCAATGTTGAGCCTGGAGCAAAGCACTGATCAATTATTTGTAAAACGTCCTATCAATTAATATTTACAATGCTCCCTTTAATAGTCGCAACCCCACCGGCTTTAACATCCACGCTGCCACCGGAGGAGACGGTAATCCCGCCTGATTCAATGGTAATTGATGAACCACCGACTTTAAGGGTAATACTGCTACTGGCTTCAATAGTGATATTGGTGCCCGTAATTTTGCTATCGCCCGTAACGGCCATCGTATGATTGGCATTAAAGGTTTCAGTAACATCCCCCTCAACGGTAAGCCCTAATGTAGCGCCAACAGTTTTCTTCTCTAAGTTAGCAACACTTAACAAGCGATCATTGCCGATGGACTCAGTGCAATCATTTTTAATGATTATTTCTTGGTCTTTTTCGCCGTGGATAAAAAATTGCTCTTCGCCTTTTTTATCCTCGAAACGAATCTCATTAGACCCTTCCCCGCCTACGCTGGAGTTAGATTTAATGCCCGATTGCGTTTTATTAACGGGTAAATCGTACGGAGGCATTTGATCATTGTTATACACGCGACCCGTGATGATAGGCAGATCGGGGTCACCTTCCAAGAAATCCACAATCACTTCTTGGCCAATGCGCGGGGTAAATATCCCCCCCCAATTTTTACCGGCCCAGACTTGAGAAACCCGAATCCAGCAAGAAGAGTTCTCATCCGACTCACCGTATCGATCCCAATGAAATTGAACCTTAACGCGGCCGTATTCATCAACGTATATTTCTTCACCCGCAGCACCCACTATCACTGCCGTTTGCGGCCCTTGCACCACGGGCTTAATGGATTTACGCGGTGTCCTAAACGCTTGCTCAGCGTCCATAGCACGAATACTTACGCTTAAGTTCTCTAGCTCCCCAGCTTGACCGCCTTCCAGCCCTGACGAACTCATACTGTAATGCGCACCAATAATCAGGTATTTTCTATTTTGATCGTCGCGAGGAAATTCACTTAAAGTAAACACTGACCCCGTGCTCAAGCCAGCGGCATCGCCTTCACCTTGAAGCATTTCGTGTTGCGCTTGAAGCTCTTGGATACGCGCTTTAGCGTAGGTATCGCCGTCACTGGGTTTAGTGTATTCGCCCGGATAGTCGAAAACCTCAAACTCAGAAGAGCTGTGTTCCCGAGGGATTTCCGACACTACGGACAAGCTTTTCTTAGGGGCTTTAAAATCATAATCGTTGAGCGCATAGGCGCCGGGCTGAATCTGTTTCGAAGCACTCCAGCTTTGCAAATGGTCACGCTTACGTCGCTGATGACTATCGGGTGGGAAATACGGTACGGTCTCATAGCCAGGAATCGCTTGATGCGCACTAGGCGCATCGGCCAACACTAAGGTGTGCTTGCCGTCCTCGTGACTAAAGAAATAGTAAATGCCTTCTTGCTCCATCAAACGACTTAAAAAGTTAAAGTCCGTCTCACGGTACTGAACACAATATTCCCAAGTGCGATAACTGCCGGTTAATCGGTCTTCAAAGTCTGAAAAACCATGCCCGCCAAACACTTCTTTGAGAATGTCTGGCACGGTCTTTTCTTGGAATATTCGACAATTATTAGTGCGCGTTAAAAGCCATAACCATGGCCGAACAGTAGCACGATAGACCACATGCCGATCGCTGCATCCATCCATCGTAATTTGACTGACAATGCCATTAATGTGGCGCACTTGTTGGTTCGGCAATTCAATCGCAACCGTTATATTTTCACCCAACAAATCTTCATGCTTAATGTTGATGTCTTCACTGTGCAACTCGAGGTCAAACGAAAACAAACGCCCCAGTTGTTCGGAGCCGGTCATTCGTCGCAATACCAAGGTATCCTTTTGCAAGGGCGTGGTAACAGTAAACCTGCGATTCTCTTGTGTTATGGCCATTGGTTTTTCTCACCTAATTGTTCTCAAACTACGATTATTCGGCGACTGCTTTGGTCCCGTTGATTCCATTCAATTCGATGGCACTAATTAAATTGATAGGTAAAACTTTCGTCTTCCACGCCAAGCTCAATAGTCGATATTGTTTCACCATCGACCCCCTTGCGAAGAATTTCATTACTTACAATAGGCAACACGGTATTGGTCAATATCGAATCGATCATTCGTCCACCGCTGTCTAACTCATTACAACGATTAACGATTAAATCTAATACCGAGTCTTGGTAGTTAAGGTCGATTTCGTGATGGGTTTGAATGCGTTGTTGCACTCGTGCGATTTGCAACTTAGCAATTTTCTTCAGCATATCCGGAGTAAGCGGGTAATAAGGAATCACCACTAAACGCCCTAGTAATGCTGGCGGAAACTCTTTGGTCAGCGGCTCATGCAATGCTTTGGCAATACCATCAGAGCTAGGCATTAATTCGGGGTCTTTACAAAGCCCTTTAATAAGTTCCGTACCGGCATTGGTGGTTAATAGGATCAATGTATTTCTAAAATCAATGACCCTTCCTTCACCATCTTCCATTTGCCCTTTATCAAAGACCTGGAAGAATATTTCGTGGACGTCGGAGTGCGCTTTTTCCACTTCATCCAACAGGACTACACTGTACGGCTTGCGACGTACTGCTTCGGTTAAGATGCCGCCCTCACCGTATCCAACATAACCCGGAGGCGCCCCTTTTAATGTGGAGACACTGTGCGCCTCCTGGAATTCACTCATGTTAATGGTGACAATGTTATGTTCGCCACCATACAACGATTCAGCCAAGGCCAGCGCGGTTTCGGTTTTACCCACGCCACTGGTACCCGCCAGCATAAATACACCAATGGGCTTATTCGGATTGTCCATATTGGCGCGTGAGGTTTGAATGCGCTTAGCAATCATTTCCAACGCGTGATCCTGACCGATAATACGCTCAGCCAAGAGGCTTGGTAGATTCAATACGGTTTCGATTTCATTTTTAACCATTCGGCCAACAGGAATACCGGTCCAATCCTGAACCACTGCGGCGACCGCATGAGCGTCAACGGTGGGCAGAATAAGCGGGTCTTCACCTTGCAAACGCGTTAGTTCAACTTGCAATGCTTTTAACGATTCTAGGAACTCTTTGCGCTCAGCATCGCTGTATTGTGTCTCAGACTCATTTTCCGATTCACCTAATTCACCTATAAGAACGCTTTCACCTTCCGCACTAGCATCAGATACATTGTCATTAGATACATTACTATCGAATTCAGGATCATTGTTCAGATCACCTGACTCGGAGTCTTCGCTCGCATCGACGGTTTTTGCGCCTTGACGCAACTTACTTCTTAACGACAATATTTCTGTGACTAGAGTCTTCTCTTCTTGCCATCTCGCCTCTACTGCAACTAACTGGCCTTCCGCATCATCTAGCCGCGCAAGCACCTTGTCGCGCTTCTCAGCGATCTCAATGCCCATATTGGCTTCACGATCGATTATCTCAAGCTCCGTATTTAGGGCGCTAATGAGCTTGCGCAGGTCGTCGACTTCACCCGGCACGGCATGCTGACTAATCGCAACACGCGCTGCGGCCGTGTCCAAAAGACTCACGGATTTATCCGGTAACTGCCTAGCAGGAATATAACGATGAGACAGTTTTACGGCGGCTTCAAGCGCCTCATCCAAGACTTGCACCTTATGATGACTTTCCATGCTGCTGGCAATACCGCGCATCATCAGCACCGCTTTTTCTTCACTTGGCTCGTCAATTTGAATCACTTGGAATCGTCGAGTCAACGCAGGATCTTTTTCAATATGCTTCTTGTATTCAGCCCAAGTCGTCGCAGCGATAGTGCGTAACGTACCACGAGCCAAGGCAGGCTTAAGTAAATTGGCTGCATCGCCTGTACCGGCGGCTCCGCCAGCACCAATCAACGTATGCGCTTCATCAATAAATAAGATGATAGGCTTTTCTGACGCTTGTACTTCATCAATGACTTGACGTAGGCGCTGCTCAAATTCGCCTTTCATACTGGCACCGGCTTGCAATAAACCAATGTCCAAAGAACGCAAAGAGACATTGCGCAAACTAGGAGGCACATCGCCCCGAACAATACGCTGAGCGAAGCCTTCAACGGCAGCGGTTTTTCCGACCCCCGCCTCCCCTACTAAAATAGGGTTATTTTGCTTGCGACGCATTAATACATCGACCATTTGTCGAATCTCTTGATCACGGCCAACAATCGGATCTTGCTTGCCGTTTCGAGCGTCTTCCGTTAAATCCACAGTGTACTGGGCCAAGGCTTGTTGCCCCTCACCTACTCCGGCCAGTTCGCTGCGCCCTTCCGCAGGCGCACTATTGAAGCCGTCCTTCGCAGACATGCTCGCTTCAGGCGAGTTGCCGGTAATGGCATCAAACCCTGCCACCAAGTCATCAAGTTTGATTTTTTTAAATTGTTCACTGACTTGATATAACTGAGCAGCAAGGTCACGACTATCCAACATGCCAACGATTAAATAACCCGTTCGAATCTGGGATTCGTTAAAGAGTAAGGACGCTTTTAACCAGGCATGCTCTATAGTTTGATCAATGTAAGCAGAAAAATTAACTTGGCTCGTGGTACCGCGAGGTAATTGATCCAAGGACTGAGTGATGTCAGCCATTAATTTCGAAGAATCTAAATCGTAGTGCTTTATAAGCCGGTGTAGATCCGAGTCCTGCAATTGCAAAATCTGATGCACCCAATGCGTAATCTCCACATGGGAATTGTTGCGTAATTTACTAAAATTAAACGCTGCTTCCACTGCGCGATAAGCCAGTGAATTAAGTTTTCCAAAAATTGCTGACCGATTAATACTGGTCATTGTTTATTCTCCAAAATCAGATCCGTAATGATTTGCACTTCTTGATTGCAACTGCACTTCAACTACATTAACTTTTTTTACATTGTCTCTATTGTCGTCATCGATCACGTCATCATCCAACGGCGCACTCCCTAGCCAATGACTCCAGCCCAGACGTGCTCCCTGYCCCAAACCCCAGCGGGGTATTTCAGACCGGTCGATCTGAAGTGTCAAATCCCACTCGAAGGTAATCCCCATGTAAGAGGAGACCAAATCATAAAGCGTCTCATAGGCCTCGCCACCGGGTAACAAGCGTTCAAATTGAGCGAAACTTAAGACCCCCGACGACAAACTAAATTTATGCTGGCAGTCATACACGCGCGCGCCCAAACTGCTATTAACCCCTAAACTATTCGCATAGCCATATGACCCTAATCGAAAGCTATCTTTGGCTTTAAGAGTCAACCAATCGCCACAATACTGCGTAACAAAAAATGGCGTTTTAAAATACCCGCTTAATAAAGTTTCCAGCCCATCTGCGGAGCGAACCTGTTGACTAAACAAGCCTGCTCTAAACATCTTGATGTAATCGCTGGCGCTACTTTTACTACTCTTGTCACTTTTACTGTAATTTTTACTGTTACTATTTCTGCCACTATCAGCGGGGTCGTTGCCGAGATAGTGATCATCAGCCTCATGCGCATCGGGAGATTGTTCGCTGCCGTAACCACCACGCCCCGGTTTATTAACCGAGCTGCTTGCTCGGCCACTCAGTTCATTGTCACCGACCGATAAGCCAGCGATAGCCCCAACGTAAAGGTCAAACTTATTACTCTCTGGCCGATCCATCTCAATACTGGGCTGCGTATTCGCCCAGGCCCGATACAATAAACTAATAATACGGTGATGAAATACATCCGCAAATCGACTTAATGTCTCGTCGCTATGATGCATTTCCCGTTCACATGCATACTCAGTTAAATGCAACGGCATAGGACCATTAGGCCCAAAAACGCCATACGCCCAATTGTAAATCTGATGCTGGCGCCGATAACCTTGCTCAAAACGACTGATTGTTGCAGGCGCAAATGCCATCGAAGGCTGCTGGCGAATAAACACCGGGTCATCACTCGCCTTAACACTTTCTCCAAGCCGAGGTGAATCGTCATGACAGGCTTCTAGGTAACGCAAAACATCAAAAAAACCGTATTGATAGGGCGMTTCCTGAATTTCTGCTAGTACGTCTAAAGCAGATGATTGTTGCCGACTCTTGCTGGCCATTGATGTATCTCATTTCGTTGCGGACTACTCAGTACCAGCTCGGTGAAAGTATTCATAGACACGTAACGACTTAAAAATCGTTCTAATACGGCCCCAAATAAAAATACGCCCTGCCCCTGAAAACCATCTTCGTCACAGTTCAAGTGAATTGCCATACCACGGCCAAAGGTAATCGGCCCCTGAGTCGGAAGCTGTCTCACTGTGGGTTTAGCATCCAACGCCTTAATGGCTTCAATTTGTCGCTCAACGCCCAAATTTCCCGAACCCGACAATAGGCGACATAAATCCCTCAAAGCTACTGCACTTTTTTGATCATCAGCAATCAAGGATTCCATATTAAGGGATAACAAACTAATCAAACGCCAATTTGACTCATCCATGGACATTGCAGGCTGCGGTTTTGATGGGCCTTGAATACATCGCACTTCAGTGACCGGAGCACCGATATCCAAGGTGAAATCCGTGCCTTTTTGACCCAGAGGAATCTGTAATGCCAAATCTCTATTGGTACACAATACGCGTAGACCCACCTGCTTAACCGATGACTTAAGCGGCGCAGATTGGCTATTAACCAAAGAGACATAAGTATTGCTACCAATGTAACTCGAGCGAGGGCCTCTTTTTTTCTGTTTTGATGAAAGCAATCGGGGCGTTTGCCGCGTAACGAAAAAGTCCCCCTCGGCATTATCTTGAGGGTGATCATACTTACCGTAAAAGGGTAAAAATTCTACTTCCTGCTCATTCGCAGTGGTATACCCTAATACCGACTCAACACTAAAAACTTCAAAATTATCCGTTTGCGTTTTATCCACCACTACTTCGTATTCGTGAGTCGTGGGCGTTAAGGTAATACGATCCGCATTACGCTCAATTAGATTGATCGCCGGTGTACAGTGTAATAAAAAGTTATTTTTATCGATCAATTTCTTAAGCGACGGTTTTGCTTGATCAAATAATAATAAAATTTCGACTTCAGTGCTATAACACTGACTTAAGAATTCTTGTAGGCCAGTTAATTTAAAGAACAGATAACGATGCGGAAACATAAAGTATTCCTGCAACAATCGATACCCGCGAAACTGTCTATCGGGGATGGGCAATAACGATTGATCATCATCAAATCCAACGGGCTTGATGCAATCCGCACTACGATACAAAGGCACTGATGATTTATCGCCCTTAGCACGAATCAAAAACCCTGTGGCTTGGGAGAATATCTGCTCATAAATAACAAAAGGCAATTCATCTGGCCCGGCAATATAAACGCTCAGGTCATCCATTTGTATTTCATTAAACGCAAGCCCAGCAGTGGCTTTAAGCGATAACTTTAAGCCTGCTTTGGTATCCCCAAGCCGCCCTAACCAATGATCCGTGGCAAGCTGTGAATCACTTGCAAAGTAACCCGCATCAGAGAGCTTTACCGGCCATAAGGTCACTTCATGGGCACTACGAAACTGACAAGACGTTCTTTCTTTGGGACCAATACGACTATTCATCACCGTGTGACGAGGCATTACGTAACCAGTCGCCAAGCCGCCTTCCGCTGCATCGGGGGTAATGTGCGAAATAAGTACTGAAGGTGTTTGCGATTGAAACTGAGGATAGACAATCTGTAATAGGTGCTGAGTAAATTCAGGGAATCTTGCATCCATCTTTAACTGCACTCTGGCAGCAAGGAATGCAAAAGACTCGATCAAGCGCTCTACATAGGGGTCGGAAACTTCCATCGCTTCCAAGCCTAAGCGACCCGCTATCTTAGGATACGCTTTGGCAAATTCACCGGCGCTATCGCGAACATGCTTTAATTCTTGGTTGTAATACTCTAAAAAACGTTGATCCATCTGCGCCACTAACCTTAAATTTCACTTAAATCACATTTACACTGCCGGTCTCAAGATCAATCGATGTTTTGAGATATAAATTGGTGGGAATAGGATTGCCCCACAACTCGCCCTCAATCTCGATCACCATGGCGTTCCTACCCATTTCCTCGGTATTAAAAAACACCCGAACGATCAATGACTGGGCACTAATTCGCGGCTCGAAGTCGATCACCGCTCGCCTCACTTCCAACTCGATAGGGCGAACATCGTCTCTGCCAACAGAAACACCTGTCATACAAGAAACGCCATAATTAAGCACCGATTTACCAACTTCTGGCGTCGAGGCTAAATCTTGCTGTACGGATAATTTCACGGTATTCAACAGCCAAGTTAAATCTCTTATTACGTAATCCCGTAACATGCGAGTTGAAATAACCCGCCCCTCCCGGCTCTCTATTTGTTCCCCAGGCTTGTCATCCCTAAGTCGGTCAAGCAAAGAGGGCTGTAGCTTTTCTGCGGGGGATAATTCAGCCATTCACTGTCATCCTATTAATCGTGCTTGCTAACTAGGCAATGGGATTAAATTCAATCTTACGCACATCAAGCAACGCATAATCGCCAGCATTAGTAGTCAGCATGCGCTGGCCATACCCTGTATAGACATCATCAGCCACTTGTTCCCATTCGGTTTTTCGAGCGGTCTGAATCTGTCCGTCATCAATCGCTTCGGAGCCAGGGTATCGAGTTGGAATAAAACCTACTGATTGCCCCCCATTGGTCCAAGTAAACTGAGCCGGCAGCCAAACGAAATCTCGAAGATCCTCTGGCGCTTCAATATCAATTGAAGTCACTCGATGCATTGGAAGCCAATAATATTTTCCATCGATTACCGCTTCAAGCAGGGGCCCTATACGCGAGTCAGCATCGGCGATCCAATCAAACTCTTGATCATTAATCCGTCCAGAAACCGCTTCGATCTGATCATATGCAGATAAACGAAGGGCTTGGGCTTCAGAAAAGTCACCCTGAGCATGCAATTTTAGCGATTGAAAAATATCCCCAACCCAAGGTTCGGGCTCACCAAAAAACAAAGGCGTCTTGCTGCCAGCAAAAACAGATTGACGTAACCATTCACATTGCAACAATTCACGATAGGCTTGCACCATAGGCAATGCACTATCGGACATCTCGGAAATCACTCCCAGTTGATTCAGGGCACGATCATATTCGCCCAACACGCAACACAACTGGAATAAAAAAATTCGGTAATTCACATTCGCAGGATCATCCCTGACCAAACCCATCAATACTTTTTTGGCACTCACGGGGTCGCCATTTTTAATATGCGTCTCTGGGCTCATAGCGATTTAAATCCTTACAATAACACTTAAAGAATATTTTACTTTCAAATACAAAAAACCGGCCATTACGGCCGGCTTCCAACTACTGAACAACCATTAAAGAACTACATTTTCTTCAATGTTGAAGCCTGTTTCAATAGAAGCCTCTGCGTTGCCTTCTTTAGACTGAGGTGTGTAGGTCATAGTGAACTTCGAGAAGTTCAAGCTAACATTCTCAACCAAGCGATCATCCCCTGCACCAGCTCCAGTAGAAATGCTTGAGATAATTACCTCTTCCATCACGATGATATAATATTCAATCGCGTCGCCACCAGCTTTACGAACAGTTAGAGTCGCTTCTGGGTAATGTTTCCCCGTGCAACAAGTGTTCATAAGGTTCGGGCTAGAACTATCGATGTATTTAGTAAAGGATAAATCCTGAACGGCAACTTTGCCCGCTCCGCCTCCACCGCCAATGTGCATTGAGCCTGATTGACTCATTCCCCAGCTCCATGACAAAACATCAATTTCGCCGCCATGAACGCTATCAGCAGCTTCGCCTTCAACCCCTTCAATTTTTAAAAACATATCTACAGACATGATGTATTTTCCCTTTTGTTACAGTTTATTTACAGACAATGTTATGCGCCCTTCACTGAGGGCAATTTCGACACGAGCCTAAGTGACACGGTCAAACCTTCGAGTTGATAATGCGGTTTTAGGAAAAACTTTGAGGTGTAATATCCAGGAGCACCTTCCACTTCTTCAACAATCACTTCCGCCGCCGCAAGGGGTTTACGGGCTTTTGTTGATTCAGCCGAATTCGCAGGATCTCCGTCTACGTATTGCATTACCCAACTTTGCAACCAACGTTGCATTTCATCTCTTTCTTTAAACGATCCAACTTTGTCACGCACAATACATTTCAAATAGTGCGCAAATCGGCAGCTAGCAAACAAATAAGGTAGGCGAGCTCCCAAGGCAGCATTGGCTGACGCATCGGGGTCGTCGTATTCCGCTGGGGAATGAACCGTTTGAGCCGCGATAAACGCTGCTGTATCGGTGTTTTTACGGTGAATCAACGGCATAAATCCATTCGCTGATAATTCCGCTTCACGTCGATCACTGATAGCAATTTCAGTAGGGCATTTCATATCTACCCCGCCGTCATCAGAAGGGAACGTGTGACAAGGCAAGCCTTCCACTGCACCACCCGACTCAACACCACGAATCCGCGAAACCCATCCGTATTCTTTAAACGCTCTATTGATATTAACGCCCATTGCATACGCTGAATTAGCCCAGCAATATTTAGAAGAATCACCGCCTTCTGTTACTTCTTCAAAACTAAACTCCTCAACCGGGTCCGTTTTCTCACCGTAAGGGAGACGACCTAAGAATCGAGGCATAGTCAAAGAAACGTATTTTGAATCTTCCGAGGCTCTAAATGTACGCCAAGGCGCATAATCAGGCGTTGAAAATATTTTGGTGATGTCTCGCGGGTTGCTCAACTCTTGAAAGCTATCCATTTGCATCACACCAGGATCAGCCGCTGAAATAAAGGGCGCATGCGCCGCAGCAGAGATTTGAGCGATACCGGTTAACATCTCAACATCTTTAGGACTGTGATCGAAATGATAATCTCCGATCAAACAACCATAAGGAATACCACCCAACTGACCAAACTCTTCTTCATAGATCTTCTTAAAGAGCGGGCTTTGATCCCAAGCCGCGCCTTTAAATTTCTTCAGGTTCTTACCCAAATCCTTTTTAGAGATATTCATCACACGGATTTTCAATTGCTCATCCGTTTCGGTGTTATTCACCAAGTGATGCAAACCGCGCCAAGCACTTTCTAGCTTTTGAAATTCTTCGTGATGCAAAATTTCATTCACTTGACTGGTAAGTTTTTCATCAAGTTCAGCAATAATCGCATTGATWGTCGCCACAGCATCGTCTTGAACGATGCTGGTTTCTCTTTTCAAAATCTCTTCGGCCAAGGTATTTACAGCCGCAGTAACCTCTGATTCAGCACTGTCTGATTTAGGCTTAAATTCTTGATTCAATAACGATTGAAAATCGTCTGCAGCAATGGCTTCGCCAACTACTGGAGCTTCTTCTAGTTCTATATCCGCCATGGTCTATATCCTATTTATTACACTCACTATCGTCTTAATGCACTCTCGGCAGCGACAGTTACGCGCAATGATTATTCGTAATCACTTTACAATAGTAATCGGTACTATTCTTCTGAAGCGCCGTCATCTTCTTTGGGTGCAGAAACCAACGATTGCAGCAAAGCCGGGTCATTCAAGGCTTTTGATACCAATTCTTCTGCGCCAGCCTTTCCGTCCATGTAAGTCACTAAATTAGCTAACTGGGTTCTGGCTTCCAAGAGCTTATCTAGGCCCGCCACTTTTTTGGCGACTGCAACGGGAGAGAAATCATCCATGCTCTGAAAGGTGATCTCAACCGGTAATTGCCCTTCTCCAGTTAATGTATTATCAACATTAAAGGCAACCCGAGGTTTAGTCGCTTTTAAACGTTCATCGAAGTTATCTACATCGATTTCCAGGAAGCTACGTTCGTGAATTCCTGGTAACGCTTCTGCTGGCTTTCCAGACAAATCCGCCATAACCCCCATTACAAAGGGTAACTGGACCTTTTTCTCGGCACCGTAGAGCTCCACATCGTATTCAAGCTGTACTCTAGGAGCCCGACTTTTTGCTAAAAACTTCTGGCTATTACTCGCCATGAGATTCCCTCTTATTTGATATTAATTACGTTGACTACCTAGAATCTTCCCTTCAGCAGCACCACTATCACTTTAAATTATCAACCACTAAACTTTGCCGAACTCAACGATCAAGGTAAATTTACTTCGACTCGTCAAGGCCCGCTAATTTTTGGATGTTTTGAACACTGTCAGGGCTCATATCCTGCATAATTGCCATAAAATCCATCATGACCCACTTCTTCGCCCTTATAAGTACAAGCGGTACAGGGCTAGAAGGTTCGTATATTTCATAATACTTACAAATTTGATCAATTTGCTTTACCACCTCATCCCGAGAAGTTATTTCTCTCGAGCCACCAGGCGGTGCTTTCGATAATTGATCTTGCATTATGTCGTCCCCATCTACTGCCTCATCTCCCTCGGCAGATTCAGAACCAATAGAAACATTTCGTCGAGTAAGTATGTCGTCATAAATGTTATTAATTTGACCTAGTTCCTCAATTAACGGACCTAGCTGAGGAACTAATTCAGGGGATAGCTTTTCGGCAAAAAACTGCGTTACCTCAGAAGCAATCTCAATTGACTCTGAGACCCATCGCCGGGACTGTATAAGCCCATCTAACTCTGCATCCATAAACGCAGCGTTAATCATCGGCATTTCGGGCTGAGAACTGTCCGGGTCACTATTGACCGCTTCAATCTCTCCTGAAGCGATACGGTAATCTTTCAAACAGTACCGACCCACCGCCCGAGACTCAACTATATTGACTCTGGACACGCTCTCTATAAAAGAGGGATTGCTTAAGTAGGAAACCGCATTGATGCGATATTCGGGATCTTCATCGCCATCAATTATTAACTGCGGGTGCACATGCTCCCAGTATTCAGTTAACAACGAGCGAATTAAATTCAGTCCTGCGCACAAGCCTTCAAATTGGCTTTCCGCAAGAAACGATTGAGTCAGATAGCATGCAACGCGTAAATCTTTGGTTTTCTGTAACAGCTCGCAAGAAGACTGCCGCGCCTTCCCCCAATTTGGAGGCACTGCATGAATAACAGCATCCCCCATCACCTGCTCAGGCTTACCATTAACCCACTGCTCTATGACATTAAAATCTGCATAGAGTTCGGTATTATCATCTAAACAAGGACCACAGCTACCGTCCTCTGAAAACAGTAGCTCCTGCAGCTTAAAACGTTCCGCTATTAAGTTCCCTTCATCCATTAAAACTACACATCCAAATCAATCTAATTTCGTCTTCTATTTCTATTTTAAAGCAGCCATTATTTCGACTGATTTGCCGTCATAAATTGAGCCACTCAATGAAGCCGAAATGCTTGTGAGCATTATCCTACACGCACTGGGAGCAGGGAGAAGTCATACTATTACGACTTAATATTTTGTCAATCAATGCTTTAAATTATCCGACAAAACGTTGAGTTAATCTCAGGCCTCAATCATGCACGTTACCACCCCCTAATAAAATGAATTATTACCTATGATCCAAATCAAAAACAGTCTATGTTAACGGCGAAAGTTAATGCTGATTTAGCATTTCGTTTTGTGACATAACTCTCGTCGGCTCGACCATCACTGCGCCATTTTGCACCAACGTAAAAACCCGAATTACTCGACAGTCAGCCATCTGAAACGTCTGACTTAGACCCACCCAAATTTGTAGAATTAAACAAAATGCCCAGCCTAACCCTGACGATTACCAACCCCTTGAGCCACATAACCGACCAACTACTCACTGTTTCTTTTGTCGATCAGGGCGGCACCCTTGGCAGATCTCAAACGAACGACTGGGTTCTTCATGACCCGAGCCGATTCATTTCATCACAACACGCAGCTATTTCTTTTCAAGACAATCAATTTTATATCACCGACCTTTCCTCTAACGGGGTCTACGTTAATACTGAAGACTCCCCTTTAGGCAAAGGCAACACCTCGTCACTTGATCACGTACACACTCTATTTATAGGCGAACTAAGCATTTCACTCGACCTCGCCGCACAAGAAAACAACCTGCTCAAGCCCGACGATAACGACACGTTTCTAGGCTCTACTAATTTTTCAGCAAGCAATGTTCCCCCGCTCCAGCCAGCCCCACAGCCTATCGCAGCAGACCACCCTCCTCTAAAGGCGGATGACTTTTTATCTGAATACGAACACCAAGACCCGCTGGCACTACTGGACCCAGATAATTCAAACCTTAACAGCGGTGCCGACCTGCCGGTCGACCTATTTAATGACGCAATAAATCAAGCGCCGATCGCCAGCCAATCAAGCGAAAATATACTTGCCCAAGAATACTCGCCCACACCACAAATTGAAGATGCCTTTATCGCACCTCAAGCTCGACGGGTAACGCCTGAAACCTCGCAAACAATTCCTGAAAACTGGGATCAAACACACTTCGAACCGGTATCGATATTAAATGCCGTAAACAAAGACCTTCCTGCCTCACCTTCGGTCCGTCAACAACCACCCTCGGAGACGCCCCCGGCCTCAATCAAACCKCANMYYWWACCGCACCCTTTACCGCCCCACCAAATCCCAAGTCCTTCTACCCATGCAGCCGAGCCGTTAAAAAACAAACCGGCGACACACGCAAACCCATCCCCAGCCGCGACCACACAATACCCACAGGCTAAAGCCGCCTTTGAAGCCAATGGAATCGACGCGTCCTTACTCGACGACCCAGATCTGGTTGATCAATCCCTGGCACTCCTACCTGAAATGCTAAAAGGCCTAATGGCCACCTTACGCTCCAGGGCTGAAATTAAAAACCATCTTCGCGCGTCTAGAACCATGTTACAGCCCACAGAAAACAACCCCATCAAGTTCTCAGTGGGCCTACAAGATGCCATGAACAACTTACTTATTCATCAGCGCGCGGGGTTCCTTGGCCCCACCGAGTCCATCCAGCGAGCCTTCGAAGATGTGACTCAACATGAAGCCGCACTAATCGCAGGGATACAGTCGGGCCTGAACGGGATGCTCGATAAGTTAGCCCCCGAAAACCTCGAAAAACAAGTTGAGATGCAACCCAGCAGCAAATCCTTATTTGGACAGATAAGCCCTGCGAAGAAATGGCAGCATTACGAACAGACATACCAACGCATTACAGAGGACTCCCAAAGCTCCTTCGTTGACATGTTTGGCGACGAGTTCTTAGAAGGCTATGAGACATTTATTATTAATCACAAACCTAATGGCAAATAAAGCATGAACACAGATTCCATYCCATACCTACGCCATAAAGCCCGCATTCAAAACAGCGATAGTACCGTCAGCACTCTGTTCTCCGCGCCTCGAATCATTCGTCTTKGGTGCGTGATTGCACTTCTTTTAGTAGGCGGATGCGCTAACAACCCAAACAAGCCAATCCAAATTAACGGTTCAATTAGCGCCACCACCGTATTAAATCCCGATATTTCTGGAAAATACAGACCTGTAAACATCAAGGTCTACTACCTAAAATCGGAAGGCGCGTTTAACCAAGCAGGCTTTAATGACCTCTATAATTTCACAGACAAAGTCCTTGCAGACAGCGTGCTTCATATTAGTAATCACCAGCTATTACCCGGCCAATCGCTTGAGCTAAAGGAACAAGCGCCTCAAGGAGTTAAGTATCTAGGGGTTGTCGCCGCGTTCAGAAACATCGAAGACGCACAATGGAAAGACATCCAAGCCGTTCCTTCAAAATGCTTTTTTTGCTGGGGGCCAGGATTATGGGAGCCCGTCAAGATAGAAGCAGAACGTTTATCGATACGCCTAGACTTAGGAAAAAAACCGGCCACAACCAAAAACACGACTGCACGCGCCCCAGCTACATTACCTTCGAACTTAAGTCCCACCAGGGCAATCAACAAAAACACCCCTTTATAAAACTCATCATTTGCGGCAATTACATATTCAATGCGATAGCAGTACTCAAAGAGGCCAACACATATCAGGCGCCTCTTTAGTACAATAGGAATTAGAAACATGACGTGGCAAAACAAAACTATTTGGTCAGAAGGCCTTTTTATAAAGCCCTTGCACTTTCAGCAACAAGAACGGTATCACGAACACTTTACCAATCAGCGGTCGCTCTACACTAGCCTGCACCACTGGGGCTTATTCACCCTGACGCTGAATAATGACCTGCTAAATATAGGTAAGTTTGCCATTACCTCCGCCAGCGGTGTTATGCCCGACGGCACACCGTTTAATATTCCCGATGACGCACCCGCGCCCCCTCCCATTGATATCGAGGAGGGTCTGCTGGATCAAGCCATTTATCTTTGCCTGCCTATTCGGTCACTGAACCCTGAGTACAAAAACAAGGCAACGGATAACGGTATTTTTCGTTATCAAGCCAGTCAAGACGAACTCCCCGATGTTGCCAGTC
The DNA here is from genome assembly GCA_002402085.1 of Gammaproteobacteria bacterium. Taxonomy (GTDB): domain Bacteria; phylum Pseudomonadota; class Gammaproteobacteria; order Pseudomonadales; family UBA3067. The sequence goes on from NVVB01000033.1 coordinate 24,521, forward strand.
ACGGACAACAAAATGATCTCTTGCAAGTAGGCAAACTAAACTTCTCCCTCTTTAAGGAAGATGATAAACGCTCAGATTACTGCTGCATTGCAGTGTCTCACTTGATCGAGTGCAATCAAGATAAGCGGCTTATATTGAACAAACGCTTTGTCGCGCCCAGCCTTAACGTCGATACCTCGCCGATTTTAAAAAACCATCTGAATGATTTGGCAAATCTACTAGAACATAGAGCCAACAACCTTTCCTCAAGGGTGTCGGCGAGTGGTACAGGGGGCGCCGCCGAAGTATCAGACTTCCTATTTCTGCAAATGATCAATCGAAACATCCCGCTGTTTAGGCACTTGAACACGCTTCCTTACCTTCACCCGGAAGAATTTTTTCGTACAGTGATCCAACTAGCAGGAGAAATGGCGACCTTTTCTGATCCACGCAAACCTAAGCCGTTTACGCCTTATAAACACGATAACCCGGCCCCAAGTTTCGACCATGTAATATCAGTACTAAAAGATCAGTTGTCGACTGTCATCGATCCTCAAGCCATTAATCTGCCGCTTAAAGAGCCTAAATTTGGAATCTACCGCGCACTAATAGACGACCCAGCATTAATCGAACACAGCACATTCGTGCTTGCAGTAAAAGCAAACATGCCAATGGAAGAGCTAAGAACCACACTGCCTAAGCAAATCAACATCACTTCCGTTGAGAAGATTCGCGACCTAATTATTTCAGGAATGGCGGGCATCAGTATTTCCGCTCTTCCTGTAGCACCCAGAAAAATCCCTTTCCATGCAGGGTTTGTGTACTTTCAGCTCAACCGAGATTCAATTTCTTGGCAGGATTTAAAACAATCCCAAGGCTTCGGCTTGCATATCGGCGGCGAATACAATGGGCTAGAGCTCGAGTTTTGGGCAATTAAGGAATAAGCGCTGATGTCAAAYAMYKWTRWCWKYYYWAYMCYSRGKCWRNCTGMTANGWNTKTTMWAKYRYCGMWYSYAKKCGSMMNTSWSCCKANNTYGYYNGTYCGNAYYBKCKRCYMSCRMWGYAAARCCWKSGGSAYNAAGACCCGCGGGGCATCTGGACACAGATCCGTCAGACCCGATCAATCGGCCGCAGGGCAGTCCTTTAGCGGGGGAGATCAAACTTGCGAATCTATCTCACATCCAAATTAACGAACAAAATGCRGTTTTAGGCAATTGTCTGCCCGTACTTTGTTATGCAGCCCAGCTTCGACAAATGAGCAGTGCGCCAGATGTCAGTCGACTGTTCAGTGAGCTGGTGCTACAAATTAAGAATATCAGTGAGAACCTTCGGGCGGCCGGAAAGACAGATGACATCATCATCACCTCCCGCTACATCATGTGCTCATYTGTTGACGAAATGATTTTAACTACCCCTTGGGGCGGAATGAGCCACTGGAGCACTCAATCATTACTGAGCTTTTTTCACAAAGAGGCTTTGGGTGGCGCTAAGTTTTTTGAGATATTAAAAAGAAACGAGCAACAAAGCGCGCGTTACATTGATATCCTGGAGCTAAGCTATGTGTGTTTATCTCTCGGCTTTTTAGGTAAATACCGTTTACGTGCCAGCGGGCCTAGCGAGATTTCAAGCTTACAAGAAAACTTATATCAGCATATTCGCCAAGTAAGGCAACATCAAGACAGACCACTATCCAAGGTTACCGAGGGTATTGAGACGCGCAAAAACAAGCTAACAGAAGGAAAAATGTTGTGGCTCACCGCCTCACTATCGCTTGCAGTACTACTGGTCTCTTTTGGTAGCTTGCTTTTCGATCTCAATGGCAAGTCAGATCCAGTGGCGAACCAAGTACGTGCGCTAAGCCTTAACATCCCCCCGCTGGTAAAAAAGCAACGCATCGTCAGTCAAAAATCATCCCAACCAATCCCTTTAGCGGAATTAACCAACGACTTAGCRCGTGAAACCCTGGACATACAAAAAACCAGTTATGGCCTTAAGTTCATTCTCTTTGGCGATGGCTTATTTAATTCAGGCAGYGCCATTGTATCCAACGCTGAATTGGTCCAAAGGCTATCGTCTGTTCTCAAGCAGTCTACTGGCCCCATCAAAGTCATTGGTCATTCGGATAACATTCCGATTCGAACGATTGAATATCCTTCAAACATCCATTTATCTAAGAAAAGAGCACAATCCATCGCCACTATTTTACAGGCTCGCCTGGGTATTCGAGACATTCAAATCGAAGGACTAGGGGATTTACAACCCTTGGTAGCCAATACTAACTCCGTCAATCGCGCCAAAAACAGRCGCGTTGAAATCCTACTATTTTCCCATTGATCCAAATACGCATAATATAGAGCCTCATGAAGACATTAAAAAAACTCCTCTTTAATGATTGGACACTGACAATAATAACGGCCATCTCCCTGGCACTAATTATCTATTTTGTCGGTCCTTTAATCTCCATCGCAGACAGCACGCCTTTAGCGTCACCATTATCTCGATGGTTGACCATGCTTTGCATCTTCACAATCTGGTCGATCCTCAAGATTTATCGGTTTATTAAATCACAAAATCAAGAAAGTGGTTTTCTAGACAACTTATTTGTTAAACAGAGTGATCCGAACGAAGACATCTCTAAGAATGAGCGCGAGACACTCCAGCGTAAATTCAAAGAAGCGGTAGTGAGTTTAAAAAAATCCAGCAAAATCACGGGCAATAAATTTAACTTTTATGAGATCCCTTGGTACATCATCATCGGACCCCCAGGAAGCGGGAAAACCACAACATTGGTCAACTCTGGATTAAAATTCCCATTGGCTAAAGAGTCTGGCGCAGGCGCGATCCAAGGCATTGGTGGCACGCGAAACTGTGACTGGTGGTTCACCGACCAAGGCATTATCATCGATACTGCCGGGCGTTATACAACCCAGGACAGTGATAAAGAACTCGACGGCACGGCATGGCGTAATTTCCTCCAACTGCTCAAGAAATTCCGCAAGAGAAGACCTATTAATRGMRTMTNTTGTNACMANNAKYWKWCWRKWACTAWWRSYAMAAWYASCMGWYSRWRGAGYWSWNACARGTYGYNGCTGTTAGCAATCGACTGCAAGAATTAAGGGATACGTTTAACGTTGAATTCCCTGTTTATGTATTAGTCACTAAAACCGATTTAATTTCAGGTTTTGAAGAGTATTTCGATAGCTACAGCAAAACCGACCTCGAGCAAGTATGGGGCATTACATTCCCCCTCGATCAAGATGCTAACACCGTATCACCCTTGAAACTTTTTTCTGATGAATACGATCACTTATTACAAACCGTTAATCAGAGTTTAATTTCTCGATTGCACCAAGAGCGCGATCAGCTGCGTGCAGAAAAGATAAGCTCATTCCCTAAGCAGCTGCACGTTATCAAGCCATTATTAGAATCATTCCTAGTAGACGTGTTCGAAAATAGTCGTTTCTCCCAGCCGCTACTACTCAGAGGCTTTTACTTCTGTAGCGGCACACAGGAAGGCACCCCCATAGATCGTCTAATGAATAAACTGAGCGGGACTAAGCCCCCGGTTTTAGCCCAAAGTAAGGGCAAAAGTTTTTTCATTAAAAACCTCTTCGAGAACATTGTCTTTAAAGAAAGCGGTTTAGTGGGCACCGATCTTCGCCTTGAAAAAAGACTTCGCCTCTATCGCCTTGGCGCCATCTCCGCCATAGGAATTGCCTCGTTAACGACCTTGGGCGGCTGGACCTCTTCCTACCTCAACAATACCGCTTTCATCGATTCCGCATCACAGCAGATCGCTGAAGCAAACTACATTTCCAGTCAATTGCCCGCCACAGAAGTCGACATTCCGGCAACACTTCCTTTGTTAAACGCAGTTCGATCGCTGCCTGCCGGATATGACAGCCCAATCTCAACATCCCTATTAATGAATCTAGGACTTTCTCAGCAAGAAAAAATTGGCGAAAGCGCCACCGCCAGCTACCAAGACATCCTAAATAAAGTGCTCCTTTCTCGGTTAATGCTGCAAACAGAATACTCTCTCAGCGAGAGTCAAAACGACGACACCTATACCTACGCCGCATTACGTACCTACCTCATGCTCGGCTCCGAAGAGCATTTTGATAGCGAAGAAGTCAGTAGTTTTTACCGCCTCAGCTGGTTACAACCTCTTGCTCGATCACTTTCACCTGAGCAATATCAGCAATTATCGTCTCACATCGACGTGTTATTTCGACAACGCCCGGTGCCACTGCCTATTGCCTTAGACGCAGAGCTCATAGAAAAAGCACAGCTCCAACTCGCCAGCACACCTCTCGAACGTACTATTTATAGTCGCCTGCAACAATTAGATTTAGAGCAACTGCCAGCCTTCACAGTCTATGACAATGCCGGTCAGCAACGTGCTAACCAGGTCTTCGTGCGAAAGAGCGGCCTGGCCTTAACGGAAGGCGTTGAAGCGCTTTATACCAAGCAAGCCTACCAACGCATCATGAACAACGAGATTGAAAACCTCACCAATGAAGTCATTGACGAATCCTGGGTTTACGGTGAAGGCTATCGTCATAACCGTAATATTGATGAAGAATCTTTAATCAGCTCTGTTAAAGCGCTTTATCAAAAGAACTACATTGTTCAATACGAGAACCTTTTAAGGGACCTCGACATTGCTCCCTTCACCAACTACAACGATGCCGCACTGGTTCTGAACATTTTGTCAGGACAAGTAGAACCCTCGCCGTTGCAACTCTTAGTCGAAGCGATCAAGGAGCAAACCCAGTTTGGGGTGGTTCAAATTGATGCCGGGCTACTGGAAAACTCAAAGATCAAACGAGCCCAGGCCAAATTAAAACGCATATTAGGCAGTTCACCCGAAATTGATACGTCTGCTTTATCCCAGTCCTCCGATCCGATTACCCAACGTTTTGCTGCACTTCATCGAACAGTAACCGCTAAAACAAAAGGCCAAACGCTGCCACTAGAAAGTGCGCTGACACAATTCGATGAGTTGTACACGTTCATGAGTAAGGTTTCACTTATTTCTCGCAACGGCGCGTTAGACTCATCTTTAATAGGGACCGGCGAAGAAAAGATTCTTCGTGTTCGTCAAACCGCACAAAGCCAACCCCCGCTGCTGATTGCCCCCTTTATGAACAGCGTTGCCAACCGAACCGCTAGTCTAGCCTTCGGGGGCGCGATGATTCACATCAACCGATTGTGGGCAGAAGAGTCTTACGAGTATTGCATAGGGGTTGTGGAGAACCGCTACCCCTTAGTCAAAAGCTCAAGCCAAGAAATCAGCTTAGTAGATTTCGGAGACTTTTTTGGCTACCAAGGGATTATGGATAATTTCTTTAACGAGCATCTCAAAGATTACATCGATACCGCTAAATCGCCTTGGCGTGTCTATAAAGACCAACAAGGTCTAGTGAGTATTTCCCCCGAAGCGCTGGCTGCATTTGAAAAGGCCAACACCATCAGAAGATCTTTCTTCGATCGCGGCGCAAAAGAAATCAACACGGCCTTTAAGATCAAACCACAACAGTTGGACGACGGGCTTCGAGGCTTCTACCTCAACCTAGACGGCCAATCGGTTAGCTACGAGTTTGGCCCATTGATCACCAATCAACTTAACTGGCCTGGCCCACAGCCAAGCTCAGGCGCCAACTTCACACTCAAACAAGTGAATGGCTCCGACATCTCTATCTATACAGAAGGGGACTGGGCATGGTTCCGCTTGTTAGACAAAATCCAATTAAAACGCGCCGCGAGCAATTCTAATTACAATGTTAAATTCCTTACGCCCAGCGGATATTCTGCCAGTTACGCGCTCACCGCTGGCGGCGTTAACAACCCTTATCGAATTGCATCAAGGATGAATTTCAAATGCCCCGCCTCAATATAAATAATCACCCTGAATTTGGGTTTTTTGGCAAACTTCCTATTAACGGTGATTTTATACAGCGCAACTTGTCTCAACGTTTTGTGCATCGTTGGGACAACTGGCTGCAAAATAATCTATTGGCCGTACAGCAGCACTTTGGAAGTCAGTGGACGGAGCACTACCTTACCAGTCCGATTTGGCGCTTCTTTATCTCGCCCGCAGTCATTGATACCAACGCCTATATCGGTATTGTTGCGCCGTCAGTGGATCGTGTCGGGCGCTATTTCCCAATGACCATTGCCATCCCAGTGCACCCCCAACAAATACCCGCACTGTTTTCTTCGGCCATGCAAGCGATCTACACCGATCTAGAATCAACGTTTCTTACCTACCTTCATGCCGACAATGCCAACATCGATGAGCTGAGCCTAGACCTTGAGCAATCCAGTCTAGCCATTCAAGAGATCATCCATCGGCAACAGATCGACATACTGCCTGAGACCCTCAACTGCCATCGCTTTATTCTTTCCGACCAAGCCGACATGGCCGGTGCGGTTTCCAGCTTGTGGCAAATGAATTTAATGAAGCAGCACACCAACGCCACCTTGTGGTGGAGCAATGGCAGCCAATCCATTGAACCGTCGCTATTGGTCAACAGTGGACTGCCTAACAAACATCAATTTGTGTCCATGTTGGCGGGCTTCGACGGCAGCCATCATTGGCGCCAGCAACAACTATCCATCGTGATTAATGAGCCCGCCGCTGAACCGATACCGGAAGAACACGATATTCAGCACAACCTAGCCTCTGACCCGACAGACCTTTCCAGTGAGTCAATGGCATATCCTTCAGCACCGGACATATTAACGCCACCCTCTTCGACAGACAGCCAAGCATCAATTAATGACGCAAGCATTCACCAGATAAGTTCTACCGTCACTGATGCGGCTGTAGAAAGCCCCATAGACATAGAAGCCTTCGCCCCCCCCATAATCACTAATAAAGAGCTGCCTGTTGATAGCGCCTTCTCGGAACCTGAAGACATCACTGCCAACCCCTTAATCGACCAATCCGCCGTCAAGCACATGAGCGCCTTACCCATCGCTGGCCCCATCACAACGCCAGGCATCAAACAAACCAGCAGCCCTGCTAAAATCGAACCACCCCAGCAAGAACGGGCCGACCCAACACAAAAGAATCCAATAAACAGCGATATCACTCAACCCAATTTTTTACAACGCCCAATCACAGAGGTAACTACCTCCACACCGCTGGATTTAACCCCCACTCGCCAAGAATCCACCCCTGAAGCACAGCTAAGCGCTGCATTTTGCGAAACAGGGCACCGCCGCAAAAAGAACCAGGATGCGATATTAAGTCATAGCAACCACTCTATGTGGGTGGTCGCCGATGGTATGGGCGGACACAGCGCCGGCGAAAGGGCCAGTCAGGCRATCGTTGAACAACTCAGCCAATTGGAATTACACGGTGATATCTTTGACAGCCTTGAGCAAATTAAAGGCGTTTTAAACCAGGTTAATCGTGAAATTTTGGCTTTTTCTAAAGCCGAACAAGTGACCTGCGGCAGCACTGTGGTCATTTTATTACGCAGTGAGAATCAATGCGCCTACCTCTGGGCCGGTGACAGTAGACTGTACTTACGGCGAAACGATCAACTGATACAGCTCACTCAAGACCATTCCGTACACAACGAATACCCGCCGAGCGACACGGCCCCAAAAGCGAAAGCAAATCATGCGATTACTCGAGCCATCGGCGTATATGAACAGCTAGACGTAGAAAGTGGGTTTATTCTTCTTGAACCAGGTGATCGCTTCCTTCTTTGCTCAGATGGTTTATACGGCGACCTGAGCAACGAACAAATAAACCTTGGGCTATCTTATGATGCGCCCTTAACTGCCGGTGACTTTTTGAAACAAACAGTCCTAAGCGGGGAAGCCAGGGATAATCTTTCAGGCATTCTAATTTGGTTTTAACCCCCCAACGCGACAGGGGTAAAGAGCAACCGGTACCAACAAAGACATAAAATAACGCTCAGTATGGGCAGTTCAATGTCGCTCTCAACTCGGTTCCCAGTACGCCTTTATACGCAATTAAAGGCCAACGTACGGCCGTTATAGCGAACAATATTACAAGCCACTGGCGGACTGCGCTAGAGCCTCTGGTTACAACAACTTTTGTTCAAAAACCTCCAATTCCCCATAAAATGCGAGTAGAATCGAAGTTAATCCATAGAGAGCGCACCGTTAAATTCATACTCGGGCGCTAACCCTATAAAATTTCACAGAATATTATCGAGATGCCAACGAAAGCCAGTCTTTCAAGCAAGGTATTTAAGAAATGAAAAATGCTCGCTACATTGTGCCCAACTTCTTCACCAGCCTAAATTTCCTGCTTGGAGCCTGGGCAATCCTCTTGGTCACGGGTGCTATTGAATTCCTTAGCATTTCACAAATCCCCACGGTTTTGGCGTGTCATCTCATTGTCTATTGCGTATTGATGGACAAATTGGACGGTTTCGCAGCCTCTTTAATGAATGCGAAATCAGAATTTGGCGCTCAATTTGACAGTCTGGCGGACTTAATTGCCTTTGGCTTAGCCCCTGCTATTTGTCTATTGAAAGCCTACCAAGAACTCGCGCCCGAATGGTACGCAGACAACCAAGTACTATTACTGGTCTGTATCTCAGCCTACATGCTGTGTGCCGCGATGCGCCTTGCACGCTACAATGCCATCGATGCCGATGCCAACCCTGATTTCTTTCTCGGCCTACCCAGCACCTTAGCGGGCGGGTTCAATGTTGTATTTCTTATTATTGCCATCGAATATGACTTCTTCAGAGCCGACAATGCCTTATTGCCAGCCTTAGCGATCTTCATGTTACTTAGCTCAGTAATGATGCTCACAACACTGTATCTTCCGAAATTCAAGTCACGTGAAAACAAGATACTGAATATCATACAGTTTTTTGGGATTCTTACGGGTTACGCGCTAGGCTTCGCAATGATACTCACCGAAATATTACTCGCACTCATCTCCGCTTATGCCATCTTCGGGTTTGGCTACGGCCTAGTCGTGCGTTTGTCAGAGAACAAACACGACGACTCAGAATTAGGCAACATTCCTCGATAAGATCAGCCTGTTTTACGGATTTTTTTGGMWYKCTWKYWCMTTAARMWWACYWTTGKYKMCYKKKKYWKTARAMRYKTTATAAAAGCAATAAGCTTCGACGAGCTCCCGGTCACACAGAGCAAGTCACCGCGCATTACCGCCTCATAGCCCAAGCGTGCCACCGTATCAGAATCCAACCATTGGCTTTTAGGCACCCGGCTGACCATATCTCGAGTCCCCGTCACATCATGAAACTCAGTGTARGTTAAACCTGGGCACAGAGCGCAGACATTGACGCCATATTCGCCAGACTCCGCATGCAAGGTATGAGACAAGCCCACCACAAAAGACTTGGCTCCCGCGTATAAGGATTGACCTGGCGAGCAAGGCAACAAGCCATTAATTGAAGACACATTAATCACTCTGCCATAGCCTCGGTTTACCATTTCGGGTAAAAACAAATGACAAAGGTGAGCCACCGAAGTAACCAGTACCTGTAAGAAATCCTGCTGCTGTTTCCAGTCAGTAGTAACGTAATCCCCCGGCACACCGTAACCGGCGTTATTCACCAACGCATCAATCTGAATGCCTCGCGACAACACTTCATCAAACAAAAACTGTGGCGCCCCAGATTCCGACATATCCACTGGAATCACCGTTACTTTAACGCTATATCGACTTTCCAAATCTTTTGCCAACGCTTCCAGTTGGGGACGTCGCCGAGCGGTCACCACTAAATCCCACCCTTGTTTCGCGAAATGCTCCGCAAACGACTTCCCAATCCCAGCGGAAGCGCCAGTAATTAGCGCTGATTTATTGCCACCCATGCTTTGCCTACCTTTTCGTTTTAGCACTCAAATTAATAATCGAACCCGACACTAACATATGCATGAGCGTGTCGCATAATACCCAAAAGCCTCTTACCAAAATATTCCCCAGCCGCAGCTAAACCCCCTCATTCGAACCCCTTCTTTCTACCCGCGGTATTTCGAGGTATAGTCATTGAACGGTACGTTTTACTCCGTGTCGAATAAGCGAATTAATTGCTAATCAAGAATAAAAATAAGAACCTCCAGCACTGTAGACCTGGCCATACGCGTAATTAAATACCAATAACAAAATTCGGGATCTAAAAATGGATTTTAGCTTTTCTGAAGACCAGCTGTTTATAAAGAACTCCATTAACAAAATTTGCCAAAAATTTGGAGACGACTATTGGCTTAGTCGTGACCACAATGGAGAATTCCCCTTTGAGTTCACCCAAGCAATGGCCGATGGCGGCTGGCTAGGCATTGCCATGCCAGAGCAATACGGCGGATCGGGGCTAGGCATTACCGAGGCCGCCCTCATGATGCAAACAGTGGCTCAATCGGGGGCCGCCTTTAGTGGTGCCTCTTCAATTCACATGAATATTTTTGGCCTCAACCCTGTACTCAAGCACGGCACCGACAAACAAAAAGAACGCATGTTACCGCCTCTTATACGCGGCGACGACATCGCTTGCTTTGGCGTCACCGAAGCCGATGCAGGACTGAACACTTCCGCGATTACCACCCGCGCAGAGCGCGATGGCGACCATTACTTAATTTACGGCAATAAGGTTTGGACCTCGACCGCTCAAATCGCCAACAAGATTTTGATCATTGTGCGCACTACTCCCAGCGAACAATGCGCTAACCCCATGGATGGCCTCACCCTGTTCTATACGGACTTTGATCGTCAATACGTTGAAGTGAGAGAAATTGAAAAAATGGGCCGTAAATGCGTAGAYTCYAACCAAGTCTTTTTCGACGGCATGCCCGTACCCTAYGAAGACCGTATTGGCGAAGAAGGCATGGGGTTTCGCTATCTACTCGACGGGCTCAATCCTGAACGAGTTTTAATCGCTGCCGAATCCATAGGCGTCGGCCGTGCTGCGCTAGCCAAAGCCACCGAGTACGCCAATCAGCGCGTAGTATTCAACCGCCCCATAGGCCAAAACCAAGGCATACAACACCCCTTAGCAGAGAGTTGGTGCGAATTAGAAGCGGCCAACTTAATGACCTTTAATGCCGCCGGCCTCTACGACCAGGGAAAAAGCTGCGGCCCCTACGCCAACGGCGCCAAATACCTCGCAGCCGAGGCGGCCTTTAAAGCCTGCACGCGCGCCATGAATACCTTAGGGGGTTACGGATACGCCAAAGAGTTTCACGTTGAACGTTACATGCGCGAAATAATGATCCCTAAAATCGCGCCCATCTCACCGCAATTAATTTTAAGTTACATTGCCGAGAAAGTGCTGGGATTACCAAAATCGTATTAGCTCGCATTGTGTTTATTCATCAACAATCAAAAGCCAACGCTTTAAACCAATAACAATTACACCGGCACATAAAAAACATGAGCTACTCAATTCAGTACCAGCAATCGATTCAACAACCAGAGCACTTTTGGAAAGAGAAATCCGAAGGCATTGCCTGGTACAAAAAACCCCAAACGATTTTAAGTCAAAACGATTCGGGTCAGCATCAATGGTTTGAAGACGGAGAACTTAACACCGCCTACCTTGCACTAGATTACCACCTCGAGAACGGCAGGGGTGATCACACCGCGTTAATATACGACTCCCCCGTTACTCACACCAAAAAGCAATACAGCTACGCGCAGCTCACCGAACAAGTCGCTCGCTTTGCAGGCGTACTCAAAGCCCTAGACGTCACCCAAGGCGACCGCGTAATCGTGTACATGCCCATGGTACCGGAAGCCGTGATYGNCCAKGMWYGSSTGMRMGMGRMYMRKCGCWKTGSANYSYGYMGYMKWTGSASGCNNYYWGCNWGYCNRRGMACTCGCTGTTCGCATCGATGACGCGCAACCGAAAGTCATTATCAGCGCCTCATGCGGCATAGAAATCGATCGCGTTGTTGCTTACAAACCGCTATTGGACAGTGCAATCCAACAAGCCGAGCACACCCCTGAACATTGCATTATCTTGCAGCGCGAACAGCTTGAAGCTGAGCTTTCAGAACCTAGAGACCGCGATTGGGATACACTTTTATCAACGGCATTAGCCGTGGACCCAGTGCCACTAAAATCCACTGATCCACTGTATATCCTGTATACCTCGGGCACCACGGGACGCCCCAAAGGCGTCGTGAGAGACAACGGCGGACATGCCGTTGCTATGAAATACAGTATGGAGACAGTCTACAACTGCAAACCCGGGGATGTGTACTGGGCAGGTTCCGACGTCGGCTGGGTGGTTGGGCATTCCTACATTGTCTATGCCCCGCTTATTTCAGGTTGTTGCACCCTGCTCTACGAAGGAAAACCAGTACGAACACCAGACGCCGGCGCCTACTGGCGAGTCATTGAAGAGTACAAAGTGAACGCGTTTTTCGTGGCCCCCACTGCGTTTCGCGCAATCAAAAAAGAAGACCCTGAAGGGCTTCTGCTTGAGAAGTATGATATTTCCAGTCTTAAAAACCTATTCCTTGCAGGTGAACGGCTCGACCCGCCTACCTATCACTGGCTCAAAGAACTACTCGGAATTCCTGTTCTAGACCATTGGTGGCAAACCGAAACCGCTTGGGCAATCGCGGCCAATCCGATTGGCATTGAACCCCAAGACACCAAAGCGGGCTCAGCCACGTTTCCAATTCCAGGTTTTAAAATCAATATTCTTGATAACGAAGGAAACATTCTAGGGGCCAACAAAACCGGCAATATCGCCTTAAAGCTGCCCCTGCCCCCAGGCTGCCTCACCACCCTGTGGCAAAACCCAGAACATTTCCATAACGCGTATCTGTCTACCTACCCCGGATACTATCTCACCGGTGACGGCGGCTACATTGATTCTGAGGGCTTTTTATTCGTCATGGGGCGAGTGGATGATGTAATTAACGTCGCAGGCCATCGGCTGTCAACGGGCGAAATGGAGGAGATCATTGCCTCCCATGCAGCCGTTGCTGAATGCGCAGTAGTGGGTATCAATGACAACTTAAAAGGCCAAGTGCCCATTGCGTTGGCCATCTTAAAAGACCAGAGCAATATTGAGCAGCAAACGCTAGAGCAAGCACTTGTCGCCCTCATTAGGGATCAAATCGGCCCATTCGCCTGTTTCAAACAAACCTTTATCGTTAATCGATTACCRAAAACGCGATCAGGAAAAATTTTACGCAAAGTAATTCGCAGCATTGCGAACCAAGAACCCTTCACTGCACCCGCTACAATCGATGACCCAGCAATCCTAGAAGAGATCAGCCTTGCCCTGACCAACAATTAAAGCCAAAGAACCCAACCATGAAACCTAATCATTTAAACTCATAATATTACCGCTTGTCAGGCTAGGCGCCGTGACCACCCCGCCTATCACAGCACAACAGCGCCCAAAAACCAACAAAAGAGTCAAGCCAAATCAATAACTTACACTTCAACTGAACAACTCAATCAATCCAAAACCCTAAACCTGTCAATATTTTTTACCCTGCAAGTAAAGGGTATTTCTTGCTCAACCAACCAATGAAATTCTCATATAAAACAAGTGGTTGTGCAAGTTTCCGCCGACACAAACAACACCCATTTAGCGAACAAGCTTATCCAGCCAATCGGAAAGACTGTTTAATTATTTAACACCATGGACAGCCTATCAGTTCAAGCCGACGAATTAGGCCTATAAAACAAGGGGATAGCAGCCCCTCAAATATTGGCTCATAGATTGCATTAAAGGTGTTACTAACACGAAGTTCATTAAGAGAATCTTTAGCATGAAAAGCTTATCCCGTATTACCGCACTCACAGCAGCGCTTACCGCCCTGCTCTCCTTTAATGCAAGCGCGACCGTTATCGCAGCCTATGACGTTCTTAACTACAACGACGGCGCCGCCCCTCACGGACTATGGACAAACGGAAACTTCCTCCCTGACAACACGTTTAGTATCAGCTCAGGCGACTTTATCGTCGACGAAACAGGTGGGGTTATCACTGGCACATTAAATGCCGTCGCACAATCCGACGCCTACACTGCGATCATCGACCTTAGTCTTTCTGATTGGCATGATGAGTTTGCTTATAAAGTGGAACTCGGACTAGAAACGTCACCTGGCGAAAATTCATTTGCAGACTTTTTCGAAACATTAGCTGGCACGATCACAATCACTGATAACAGTGATAGCAGTAACACCCAATCCTTCACCGTTGAAAATTGTGGCTCATGCGGATTTGGTTTCCAATACGGATTAGGCGCTAACGCAAAAGTCAAAGACGAGATCGGTGGTTCTGCATGGATTCAAAACCAATTCCAAACGGGCTATGATCATTGGGATTTAAACTTTGCATTCAAATCACGAAGCGTTCCAGAACCTGCCTCTATCGTATTATTAGGACTTGGTCTTGTTGGTATCGGTGCTGCACGTAAAAAACGTTCGTAATGACGTACTATAGCGTTTAAAAGAAGTCGTACTTCAGCGCTATTGGTAATAAAGGCATAATGTTCTCAGTGTAGACATTGTGCCTTTATTATTTAACCCCCAAAAAATGTCATCCTGATGACCTTTAAAAATTAGATCACAAACAAAAACAACTGCAACAACACCCCAGCAAATATCCCCGCAAGCAAATCATCAACCATAATCCCTGTGCCCCCGGAAACGTTTTTATCCAGCCAGCTTATCGGGTACGGCTTAGCGATATCAAACAGCCGAAACAAAGCAAAGCCTACAATAAGACTAGTCCAGCTAACCGGCACCCAAAGCATTGTCAGCATAAACCCAGCGATCTCATCCCATACAATTGCAGAGTGGTCGTGAACACCCCAATCTTTCGCCGTCTTTCCACAAATCCAAAAGCCACTAACCGTCACGACCAGCAAGGCGATCAGATAGGTCGACGAGGAAAATAGACTTAAACCAGCCACAATGGGAACCGCCGCAAGCGTACCAAAAGTGCCCGGTGCTTTAGGCGCCATTCCAGAGCCGAAACCAAGCGCAAGAAAATGAATGGGGTTTTTTAAACTACCACGGGGAACTGAACTCATAATCACCTGAAACTCTAGTTGTGTGAAATATAGCTGTCTGGAATATAGCTGTCTGTAATTTAGTTATTTGGAATTTAGTTATTTGGAATTTAGCTATTTGAAATGCTGATAGCCAGTTCGTGTCATGGCTTTTTCCGAACCATGGCTATCAAAGCACTTCAGCCCTTGGCCAAAAACAATACGCCCCACCTTATTAACGGGCATATCAATCGCCTCAAGCCGGCCTTTTAATTCGCCCTCTAAAGCCGACGGCACCGTAAAACAAATCTGGTAATCATCACCGCCCGTACACGCTAACTCAGTGGCATTTAAACCATGGTGATTACAATATTTTTTTAATGCGTCACTCAAAGGAATTGAATCCAACGTTAACTCAGCGCCCACGTCACTGGCAGTAAGCACATGCTTTAAATCAGCAAGCAAACCATCCGAGACATCAATACACGCCGATGCCAATCCGCGTAAGACTACTGCTAATTTAACCGGCGGCTGTGGTCGGTAGAATTGACGGGTTAACTGAGAGCAGTGAGTAGATTCCTGGGGGTTATTTTGTATTTGATGCAACGCTGCCGCCGCATCCCCCAGCACACCACTGACATAGATATCATCGCCAACCCGCGCGCCAGATCGCAACAACGCCAATCCAGACGGCACAAAGCCATGCACAGTAATGGTGATACTTAAGGGGCCTCGTGTGGTATCCCCACCGATTAACTGAACCCCAAAGTCATCCGCCGCTTCAAAAAAGCCAATGCTAAAAGACTCGATCCAAGCAACATCCGCCTTAGGAAGCGTCAACGCCAAACTAAGCCACTGAGGCTCTCCCCCCATGGCAACGATATCACTGACATTCACCGCGATACATCGATAAGCTAATTCGCAGGGAAATGCGCCCTCGGGAAAGTGTACGCCTTCCACTAAGGTATCAGTAGACACTAATAACTGCTCACCCACGGGGACATTGAGAACGGCGCAATCATCACCGATGCCTGTCGCCACAGATGCATTATTGGGCACATCTGACCGGCGGAAAAACCGATTAATTAACTCGAACTCAGATAAAGGCATGATATAAATGAAGTGAACTGGGATTGTATTTTTTGTGGTCTGTTAAATTCGTACGGTGGTTTATTGGTCATAAACCACCGTACAAGACAAACGCTAACTTTTCTTTTCTGAACGCTCTGCTTGACGGGTCTGCTTGGCAATTTTATCCAGCACCCCATTAATATATCGAAAGCTTTCTTCGGCACCAAACATTTTGGTTAGTTCAACGCCTTCATTGATAACAACACGGTAAGGGATATCAACTCGATGCATCAACTCATAAGCACCAATTCGAAGTACCGCTAATTCGACCACCCCTAACTCTTCCTTTTTACGGTCTATTAGGGCATCAATTTTTTCGTCTAGCGTATCCACCACCGAGGGGATTTTATGCAAGAGCTCATGAAAATAATCCGTATCAATTTTACGGGTATCATTATTTTCAAGAAATTGTCTCTCTATCGCGGTCAAGTTGCCACCGGCAACCTGCCATTGATAAAGCGCTTGAACGGCTAAACGCCGGGCTTTCTTTCGTGCGGAAGGCCTAGATTTATTAGGCGCATTCGATGCGCTCATGAAATACCCATATTGTTAAATAGACTCACCATTTCCAAAGCGCTCATGGCTGCTTCAGCGCCTTTATTGCCCGCTTTTGTGCCACTACGCTCAATCGCTTGCTCAATRGAATCCACGGTCAACACACCAAATGCAACGGGAATACCGTATTCAAGCGAGACCTGCGCAATGCCTTTAGTACACTCACCCGCAACGTACTCAAAATGAGGCGTGCCACCACGAATGACCGCACCGAGTGCAATAATGGCATCAAATTTCTTGGTGCCAGCAACTTTCTGAACCGCTAAAGGCATCTCAAACGCACCCGGCACTCGAAAAATTTCAATATCAGATTCTGCAACGCCGTGACGCAACAATGCATCGACTGCGCCTTCAACCAAGCTTTCCACTACAAAACTATTAAAGCGCCCCACCACTAATGCGTAGCGGCCTGAGACGGAACGGAAATCACCTTCCGTTGATTTAATTTCACTCATTGCAACAACCTTTCATTAAAACTGAATTCGATAATTATAAACTCTGCTGCCGCAAATCGGGGGCCAACACCTCCAGCCTGCGTCACATGACTAGTGAACTATGAACCACGAACTATGAACCACGAACTATGAACCATAAACTTGAACTATGAAAACGGAATGTATTCGACGATTTCCAGATCAAATCCAGACAAGCCAGTGAATTTAGTGGGCGAACTTAATAAACGCATTTTATGAACCCCAAGGTCTCTTAAGATCTGAGATCCTGAACCAATGATACGATGGCCCCGATAAGAAATGTTCTGATCAAAACGATGGGCGCAATAATCATCAACCAACTGCGCTAAATCGTTATTAACGTCYTCATGACCCAGAAGAATCACAACACCATTTTCTTCCTCAGCCACACGACTTAAGGACTTCGATAGATTCCAACCACCGTCTTGTTTTTTAGTCTGTAACAAGTCCCGCATGGTTTCCGGGGATTGAACTCGAACAAGGGGACTGTCCACTTTACTCGGGTCACCGCGCACCAATGCTATATGACTGATGTCATCAATAAGATCACGATAGCTCACCACGCGAAACGGACCAAATTCTGTCTCAATTTCGTGCTCAGCAATGCGATCAACGGTTTTCTCATTCACCGCACGGTATTGAATCAAATCGGCAATCGTACCGACTTTCAAACCATGTTCTTCAGCGAAGACTTCTAGGTCAGGCCTACGAGCCATGGTGCCATCGGCATTCATGATCTCAACAATCACCGCCGAAGGATCAAGTCCCGCTAGACGCGATAAATCACAGCCTGCTTCAGTATGACCCGCACGATAAAGTACACCGCCCGACTCAGCCATCAACGGAAAGATGTGCCCAGGCAAGACAATATCACCGGGTTTGGAATCTTTGCCTACCGCAACGCGCACGGTATGCGCTCTATCCGCAGCAGAAATCCCCGTTGTAACGCCTTCTTTGGCTTCGATGGAGATCGTAAAATTAGTCCCATGAGACGAATCGTTCTCAGACACCATTAACGGCAAATTCAAGAAYTCACAGCGTTCCTGAGTCAACGTTAGGCAGATAAGGCCGCGCGCATGGGTGGCCATGAAATTGATAT
>NVVB01000034.1 GCA_002402085.1 Gammaproteobacteria bacterium
TTTGTATTTGAAACTGCGGGTTAGGCATTGCGCTTGCTGTAGGGTGGGGCGGTCGGGTTTGTAGTCACCGATGATCGCGGGGGTGGAGGAGTTGTTGTAGCCCGGCAGCAGCGGGTGATTGACATGAAGTAGTAGGGGTAACACATCAAGAAAGCGCTGATGGCGAAGCGGCAGCGCGGATTTTGTGCGCGCTAAGCGACCGCTGTTAACCTCCATAAAACGCTTTTTTAGCTCTTTAAGCGTTTTGCGGTCGATGCCGTCATCTAAATTGGGGGCGATAATGCCTGTTACTGCCATACCTCTTAGTATAGAAGCTGGGGGCAGGGCTCGCGGAGAATAATGTAAAGGTGGGTTGTGCGGAGATCGCGGGTCAATGCCCGGCCTATCCTTGGCTGGGCGTTACGTGTTGATAGACGTGTGTTGGGTGCTAGAGACGTTTGGCGAGCATTTTTTCAGCATTTTCAATGGCGATTAATACTTGCCGAGGCGCGGTGCCGCCTAGGTGGTCACGCGCAGAGACAGAGCCTTGAAGCGTTAATACATCAAACACGTCTTGTTCGATGACATCGCAAAAATGCTTAATCTCCGGCAAGCTGAGTTCGCTTAAGTCTTTGTTTTGTTCGATGCCGTAGGCCACTGATTTACCGACAATCTCGTGCGCATCACGGAATGGAATGCCTTTCTTCACTAAGTAATCCGCTAGATCGGTCGCGGTGGAATAGCCTTGAAACGCTGCTTTTCGTAATGCATCGCGATTAGGTTTGAGGGCTGGCACCATGCCGTTATAAGCACGCAAGCAACCTTGGACTGTATCGACGGTATCAAATAAGGGTTCTTTATCCTCTTGATTGTCCTTGTTATAAGCCAAAGGCTGGGACTTCATGAGTATCAGTAAGGTGTTGAGGCTGCCTATGACGCGGGCTGATTTACCACGCACTAGCTCAGGCACATCAGGGTTTTTCTTTTGGGGCATGATCGAGGAGCCGGTGCAGAAGCGGTCCGGGATGTCGATGAAATTGAACTGAGCCGAGGCCCAAAGCACTAGCTCTTCTGAGAAGCGCGAGAGATGCATCATTAAGATGCTGGCGGCTGAGGTGAACTCAATGGCGAAATCACGATCGCTGACGGCGTCTAGCGAATTCAAGCAGGGCTGATCAAAACCCAGTAAATCAGCACTGTAAGCACGGTCGATAGGGAAGGTAGTGCCAGCTAGTGCAGCTGCGCCAAGCGGCATCTGATTGACGCGTTTTCGGCAGTCTTGAAACCGATCATAGTCCCGTTGCAACATTTCGAACCAGGCCATCATGTGATGCCCAAAGGTTACTGGCTGTGCGGTTTGTAGGTGGGTAAAGCCCGGCATAATGGTGTCGTTTTCTTGCTTGGCTTGTTGCAGCAAACCCTTAGAGAGTTCAGTGATCTGTTGGCAAATGGTATCGATCTCTTCTCTAAGGTATAGGCGGATATCGGTGGCGACCTGATCATTCCTTGAGCGACCGGTGTGCAACTTCTTGCCAACGCTGCCAATTTTCTCAGTGAGCTTGGCTTCGATGTTCATGTGCACGTCTTCGAGCGCGATGGACCATTCAAACTGACCCATTTCAATGTCGGCTAAAATATCGCCTAAACCATTGATGATGGTGTCGCTTTCTTCGGAGGTTAGTACGCCTACTTTTGCCAGCATGCGCGAGTGGGCGATGGAGCCGGTAATGTCATGGGTGGCGAGACGATGATCGAATTGTACGGAGGCGGTAAAGGCTTCGACAAAGGCGTCGGTGGATTCAGTGAAGCGTCCGCCCCATAATTTGTTCTCTTGATCATTTGCCATTGTTACAGCCCTTTAAAAATAATGTAGTAGGTGGATAAAGCGTAAATCGTGCCGCTGGCCCTATTTTACCGAGAATCTAGTGATCGAAGTTTAGTTGCCGGTGGGGCGTTGTCGATGCTTAGAGGTCGAATCCTTAGCGTCGTGGCTAAGCTGCGAGAAAGTGTCGCAGCAGCTGTGCCGTGTAGCTAGGCGCGAAGCGCGGCAGTATAACACGCCGTGCTTGGATTGATTAGCGTAAGGGGGGGTTGCTGGCGCGCGTAGGCGGGTGATCCGGTGGAGTGTCAAGGTACATAATACGAAAAATACCCCTGGAGCTTCGATTAAAAAGGTTCTAAATTAACGCGCAGATTTTGCGCTCGAGGCAATAGTGGGTATGTTTGGTTTTTTTAAGAAAAAACAGGATGTTCACCTTTCGCCGGAGGTGCGGGGGAGCGTTAAATTGGATGGTGAGCCTGTGGTGGGGTTGGTGGTTTCTCGAGAATTGGCTTATTTGAGAGAGTACGAAAAAACTGAAATAACCCAAACTGATCAGCAGGGGCGATTTTGTTTTCCGGAGAAAAGCATAAATTCTGTAAAACCTGGGTCATTGCTTCATCAGCCCAGTTTGCTAAATGTTATTAGGGTTATCTATGAAGATCGTGAATACCAACTTTGGTGGGATGTGCATGGGTCAATAAAGGCGGCTCAAGGAAAAAGTAAAAAGTTATTAGGTTTAAATTGTGATTTAAATGATTCGTTGAATGTTATTGATTTCGATAATGTAGAGTATCCAGCATGGCCCCATTCGATTAAAAGCATTTGCCGCTGGTAGTAATTCTTTATTCAGTTGCTTGGGGAATATGGGGACGGTCTAATATGTTTGTACCTACATTAAGACGGGCTGCGTTGTTTAAATGCCCAGCTCACTTGGGTTTATCATTGAGGTTGAGCCGAACTGGCGTATACACGTTGCTAGTGGTTGTGTTGTTGTTTGTGCCGTCAATGGAGGCGACTGCGGGTATGTTGGATTTTTTTAAGAAAAAACAGGATGTCCATCTTTCGCCAGAAGTGCGTGGCAGCGTTAAGTTGGATGGTGAGCCGGTGGTGGGTTTGGTGGTTTTACGCAGATTGCACTATATCGACGTTTATCAAAAAACCCAGAAAACTAAAACGGATGAGCAGGGCCGATTTTCATTTCCTGAAAAAAGTGTTCGTGCAACAGAGCCTGGATCGATTTTTCATGAGCCTAGTATTGCGAATGACATCCATGTTCTTTATGACGATAACAAGCATCGACTTTGGTACGACGTGACTAGTTCGCTGGAGCCGGCTAAAAATAAGAGTGAGAAGTTGTTACAGCTAAACTGCGACCTAAGTGATTCACAAGAAATCATAGGTTTTGATAACTTGGAAGACCCCAGGTGGCCTCATGCGGTTCAAAGCATTTGTCGCTGGGAGTAATTCTTTATTTTAAACGTGTGTCACAATTGCTGGTAATAATAAAAGATATCGCTACTGGATTGGAGGCTTTGCTGAAACAGGTCAAAGGTCAAGGTAATAAGTTACTACAACTTAACTGTGACCTAAGTGGCTTGCTGGAGGTCGACGGATCGATAGTATTGCTTGCCTCGAAAGCCGTGCCTTTAGGGTTGAAAGCATTTGCCGCTGCTAGTGAGCCACTGTTAAGCTATCTGCTTGGTATTAAGAAGGTTTAATTATGCGTGTCATTACATCAAGGGTAGCTGCGTTTTATAGTCGTCGAAATCACTTGAACTCATCTTTAAGGTTAGGCCGAAGTGGCGTATGCACTCTTTTGCTTGCCGCACTAATGTTCGTTCATCCAATCGATGCAGCAGCGGGTATGTTTGATTTTTTTAAGAATAAATATGATGTCCACCTTTCGCCGGAAGTGCGTGGCAGCGTTAAGTTAGATGGTAAGCCGATGGCGGGTTTGATTGTTTTACGAGAATTAGACTATATCGGCGTCTACGAGAAAACTCAGAAGACCAAAACGGATGAACACGGGCGTTTTTCTTTCCCTGAAAAAAATGTTAGTGCAGTAGAGCCGGGTTCAATATTTCATGAGCCTCGCATTTGGAATAATATTGAAGTTCTCTATGAAAATAAAAAGTATCAGCTTTGGTTTGTCGTGAGCAGCTCAATTGAGCCCGCCCAAGGGATAAGTGAAAAATTACTACAACTTAATTGCGACCTTAATGACTCATTAGAAGATATTGGATTCAATAATATTGAAGACCCGAGGTGGCCTCATGGAGTTGAAAGCATTTGCCGCTGGTAGTTTTTTCGCTGAATTAGGCGTGTTATAAAATGTCAGTACTTACACCGGCAATGGCTTCCCAGCTTGCCTTGTCGGCCTACGACGCTGAAAAAAATGCAGTGGGTAACGGCAAGTTGGAACGAGACCTAAAGGAAATTGTAGGAAAATACTTTGAGTTTGGACTCGATGGTGGGCATATTCATGGTGTTTCTGGTGGATTATTTTCGAATCTATTTCATAGGACGAGTGGTTTTGGCCTGATTGCGCGTGGAAAAAGTGATGGCCATTATAAAGGCGAACATGTCATAGCCATCCGTGGAACTGCGGGCGCTAAAGATGTATTGACCGACGTTCACTGCAGGTTGTCAGGGTCAGCCAGCGGGCTTTTAGCTCACGCTGGATTTAATTGAACCTTTGCAACGATGCTGCCTTTATTTCCTTTTTTGCATGCTCCCTATAACAAGTCTGGATATAGACTTGATTCGGCAGAAGGGATATCGCCAAAAGCGCATGGGGTGGACGTTGATGGAATTCCCGGTTATATAATTACAGCCAGTTATTTTTGTAATTTGCGCTATCCCTAGTTGAGTAGGGGTAGCGCAAACGTAGTACTATTTTTTTAATTGAGCAGCCGTTACTCCGTTAATGACAACTTCGACTTGTCCGCAATATATTCCTCTAACTCTGCGGCTCCTCCGATACGCGCGCCATCGATGTATATTTGAGGGGTTTGTGTGGCACCGGTGACATTCACCAGGCTGGCAAARCTTAGGCCRTTGCTGCCAAGAACAATCTCTTCGTAGTGATAGCCGTGAGTGCTTAGCAGTAGCTTGGCGGACGTGCAATGGGGGCAGCCGGGTTTGCTAAATAGAGTCACTGAATGTGGCTTGACTGCATCCGGGTTGAGGTAGTCGAGCATGGTGTCTGCATCGGATACTTCAAATGGATCGCCGGGCTGATCGGGCTCGATGAACATTTTTCGGACGATACCGTTTTCCACCAGCATGGAGTAGCGCCATGCGCGTTGACCGAAGTTAAGGTCTGATTTATCAACCAGCATGCCTAAGGCGTCAGTCAATTTACCGTTGCCGTCGGGCAGGAAGCGGATGTTGTGTGCTTCTTGTTGGGTCTGCCAAGCATCCATGACAAAAGGGTCGTTGACGGCTAGGCAAATGACTTCGTCGATGCCTTGTTCTTTAAAGCTGGGGACTAGTTGATCGTAACGCGGTACGTGGGTGGATGAGCAGGTGGGGGTGAACGCACCGGGTAATGAAAATACCACCACTTTACGGTTTTCGAATAATGCTTTGGTATTGACCTCTGACCATTCGCCGTTGCCGTAAGTTCTAAGTACCATCTCGGGTATGGATAAGCCTTCCTGGTTTTTCATAGTGTCTCCTTTCTGGTTGTTAATGATGCTGTTGAATTAAACGCTGTTTGCTTGGTGTATGAGTCTATTATTGGGTACAGTGTGTGATAGGTCCAATCGATTATTTGTATTATTTTGATAGATGGCGTCTATGATGCTTCGCCGCTAGGTGGGTTGGCGGTGCTTGTGTTTGTGCTTGTGGGTATAGATAGGTCGGTGGGCATAAGTAAGTCGGTATAGGGATAGGTTGCTATGAATATTAGGGATTTGGAGTATTTGGTAGCGGTGGCTGAGTTGGGTCATTTTGGTAAGGCGGCGACGGCGTGCTTTGTGAGTCAGCCTACCTTAAGCGCTCAACTTAAAAAACTCGAGGAGTTTCTCGGTTGTCAGCTTATTGAGCGTGGTCAAAAAAAAGCCTTGATGACTCAAGTCGGGCAAGAAGTCGTGCAGCACGCTCGGCAGCTACTGGATCAGCGAGTGATGATTCAAAGTATTGCGCGGGACTACCAAGACCCCCTTGCGGGGCAATTAAAGTTGGGGTTGATTCCTACCATCGCGCCATTTTTATTGCCGGTGATTACCAAGCCGATTAAAAAACAATTAACCAATTTAACGCTTGCACTGTATGAATCCAAAACTCAAGATTTATTGGTCGAATTACGGGCAGGCAAGTTAGATTTAATCGTTTTGGCGTTGCCATTGGAGGACCAGTTGGACGGCTTAACGGCGCTTAAGTCCTACAGTGAAGAATTTTATTTGGCCGTGCACTGTGAACATTCTTTAGCTGATAAGAAAGAAGTGAAATGGCGCGACTTGAATGAGCAGACGCTGGCTTTATTGGGTGAAGGGCATTGCATGCGGGATCATGCGTGGGACGCCTGTAGTTTAGCCAAGAACCTTAAAAAAAGTGATTATGCCGCGACCAGCCTAGAAACTTTGCGTTATATGATTGAGGCGGGCGAGGCGACTACCTTAATGCCGGCGTTGGCTAAGAATCCAGGTGGGCGAAAGGGCTCCCAAATTAACTATATTCCGTTTGCTGGGAATCCACCGGCTCGTGATATTTGTTTGGTGTTTCGTAAGTCTTGCCACCGAGTGGATTTATTTGAGCGCATTAATGAAATAGTTAAAGCGAGTGTTTTAGGGTTGCCATTGATTGGGCCGTAGACTATGCCCGTGAATTAGTTAGGCTGTTTTAAACAGTGGAAATAATAGCGTAAATGAACTTCCCACATTCGGTGTGGATTKCACTTCTATTCGGCCATTATGTTTTTTGACTAATTCATTGGTCAGGGCAAGTCCAAGGCCTGAGCCTTCAAAGTTACGGTTCGCGCCTGTATTTATTTGTGAAAACTTAATAAATAATAATCCTAAATCTTCTTTGTTTATGCCCAGTCCTGTGTCTGTGACGGAGATTGAAACCCATGTTTGGTTATTGTCCATGATAAGCGTCTGGGCGAGTACGTTGACTTCCCCGGCATCGGTAAACTTGATTGCATTAGACAACAGGTTGGTGAGCATTTGTTGGAATCGTACTTGATCGGCAAGAATAAATTCATCGCTCTTTAGGTCATTTTTAAAGGACAGCGTAATAGGCTTCTCTTTGATGCGTCCGGAAATATGCTGGATTGCCCTGTTGACTACCAGCGCGACGTCAGTTTGAATTAATGTGATCGAAAAGGTGCCGTTCTCTATCGTGGCCATGTCGAGTACAGAATCAATGATCTCGAGTAGTTGCTGTCCACTGTTGTTGACGTTTTCCATCAGCCAATAGTAGCGGCTGTCTTTGTGCATTTTTTTGAGCCCGCGATTACTGAAACCCAATATAGTGTTTAGTGGGCTGCGTAATTCGTGGCTCATCACGGATAGGAAATTACTTTTGGTTTCGTTGAGTGCTTCCGAACGTTCGTAAAGTCTTTGTAATTCGTGCCGAGCTTGATCGGTGGAAATTACAAAGTTGAATTCACCCAAGCTTGTTTTATAGATTAATTGTTGAAAGGGCACCATGGCAAGCCGAAGTCGACCGCCGTCCACTAGCCCTGGCGAGCGCATGGTTAATACATCAGTGTCCGTCTGAAGCGATGATGTTAGCTGTCCGCCGGCCGTGTTAATGACTTCCTTGAGTGCGTGATAGGTTAACTCATTATCGCTGATGCCGGTATGATTGATATGCTTTGATAGCGCGTTGAACGTGTCTTGAGGGATGAGAACGCCTAGTGAAATATAGCGTGTACCGTGGAAGTCAACATATAGCCAAACGCCGTCCTCTGAGCTGAAGCCGACGTCTGAACGCAGAGTGGATGAGTGCGTTTCAAGGTGCACGTCGGCGACGTCTTCTAGACATCTAAAAAAGTTAGTAGCGAATAAGCGTATTTGATCGCGTTGCTTATTAGCCGTGATTGGCTTGGTGCTCAAAATTTACGGGGTTCTCATAGGGGAATCATTGGTGTATCTACGTTGTAAAAATATGGTCATCACGAGTCATGAGAAACAATAGCTCAGAATGACTACCCGTTGGGGTGCTTGTAATAAAAACATAAGTGTCGTTGAACCGGCTTAATAACGTGCTTGGTCTTCTTAGAGTGTAGCAATATTYAACATCACTATGGCCGACTCGATATAAAGGAATTATTAAAAAAAGTATTCGTTTATCCTCTTTGGTTCTATCTTAGAATAACGTGTATAAATACAGGGCTGTATGAGGCTAGGGGATGTTGTGAAATACTCCTTTTGGACGTTGGACGTTGGACGTTGGACGTTGGACGTTGGGCGTTTTCGTAAGTGTATGAAAGCAAAAATAGCGTGTTAAGCAGGTTTATATTATTGATAACGGTCTAGACTAAAAGGAGTAGACCCCTACCTTGTTTTTTGAGGCGGCTCTTAGTGTTAGCCCTGGGGATAGGTTGTTTGCAAGCGTGAAAAATAAGGGGGTGAGCGTTTGTTTAGTGGGTGGTATGAACGAGTAATTGTAAGAGGTAGATATGGCAAGTTTTTTAGTGGTTGATGACAGTCCTTTTTTGGCCGATAAAATTAAAGCGCATGTCGAAGGGTGTGGTCATACAGTGGTGGGAATAGCGAGGGATGGTCAGATTGGCGTGGACATGTATAAAGAGTTTAGGCCGGACATTGTGACGCTAGATATTACTATGCCGAATAAAGATGGGCATGATTGCTTGATGGAAATTTTAGATTTTGACGCGGATGCTAGCGCGGTGATCATTTCTGCGATAGAGGATAAGAAAATGGTGGTCGATTGCCTTAATTTAGGCGCAAAGGGATTTATTGCCAAGCCCTTAAAGTTTAAAAAAACAGATTTTTGCGCGGAATTTAATGCCACTATCAATGATGCACTWCATTAATCGTCGTTGGTGATGGAYGATGTTTAGTAAGGAGTAGAKCATGTCGAGCAGTAATGTAACGGGCCCCTCTGGAGATGCTGACGCCTCGCCAACCCCGTTACCACTAAACCCGCCCGCTACTGACGAAGTCATCGCGAGTCACCTTCACACCATATCTCGAGTACTTACTACGTTATCTAGTGTGTGTTTTGAGCTAGTGGAAGACGTATTCGACGTGGACGTAGACATCAACGAATCGAATGATTATAAGGCTGAAACATTTAATCCGTTGGGCGATACCATTGCCTACATCGATTTTATCGGCTCTGTGACTGGCGTCGTCGCTGTCGCTGCAGATAGCGACGTGTTTTCAGCATTGTTTGATTTGGAGTTGGATTCAAGTAAAACGTCGCCTATCAATTGTGTCGAGTCACCCCTTAAAGAGGTAATGAATACCGTTGCGGGTAAATGCCTGGGGATTATGACTGAGCAATACATGGCGGTGACCATGTTGACGCCGAAGGTGATCTGCGGAAAGGTATCTTATCCGATTATTGATTGTTTTTATAAAGTGGTTAGTACCTCTGTCGGTGATATCTCGTTTTATTACATCATTGATAAAATGAAATTAGATTTGGTTAAGGCGCTTGAAAAATTAGAAGCAACTGAAGCGAAAACTCGCGAAGTGTTGAATAGCTTGGGAGGGCTTCATCTACGGTTGGAAAACGCACAAGATCACATTGTTAGTGAGATTAGTGAGACAATGTCGAAAATGCATGAAATAGATGAGTTTTTCTCCTCTAAAGATAAGTCAACGTTGACGGTCAATGCCGATGCGTGCGAAGCGTTGGCGAATACCAAAGACATCATGACGGATCGTTTGAGTGATACGATCCATAGCCTCACGGTATTTAAAAATATGTTGATGAGCGATCTTCATATTCGACGAATTTCGGAGGCGAGTAATCACTTAGAAGTAAGTTTAAGTGGTTTTATAGGGGGGGACGCAGACTTAAGTTTTATGCACGAAATTGATCAAGGGCGATTGATTATTAATACAAAAAATATAATGAATCATACTAATGGTGGTGTGAAAGTATGGTGTAATCATTTAAAGCGCGTGACTAAGGCGGTGGATGTGTCTTTTGTTGAGTGCTCTGCTGAGTTTATAAAAATGTGCTTGGAGGATCAGAGTATGATCGCTAATGCGCAAATAGAATCGATCTCGGCGCATTACCAGTGTCAGGACTGTAATTATAGAGATGAAATAACGTTTTCAATGGATAGAAATGTCTTGGATTTAAAGTTGCCTGAGGTGATTTGTAATTGTGGGCAAGTAATGGAGTTGTGGAAGGGGGTGTCTCAAGATGATATCGCCACTTATTTAACCAAACTTCACGAAATGACAGTGGGCCAGAGTTCGCAAGAGAGTGATGGTGGTCAACGGCCTCATTGAATGCAGGTTTATGCGCATTTTTAATTTTATCTGGACGATTTGTTTGAGCGACCGTTAACGGATATGTACGCAAATAATCCCAACGAAACCAACCAAGAAATGCTTGCGGACTTCCTTGAGGAGAATTTGGAATGGATGGCAGAAGTCCAAACTCAATTGATCCACATCGAATCTGGCGAGTCATTCGATCGAAATATAACGGTTAATCTATTATTTCGACAGCTTCATACGCTAAAGGGAACTGCGCCATTCTTTGGTTTAATACAGGTGCAGAGTTTATCGCATGCCTTAGAAAATATACTCGATAAAATACGCGCCAATGAATTGGAGTTTTCCGAACAAGTGGTGTCTACCCTATTGCTGGGCATCAATTTGCTGTTTGATATTTGCGAGCAGTGCAGTGAAGTAGATCAGGAAGTATGTGATTCTGGGCAATTGGAATCTGTGTTGGAGCAGCTGGGGCAGCTGAGTGTTCGTAAGGCCGATACCAATGTCGAGATTTTTGAATTTATTAAAGTGTTGGAGCCGCTTTTAAATTTGGCCGTGATCGATGGGCGAATGGAAGTGCTTAATCTAGCGCAATACTCCGCCCTGAGTGAGTGTTCTGAGGCGTTATTTGCGATCACTCAAGACCCTGTAAATCACTTGCTTCACCTTTCAAAAGTAATGAGCGATTTCGAACTCGCTGCCCCGAAAGACTTTATTGAAGAATCAGGGTTTAGTGGGATTAATTGTGCGCTTCAGAATCTATTGTATCCTAGTGGCGCAGACTCGCTAAATGTAATTTCTACGAAAACATTTGAAGAAATAAAGGCCTTAGATAACAACTCTCAACCCCTCGCCAATGAGATTGCCGATAATGTTGGCGAGACAGTTGATGATTGCTCCGATGATGTCGAAATCAATAAAGCCACTAAGCATTCTAGCTTTTTAAAGGTGCGTCGTACTGAGATGGATGCGCTAATTGATTTAGTGGCAGGCCTGAGCTGTACCGTGAATCAAATGCTAATTGATGAGGCGGATGATCCACGAATACCGATAGGTACGGCTTCTGGTGAATCAATAAGTTCCAGTAAAAAGCTCTCTTCGAGTTTTATGGGCTTGCGTAAACAATTGGATGTGTTGTTATGCGCACCTTTAGAAAACCTTACCAAAAAAGTGCCTGGCATGGTGCATACTATTTGTTCAAATCTAAATAAAATAGGCGTGGTCAAAAAGGTTAAAGTGGTGACTGAGTGTGGAGATGTGAGCGTTAGTGAAGGCGTATATCGTCTGCTCGAAGGGCCTGTCATACATATCATTCGTAATGCCGTGGATCACGGGATTGAGCCGGTTCAGAAGCGATTGGCCGTTAACAAGCCTGAGGTTGGTCAGATTAGGGTCACCGCAGGTCAAGAGGGTGAGCAGGTTCGTTTGGTGATCCAAGATGATGGTGCAGGTATTTGCATTGACGCGGTAAAGCAAAAAGCCATGGCGAATGGCCTAATTACTGAATACGATGCGCAGCATATGCAAGATCATTCGGTCATTGAATTACTTTTTACGCCTGGTTTTTCTACCGCCGAGCAAGTCACCGATATTTCTGGGCGTGGCGTTGGTTTGGATGTGGTTAAAAGTGACATTACTGAGGCGGGCGGCAGTCTAGAAATACAAAATGAGCCGAATCAAGGGACGACGTTTATTATTAAAGTGGCCGCCACTGAAGCCTTGTTCACCGATTGTATTACGGCCCAGATAAATGGGCACTCTATTTTAATCCCCTTGGATACGGTTAAAACAATCTGTTCTGTTAAGGGGGTTTCGTTTAATGACTCACGCAGTAATCTCGTTTGGCGAGGGGAAACGGTGCGATGTTCTTCGTTTCCTGATTTATTTTTGGCGGAGGGTTTAGTTGAAAGCAGGGCTTCGGAGTGGATTATTATGACTGAATCCCATCTTGGTTTACTTGCGATTTTGGTGGATGAGGTCGGGTGCGAGTTCTGTGTGACCAATAAACAAATAGTGAAAGATAAACAGCGTTATGGTATTGAGGGGACGGTGACGTTAGGCGAAGCAAGTTACTTTTTATTAAACCCTTGCTTGTTAAAATCTAGCTTGGATGTTTTATTTATATAAGATTAAGCGGTATAAGACCGGGGAGTWGAAAGGACTTTKTGGATGCTTTGTAGGCTATCTTTTAATGCCTTACTTGAGCGCCCGTGTTTTGATGTTGAGAGGGAAATGTCAGCGTAAAGGCAGTGCCAACGCCTAAGTCGCTGTTTAAGCTAATATCGCCTTCTAGCTCTTTCATTATGTCACTGACTGCATCCATGCCTACGCCCCGGCCACTCAATTCGGTGATCTCTGATTTGCTGGTGAACCCTGGGATAAAGATAAGATTAATTTTGTCTTGGTCGCTAAGTGCGTCGCACGCTTCACTACTAATCAGTTGTTTCTCTATGGCAATGGAGGCGAATTTTTTGGGGTCTAAGCCTGCGCCGTCATCCTTAATGGTGAGGACGTTGGAGTTGTCTTCGGAATGCAGCGCAATGGATATTTTTCCTGGGCCTTTGTGAAGGTTAAAGCGGGTTTCTTCATCTTCAATGCCGTGGTCGATGGCATTTCGAATGATATGCACCATGGCATCATCGATGCGTTTTAGCTCTACGCGGTGAATTAATGCGTTGGGGGTTTCGACCACCAGGGGGTCGATTTCTTTATCGAGACTGACTGAGAACCGTTTGATTAAATTACGGTATTTTTGACAGTAGCTGTCGAAGGTTTGCATTTCGAGTTGGTTAAGCATGACTATCATTTGGTCATGACTTAAGTTAACGTTGCCTTGCAGTTTTTCTTGAAAGTTTTTAAATAGTTGCTTGTCAATCGAGATGCGATCTCCGGATTGCCTGCGAAATATCTTATCTTTCRTTTCGATAATATGAATGTGTTCAATTTGAGCGTTACTAAGACTGTTGGCCCACTCGCTAAATTCCAGCTCTTCAAGCGTGTCTTTGGGGTTCGATTTTTTTATTTTTCCTAAGAAGCTTTCAAGGCTAGAGAGTTTCTCAGCAAAGTAGTCAAATCCTAGTGTACCTGCGTGACCTTTTAAGGTATGGACGTTTCTAAACAGTAACTCWGAATGATCAATTAATTCTTTTAAGTCGCTACAGTTATTTAAACGTTCCATTTCTGCGATGGCGTAGTCAACATAATCTTTGATTTCTTCGCCGCTGCAGTTGATTAATGCGAGTACCCGGCCCATTAAGGCTTCTTGTTCCTGTCGGCTCTTAATTAAGGCCTTTTCCGCAGCGCGTTCCTTGGTGATATCCCGCGCAAGTACCATTACCTTATCTAATTTGTTGTTTTCGATGATGGGTCGATATTTCAGCTCAATGATGCTAATAGRGTCGCCAGGTCGATGTAGTTCTAGTGCGGGACAGAGTCTCGAATAGAGTTGCCACTGTTTTAGGGCCTTGGGGTTAGTTGAGCACAGCGCGAGCCAATTATCGAATTCTTTCATCTGTTGATCTTTTAAATCAAACAAGTGTTGGATTTTGGCTTTTTCGAAATCGGTGGTATCGAATAATTCTTCGGCTTTGGCTGAATGTTCGGAATTGATGGATTGATCAATGTTAAAGGTAAATATGCCTTGTTCGATGGAATTCAAAATGTCGTCAATTTCTCTGCGGGCTTTGTCCAGTTGTAGCAATAATTTTTCTACCATATTCACCATTTCATTGGAGGCGGTGCGAGCCCCATTGATTTCTGCGCTTTCTAGCCGAAGGGCTCGGGCAATAAAGCTCGGGTGGTTGTGTTTGATCCGCAGGGAAAAATTCTTTTTATCGGTGACTTCATGAACGAAATCTATAAGGCTTAGGAGCGGGCGAATCATGACCGTCATGCAGTACGCAACAATCACTAGTAAGRCAATGGACACCATCGCGACGATACCCAAGGCTTGTAGGAGCGACTGTTGAGCGGCCTTTTGGATAATGCTATTGTCGAAGCTTAGAAATAGATAGCCAATAATGTCGCCTTCGTCATCTATTAACTTGGCTAATGTATAGGCAGCGCTTTCGACTTCTAGGCTTTTTGTAAGCTCTGCTTGTTCGTTGAATTGCTCAAGTTTAAAATCATTTTGAAGGGAYTCTTGYAGTGTATATYTCTCTGGGAATGCGCGTATTTTGCCCATGTCAGAATCGAATACTACGCCCCCAACAAACCCCTGATTATTAGCTACATTATTGAAAGTGGTGTCGATGAAAGGAATTAATCCTTCCGATAAACCAATGTTGATTGCAGAGATAGTGCTTTGGACTTGGAAGTTTTGTTGGACTTTCGCGTAGGCGAGTGTGTTACGCATATTAAATAGCGCAAGTATCGCGCAGGATAGTATGACCGTGATCAACATCGAAATAAAAACGAATATAAGTATCTTGCGTCGCATTGTACTGCTACCAAAGCTTTAGATTGATTATGTCTGTTAGGCGTTAATTTAATAATGTTTAGTTTGTGTTAGGTCGATATTTAGTTCGACCTTCGGCCACTTGATTTAAACGTGTAATAAGCGACGTGCCGCCTTTTTTTAATCGGTTTGATTATATGCGTTTCATTGGCACAAATTGTCAAGGCGACTGCCCAATGAAACAAATAAAATTGTGTCGTCGATATCCTCGTTAAAAAATAGTTGTTTGGATTGTTTTGAAAAAACTATTTTAGTATTTGGGTGATTTAAGTTTAGCATTAAAATGTTAAAGGGTTTGTTTTTGGACCTGTGCGCTTATAGGACATGAGTCTATCGATTGAGCGATCTATATCGGTTATAAGGCGATGCTTACGGATTTATTAGAAAAAGCGTGTGCGTTGTCGGACTTTTCTGGGAAACCTGACGTAGCAATGTTCTTGAGTTGTGACGAGGGTTTTAAAGTTAGTCTACACTCACATTGCGTCTTTTTGATCGGTGCTCTGTGGATAATATGTTCTCCTTCTAAACAAAGTCAGCACTGTTTTTCAGATTTCGCAAACGCTCAGAAAACTCATTAATCTAATCGACCCTATAAAAGCCGTTTAAACGGTGGGTTTAACTATGTTCGCAGTCAATGAATGTTCTAGGCACTAGGGTATTCATTAGGAGTGTCGTATGRCCTTGTCCCGTTTCTTTGCACGTTTTTTATGGCTTCTATTAATAGGCATTACTTTTAATCTCCATGCGGCTAATCCCATCACCACGATCGGTGACTGGTCCGATGCATTACGTGACCGAACTAATGGCCGAGTCAATCTAAGTGGTTACATTAATGCGCATTACATGAAGCACGAAGACATGCCGGTGTTTGTTAATAGAGATCCGAATGAGGTCCTGCTGCAAATCCGTGAAGCATCGATATTTGCAGATATTTCCGTCACTGATAACGTCTTGTTTTCAACGGAGCTTGAAGCCAGTTATGACTTTAGTGATAAGAATGCGAGTGGTCGGGATGAGCGTTTTAAAGGCGTTTTAAATTATTACTATTTTGATTTTGATGTGGGGACCATGCGTGATTGGGATTTAGACGGCATGGGGAGTTTAAATGTACGAATAGGCCGTTTTTTGGTGCCTTTTCTTCAATACAATGAAAACAAACCCAACTTTAAACAAAGCTTAATGAGCCAACCATTTACCGCTTGGCAGGTCGTGCCTTCCAATAACGCTGCCATCGATTTTGAGCAATATGGCTGGAGTGACTTCGGCTTTATGTTCGATTGGTCTAAAGAATTTGGCCCCGGTATATTCAATATCAAAGGTTCGATTATTAATGGCTTGGGCGTTGATGGCGATGTTCTAGATACTTCAGAGGTGACGTTAAATTCAACCATGATGATGGCGATGGACGACGGCATGGGCATGGGCATGGGCATGGGCATGATGGCGGTTAATCCAACCGTTAGAGTCCGAGATGGGCTGCATAACGCACGTTCTGAATGGGATGATATTAGTGATTCCAATAGTGACGTGGCCTATAGCGCAAAAATATCTTTCGCACCCTATGCTATGCCTTTAAATATTGGTGTTTCATGGTATAGCGGGGCGTGGGATAAAGATGCTGATCATTCGCTTACGATGACCGGCATACACGTTGATTTTATAAAACCTCGCGGGCATATAAAAGGTGAGATAGTTCGCGCGGATATCGAACAAACGGCGGGCATTAATGAAGTGGAGGCGATGGGACCTAGTGGCGTCAACACCTCCACTGGCGATTACACCATGTCTGCGTCTTATGTGGAGGGTGCTTATAAGGTTTGGCAATACGGTGCGCAAAAAGAACGTTATGTGAAAATGGTACTTCGTTTTGATAAAGTAAATACCAATGATGAGGCCAGTTTTACACCATTTCATCGCACTCGACAAACCTACGGGGTTGAATGGCAGTTTTTGCATAATATCCGTTTACGTGCCGAGCATCAGCGTCACACCTTGGAGGACTTCGATAACGCACCGCCCCCGTTTAGTGCGGCAGGCGGTGGCGAAGAAATCACCATGAATATGATTTCAATTATTGCGAACTTTTAAGGGGGTATTAGACATGAAAAATTTCAATTTGTTTCTTTTGGCCTCGTTTATCTCATTTTGTTCGTTGTATTCTGTTTCGGTAAACGCCGGTCCACCGGATGTGTATGTGGTTTATTTGGCTGATGATAAAGCCTTGGGTAAAAGTATTGTTTCTGCGTTACCGAAACAATATAAAGTTAAAAAGTACAATGCCACTATACTGCTTATTTCAGATTATTCGGGTAAACAAAAAACAGCGCTGCGGCTCTCAAAAGCCAAAGTAGTAGTGTTTGTTAATGGCAAGCATACGCCTACCAAGCTATTAGATCCGAAGGATTTTAATAATTTGGTCTCCGTTAAGAGCAATCAAGTTGGCGAGATAGATAGGATCGTGGCTGGGTTGAGTAACGCGAACTAGTGTACATCAGCGGTACTGGTAACTTGCTGCGATTGACGCTCGCAGCAATAATCAGCCGAGGTGAGAAATCTGTTTTTTCGTGATGCAAGCTTATTTAAATTGGCTTTGTTTTGATTTAAATGGTCGGTAACCCCTCTTCTTGCCAGCGCAGGAGGCCGCCGTCAATATTGGCAACTTTTTTGCGGCCTTCTTTTTGTAGGATTGTAAACGCTAACGTTGATCTTTTGCCTGAGCGGCAGAAGGTCATGATTGGCTTGTCGTCGGGTATTTCAGAGATGCGACCTTGAAGCTCATCAATGGGGATGTTTTGGGCGCCGTCGATGCGCATGTTTTGCTCGTTAAATTCTTCACTGCTACGAACGTCTAGAATATGGACTTGGTCTCGATGGGCTGCGACCCATTGCGGGGTGATTTTTAATATCTGACTGAACGTAGTAATAACAGGTGCCCAGTCAGGTTGAATCGGTAGTTGGTCTTTATTGGGCCGGCCTGCTTTTAGGTTGGCGGGTACGGCGATGTCTATTTGTTTGGGGTGAGGAAGTTGCATATTCTCCATGTAACCCAGGAAATCCTTTTCATTGGCATCGCCACCAATTCGGGGGTTGTGATTTTTTTCTTCGCCAATGCTGCTACACATGCGTCCGGCATAATCGTGAGCGGGATAAACAATGCAGTGGTCGGGTAAATTGAATAATGTGTTTTTTATTGAGTGGTATAGATTTTCTGCTGAGCCTTGTTGAAAGTCGGTTCTTCCGCAGCCTCGAATGAGTAAACTGTCGCCAGTAAATACCATGGCTTCGTCGTTTAATACCAGACTGATGCAACCATCGGTATGCCCTGGCGTTTCCCTAACTAATAAACGGTGTTGACCGAATGATAGTGTGTCTTGATCTTTTAGGGGGTGGTCCAGTGAGGTGATGCCTGAACGGAGAGAGGCGGCGATTTTGCAGGATGTTGCATGCTTCATTAACCAAGCGCCGGTGATATGGTCGGCGTGGCAATGGGTTTCGATGCAGCTAAGCAGATTTAAGTTAAGCTCATTGATTAATGAAAGGTCTCGTTGGTGTCGCTCGTAAACGGGATCTATTAATATCGCTTGTAGTGATTGTGAATCAAAAAGTAAATAGGAATAACTACTCGACCGG
Source organism: Gammaproteobacteria bacterium (assembly GCA_002402085.1). Classification (GTDB taxonomy): domain Bacteria; phylum Pseudomonadota; class Gammaproteobacteria; order Pseudomonadales; family UBA3067. Next base: position 18,320 of record NVVB01000034.1, read on the forward strand.
CGATCAAATAGCTGTTTTAGGATGACGTTATTATTCATCGCTTTGAACTCCAGTGTGAGCGCTTGGGTTTTTATCGCTGAACTTGTCGGTAATGAACATGCTCAGCGCCATTGTTAAAATAAATAAAATTGGTTCGAATTGAAAACTAAATAGTTGTGCAATGGCTGGGCCTGGGCAGAGTCCGTATATTCCCCARCCRATGCCAAAGAGTGCWGCGCCWRWAATRAGGSGYTTATCAATTTSCTTGATTTGGCTAATATGRAATTCAGTGTCGAATAAGGGCGCTTTATTTTTGAATATAAAGTAGTAGCTGGGTGCGGTGACGCCAATCGCGCTGCCCATGACTAAAATTAGTGAATAATCCCAATTGTTCAAGGGGGTTAGAAAGGCGGTCACAATAGCGGGGTCGAGCATTCCTGAGAGGGCCAAGCCTAATCCAAAGAGTAGGCCAGCAAAAATGCTGGTAATGATTTGAAGATGTTTCATAATGCGTTCTCTTTAAACCGTGCAATTAATTATTTATAAAAAACTAACTAAGCTTGCTGTGATTATTCCTGTGCCGATAAAGGTTATGGTAGCGATGAGTGACCTGGGGGAAAAACGACTGATGCCGCAGACTCCGTGTCCGCTGGTGCAGCCTGAGCCCAAGCGTGTACCGACGCCTACAAAAATCCCACCTACTATGGCAAATTGCCAAGGCCGTATCATTTCTGGATACGCTTGGCCGGTAATTCGGTAGTACATAAAGGCGCTGGTTAAAAGCCCGAGTATAAAACCTAGTTGCCAGACAGGTTTTTTAGACGGCGTCGTTAATTGATAAAATATACCGCTGATGCCCACTACCCGGCCATTGAGTAGCATCATTAAAATAGCCGATGTGCCAATGAGTAGTCCGCCTGCAAGGGGGGTAAAAACACCTGAGTTTAAAATTTCTAAATTCATCGTTACTTAGTCCAAAGTGCCTGCTTTTTAATTAAAATGTTTAATGACCATAATGCTAGTTAATACAATCATGCTGACGGAGAAGAATTTCTGTAGTAAAGGCCCGCTAATTTTCTTGGCGATCACCACGCCTAGGCTCATGCCTAATATTCCGCCTATTGAAACGAGTACCAGTAACTTAATTTCGGTGATCGCGCCCTGAGCAAGAAAATTAAAAAATGCACTGGAGCTTACGGCGGTAATAATGACCAAGGATGTTGCCACTGCGTGTTTAACAGGGATGCCGGTGAGTAGTATCAGTGTAGGTACAATAATAAAGCCGCCCCCTACGCCAAATAGCCCTGATAATATACCCGTTAAGGCGCCGCCAAAAAACATGCCGGTTAGGGACTTGGATGTAAGTTTCGGTGTTGGCTGGTTCGTGTTTGGGCTGTTTTCTGTGTTGCTTTCAGAAGTAGTCTGGCGTGTGCTCGGAACAGTTTTTACGACCCGGGCATGCTCGGTATTTTGAGTGGCTTTGCGCCACATCTTTTGAGCGACATAAAGCACAATGCATGTGAAGCCGATTAAAATATATTGATCGTCTATTTTTTGATTGAGAGCAACACCAATGGGGCTGGCTAAGGCGCCGATGAGTGCGAAGATGCCGGCCGGCAGCCATTCGATTTCGCCGCTTTTAAGACGGGTGATGGTGCCAAATAAAGCACTCGCCGCCACTGCGCCTAATGCGATGCCTACGCCTTCGTGGGGATCAAGGCCTGGGATTAAGACCAGCAGCGGCAGRGCGAAAATAGATCCGCCGGCACCGGTTAAGCCTAAAACAAGCCCTATAATTACACCTATAGCTAATCCAATTAACGTGAGCATGAGGTTGCTTTCCTCGTTAAAGGTATTTGGATAATAGCGTATTGATTTCGCTGGTATCTATTTTTGTTTTGGGTGATTGGTTTTGGAGTTGTTCTTCGATCATGCAGGCGAGCATGAGGTGATTACTTTTTTCCAATGCTTTTCGCGCAGCACTCATTTGTTGGGCAATTTTTTCACAGTCCGCATCTTCTTTGATGAGCTTTTGAATGCCCCTGAGCTGCCCTTCGATACGCGCCATGCGTTTTAGAATTTGATCTTTCGTGGTTTCTKTTGACATTAAGTTTCTCCTATTGCTTAAAATACTATACCCCCTAGGGTATGCGGTCAAGGCGATAGTTTCTTCTTGTTTATACTTTTCTGGGTTAAAGGGGTTTCGTTTAAGTACTGATGGACCTAAGAGCGGATAGGGTTTTCTGGCGCAGGGTTTTTTCTATAGGGCTATTTTACAAGGCGGGGGACTTTATCTTGAGGGCTGTTGTCGGCGATGTTAAATCAAATGCGTAGCCGATTGAACTTGTAGGTGACTGAAATGGTGGGTGATTGTAATGGTAGGTGATTGTAATGGTAGGTGATTGAAATGGTAGATGATTGAAGATAGAGGCGATTGAAGATAGAGGCGATTGAAGATAGAGGCGATTGAATTTGTGGGTTCCGTGCCTCCACTTTTGCGCTTGCAGTGGAGGACTCCGGTGGGGCCGTATCTACACAGGCCTATTTTAGGCTTGGTAGCTAATCTCGCCATCTAATACGGTATACCGTACTTGGCCTTTTAATGTTTGGTTTAAGAAGGGGGAGTTTTTGCCTGTGGATTTTAGGGTTTGTTCGGTGAGTTGGTATTCAGCCAGAGGGTCGAATATGCAGAGGTTGGCTAATCGGCCGACCTTTATCTGACCCTCATTGTTTTGTATGACCGCTGCGGGACCTTGGGTAAGGCACGCAATGGCTTGGTTGAGTGTCAGGCTACCGTTGTCTACCAGCCGAAGGGTTAGCGGCAGTAGAGTTTCTAGGCTTGAGATGCCGGGTTCAGTGGCTTCAAAGGGGGCCATTTTTGCCGCGAGTTCGTGGGGTTGATGGTCGGAACAGATGCCTGTGATTACGCCAGATCGAATGCCCGCACGCAGTCCGTCTCGGTTGCTCACGCTGCGTAGCGGTGGCCGAAGGTGATAGACGCCTTCAAACTCGCTTAGGTATTCGTCGGTGAGTATCAGTTGATGTGCGCTCACGTCAGCACTGACCTGCATGTTGCGGTCTTTCGCTTGCTGTATGAGGTCGAGGGAGCGCTGGGTTGATAATTGACTGAAATGGATGCGGGTATTGGTGTGCTCTGCCAGTAATAGGTATTGTGCGACKGCAATGGTTTCTGCTGTTTCGGGGATAGTGGGCAGTCCAAGTTTCGAGGCCGTGGGGCCTTCATGGGCGCAGCCGTTTTGGGCTAGTGCGTGATCCTGTGGGTTAATGAATAACGTAAGATCAAACGTGGACGCGTATTCCATACAGCGTTGAATGGTTTGGTTGCTGTGAATGGGTTGCCAAGCATTGGACACTGCGATGCAGCCCGCTTGCTTTAGGGCGTACATTTCACTGAGCTGTTGGCCTTCTAATCCCTGGGTTAGTGCACCGATGATGCTGACATTACACCGGCGATTGGTTTCGCTGAGGTCTTGGATTAAGGCCGCGACCGCAGGGGTATCGATGACTGGGTCGGTGTCGGGTGGAACGCAGAGGCGAGTGATGCCCGAGGCCGCCGCAGCGTTTGTTTCGCTTGCGATGGTGCCTTTGTATTCAGAACCTGGCTCTCTTAAGCGTGCACATAAATCAATAAAGCCGGGACTTACGATCAGTCCACTGGCGTTGATGGTCTGGCGCTCAGCATTTGACGGTAAATCACCGCAGGGGCCTATGGTTCGAATCTTACCTTGTTCGATAAGTATGTCGGTGATTTGATCAGTTTGACTGGCCGGATCAATGACACGACCGCCTTGGATGAGAATGCTGGACATGGCCTGAGTCATTATTGGGGCGCTCGGTTATTGGTTTCTGCGTCGGCTGGTGGGCGAGTTTGACCACTCATAGTCATGGATAATATGGCCATGCGCACTGATATGCCGTAGTTCACTTGTTTTAATATAACGGAGCGGGGGCTATCGGCAATTTCGGAGGCTATTTCAACACCTCGATTAATGGGGCCGGGGTGCATGACGAGTGCATCAGGTTTTGCGTAGGCAAGCTTTTCATGGGTGAGCCCATAAAGGCGAAAGTATTCATGCTCGCTGGGCAGAAGCGCGGTGTGCATGCGCTCGCGTTGTAGCCTGAGCATAATGACGACATCAACGTCTTTGAGGCCGGACTTCATGTCGTAAAACACTTGGTCAGCGCCCAAGCTGTCAGGGGCTTTTGGGAGTAGCGTTTTAGGGCCGATGATACGCACTTGTTCTGCGCCAAGGGTCTTTAAGGCTTGTATTTCCGAGCGTGCCACCCGTGAGTGAAGGATGTCGCCGACAATGGCGAAGGTTCTGTTTTCGAACCCACCTTTTTCTCGGCGAATCGTCAGCATGTCTAGCATGGCCTGGGTGGGATGGGCGTTGCTGCCATCGCCGGCGTTAATGATAGCGATGTCGGGGCACACGTGTTTGGCGATAAAGTGAGCGGCACCGCTGTTGGCATGGCGTATCACAAACATATCGCAGGCCATCGCTTCCAAATYTTGCAGCATGTCTTTTAGGGACTCGCCTTTGGAGGCCGCAGAGGTATTGATATTAATGTTGAGTACGTCGGCGGACAGTCTCTTTGCCGCCAGCTCAAAGGTGGTACGAGTTCGTGTGCTGGCTTCAAAGAACAAATTGGCAACGGTTTTTCCCCTTAGTAGAGGCACCTTTTTAACGGCTTGCTCCCCCACGCTAACAAAAGAGTCGGCGGTATCGAGTATTTCTTCAAGCAGGCTTCGTTCTAATCCGTCAATATTTAAAAAATGACGTAATYGACCTTGGGCGTTCAGCTGTAGCGAATTGGGCGTGTTTGTACTGTGCATAGTGGTAGTAAGCAGTTAGTCGTTAGGAGTGGTGATACGGTGGATTTCAACGTTTAAAGGGTCTGGGCCGCGCAATTTTATGCGCTCTGATTTGGGCAAGGTTATCGATTGACCAATGATGTCAGCTTGAATAGGAAGCTCTCGGGATTTGATATCAATGAGTGCGACTAAGGTGACGGTCTGAGGGCGGCCGTAGTCAAATATTTCATTCAGGGCTGCGCGAATGGTGCGGCCAGTCATTAAAACATCATCGACTAAAATAATGTGACGATTCTCAGGCGAAAAGCTAAGGCTGGAAGGTTTAACCTGAGGATGTAGGCCTTTGCTGGAAAAATCATCGCGGTAAAAAGAGATATCGAGGGTGCCTAATGGCTCTTGAAAATCTAAATTTTGGTGTAAGTGTTGAGCGAGCCATGCGCCACCGGTGTGAATGCCCACCATTGCTGGATTGTCCAAGTCTTGCTGAACGATGTAGTCCTTGAGTTCGGCGGTCACCTTTTGCAGTAACTGTCCAATGTCGTTGAGTTCGGTCATGTTGTCGATTCCGATGGCTTCCTTAGCGGCGCAGTGTTGATTTTAACGTAATGCAATTCGAGTCATTAGTATGACGTACTCGCATGAATTTGGCATTAGCTATAGTGATGGATTAGTCGCTCTGCTCTTGGCGGTGGAGGTTAAACCAATCTTCTAAAATAATGACAGCGGCTAAGCTGTCGACGGGGTGCTTTTTCCATTGTTCGTAGCGAGGATCGTTTTCTAGCCGGTCGCGCGCGTCTCGAGTGGATAGACGCTCGTCTTGATTGAAGCTTGGTTTTCCAAAGCGCCCATGCAGTCTGTTGGCAAATTTGTTCGCCCGCTGGCTCATTTCACTAACGCTGCCGTCCATGTTGAGCGGCATGCCGACGACAAAACCGTCTGGCTGCCATTCTTGAACATAGTCGTCCAATGTTTGCCAATTAGGGATGCCCTCGACGGCTTTGACATTGCCTAATGGCTTGGCGGTGAAGGTGATGGTTTGGCCGATTGATACGCCGATACGTTTGGTTCCAAAATCAAAACCTAGGTAGGTTTGATTCGGTTTAATTTGTGGGACTGGACGATTGGACATCAGGGGGTTCTATTGAAGTTGCGTGTTTCGGGGTTTGGTGAGCTTAAGGTGTGATTATAGCTAAATAATTTGCCGGGTTGTGGATTGCCGGGTCTTGATTCAGGAAGTCTGCATGAATAAGCGGCTTAGCGTCTTGCGTGGGGGCTTACGCGTGACCGGCTTCGGTTGCGACTAAGTTAAGGTCGATGCCGAGAATGTTCGCGGTGGCCTGCCAGCGATTTTCGATGTCGATGTTGAATAAAATATCTTGGTCGGACGAACAGGTGAGCCAAAAGTTTTGACTGATTTCATCCTCCAATTGGTGACTGGACCAGCCTGCATAGCCGAGCGTAATCATAAACGATTCGGGGCCTTGGCCTAGAGCGATGCTTTCCAGTATGTCTTGTGAGGTGGTCAGGTATAAGTCAGTGCCGATTTGAACTGACGAGTTCCATTGGCCTTGTTCTTGATGAAGTACAAAGCCTCTTTCGGTTTGTACTGGGCCGCCGGCGAGAACAATGTGTTGGCGAAGTCTATTGTTGGTGCAAGCGATGCCGAGTTGATTAAAGATATCGCCTAGATTCGTGTCCGAAGGGTGGTTGATCACGATGCCCATGGCGCCGTTGTCATTGTGCTCGCAGAGGTAGGTGACGGACTTGGTAAAGTCTGCCGATTCTAGGTGGGGCATTGCGATTAAAAACTGATTTTTTAAGGAGTAAACCTCCTGGGTGTTTTCCATGGACCCATTATTGGCTTAAATATTCAGCTTCGCAAGCCGCGTTAACGATTCACCAAGAATTTGGCCAGGTTAATCCGGTGGCTTGTTGGAATGTTTGGGCCGCCCCTGATACGAGTTGTTCTTGCAGCCGTTATGAGGCAGTTAAAACTTGGAGAAATAGCTGCCTTGTTCAAACTGCCAGGTTCGAATGATTTCAAGGATGTCGGTGTCTTTGTGGATTTCCGGCGGGAATGAATCAAAGGGCGCGGCTTTGCGCACGCTTCTGATTGCTGCGTCGTCGAGAATTTTATGCTTGCTGGATTTAAGAACTTTAATATCCTGAACGCTGCCGTCGGCGTTAATGGCGACCATCAAGCGAATACTGCCAAATATCTGGCCTAGTCGGGCTTGCTCGGGGTAATAAATATTACCAATGTGTTCGATGCGACGGCGGAATTTTTCGATATAGGCTGCATCTCGCGATTCTTTGGCTGACTCAGCCGTGAGTTGCCTTTTGCGAGGTCGTTTGGCATAGACCTGCTTTTGAGATTGGAGTTTGGCTTCTAGGCTGGCGATTTCGAGACTGCGTTGTAGGATCGAGGGTTCTCGATTGCTGCTGTCAGGAATGTCGTGTTCATTTTCCTCTTCGCTTTGGGACGTTTGGTAGCTTGAGCTTGCCACGGTCGTAACGAGCTTTTTTTGGCCCCGCTCGGATGCTTTAGGCGCGGCTTGTCTTTGCGGTTGAATTTGGTGAATGGTGTTGTCAGAGAAATTCGCGATTTCGGGGGTGGTAAGTAACGCTTTCTCTTTAAGGGAGCCGCTGCCTTCTTGATTTGCTTGAGCAAGAAAGTCGGCATCTTTAGGTGCGGTGGCGCTTTTTGCGCGTACTAGGGTGATCTCTAGTGATTGAGGCGCGGGGCGTGTTTCAAGTAATCCAAAGCCTACCCCGAATATTAAAATGGCATGAATCGCCGCGGCGAGAAACAACGTGAAACTGATTCGGTCGCCGGCCTTAACGCTTTGTGAGTATTCTGGAGGTGTGACGGTTGTGCTGCTCAAATGTTTCGCTCTAATGCCGTGTGTTTGTTACTAGTGGATACTGTTTGCGTTGCGCGTGACTATTTCTGCCATGCTGTGCCACGTTAAGGGTGTTGGTAGGTGGAGGGTAAAACTGGACTATAAAGGCCTCCTTATTGGGCTCTTAAGTTTTAGTCGACGACGCGTAGGGCGACAATATTAAGTCGGTATTATTATTCGCCTTATTGCGTTTTGACCTAAGTTACTGGAGCACGGGTGAATATAAGTGCTCCAATAGTTAGACTTAAGCCAAGTTGCGTCAGTTAGTCTTATCACGCGTGACTCGAAATCCAGCTGTACCGGTGAGCACGACTGAGGGCTTAGGCGGCAAGCCTGGCCTCAATGGCGTCCATCAATACTGCACTGATATTCAAGTTAAATGCTTGGTCTAATTCTCGAATACAGGTGGGGCTAGTAACGTTTATTTCCGTTAAATAATCCCCGATTACATCGATGCCGACGAATATTAGCCCTTTTTCAACGAGTGTGGGGCCCACTTGTTCGCATATCCAGAGATCTTTTTGACTTAATGGAAGGGCTTTACCGGTGCCCCCTGCTGCTAAATTGCCTCGGGTTTCGCCTTCGGCAGGGATTCTTGCCAGTGCATAGGGGATGGGTTTTCCATCAATAATGAGAATCCGCTTGTCTCCAGCCGTTATTTCTTTGATGTAACGCTGGGCCATAATCGGGGTTTTGCCATGCTCGGTCAGTGTTTCCAGTATGACGCTGGCATTGGGGTCATTTTCTGTGATGCGAAAGATGCTCGCACCGCCCATGCCGTCGAGGGGTTTACATATTACGTCTCGTTGTTCAGCAATAAATGCTTGAATTCGGGCTTGATCGCTACTGATTAGTAAAGGTGGGCAGCATTGCGGGAACTGCGCTGCAAATAGCTTTTCATTGCAGTCGCGTAGACTCTGGGGTTTATTAACAATTAACACGCCTTCTCTTTCTGCTTGTTCGAGTAGGTAGGTGGTGTAAATGAAATTCATATCAAAGGGCGGGTCTTTGCGCATCAGGATTGCGTCAAGATCGCTGAGCCGCACTTTAGTGGGCGCGGAGAGGTCAAACCACTTTTCTTCTGTGTTGCTGACCTTTATTGGTCGCATTGATGCATAGCTGAGCCCCAGTTCAATAAAAAGATCTGACTGTTCCATATAATAGAGTTCGTAGCCCCGCGATTGGGCTTCGAGCAACATGGCTAGAGTGGAATCTTTTTTGAAATTGATTTTTTCGATTGGGTCCATTACAACCCCAAGCTTAATAGTCATAGGAAGTCTTCAGATAAGTGAATTTTGAGTCCGGTTGGGAAGATAACGGTTTTTGTCTGGAAGGGATACCTCGTTGAGGCGGCCGGATTTAACCGCTTAGGGCTGAAGCCGTTCAGTCTGTAAATTACGGTAAGTTTATGTGGGGCGTAGCGAAGGTTTTTCAACGCCTTAAGCTCACAGGCTTTAAAAGTAATTGATTCAAACCGGGGCTGGCCCCTTGGGCGATGTTTGGTGTCATCGGTTGGCTTTGTGTCGTTGTTAGAATTCGGTGCGATTTGGGGGCCTTAAACTGTGAAAGTGCTCTCTAAGCAGGCAAGGATTGATAGCTTGAACGTGGAATGTATGCTAAAAACTGCTATTACTTTCATAACACGCAAAAGATTGTTTCTGAATGTAAGGTAATGGTTAATAATTGATCAGTTTTATTGGCGAAAGTAGGAATTAGGCTGCTCCCTGATGGAAGAAAATTTTAAAAGTATAAAGGTCATGGTAATCGATGATAGTAAGACTATTCGTCGAACCGCTGAGACATTGTTAAAAAAAGCCGGCTGTTCCGTTGTGACGGCAACCGATGGTTTCGATGCGTTAGCAAAAATTGCTGACACTCAYCCAGATATCATATTCGTTGATATTATGATGCCCCGACTTGACGGGTATCAGGCGTGCGCATTAATTAAAAATAATAGTACGTTTAAAAATACGCCTGTCATCATGCTGTCCAGTAAAGACGGTTTGTTTGATAAAGCAAAAGGGCGAATTGTGGGGTCTGACCAATACCTTACCAAGCCTTTTAGCAAGGACGAGCTATTAGGTGCTATCCGACAGCATGTTGGAAAATAAAACACTGTAGTCGAGCACTAGGGCTCGGTAGAGCCCTTTAATGGAACCTCTCAAAAACCGCGATTACTTCGTTCCAACGAAGGCAAATCAATTTTCAGGAGTGTTTTTAATATAGATGCACCTTTAACGGTGTGAACATTGGGGCGGGTGTTAGCCATGACGCGGGTATTAATTGTCGATGATTCTGCGACCGAATCATATAAATTGAAGGCTATCCTTGAAAAAAATGGATTTGAAGTGCTTGAAGCTGATAATGGCGCTGATGGTGTAACACTGGCTCAGAAAGAATTGCCAGATGTAGTATTGATGGACGTGGTAATGCCGGGATTGAATGGCTTCCAAGCCACAAGGCAGTTGTCTAAAGGCAAAGAAACAGCCCATATCCCTGTGATTATCGTGACGACCAAAGATCAAGAGACTGATCGAGTTTGGGGGCGGCGACAAGGTGCAAGTGACTATTTAACGAAGCCTGTTGAAGAAAAAGTCTTGTTGTCGACAATTCAAAGTGTTTTATCTACGCAGTAACTTCTAGATTCATGAGTAACATTTCAAAAGCTTATCTTAAGTTGGTGGATCTTGCTGGAAAAAGCACCACTAATGCCTCGAGACTTCCCGCCACAGAAGAGATTCAACATCTATGGAGTGGTGTTGGCTTTGGCATGGGCGGCCAACGCTATGTAGCTCCTTTAGGCGAGGTGGCTGAAATTCTTAAGCTGCCGGATTTTACTGTGGTCCCTGGCGTTAAAAGTTGGGTCAAGGGAATTGCCAATGTCCGAGGCCGATTGCTGCCTATTATGGACTTGATGGGCTTTCTACAGCGTCCGTCTCAACAACAGCTGCGAAACCGCCGATTGCTCGTAATCGATGAGGGCGAGTTGTACAGCGGTTTGTTAGTCGAAGAGCTTTATGGCATGCAGCACTTTCCAGTGGATGAGTTGGTGGAGTATGTCGAAGATGACCACCAAGAGACACAGCCGTTTATTCAAGGCGGTTATCGAAAAGAAGACGAACTGTGGAAAGTATTTAGTTTGCGCTCCATTGCCAGTAATCCTGATTTTCTTCATGTTGCACTATAGAAAGCAGTGATGTTTTTGCCTTTGGGTGACTGGGATGTTGTGGGAAATTGGCCGCAAGTGCTCAGCATGTTGGTAAAGACATGTGCGTGAGCACGTAAGGAATTAGGGGTCTAGGAGTTAATGGATCTGTGCAGGGGAATGAATTCCTCTAGTGTTGTTTTTGTGACTAACGAATTAATCGAAAAAGGCCGGGAGCCCAGAGTATGAAGTCTCAATCAGGATTATTTTCTAACCTTGAATCCAATCGAGTCGTGTCGTTTTTGACTGGCGCGGTTGCAATCTTTTTTATCCTTATGGTGGTTAATTTTTATTGGGTTGCAGAGCGAAGTGAACGGTCGCGTTTATACAGCCAGATCGCGAGTGAGCTACGGGTTCTATCTCAGCGAATTGCTAAAAATGCCACGGAAGCGGCGGCGGGTAATGGTAAGGCATTCGCATTGTTACATCGTTCTAAGAGTGAGTTTGCAGAGAGCTGGGGCTCGATTCTAAATGGCGATTCAGCATTAAATTTGGAAGGTAACCCAGAAATTGCGACTGCAGAAATGCAGGCTTTGAAAGTGGTTTGGGCGCGAGTGAGCGCAAGTGCCGACATTATTTTACAAGGTGAAGGAACAGTGTTGGATTTACACTCTGTAGCTCGCACCTTAAATGAAACAATTCCTCAGCTGCAAACAGATTACAACGATGTGGTTGAGATTCTGCTAGAAAGTAATGCCTCGGCGTATCAAATATCAAAAGCACAAGAACAAGCCTGGGTTGCAGAGCGAATCGCTCGAAGTGTCAGTAACGTACTCGGTGGTGGTGAAGAAGCGGTAATGGCGGCAGATAACTTTGGTCGTGATGCGGCTCGATTTGGTCGGGTGTTAAAAGCCATGATTGAAGGTGATGCRAGCCTTAATATTAAGCCRGTCAAGAGYGGYGAAGCGCTGGAGTATTTAGCTGATATCGCTGAGACGTTCGAAATTGTTAACGAAAACGTGGACCAAATTCTAGAGACTTCACCTGAGCTGTTTCAGGTACGTGGTGAAGCCGATAATATTTTCCAAGATTCCCAGGAGCTTTTACAAGAAGCGACTAACTTGGCCCGTCGTTTTGGTGATATCACCGAAGAAGGTTTAGCGTCTAATGTGTTTGGTGCGATATTTGCGTTGTTGGCGGTTGGTTTTTCAATCCTGACTGGCGTTACGTTAATTCGTGATGCGCGTCGTCACCATGAAATCGCTGAGCAAGAGAATGATCGTAACCAGACCGCTATTTTAAGGTTGCTTGATGAGCTATCTAACTTAGCGGACGGTGATTTGACCGTTGAAGCAACGGTAACCGAAGACTTTACGGGCGCAATTGCTGACTCCATTAACTTCGCGATCGATCAGATGAGGGTGTTGGTATCCTCAATCAACGAAACAGCGGTGCAAGTTTCATCTGCTGCACAAGAGACTCAAGCGACCGCGATGCATCTTGCTGAAGCGTCAGAGCATCAAGCGCAAGAAATCGCCGGTGCCTCGGCAGCGATTAATGAGATGGCCGTATCCATCGACCAAGTGTCGGCTAACGCATCCGAATCAGCTGCGGTAGCGGAACGATCAGTAGGTATCGCCAATAAAGGCGCTGAAGTGGTACAAAATACCATCCACGGGATGGATACCATCCGAGAGCAAATTCAAGAAACCTCTAAACGTATTAAGCGCCTGGGTGAGAGCTCGCAAGAGATTGGTGATATCGTTTCATTAATTACCGACATTGCTGATCAAACCAACATTTTGGCATTGAACGCCGCTATTCAGGCTTCGATGGCAGGAGACGCAGGACGAGGTTTTGCTGTTGTAGCCGATGAGGTTCAGCGTTTGGCWGARMGAGCTTCTTCAGCCACYAARCAGATYGAAGCSYTGGTAAAAACYATWCAAACMGAYACCAATGAAGCGGTTATCTCGATGGAAGACACAACTTCTGAAGTGGTCTCTGGTGCACGATTGGCTCAGGACGCCGGTGTTTCTCTTGAAGAAATCGAAAATGTATCGAAAAATCTAGCCGACTTAATTCAGAATATCTCGAATGCAGCGCGTCAGCAGGCTGCTTCAGCGGGTCACATTTCAAATACCATGAATGTTATTCAAGAGATTACCTCGCAGACTTCTGCGGGTACCACAGCCACGGCAACCTCTATCGGTAACTTGGCAGAGCAAGCAGGTGAGATGAGATCAAGCGTTGCAGGGTTTAAATTGCCAGAAAATGCATAGACGTCACCGGTTGGGCAGGGGTAGTGAATGAATTCAAGGTCTAACGTGCCTGGTAGTGAAGACTGGAACTTAAAAAATGTGCCTGAGATGGATGAGGAACAATTCCAGCTTTGGCAGGCGTTATTAGAAGACCGCACCGGCATGCAATTAACGTTGCAGCGCAAGTCATTTCTACAAACCAGTGTTTGTACGCGTATGCGAGAAGTGGGTTGCGACTCCTACCAGCAGTATTTTCTTCGGGTCCAACACGGGCCCAATGCAAAACTTGAATGGACCATTTTGGTTGACCGCCTTACGGTTCAAGAGACGCACTTTTTTCGTCATCAGTCGTCCTATGATTTAGTCAGGGATTACACTGTCTCGAAAGTCTCTGAGCAAGGGGCACGCTCCATTAATGCATGGAGTGTAGGCTGTTCAACCGGCGAAGAACCCTATTCCCTTGGCATGTTATTTGATGAAATAAATGCCTTATTAGGTTTAGGGATTTATTTTGGTATTACCGCCACTGACTTGAGTATGCCTGCGCTAAGCAAGGCCAGGGCGGGAATATACAGTCAGAGAAAAGTGCAAGGCTTAAACGCTCGCCGGCTCAATAAGTATTTTCAGCCACTTGAGCGGCAACGGTATGAAGTGGTCCCTAGCTTAAGAGACCGGATTTGTTTTGCTAGGATCAATGTTTTAGAGCTTAGTGCGGTGCCTATGGAAAACTTAGACATCATATTTTGTCAAAATTTATTAATTTATTTTCGCCGCTGGAGACGAAGAGATATCGTTAACCAGTTAGCGGAAAGGTTGGCTCCAGGTGGGATTATGGTGTTGGGTTTAGGAGAAATGTTGGATTGGTCTCATCCTAAACTCGAGCGACTACCCTACGAGAATACATTAGCGTTTATGCGACAGGCGAGTTAACGGAATTCGGAATTAACAATGGGCAATGACCACGATTATTTAGCTCTTGATTGGGTGAAGGGCGAAATCGAAGAAACATTAAAGCAGGCGCGCCAGTCGCTGGAGTCCTTTGTCAGCAATCCTGACGACTCCACCCGCATGCGCTTCTGCTTGACTTATTTGCACCAAGTCTATGGCACGCTGCAAATGGTCGAATTTTACGGCGCCGCCCTACTTGCAGAAGAGATGGAACAGCTTGCGCAAGCGATCTTGAATGGCGCTGTTGCGCGGGCCGATGACGCTGAAGAAGTGCTTATGCGCTCTATTCTTCAGTTGCCTGTTTATTTGGATAAAGTCCGTTCTGCGCGCAGAGACCTGCCTGTAGTTATTCTTCCGTTACTTAATGATCTACGTGCTACTCGCGGCGAAAGCTTACTTTCCGAGACGGCTTTATTTGCGCCTAATCTTGAGAGCGGCAAACAAGTCGCCACTCAACAGCAGAAAGTCAGAGAGCGCACCAACAACCCTTCTCAATTATTACGTCGCTACCGCCAAATGTACCAAATTTCCTTGGTGGGTTTGATCCGTGGTAATGATTTAGTCACCAATCTTGGTAATTTAGCCAAGGTGATGGCGAAGATGGAAGGTTTGGCCGGGCATTCTAAATCCAGTCAATTGTGGTGGATTTGCGGGGCAATTGCAGAAGGCTTGGCGAATAATTCCGTTGAACCTGGGACTTCTGTGAAGATGCTGTTGGGTCTTGTGGACCGGCAGATAAAGCAGGCCATTGATACTGACGGGGCCAGTCTAGAGAATGACGTTCCTGAAGAGCTAATTAAAAACCTGCTGTATTACGTTGCCAAAAGTGATGCTCAGTCACCCCGAATCAAAGCCGTCAAAGAAGCGTATAGCCTTGATGAAGCAATGATCTCGTACGATGGTGAAGACGGAGATCAGCGCTTACTGGCAGGGCCTGACCGAGAGGCGATGGAGTCCGTTGTTGCGGCTATTTCAGAAGAGATTAACAGCGTTAAAGAAGTGCTGGATATATTTGTTCGCCGTAAAGAAAAAGATTTTGACGAGCTTTCTCAGCTAGTACCGACCATAAAACAAATCTCGGATACCTTGGCCGTATTGGGGCTTGGAGTTCAGCGTCGAGTTGTGCGTGAGCAGATCGACGAAGTGGAGTGGTGTGTTGCTAACCCGGACAGTTCAGCCGTGGATACTCGTCTGCTGGATGTGGCGGGGGCATTACTGTATGTCGAAGCTACGTTGTCTGGTTGGAGTGAAGAGCTTGTTGTAGAGCCGACTGAGGCGGTTACTGCTCAGTCCGGAGCGGTGATTTCACCTGAGCAGTTAGGCAAAGCGCAATCTGCGGTTATGCGGGAATGTCGTGTTGGTTTAGAGACGGCTAAAGAAGCGGTGGTCGAATTTATCGTTTCGCAATGGGATCACGCCCATTTAGATTCGGTCCCTGAGTTATTAAACTCGGTGCAAGGGGGGTTATTAATGATTCCTCTGAAACGTCCAGCATCGCTTATTGAAAGCTGTATCGGTTATATCCAAGAAAAGTTATTGGACGAGCGTACTGTTCCTGACTGGAAGCAGATGGATATCTTAGCGGATGCCATCACCAGCGTTGAATATTATTTGGAGCGGCTTTCTGAAGACAGTCACACCGATGATTATATTCTCGATATTGGTGAAGAGGGCGTTGCCTTACTGGGCTACCCGATTAAAGTCGTTGATGTTGAGGTCGATGGTGTTGCTGAAGAGTCTAGCGATGATTCTGCGGTAGAGGTAGAGGTAGAGGTAGAGGTAGAGGTAGAGGTTCAGGAAAGCGCCGAAGTATTAATTGAGGAAGAAATTCCTGTTCTGCAGGAGTCGTCCTTTGAGGTCGACGAAGCGGAACATAGCAATAATGATAAAAACGAAAGCGACCCAAGTGACGGCAATGACACTAATAATGTTGAAAGTCAGCCGGGGGGAGCAGAAAACCTTGCGCCCGAATCAAACCTTGAGCCTGTAGTTGAAGAACCTATAGTTGAAGCGCCGCAGGAAGTAATCAATTTAGATCACGCGGTCGAAGACGAAGAAGACGATGATTTAATCGACGATGAAATTATTGAAATTTTTGTCGAAGAAGTGGGTGAAGTGCTGGAGACCATTAACAGCATGTTTCCTCGCTGGCAAAAAGATTTAAAAGACGAAGATGCACTGACGGAGATTCGTCGTGGTTTTCATACGCTGAAAGGCAGCGGACGATTGGTCGGGGCACTGGATGTCGGTGAGCTTTCTTGGTCTATTGAGAATATGCTCAACCGAGTAATGGATGGCACTATTAGTGCGACCAAAGATGTCTTCCTATTGATATCAAAAGTGGTTGAGATGGTGCCTGGGTTGGTGGACGCTTATGAAAAAAGAACGCCATGCCCCTATGACTTAAGCGCCTTTATGGCCGCAGCCGAAGCCTTTTCTGAAGGGCAAAGTCCTGATATTGAAGGGCTTGAAATAGTCGCTGCGGATACGGCGAACGCAGTTGAGTCGGATTTCGTTGAACCAGAATCAGTTGATTCTAACTCGGGCGAAGCCCCTCTATTAGAGCCGAACCTAGTCGAGCTTCAGGACACCGCATTAGACCTTGAGAATACTACGGAAGAGGCTGCGGAACCTGTTTTAGCGTCTCAGGCCGATGTTGAGACGGCTGCAGATGAGCCCATTGATCCGGTACTGCTAGAGATATTTACCGGTGAGGCCAAAACGCACTTAGAGAGCTTGAAGGGCAGTTTAAGTCAATACGATGACTCCAGTGATGAGCTGGTAGAAATAGATGACGTCGTCATGCGCGCACTGCATACCTTAAAAGGCAGTGCTTATATGGCGGGTATGTTGCCTATTGCAGAGATCGCCGCGCCTACCGAACAGTTCGTAAAGGAATTGGCTGCAACCAATCGAAAAATAAAATCTGATGTCATTGGTTTGTTGCACATGGCCGTTGACAACATGGATGGCAACGTCGATAAGTTACTTGCTGGTGGAGCCTTAGATAGCAACGATAACGCACCTTACCTTAAATGGTTGAGTGAGCTTAAAGATCTGTATTTAGGTGATTTGGTTGCTGAGGAATTGTCTGATAAGGCTTCAGGCGATGGTGATTTAGCGTCTACTTTCCTTACCGAGGGTATGGATATTATTTTAGTGGCAGAAGATCTGCTGCTGGAATGGAATGAAGATTGGCAATGCGACAATGCTGAGAAATTAGCCGGCGCTTTCCAGCAGCTTGAGCAAAAAGCAGTGGCTGCAAACCTGCCTCATGCCGAAGCACTGTGTCGTCAATTAAGCGATACCTGCCTAGCGGTCATTGATCAAAAGGTAGTGGTGGGCGAAGAGTTTTTTGATGCGTGCTTACAGTCCTATGAAGCGTTAATTGCAATGATGGACCGGCTTGCAGTGGGTCAGTTTATTCAGCCTGCCGATGATTATATCGCCTCTTTGCAGGCGCTCTTTAGTCAATCTCAAGTGAGTGATCTTGATGATCAAGAGGTTGCCGGGGCAGAAGCCGAAGGCTCGAGTGATACAACGTCTGATGATGCTAATGATGATTTAGCAGCCATTATTGGCGATGACCTGGATGTGTCTGATTCGATAGAAGTCCCGGATTTAGGCGTTAACAGTGATGAGGTTGTTGATGAAGACACGGCCTCATTGATTTCTGATCTGCCGGTTGAGCCAGTTCAGCAAGTCTCTGAAGTGCCCGCGCCTCAATTGGGTGATGCCTTAGACTGTGATCCAGAATTACTTGAAATCTTTCTTGAAGAAGCCAATGAGACTCTGGGCGATAGTTCCGAAGCGCTGGAACGTTGGGTGGCGGAGCCATCCAGTAACTCAGAAGTTGAGCAATTACAGCGAGACCTGCATACCCTGAAAGGGGGCGCTCGTATGGCCGAAATAAGAGAAATCGGTGATTTGGCGCACTATCTAGAAAATATTTATGAAGGCGTTGTTGAGAACAAGCTAACCGCTGACGATGGCATGTTTGATTTACTTTATCGCTGTCATGACAGTTTAGCGGTAATGGTGGATGACATTACTAAATCAGGGCGCTGTTTGGATGGCAACGCCCTGATTGAAGAAATCAAAGTCTTCACATCGGCGGATGGCGCTAAAGAGCCTGCTGCCGCTGACAGTGATATTTCACCCCTTGAAAGCACGGCTCATTCAGCGTTGGTCTTTGATAAGGAAGACTTAGTAGGTGCGGATGATGAGATTATGTCGTTATTCGTTGAAGAAGCCGAAGAATTGCTGGAAGGCATTGAGAATGCTACGTCGAAGTGGCGTGAAGACGTGGATAACGAACACCATGGCCACGAAATGCAGCGTTTATTGCATACGCTCAAAGGCGGCGCTCGATTAGCGGGTTTAAAACAGCTAGGCAATAGTGCTCATGAGTGTGAAACCTTCTTAATAGAGTTTCAGTTGCGTCAAGAATCGCTTGGCGATGAGTTTTTTACGCGTGTTATTGCTTATTACGACTCAATTTCTGTTTATGTGGATGCTCTTAAATCTGGACTGTCGACGGGTGCAGTGCCGGCGACGGTGTTGGCCTTCCAATCGACTCGTAAAGAAGTTGATGCGGCGCAGATGATTCGTGAAGCCAGCGCGCGAGGGAAAGGGCAGCAGCTCAAAGAGCGCCCTGAAGTGGCGCCTGCTAATGCTCAGCAGGAAGTCGTGCGTGTTCCGTCTGAATTGCTGGAGAATCTGGTTAATTTGGCGGGTGAGACCAGTATCAGTCGCGCTCGTGTAGAAAAAGAAGTCACCGATTTTATCTTTACGCTTGAAGAAATGGGCATGACCATTGAGCGTATTAAAGAACAGATGCGGCGTTTCAACATAGAAACTGAAGCACAAATCATGCATCGTCATGAGGCAATGGAAGGCATCGCTTACGATGATTTTGATCCCCTAGAAATGGATCGTTATTCTCAATTGAATCAACTCTCGAAATCGATGGCCGAGAGTGCCGGGGATATTTCTGATTTAAGAGAAACCCTACTCAATAAAACCCGTAATACCGAAACTTTATTGATTCAGCAGGGCCGAATTAATACCGAGTTACAAGAAGGCCTGATGCGAACTCGCTTGGTGCCCTTCTCTCGATTGGTGCCGAGATTACGCCGAATTGTGCGTCAAATTAGTAGTGAATTAGGCAAGAGCGTTGATTTAGAAATAATCAATGCCGAAGGCGAGATGGATCGCGCCGTGCTAGAGCGTATGGTGTCACCTCTAGAGCATATGTTAAGGAATGCGGTAGACCACGGCATTGAGGATCAAGACACACGCCTGGCCAATGGTAAAGAGGCTAAAGGCCGGATTACTCTGCACTTGGTTCGAGAGGGCGCTGAAATAGTGCTACGTCTGTCGGATGATGGCGGTGGTATCGATGTGGAGCAGGTGCACAAGAAAGCGGTCGAACAAGGTTTGGTGAGAGCCGAGGCCCACCTGACCGAAAGCGAAACCATGCAGTTTATCTTTCAGCCTGGGTTTAGTACTGCGTCTCAAATTACCCAAGTGTCCGGACGTGGTGTCGGCATGGACGTGGTACACAGTGAAATTAAACAACTCGGTGGTACCTTAAAGATTCATTCGGCGCTGGGAGTCGGCACGCAATTTACAGTGCGCTTACCGTTTACCGTTGCGGTGAATCGCGCCTTGATGGTGAAAGTGGGGGAAGAGAGTTATGCCATTCCGCTGTCACATATTGAAGGCATTGTGCGAGTCAGCCCTTATGAGCTGGAWACGTATTATGAGCCTGAGTCCACCGGCACGTTCGAGTATGCGGATCAGTCCTATCGCCTGCAGTACTTAGGGGGTTATGTGCGCAATACTGTAGTGCCTAATCTAGCCGGGTTAACACGTCCTTTGCCGGTGCTGTTGGTGCGCGGTTCAGATTACAGTGTCGCGCTACAAGTTGACGCGATTGTTGGCAGTCGAGAAATCGTTGTGAAGTCGGTAGGATCACAGTTAAGTGGTGTCAGTGGGATCTCTGGAGCGACGATCTTAGGGGATGGCTCGGTGGTGATCATCCTCGATCTTCTTTCGCTGATCCGCTCTGATTTAGCGGATCGATTACGCGATATGGAGGCAGACGACGAGGCGATTACAGCGGCTGAAGTCGAGGAATCCCATACTGTAATGGTTGTGGATGACTCTGTAACAGTGCGTAAAGTGACTTCACGAGTACTAGAGCGACATGGTTTTGATGTGTTACTGGCAAAAGACGGGGTGGATGCGATTACTTTGTTACAAGAGCATTTACCAAGCATTATTTTGTTAGATATAGAAATGCCTCGCATGGATGGGTTTGAAGTAGCCAGTCTTTTGCGCCATGATGAACGATTGAAGAAGATTCCAATAATAATGATTACCTCCCGAACTGGTCAGAAGCATCGCGAGCGTGCTATTTCTTTAGGTGTAAATGAATACTTAGGGAAGCCCTTCCAAGAAATTGAGCTGCTGCAGTGTATCGGAGAGTTAATCAATAAATAGTAAGTACTTGGTTTCAAACACTCGTTTTCTAATATACAAACCGGAAGACTGAGTTCTAGGCACCGCGTACTAGATGACTTGAGGTTGTAAGATGACGGGTTCAGCAGAAAGACAGGTTGCGATAGTTGCTGATACCTCACTGCAGCGCCATATTCTCGCTACTACGGTACGTACTTTTGGTTACGAAGTGGCGATTACGGTGCCTCCTGAGCGTCTAAATATCGAACAAATTCAACGGCAAAAGATTGGTGTTTGGCTGGTGGATCTTACTGATGAAGATGAATGGATCGATTTCATCGAATTGTTGGTGGAACACGCCGAAGCCCCTGTTCTCTTTGGTGACGCATACTCCCCTCAGCCGGAAACCCCGGCTTATAAGCGTTGGGAAAAGCGCTTATATCAGAAATTATTTAAACAAATTGGAGCGCCAGAGACTAGCGCGAGTATCAGTTCGGCGACGGTAAGCCCTATTCCTGAACCAAAGCCACTCGCAGCCATTAGTTTGCCTAGATCATGTAGTGATGCGCAGTCCTCGGAGACCGTAGGCTTGGTCGAAAGAGTGTGGGTGTTAGGGGCTTCTCTTGGAGGCCCTGCTGCGGTGAAGGAGTTTTTATCTTTTTTACCTGCGGGGTTGCCTGTGGCCTTTGTGTTGGCGCAACACATTGATGGCGGATTTCAAAAAATATTAGCCCAAGTACTGAGTCGTAACACTCACTTTAATATCTGTGAGCATTGCGTCAATCAGAAAATTGAGTATGGGAATGTGTATGTAGCGCCCGTGGAGCATGAAGTAGTGTTCAGCAACGCCGGGCGAGTGATGGCGGTCGAGAAACAATGGGATGGCCCTTATGCGCCATCAATCGATCAAGTGATAATGAACGTTGCGGCTCGTTATGGTCGCAATAGTGGTGCGTTAATCTTCAGTGGTATGGGCAATGATGGTGCCAGTGGCGCACCCGAGATGCATAAGAAGGGCGGCGTTATTTGGGCGCAAAATGCAGATTCCTGCGCCAATAGCAGTATGCCTGATTCCGTGCGCGAAACAGGTTGTGTGACTTACAGTGGCGCACCGCAGCAGCTAGCTTACCAATTGGTGGATTCAATCCGTCGCCAGGTAGGCAATACCGAATACCAATTAAATGTTAACGAAGTGGAATAGTGGAATCCGAATATGTCTAACGTGACGATCTTGTCTGATTCGTCTGACGAGTTACCGACGCAAGTTGCGAGTTTAATGGTGCCTGTATGTGAGCACTTTCTTTTGTTGCCCAATGTTTCTGTGGCAGAAATTATTGGTTGTCCCCCGATAGAGACGGTGAAGAATAAACCGAAGTGGTTTTTGGGCTACGTTGAATGGCGAAATGTGCATGTGCCGATTGTTTCTTTTGAGGTCGCGAATGGCGCTGAGTATACCGAACTTGTCGAGCCTAATCGGGTGGCTGTTTTAAATGGTATTTCAGGCGACTCTCGATTACCTTTTTTCTGTTTGGCGACCCAAGGCATTCCTCGATTAACACGAGTCCATGCTGAGGGTATTGTTGAAAGTGATGCTGCAGAAGGCGATTTAGAATTTATGCGTGTAATCGTCAATGGTGAGGATGCAGTGATTCCTGAAATTGAAAAGTTAGAAGCAATGATTATTGATCATTTATAGCTTATCTATAGCTTATCTATAGCTAATGAATTGCTGGCTAATACAGCGCGGGTAATACGAAATAACCAATACCAGAAAGCCCGTAGAAATAGAGCCGTTGCATAGGTTGCATAGTAACGCGCGAGTCCAAATAAAAAAGCCGCTAAGGGGATCAACCCAAAGCGGCTTTGTTGTTTTTGAGTTATGTGCAATTGTTTGCTTTAAGCCGCTTCAGACTCAGGCACTTCAATCACTTCTTCGGCGACTAACGTAGTCAATACCCGTACTCGGTTTAGGCATTGTAAGATAAACCCGCCTATTGCAAAAAAAGCCCAGCCCAAGGTAACAAAGCCCCAATGGATGGGGGCGGCAAATAATTCTTCGGCATAAAAGAACGTGTGTCCCCATTCGTTTAAACCCAGGTTGGGCATGATCAGTATCGGGCCCGCGACCATTACTGCGAGGGGCGTAGATATCCGGTTAGAGTAATCGGGCAGTCGCGTATGGACCCATATAAAGGCAAGCACATTGCCGACGGCCATAAGTGGAATGGCAAAATAAAATAAGGCGATGTGGGTGGGGGTGAAGTCAGTGTCTCGAATAGTGACTTGATGCCAGGCTGCGTCGGCTTCAGTGAAAAGGCCTAAGGTGACTAGGGTTAAAACGCTCGACATGGCCATGACGGCGAAAATTAAATAATAACGCCCAAGCTCAACCTTGGCCGGAAGGGACAGTATATCTTTGTCTCGTGTAAACCAGAGCCAAGGTACCGATACTGCGCCGACTATTGCAATTACAGCGAGCTGGGCCCACATGAGATTCATCCAATAAATCTGGAATTCAGGTTCAAAATAATCCAGTCCTACCGTGAATGAATAATTTTGTTGATACCAACGATAGGTGCCGAACATGATCAGTCCGCCTATTAACGCAAGTGTCAGGTAGAAGATAGGTATAGTCGGTAAAGCGTTTTCTTCTTCAGAAACCTTTTCTTGCACGTCGTTGTCTGTCGAAATTGAAATTGCCATTCGCTAATCTCCTTGAAACAATGGTGATTATTATTTTGTTTTGAAATAGTAAGCCATAAAGATAACTCTAGCTAATGGTAGGATATATATTGACCAAATTAGATCGAATTAATCACGTTTTTCAGACGCAATAACTCGTCTCTGGTAATTAAGTGCATTAAATGGAACCCCATTCACTAACGGGGGCGTCAACAAGGATAGTTCGGAGACGTTTTTTAGAAATGAATTGACTGTGCACAAGCGAAGCGATTGCGAAAAGCGATGCTTGAATTAAAGATTTGCTTTGGTTAAATTGTCCCCTTAAAACAATAATTAGTGATGAATGACTGTGTTTATACGCGATGGCTGGAGTGTGTTAGAACGCTGTCCAGGTTTCTAGGGTTTTTATTGATTACGTGAAAGCCAATAAAAATTTAAATGGCAGTGAAGAAACCGTTAAAAAAATAATAACCCAATAATAATTATTCAAACAATAACGATACAAATAAAAGGAATGTTATCCCATGAACTTTGGATTTACCGAAGAGCAGGAACTTTTGCGGAATCAAATCCGTAAATTTCTTGATACCAAGTGCCCTTTGTCTGAAGTGCGCAAAATAAGTAAAACTAAGCAAGGGCATTCGGAAGCGCTTTGGAATGAAATGGCCGAATTAGGATGGTTAGGCTTACTCATTCCTGAGCAATACGGCGGCGTTGGTTTGGGCTGGATCGACCTTGTTGTGTTAATGGAGGAAACGGGGCGGTTTTTATACCCGTCGCCTCTTATTTCTCATACC
>NVVB01000035.1 GCA_002402085.1 Gammaproteobacteria bacterium
TGCTCAAACGTTACTTTCATGCTTAAGGGGGATTTACGGCCCATGATCTTCAGCTGTTTCTGCGCCCATTCGCTTTGGTCATTTTCGAGCGAGCTGATGATCTGTTCAACAGTCTCGTTATCGAAATGATCATCTATATCGTCAAAGTGCGGCGACAACGGCGCTGGATCCGGATCCTTGTGGAACCCATCCAGTAGGTCTTTCACATCAGCATTTGATTTGATATCTCCTAGGTAAAATGAATGACCGCCCCAGCAGCGATTCGGAATACCGCAAGAAAATGGTCGAATCAGCCAGAAACCTCTCGGTGCCCACTCTATTGGTTCGTGGTCAAATGAGCGAGCTAGTCAGCGAAGAGCAAGCCGAAGAATTTCTTGGGATGGTTCCGCATGCCCAATACGTTAACGTGGATAAAGCTCACCACATGGTCGCTGGTGACAAAAATGACATATTCACAAGCGCTGTAACAGAGTTCCTTGGCCACTCATAAACGTATCCCCTTGATCAAACCCCGGTGAAGCTGGCTTCTATTCATCGGGGGCAAACAATCTGATCACACGCGGCCTGATCACACGCGGCCTTACCACCCGCCGCCCAAAACGTATCATCCTTCAAACCTTGCCAATCGCCGCGTAAAACAACTCGCTGGCGCCCCTCCAGAGCCCCAAGTCTTCACATTGAAGCATACCCACTCAACAAGCCAACCGCTCTGAAACCAAATGCCTCAGTAGTCAATCATGTCAATCTAGCGACAATCCGATTACTATTGCTCTAACCTTTTATTCAAGACAATAGTTATTATTCTGGAGCAGTATTCCATGAGCGGTACCCCTTTGCTGACAGATTTGCTTAACCTAGAGCGGTTAGAACACAACCTATTCCGAGGCCAGAGTCACAAGACTGGCGCCCCTCAAGTATTTGGAGGGCAGGTGTTAGGTCAAGCATTAATGGCAGCGACCCAAACCGTTGAAAACTATCATGTACACTCGCTTCACAGCTACTTCTTACGCGGTGGCGACATGAACACACCGATTATTTATGATGTGGATCGCATTCGAGACGGCAGATCATTTTGCACCCGTCGTGTAGTGGCCATACAACACGGTCGTCCGATTTTTAATATGTCCGCATCATTCCAGCTCGATGAGCAAGGGCTAGAACACCAATCCGAAATGCCTAAATCTCCAGCGCCCTCCACGCTGCAAGAAGAAGCCAGCTTTCGTAAGCAATTTGCAGACAAAAACCAACATAAACACGATCCATTTATACACCCAGACTGGCCCTTTGACATACGTCGTTGCGATCAACTCCCGCATGAAATCAACCCCGCGCCACGCTCACATCAACACCAAGTTTGGTTCCGCTTAAAAGAATCGATACAGCACGTGCCAGATATAATCCACAAATGCATTTTGGCCTACTCCTCGGACCTTAACTTACTATCCAGCGCAACCCGGCCTCACGGTATTTCTTATTTGCAGCCAGACGTTCGTTTAGCAACCATCGATCACGCAATGTGGTTTCATCGCCCTTTCGATGCGTCAGAATGGCTACTCTATGAAATGGAATCGCCCAGCGCCTCTGGAGGCCGTGGGTTTTGCCGAGGCAACATCTTCAATCAACAAGGTGATTTAGTTGCCTCATGTACCCAGGAAGGGTTAATGAGAAAAGGCAAAAAGTAAGCTATTAAAAAGTAAGCTATTAAAAAGTAATCATTTTACGGGTAAATACACAATAAAGAGTGCCCGTAATTTGATTACTTAATCAGCCTAAGCTGTTCAGACTAGGCAATCATAAACCTGTAAAAAAATAGCGTTCGAATCAACTTCGCTATCGACTTCTTTGGCGCTGATACACCTGTAAACCCGTGCCTAACATGGTTTTAATCAAAGACCCCAGCGCAGACTCATTGGGCTTAGGCGCTCGACCACGAGCAATGCGCTCTAATTGGCGCTCGTACCACGTGACTTCAAGCATCGCCATTTTATCGATGATACCGATGCCTGTTTTTCGGACAGGTAAAATATTTTGATAATCTTCGCCCGCCAGTATTTTATTCGGAATGTCGGGGTCCACACTCATTGGTCTCGCCAGCCCCACCATATCGGTGTTACCAGAACTTACCGCCAAACCCATTGCCTGAGCGCTTCTAAAGCCCCCAGTGACTACCAAAGGGGCCTTGCAATGACGCCTTACCTGTTCRGCATAACCTAAAAAATAAGCCTCACGTTGTCGGGTTGAATCCGCTTTAACCCCGGTCATTGCGGGACTTTCATAAGTCCCRCCAGAGATTTCAAGTAGGTCTATGCCTAAATCAGAAAGCGCCTTCACCACATCGATCGACTCTTTCTCAGTAAAGCCACCGCGCTGAAAATCAGCTGAATTCAATTTAATCGATACTGGGAATTGCCCCCCTACTTCTGCCCGTATGGCTTTATACACCTCAGTCACGAAACGCATTCGATTGACTGCATTTCCGCCCCACTTATCCGTACGCTGGTTGTGCTTAGCAGACAAGAATTGGCTTACCAGATACCCGTGAGCGCCGTGTATTTGAACCCCGGTAAAACCCGCTTTCTTAGCAATGCTTGCCGCCTTAGCAAAGCGCTGAATAATATCTTCGATCTCTGACTCTAATAACGCTCTAGGCTGATTGAAAAAACGACTTAAACTTGGATTAAGGGGGATCGCAGAAGGTGCTACAGGGACAGAAGAAAGTACTTTGGGGACTTGTTTGCCCGGATGATTCAGCTGCATCCAAACATGGGTATTGTTCTGCTTGCCAGCCTGGGCCCACTTTACAAACTGATCGAAAGCACGGCCATCTTCCAAAGCGACACTTCGAGGTGCGCCTAGCGCTGCCCGGTCGACCATTACATTACCAGTAACGAGAACACCTGCACCGCCTTCAGCCCAGCGGCGATATAAATTAATTAACAACTCACCCGGCTCATTCTTAACCGATGCCAAGCTTTCATTCATAGCAGATTTGAAGAATCGATTCTTTAAACTTACGCCGCAAGGTAATTCAAGACTGGGCGCTAGAGTTTCCGCAGGCGACAGTGCCAACTGGCTAAATGGATCAATATCTTCAATTTCTACGCTCATATAAAATAAACTCTTGATTTTAATCGACTAAGAAGCATGTACACCAACCCCTTACCCTACGTCCCGCATTCAAACCCACCTAACCCGTGAAAACACCCGCGCGGCAAACAAACTATAACCGCTTGGAATCGTCTAATTTAACGCCGGTGAAAGCCTTAACTCTTAATATACAAAATCAAATAAACATCGTAAGCAATTGATTTAATAAGAGTAAACCAAAAAAAATATATGGAAATGAGGGACCAGAAGTATACGTAGCTGCCCCTGAGTACACAACTTAAATCGCATATTATATTAAGCCCTTAACCAAAACCGCGTTTGATCTAGGGCTTAATAAAGCGCTAAGATCCCGCCCAGAACTGATTCAAAAGGCTATTTCGGACACGAACAGCTAAACTTAAAGCACCGTATTGCGCCGCAATAAAGAAGTAATAGGAGGCCCCAAAGATGACAAGCACGCCCTTTAATTTATTTGGCATACTTGACCTAGAAGAACTTGATACCAACCTTTTCAGAGGCCAAAACGCGCGCCTTCCTATGCCCAGAGTATTTGGCGGTCAAGTACTCGGACAAGCATTAATTGCTGCCATGAGAACGGTCGAAGGCAAACACCCTCACTCCCTGCATGCCTACTTTTTACGCGGGGGCTCGATGCAAAAGCCCATCATCTTCCACGTAGAAAACACCCGTGATGGCCGCAGCTTTTCTACCCGAAGAGTGGTCGCCAAGCAAGGCGGCAAAGCAATCTTTAACATGGCGGCCTCCTTTCAAATGCCAGAAWCAGGGCTTGAGCATCAAATTAAAATGCCCGACGTGCCGGGCCCTGACCAAGTCGCTTGCGATAAAAAAACTCGCCTAGCCCGGTCAGACGAATTCCCAATGCTGAAGATGATGTCTGAAATCCCCTGGCCCTTAGAAACTCGCTCATGCGAACCCTTGAACGAAGTCAATCCACAAAAATTAGCCCCGATACAAAACACCTGGATTCGCATCACGGAAGATTTACCTGACGATCAAGACATTCACAAAGCCGCCCTAGCATTCACATCCGACGTGGGCTTCATGGGCACCTGTATACGCCCCCACGGTGTATCGTTCTTCAATGGCGATATCGTTGGTGCTAGCCTCGATCATGCCATGTGGTTTCATCGCCCGTTTCGAGTCAATGAATGGCTACTTTACGCACAAGACAGCCCTAGCTCTGCCCACGCAACAGGGTTTAATCGGGGCAATTTCTTTAATGAAAAAGGCCAATTAGTAGCATCGACTACACAAGAGGGACTTATACGCCCAGCGAAACACCTTAAGCTCTAGGCTAAAATGACACTTCGTGGGCTTCGCTAAAATCGTAAGCAAAAAAGCCCATGAAGCTACCGCAATCCATAAAACATGACCTACTATTAAAGTACAGGAGTGAGAAACCAACATTACAATAAGACACGCAGTTTCAACGCTTAGCGCACGGCAAGAAAATGGATTCAGAATTCACGGAAATATGCCTTTTAGGGCATCGAGTTAAGGCTGTACAAGAGATACTCAAACGTTATAACGAGCTGTCCGTGGCTGGACTTAACATCAAAAAATCCTTATTCAAACACCCGCGTTTTTGTAAGACTGAGTTCTATCAGGTTACTGACCTGGTCAGTGGCCGTATAATCCTAGAGCTACATGGCGATGGGCAGCAACTGGAAGTCACCCAATACAACAACAATAAAACCAGCTGGCGCTACTTTATGGACCTGAGTGCAAAAATCAAAGGCATTGGCAAATCACTTAGCATCCTTATCTCTTAACAAGGCCTCGTCCACCAAGCGACGATTTAACAGAACTTAGTGGTTAATAGCTTCAATATTTCCCTATTGCGAGTGCTGATTTCAGAAATCGCAAAACCGGCTTCAAACTCACCCTTTTCGCCTTTACTGCACCACATGCAGTGCGTATCAAAGCTTAAATTTCGGCTCCCACCAATAAACCCAGGGAGAATCATCGCAAAAGACAACGCTTGTCCTGGCGCATAATCGTGCTGGCAAAAAACCATTAAGCCTTCCAAAGAAATATTGCCTACAGGCCCTATCCCTACCCCTGTAGCGCCATCAAACACGCGTAATGCCATGCCCGGACTATGACGCTCATAATGCCTGCTTTCACTCGTGTCGAACACTGACAATACTGGAGTATCCAATTTTCAACCCTCGTTAAAACCTCCGATCCACCAAGGAAACAACCCCTTAATGTGAGCAAACACCATCAACGATAGCCTTGCCCTAGTCATAATAAGCGTCAACAAAATGGAGACAAAAAAAATCTCTTAACTTCGTGTTAAAGCCAAGAGATTTTTTCTTAGTTGCGCTGATTATCTTATTTTTCTATTTTTTATTTTTCTTATTATTATTGAGTACCCTAAGTAACACTATTCCGGTCGACCCGTTTTATTTATTATTATTACGAGTTCGTTTTTTTATTATTATCCCGAACCTTGCTACCTCTACTGAGAAGTTCTATTCTCATCAATGCTTAACTCGCTGATTTATTTAGTGTTTTACTGATCTTATTGTTTTTTTATTTCAGCAAACTTTTTATTTTTTATCAGTCTAAGTAGCATCTAACGTTTACTCACTTAATATATAGCAGAAACCGTGCCAACAATTCAGCTAAACGGCATACCGTTAAATTTCAAAGACTTACAGAACAACCATAAAACTCTTCCTGAAATCCACCAGAGTGTTACCCCCCAAAACGGAGTAGTTGTTACCTAGGCCGTGTAATTAGGTAACGTTTTATCAGCCGACTTTATGTTCCGCTATAGACAGGCCTTAAATACATCGCCATGTGCTCGAGCCGACCTTGCAGCAATCATCTATACTTTCCATAGGACAGTTAAAAGCGCCGATTTAAGAAAGCAGGGTCATAAACCGAATGCAAGCAGACAAACCTATTGTAATGCTGGTGGACAGAGACGAGTTTAATCTCGAGCTCCTTAATGGCATGCTGGAAGACGACTTCCAAGTAATATCCCTGCAGGACGAAACCAAAGTCATTCAAGAGTCCGAAAGAATCCACCCTGACCTAATCCTTATAGACACTGGCGTCCCTGAAGAACAAGGCTTCGAAATATGCGACCTAATCAAACACAACCCTAAAACCGAATCCTGCTCCTTTATGTTTTTAAGTGAAGACACTAGCCTTGATCGAAAGATGGCAGGTTATGCGGCCGGTTGTGATGACTACATACTTAAACCCTTTGACCCCGAAGAGCTTCTCACCCGCTTAAAAAGACAAATCACTCTCCAAGAAGAACAGAACCAACTAGAGTCCACCGCAAAAACAGCCATGGACGCAGCCTTTGCAGCCATGCAAAGTAGTAGTGAAATAGGGGCCATCGTTCGTTTCCTAGAAAACACGCTGACACTCAGCACATTCGACCAGCTGGCTACGTCATTACTAGAGATCACCCATGAATTTGGGCTTATGTGTGCTTTACAAATACGCGGTCAAGAAGGTCGACTTAACTTTGGCTGCGATAACAAATCAGTCGAAGCAAAAATGCTTTCTGAGCTTATCAGTAAAGGCAAAATTATAGACTTTGGCGCCAGGACGTTACTTAACTTCCCGCACATTTCACTCTTGGTTCGCAATATGCCTCTCCAAGAGCCAGACAACTACGGCCGCTTAAAAGATAACCTGGTTTTACTCACCAACTCTTGCGAAGAAAAAGTAAAAACTATCAATCACGAAATCGACCTTCAACAACAAAGAGACGGCGGCATTGCTAAAATTATTTCTGGCTGCCACGACGATTTAACCGCTGCGTCTAAACAAATAAAATTCTTAGACAACCTGATTGGCGAAGTAATGACCTGGCAACGCCAAGAACTAGAAGACAAGCTCATTTGCCTTGGCCTATCTGAAGAACAAGAAGACGCACTCCTCGAAATGGTCGACACGAGTGTTAAAAAGCTAGAAGTATCTCGAAACATAGGCGAAGAACTAGACCAACACTTCGCCACGATCATACAAAAGCTCACCGAGCTCATGGACATGAGTTAGGCTCACCACGCCCAACGCAGACAATTTCCCCGAACAACTTGCTGAACCTCCCGTCTAGGCTAGAATTGATAGGCTAAATACTTTAACGCCTCAAGCATAACAGCCATACCAACCTCGTATACGGCCCACTGGCCCACACACTGAGTTCAGGTTTTCGCGGGAGCCCATGGAAGCAAACCCTCAGACCGACAAAGCGAGCGCCAGCCAAGAAGGCAAAGGCATACAGCGGTCCACAAGTACGCCCAGCTTTCTGTCTACGCTTGCTATAAATGCTCCCTTACCGCCCCACTTCCCAAGCCCGACAGGCTCGGCGTCTCAGCGCATACAGACCTTAGAGCGTAAACTAGACCTACAAAAATGCTCAAACCGCCTAAAAAGCACGGAGCATACCCTCGTCAACGCACTCTTAGAGCTACAACAATTACACGACACCTTAGAACAAGATTTTCATCGTTTAGAAGACCAAACCGAAGCGATAGCCACCGGCCAAAATGGAYCGGGGCTCAATACGTACACGCCACACATTGGCGAAGCCCAAGTCAATTTATTACTRTTCGACATAAAAAARGTGCGTACTGAAATTTCTGATTGGGACGCGGTGTTAGTAAACCTTAATCAGCAACAAGAGAACCTTAAGAAAAAAAGCARYSMAWMYMKMAAMKWNAATTYAMTWAACCCTAAAAAACTTAACACAAGATTATCAGCTAGCGATTAACGCCCCCGAACAAGAAAAAACAACGCTTTCCGAGCAACTGGGGCAAGCCAATCTCGCCTACGAACAAGTGAAAGAAATACGAGACAGGATCGCGCAAATAAATCAACAGGAAGCCGACTACTTCCACCGATTAAATGAAACCATTTATGCAGCCGAAGACATTTCTAAAAACTCGCTACTACTGCTCGAAAAAACCCACTTGTTAAAAGACCAACTAGAAAAAGCCATCAGCACATTAAAGCGACACGCGACACCGCCYCYCACATCCCTGCCAACCGYTCTGTCTATACCTACAMNNASACMWASACMWWCAMCTACAACTACACCTACACCTACAACTACATCCACACCGGCTCAGGAGCAGGAAGCAAACCTATCATCGAACGCTCAAACGCCAGAGGCGTCACCGAAAGTTACAATAATCTCTTCAGCCGAACAAAGAAAAAAAGAATCAGTAGACACAACCCAACTCACAGAGATCAAGCAATCTATACAGCAATACCGCGAAGAGTTAGATCAACTATGTATCAGCAACAAAGAATTATCGAATCATTATAGCGCGATCCAATCGAATCAGCTCAAAGGCGATGGATACACCTGTCAATTAAAGCAAGAAACCAACACCCTTAGAAACGATACTGAAGCACTGCGCACATCAAACCAACAGCTCAATACGAAACTCGATAAAACACGTAATGACCACGACCAATGGACTGAAACCCAGCGTCTCACTCAAGCGGACTTCATATCAAAAGAAGAAATAAAACAGCTCTTCTTAGACCAGGGCGCAAGCCAACAAACACAGAACAACATTCTTAAAAAAGAAACCAATCAAAATTTAGAATTAAAAGACCAACGCATCACTCAGCTTAAAGCCCAAACACTGATTCAAAAAAGCTCACTATTAAACCTGTCCAAAAAACTAAACAATCAAGCAAACAGCAATCGAATTGAAACACAACGTTTGGGCGACGAAATACAAAAACTACAACAATACGCCGAACAAAATGCAACGCAAAACCAAGATGCGATAAAGCCGTTGCAGCATGCCTACGAGATCCAATTAAAAGAAAACARGATCACCGAAGAAAACATTACACAGCAAACTMAAAAATCAGAACAACTAGCAACCCAAATTAATGAAAGTCTACGCACTAACAACACCCTAGCGGACCAACTCAAGCAGCTCAAAAGCAAATTAAATGTCTCGTTAGAGACTATTCACGCATCGAATAAAGAAAGTCGTCAGTCAACACGCACTCAACAAGAGACCAATCAAAATGCCACAGACTTAATTGAACAATTGCACAACAACCAGCAACAACAACGCAATGATCAAACAGCAATCAGCAAACAGCTACAAACGATTAACCGCACATTAGAAAACAGTGAAGATAAAAACCAACGTCTTTCTGAATCTTTACTCATCACCGAGAACTTACAACAAGAACTACTCACAGGCATTAATCGCGCCGATGAAATAAATTCAGCCCTAGAAGACACCCAGCGCGCTCAATTGCAGAGCGTTAGTCAATTCGATCACCAACACCAGAAAATAGATTACTTAACGCTAGAGCTAACCGAATTAAAGCTATTTGCTCAAAACATAGTAAATATAAATCGTCAACTCACAGACGAATTCAGCACCCAAGTCGAGCAAACAAAATCACACAACGACGAAATTAATACCTTACAACACGCCAGCAAGAATCAGCTTGCCTTAACGCATACGCTTTACGAAAAAAACCACCGATTAACAACCGAAAGCGAAACACTGCATCGAAACAACGAGACTTTAAGCGCGCAACTCACCGAATCTCACAACCACCAACAGCAAACACTAGCCCAGCAACAACAAATCCTAGCGCAACAGAAACAACAATTTCAAGCGAATGAACACCAACATCACGAACAACTTGACCAACACCAAGAACAGCAACAAAACCAGCACGAACAACACCAAGAACAGCAACGAAACCAGCACGAACAACACCAAGAACAGCAACGAAACCAACACGAACAACACCAAAAGCAGCACCAAGAACAACACGAACAACACGCCGACCAACACCGTCAACAACAAACCCTCTACCAACAAAGAGCACAAGATCAACTACAAATACTAGAAGATCAATTTCAACACAACCAAAGTCAACACCAACAACAACACCTAGCCAGCAAAGAAATACAGAGTCGATCCGAAGGCTTAACTGACTCACTACAAGACCAACTTAAACAGGTCGCGAAATCACTGTCGGAGTCAAAACAAAAAACACAACTATTTGATCAGCTCAATGAGTCTAATCAGACACTCAATGACAAAACCAACCAACTGATCGATACCCAGCAATTTCTCAATAGCGAATCACAACGGATTCAAAATGAAACCCAAGCCGAACTTGAAGCAATCCAAATTGGTAAAACAGAATTAATTTCGCTCCAAGAAACGCTCCAACACGCCTTACAACATTCACAAGAAGCACAGCAGTCGTCACTGGAGCACTATAAAAAGGGCTTTTCTGAGCTGCAACAAAACCATCAAAAAGCCTTGCAAGATCTGCGCGCCACTAAAACCCAACACCAAAAAACCATTCAGGAGTCACGTGCTCAACAGCAAGAAACGCATCAACAACTCGAGCAAATCAAACAGACTCAAAAGCAATACATTGATCAACTAGCGCAGCTACAAAGCAAATTAGAGGATACCGAAAAGACACTCACGGAATCCCGCCATATCGCAACGCAGTCCCAGCAACAATTAACCAACAGCGATGCAATACAACAGTCCTATCAAAAAACAGTCGACACCTTTAATCAAACACAACAAGGCTACTTGAAGGCCATCAGCGACTTACAACCCACAGATCAACCCCCTCCACAAACAACAATGCCCACATCACTACCAACATTGCCTCAACAACCACACCTGAAGCCGCTACACCAACCGATACTCACCTCGCCGCCGCCCCTACAACAAACACCCCCGCCAGATTTCAGCTGGGAGCAATTCCCAGCAGCCAATCAAAGCATTTCCGCACCGCCTTGGTACAAAGCACCCCAGGGGGTTGTGCTGGCGATTATTTTAATCATCTCTTTTTTCACCAGCGCCACAGTACTGTTTAGTCAGTTAAATTCTGACAGCTCGCCCGCACAAGGCAGCCTAAACCATGAACCAGAAGCATCCCAACACGCAACACGCAATGACAAAGACGCTCAAGACCTGAAGTCCAGCTCCATAGAATCGCTACTCGCACAAGTGATAAGCAATCAATCCACCCCCGTATTAGCGAAAGCAGCGCTTAACGCCATTCTTAATAGGCCAGAATCTCACGCATTACACCAATGGGCCCAGCAAGAACTCCAATCGATACAACATCCCCTTAATCAGCAGGACGATGTAAGCCTTAAAGGCTTCAAGGAAAAACAACTTAACCTAACGCCCTCGAACCATATTCCGTCCTTTACCTGGCCACTCGAGAAACTACACCCCGACCCGTCTTCAATCACTTACCCACGATTTCGGCAAGGCATCACCATTGCCGCCAGCCAAGGTCACCCCATTGTTTCTATTTCAGATGGCAAGGTTATATTCAGTGGTAAAGACATGCTCGGAACCGGCAGCCTAATATTGATCCAACACCCAGACCAATACATATCGATATACGGCAACAGTCGCTCATTAGCCGTCACCCTTGGAGAACAAGTGAAAAAAGGCCAAGTGATCGCCCAAATTGGCCAGCAATACTCAAGCAACCTCTCTAGCCTCTATTTTGAAATCCGCTATAAAGGCTACCCCGAAGACCCTTTCTATTACTTTTCAAATACTTAGCAAAAGCCCTCAAGCGATCGAAACCCTAGCCCCAAAACCCCAATTTGGTTATAATGCCGGCCGAACGAATCATTGTGCCGGCCTATTCAATACCGCCTCACCGGCAGGCAACCAGATATTCAGCGCTAGGAGCCTTGTAAGCCGATGAAAAAAGATAAAGTAAAAGTGACAGAAGAAGTACTCTCAGACGAGAAAATCAAACGCTTCTTAGACTACCGCCCCTACGATCAAAGCTCCGTTGACCACCATATTTTATTAACCGCCTACCGCGGCCTTAACGAATCAGACTTTGAAAAGTTCATTGGCTTCTTTCAAGCCGAAAATCTAGACATCAGTGCGGCCAACAAAAACGGCAAAACACTGCTAGAACTTGCCCAACAGCACAACGCATCTGAAGCTTACGTAAACATATTACAACAAGCAGGCTCTTAGCCCTGTTGCAGCACCGTCTACGAAAGCACGCGACACCCGCTTCCAAGCATCGCTTGGAAGCGTTATAAAGCCGACGTATAACACTGCATTAGCCCGCTATAAAGTGCACGAGGTGTTCTACACCCAACGGCACGATTCAAAACACCGTAAATTGCACCTTTAACACAGCAGCCTGCTTCCCCTCTATCTCCACGCCACTCACTAAATCCAGCTTGCCTCGCCCCTTAACTCGCATCTTATCGAGAAAGCGCTGTACGTCCTCCTGACTAGGCGCAACGGTAGCGGCATCAAAATCTCCCGTTACAGGCAATTTATATTTTACCTCTGCGCTTGAAACGACAATATCTCCGTCCAATTGCGCCTCTTGTAATAACAAATGTACGTGGCCCCAMCCCGCTAACAGCATGCCGCAATAAAGGCTGCCCCCAAACACTGTCCCATGGTGGTTTTTATTACACGCCRAGGGTGCGTGAACCGTAAGACTGTTTTCAATAAAGGACACCACCTTTAACTGCATTGCTCCGACTAACGGAATCTGCTCATCGTACAATGTTTGTAACGCATCTAAATCGATCATTCATTGCCTCTACTTTATAATTCGGCCGGACTTATCCGTTAGTTAACCCTACATTACCGCAAGATAACGTTGTCTCCGCCTCAACTGTCAGACTTTCGTCACAATCGGTTTACGTGTTCATACACAAAAACAACAGTTCTTGTGAGCGAGATCATTAGAATAAGGAGTTATAACGCACAATTAATACAAACAATATTATCTTAATGTGAATTAAGGGGTAAACATGAGAGAGCCACGCCACCTAAGTGTTTTTCTTCCGAATGTACGAGTGCTTCGTCGCCTCGAAGAAGAAATTCAAAAATCTCGTCACGCCAACAACTCTGGCACGCACAACAATTTCTGCCCCACCAAAAATACCGCATCAGAACCCTGCACAACCAAACAAAAACATTAATTATTACACCGCGCTGTAACTACGCAGCGCAGTATCCACATAGCACTAATGCAGCAACTCCCCCGTATTCAGTCCCTTATCTGTTTTTCTTTTTATCTAAATCCCCCATAAAGTCTGTTTTTATTTGTAAATTTATGTAATATCCCCACTCAATGGATGTATTGATTCAATAAAAAAATAAATCAATCAAAAAAATGAAGACGGAGTTTCAATCTAAACAGCCCTTTGCTGACCTGGATCACAGGTTGATAAAAATAATAGGGGCTAAGTCAATTAATAAGATTAATAACAATATCTGGGGTTCCTTTATTATGTCTTCTAAGATAGACAAAACCATAAAAACAATGGCATCAACTGCCGTTCTCGCTACCGCACTAATTTCAACTCCGATTGCATTTGCTGAAGAAGTAAGTTTTGACGCGTCAGTTTCTGCTTCAAACCTGTATTTGTTTCGTGGATTTGATTTAGGTGGTGGTTCTGGAAATGCTGCCATTTCAGGAGACCTAACGGCTAGTTACAGCAACTCCTATGCAACGATTTGGGCTTCAAGCGGAGATGCTTCTCTCGGCACGGAATACGACCTAATTGTCGGTTACGGACGTGACATCGGCGATTTCAACTTCGACATTAATTTAACCAACTTCATTTACCCTTCCGAAGCTGAAGGTGAATTAGATACCATTGGTGAACTAACCGAAGTTATCGTATCCCTAGGATACGGGCCCGTAAGCTTCAGCCACGCAAATAATATCGCGGGTTCAACTGGTTATTCCTACACCACATTCGGAGTAGAGTCCGGAGACTTTAGCGTCTTATTAGGCCACAACCTGGACGACAATGACGAAGTAGAAGATACCGATGACATAAGCGCTACTCATTTAGACCTGAGCTACGCGTTCAATGACAACCTTAGCTTCACTGTCAGCAAAATCATTGCTCAAGATGATGGCGAAGACGATGATATTTTTAACGAAAACACATTATTTGTAGTCACTCTATCGTTACCCATCGACCTTAAATAAACCCTCAGCTACAACGTGCTGAATTACGCACGTTGTAACGCGGGCAATAAAAAATGGTTTTGTTATCAATAACAAAACCATTTTTACGTTAAACGTCATCAAAAACCTTATAACTCATCCCCTTTCAACCCCGCCGTCAAACTAGCCGCCAAAAATAGCCGCAGGATTGCCCACCATCATTGTATCAATCTGCGCCTGACTTACCCCCGCCTCAAGTAAGGCGGGCAAGACATCTTTAGACACATGGCGATAATTCCAATTGGGTGCAAACTGCTCCACGAAACCTTGATCGGCAAAAAAATCGATATGGCTACAGGCATCATGAGACACCACCATCTTGCCTGCATGGCCTCTTTCGCATAGTTTAGCCACCGTTTGTACGCGCTTATCCGTAGGCAGGTAAGAATCCAAACCAAACCGATCCATGCCGATATAACTACCGCGATCGAGTATCGCTTCAAGGTAATCAATATCTTCTGAATCACCACAATGACCAATGACCACCCGCGTTAAATCCACCCCAACCTCATCAAACACGTCCTGTTGGGCCAAACCTGATCGATTCGCAACGGAAGTATGTGTGGAAATAGGCGCACCCGTGTGTTTTTGAGTAATTGCCGCCGCCTCTAATAATTTCCGATTAATCGTGGTCACGCCTGGATGATCCGTCGCGCATTTAATAATGCCTGCTTTGGCACCCGTGCCGTGAATCCCTACCTCCATATCACCAATCATATATTCGGCTAATTGCTCCGGCGACCACCCCGCCATCCAGGGTTCTTCATTCCAATAAAAACCCGTGGCAGCAATGACATTCACTTCTGACTCTTCCGAAACTCGACGAATAATATCGATGTCCCGTCCTAAATTGATAGGTGTTAAATCAACGATACTATCGACCCCCAATGCTTTGGCTTTCTTTAGCTCAGCGACGGCTTTAGGGATTTCCTTATCCGCATCGAACCATTCCGTAAAATTCTGTCGCATCGACCAATTTGAAACGACAATATGTTCGTGCATCAAACAAAACCCTATTTGGTCCACCGAAATAGGCCCTAAAACTGTTTCCACTTTAGACATAATAGAATTCCTTTTTTAAAAACTGCCGCGCAATCAATTATTGAGATCAATAACAATCACCGCAACCTCCTCCGTCCCGTAAATATTGACCTAAATCGTACGAAGAAAAAAGCACTTCAATCGGGTACTTCTGGCCAACCTATACAACTTAACCGTATATGACAGGGTCAAATTTCACAGTTTGATTAAACTGGCCTATTACGTTGGCAGCAGCAATTCACATTAGGCGTTCTAAGAAGTGGAAGTGGAAGTGGAAGATCGATTTAAATAGGAGATTTACAGCGACTCATTGTTATTTCACTAAAACAATAAAAACCAACCCCATTGGAGACAACACTATGTCCGTAGCCTTGCCAAATAAAGCCCTCACTGAAGACAATGCCGTAACAGCGGAGATCGAAACGCTTAAAATTCCGTGGTTGCTAATGTTTACACTATTAATAGGCACCCTGCTTATATTTGGCACGTATCGCTGGTATCAACAAAATTATTCATTTACGGTCGGGCTGGATTATTTCGAACCTGAATTCCAAACCTATTGGATGAATCTTTTCTACGTTCAAATGGCCTTAATCATCATCAGTACCTTAATCATTGCGCCCACTCTCTGGTTCACTCGCCCTAAAGACATCCACGCCATAACGCCTATTCAAGAACTGAACAATTACTACCTGGTATTTGGACTCATGTCCGTAGCAAGTGTTGGTTTATTAATATCTCTGGGGTTGTTCGTTGAAGCAGATGCGGCCTGGCACCAGATCACCATTCGAGACACAGACTTCACACCCACTCATATTGCACTGTTCTATTTCGCACTGCCGTTAATCTTCGCGTCCATAGCCATTGCGTTTGTCTGGGTTCACACCCGACTTCCTGATTTTTCTCAACGCGTATCATTGCCCAT
Source organism: Gammaproteobacteria bacterium (assembly GCA_002402085.1). Lineage (GTDB taxonomy): Bacteria > Pseudomonadota > Gammaproteobacteria > Pseudomonadales > UBA3067. Next base: position 16,109 of record NVVB01000035.1, read on the forward strand.
GGCAATCACGGTGGGTGGACCGATTTTGATTATGCCCAATTTGGCGTTTAATGAATGGGGACATACCTTCTTCTATGCTGAAGAGCTGTTCGCAGCACCCATCCACTGGGGTTTCGTGGCATTAGCCTGGGGCTTTTTTGCGGTAGGCGGGTTTATATTGCAATGCTTAGCACGCGTAAAAGTACTCACAAATCTAACCCATCAAGAGCAGCCACCCAAAGATCAAAGCGAGCCATTATCAAATCAAGCGGCTTAGGTTTCGGCCCGGTTTTAGATTTTAGATTCCTGCGAAACCCGAAATTAAACCTAGAACCGTGAACGAGACTACACACGGTTAAAATAAAAAGCCCTGTTATTGATATCAATAACAGGGCTTTTAAGTATGCCCAATAATTTACTCGTTGTAGTCTTGATCCCTTAAGTGGCGTACAACCTCTTAGGCTGCTTTAGCCTCCAGGTTTTGCTCTTCTAGCTCCTCTTCGCCAATCACCTTGGTCAGCACTAGCATGCGAGACAAGCACTGAATAAAGAACCCGGCCAAAGCAAAAGAAGCCCAGCCTAACACCACAAAGCCATAATGAATGGGCGCGGCAAAGAGTTCTTCGGCGTAGAAGAAGGTATGCCCCCACTCATTAAACCCAAGGTTTGGCATGATCAGTAAAGGCCCTGACACCAAAATCGCAAAAGGCGCTGATATTCTTCCGTGGAAATCAGGCAAACGCGTGTGAACCCAAATAAACGCCATCATAAGCCCCACCGCTTCAAGCGGCAGTATCATATAGAACAAACCAATATGCGTGGGGGTGAAGTCAGTATCGCGTATCGTCACTTGATGCCAAGCCGCATCACTCTCGGCAAATATTCCTAATGACACCATACGTAGAATTGCCGCCAATATAAAAATGGCAAAGACTAGATAATAGCTTCCAAGCTCACGCTGAGGCGTAATCTTCGCAATTGCGCGTTCCCGAGATGACCACACATAGTACAAACCTACTGCGCCAATCACCGCAATAATACTTAACTGAGCCCACATTAGATTCATCCAATAGGTCTGGAACTCAGGCTCAAAATAATCTAATCCATATTCAAAAGAATACACCTGCTGGTACCAGCGATAGCTACCGAAAAATATTCCGGCAAAAATACTGCCAACACCAATAAAAAGTAACGGCACTTTTGGCATGCCATCCTTACCCAGCGGATAAAATATTCGATCCCCCAAAGACCGCTCTTCAACTTCACTTAACTGCTCAACGCTAGCCGACATAATTAACTCTCCCTAAAGTTTATCGTTTGTTAGACATTACGATTAAAAGGCATCGACATCAGAACGCCCATCGATGCACCTACGAGAACAGACAACACTTTCTTAGCAAAGCACTCCAGCCACATCGGCCAGAAAACAGCCACTCCTTATAACAAGCACTTCAATACCCAGCCCCTAATAAACAGAAATATTCCGACAGGGCATCACAAAAACCAATCTAGCTTAGCATAGAAATACAAATTGAATATTTATTGCAGAACGTTTTCAATAGATCTACAACACCCTATCAGGCCCAATATCATCACCTCCAAAAACACGCCCACTTTAAACTAGAAAACACCTAACAAAACGCATAACAAAACACCTCACACGACACCGACAAACGCGCATAAAGATAAAGGAATTAATGACATGGCAATGTGAGCATATTAAAAAATACCCACTATACTTCCCCAACGGAAGTTTCAGCATCAGACAATATAAATCCATTATTAACAGACAAACTTGATCCCAGTTCAAAAAACAAACCCCAAACACAGTACTGGCACTAAAAATATAAACGCGCCCACAAAGCACGCAAAACGACAACTAAATCTGCACGTAAGACCTACACGCCAAACCGACAAAACCGGCCTACACACCGAACACCACAAACACAAGCACTTGCAATCGACAATAAAATGCGGTAAACGAGTAAGCTATATACGGCCACCGCATTAGACAGAATAAATATAAATGAACGCATAGGGTCACTCAATGGAAAACAAATCCACTCCTTACGCAGCAGATGAAATAGTCGTTCTTAAAAACGTAGTCAAGCACTACCCCCTAGGAAAAGTCACTGTAGAAGCGCTTAGAGGCATCGACCTAACACTTTATGCGGGCGAATTCGCTGCCATTGTTGGCGCCTCGGGAAGCGGTAAAAGCACCCTGCTGAATATGATTGGTTGCGTAGATTTACCCACCAGCGGTAGTGTGTTTATAAACGGCATTGAGATAGGAAAGCAAAACGATAAAGAACTTACACAACTACGTTTATATAATTTAGGATTTATTTTTCAGACCTTCAATTTGGTCAACGTCCTGAGCGTATTTCAAAATGTCGAAATGCCGTTACTCTTACAAGGCCACTTCACCCGTAAAGAAAGACTACTTCGAGTCGATCAACTGTTGGATCGGGTTGGCTTACTGACTCACCGCAACCATCGCCCTAATGAACTCTCCGGTGGGCAGCGACAAAGAGTATCAATCGCGCGCGCATTAGTGGGAAAACCCAAGATCGTACTCGCCGATGAGCCCACTGCCAATTTGGATTCCGTTACAGGCAAAGAGATCATCGACCTCATGCAAGAGATCAATAACGCCGACCAAACCACCTTTTTATTCTCCACCCATGACGAACGTGTGGTCTCTCGAGTACAACGAGTAATCCCTATCGAAGATGGTCTACTGACCGAACCCGACTATAACGCCGCGACAAGTCATTCTAATACTCGCCACACAGGAACCCGTTAAAATGGTCACTGGGATGCTTGGGTTAATGAACCAACTGGCATGGCGTAGTCTCTGGAGCCATCGCGCAAAAAGTCTAGTGGTGGGTACTGTTATCGCCATGGGCGTATTTATACTGGTATTAGCCGATGCCATGCTCGACAGCATCTACGACGGCATGGAGTCCAGCATCACCTCCAGCATTACGGGCCAGCTGCAACTTTATGACAAAGAGGCAGAAGATAAATTATCCCTAATGGGCACCCTGGGTAATTTTTTGACTGAACCACATTTCGGCCAAATTGACGACTTCGAAACAGTGCGTAAAACCGTTGAAGCACATCCCAACGTCGCAGCCGTAATTCCTATGGGCACCGACAGCGCGATGATATTCAGTGGTAACAGCATGGACCAAGCCCTACAAGAACTTCGCGATGCCATAGATCAGGCCAATCTTGAGCTTTCTCCTGAGCAAACCCTACTGGTTTTGAAATCACCGATCTCCCGTGTAAAAGCGATAGTGGAACATCTAAGCGATGAATATCAACTTATTGCCAAAATTACGGGGCAATCCGACAGCACCGTAACGGCTTTAAAGCATATCAACACCGTAAGCACTGAACAATTTTGGCAAGAATTCGCGTTAAACCCAACGCAGCAATTACAATTTCTAGACACCCGAATCGCGCCCCTAGTAGACAATAGCCTGCCTATCTTTTTAGAGATACTTGGCACTGACCTTGAACGTTTTCAAAAACATTTTGGGCGCTTTAAAATTGTCAAAGGCGCGAGTGTTCCACAAGGAAAACGAGGCCTTTTGATTAATGACTTCCAATACGAAAAGATAATGAAAGACCGCATGGCCAGAGTCTTTGATTCAATTACTGAGCTTAAACAAAACGAAAACACACTCATTGCTGAGAACCAAGCCCTGCAAGATTATATTGGTCGGCGCAGTAAAGAGTATAAAAAATGGATACTCTCATTTGATGGCCACACGGCCGAAAAAATCGCTGTCGAACTGCGTCAATTCCTAGGGCTACCAAAAGCCTCATTAGAATTACTGATTCCGCGATTTATGGACCTCACTGACGACAACTTCGAGCGCCGTAAGGCCTTCTTTTACGAACGCATACGGCCAGAGATCAATCTCTACCCTATCGATATTGGCGATGACCTTACCCTTAATAAATTCGGCAACGGCGAATCCCAACGGGTTCGTTTATATGGCACGTATAAATTTGATGGCGTTGAAAAYACCGGYTTTAGYGGKCTCTTTCACTTGGTGGATATGATCACTTTCCGCGAACTACACGGCTACCTTACCGAACAACAAAAAATTGAAATCGCAGATTTAAAACAGGAGTTCTCCACGCCCGAGTGGAATCGACAAGACGTAGAATCAGCCCTGTTTGAAAACACAGACTCGTCATCGCACCTATCACGATTTGAATCCCTAGACGATCAAAGCTTTGACCCCGATTTCAAACTCCACAGCGACGGCTCCCAAAGCATTGTTGAGCAAATCAATCAGACCCAGCAACGTACCTACTCCCAACAAGAAATTGATCGCGGTGCGACCCTGAGTGCTGCGGTCATACTCAGGGATTTGGACCTTCTTGAACAAACCCAAACCGAAATCGCACAACTCTTGGATCAAGCGGATCTGCCGGTACAAGTCATCGATTGGCAGACGGCTTCCGGACAAGTCGGTCAAATGATCACGGTAATGAAAATCGTGTTATTTATTTTTATCATTTTCGTCTTCAGTGTCTCCATGGTCGTGGTCAATAACGCAATGCTAATGGCCATCATTAATCGCTACGGGGAGATTGGCACCTTACGCGCGATTGGTGCAAGCAGAAATGTAATCATGGGCATATTCCTAATCGAAAGCCTAATACTGACCTTAATCGCGAGCATCATCGGTGCACTAGCCGGCTTACTCTTCGTCACCTATCTAAGCCACGTCGGCATTCCCGCACCCCGTTTAGAAATACAATTCTTATTCGGTGGACAACGACTCTACCCCACCATGAGTCCCGACAACCTCTATCTCGGACCACTTGTGATTCTATTAGTCGGGGTTACAGCAACATTTTATCCCGCCTTGCTTGCTACACGCGTACCCCCTGTAGTGGCGATGAATGCACGGGAATAATAAACAAGACTCATTAACGGTGTTATCAATCAACTCAAGGACACAATAAAGGACGCATCATGGGGCTATATTTCACAATCGCGTTTCGAAATCTAATGCAAGCAAAGCGCCGCTCCATGCTGCTTGGCTCGGCGATCACCTTGGTCACCTTTATCCATATTGCTCTGCAAAGTATCTCCAATGGCTATATGGAAGGCCTCGTCGAAGGGGCCACCTCCTTAGCAGCAGGCCATGTGAATGTCGTGGGTCTGCATAAGCACAATATGGCGCGCATGTACCCACTCATGAACCAAAGCAGCAAAGTCAAAGCCATCATCAAAACAGAGCTTGGAGATCAAGTGGTCTCAGTAGTCGATCGCAACAACACGGTCGGGCGCATGGTGGGCGAAAAGCGTTCAATATTCCTATTTGTACAAGGAATTGAAATGGCTCAAGAGGGACGACTTAAAAACGTACTCCGGCCCATCGAAAAAGAAACCCCTGAAGGCACCCTCACCATGGGGTCGTTTGATTCCCTGCAACAATTAAACACCGTGATTTTATTTCAATACCAAGCAGAGAAACTAGGCGTCACCATTGGCGACACCGTGTTATTAAACACGCAAACCTTATTGGGTACCAATGTCGTTAATTTCACCGTCGGCGCAATCATGGAAGACGTCGGGTTAATCAGCCGATTTATGAGTTATGCGTCCAACGACACCGTGCGGAATTTAATGCACCTTGATGACGACGTAGGCGCCAATATATTGGTGTATTTAAAAGACCGAAACGACGCACCCAACGCACTACTCAGAGTCCGAGCGGCATTACAAAAAGAAGGCTTTGAAATGACGGATTATCAAGCCGCACCACTCATACGCCGCTGGATGAACCTCCAAAACCAAGACTGGCTCGGACAACGTTTAGACAGTACCACCTGGGAAGATGAACTAAGTTCAGCGAAAATCGTGGTTGATAGTATTCGCAGCGTTAGCTTCGTATTACTCACCATACTCTCCATCATCATCGCCATTGGCATCATGAACACCATGTGGATTAGTGCCCGAGAACGCACCCATGAAATCGGCTGTATTCGCGCCATCGGTATGGGTGCAAACCATGTCTTGTATCTATTTATGCTTGAAGCCATGATCCTTGGCTTCCTGGGTGCGTTGATTGGTAGCSTGTTGGGATTTATCGCGGTTGAAACCATCTCCGCACTTGAAATCCCAGTTCACAACGAAGCCATGCGTATTATTCTGTTTGCCAATCAGATTAACCTTAAAATAAATGTCTGGGAAATCCTTACCGCTATAGGGGCCTTTTCATTGATTACCTCCCTTGCAGCCTTGTTTCCCTCTATCAAAGCATCACGTATCCAACCCATACAAGCAATCAATCACATCGAGTAAGCCCATGAAAAATCACAATTCAAATCACTCGAATCACATCGTTATGAAACCGCTTAAATCGGCCGGTCTGTTTTTAATCGCTGCCAGCCTATTCAGTCTATCCATTGCCCATAGCAACGAGAGCAACTCAACGTCGCCGGCGTCCAGTGCTGCGATCAATGCTAAGACCAATGCTCAGACCAATGATCAAACACAATTAAACCAGCAGCAAGTCGACGCGCTGGTGGTCAAGCTAGATGAATTAAGTCACTTTGATAGTGATCTACAAGCACAACTCTACYTACAGCAAAAGCATCGAGAAAAAGGCGACCTACTCTATAAAGCCGTGGTCTATCGCCAGGACGAAAATGATCGTTTAATGATGATGTTTATTAAACCCAAATCCGACGCAGGCAAGGGTTATTTAGTCATTGAAAAGAACCTATTCCTTTATACACCGAGTACCGGTTCATGGGCTCGCGTCAGTGAAGACCGAATCAGCGGCACAGACTCCAACATGGCGGACTTCGACGATTGGAACCTAGCGAAGGAATACAATGCCCGTTACRTTGATACCGTAAAATTAGGCAAGTTCTCAGTGCATCACTTAACGCTAGAAAGTAAACCCGGACTACAAGTAAAAACCCCAAAACTGGAATTATGGATCGACACCGAAAAAGCCCATACGTTAAAGATGCAAGAGTTCGCGCTCTCAGGCCGATTACTACGAACCACCTACCGTACACAGTGGCGGCTGATTAAAGAAGGCACCGACCAACAGCATTACTTCCCCATGGAAACCCGTATTTATGATGAGGTTGAAAAAGGCAACCAAACCACCATGGTGTTCGATAAAATCACCCTCAACGACCTACCCTCAAAAATATTTACTAAGGCTTGGTTAGAAAGTAAAAGTCGATGACACCAACCCTTTCAATCACCTGCACCCCACATTGAGTCAAACTCGTACTTCTCCGTGGGCTCAACCCACCTCTTGGCCCCAAAGTGTTGCAGTGACAGTGGAAGTAATCGTGAAAATAATAATAACGCTATTCACACTATTAACCATTCAGATGCTATTTTGGGCGTCGATTAGCCAAGCAGACGACCAAAGTAGAGAAGAAGACTTATTTGGTAGCAGCGAATCCAACGACTTCCAAAACCCCAATGAGCCCATAGAAACGAACCAATCATCACGCTTTGAAGACTCATTAGATTTCGGGTTATTTGATGATCAGGACGCTACACCACCCAAGAGCAGTCTACTGGAATCACTCAGTAATACCTTAGCAGAGCAAGATAATCGCTTGGACATAGGCGGGAAATTATTTTTTTCGACATTACTTCTCAGCGGTAATGAAGCTGACATTGGTGAAAGTAGCTTTAACAATAACGCCACCATTGATCTCTACTTTGATGCCGCGTTAGCAGACGACGTGCGGTTTTTCTATCAACAAAAGATCACTCATTCCATCGAAGGCGACGACAGCCTAATCACCTTGTTTCTATCGCAACTTAATGAACGCTCTGACATTGACCAACTGTGGTTGAAATTCCCCATTAGAGATAAATACTTTTTCACCCTTGGCCGACAACCCACTAAACTGGGCTCGGGGTTTRTATGGCAACCCACTGATTTCCTRAATATTGAYCARTTCAACCCCCTTGATATCTTCGACCAACGCTTAGGCGTCAATTTAATCAAATTACAAATCCCCCTCACAGAAATCGGCGTTAACCTCTACGCCATTGCACAACTGAACGACGTCGAGGCCCTTGAAGATATTGGCGCATTATTTCGTGCAGAGTACCTCACCAAATCAGGAGAATATGCAATAACCCTGAACACCCAACAGAAAAAATCGACCCGCATAGGCTTTGATTTATCAAAGGGAATCAACATACTAGACTTTACATTTTCTGTTGCATTCATCCATAACGACCCGACCCCCTTTTTCGACATTGATTTTTCTCTGCAAGACAACATCGCTCAGCAAATACTCAACGCGCCAGAAACCTTGGACCGCTCCGATCAATGGCTTCACCAAGTCTCCTCAGGATTTTTGTATTCAAAAACCATTTTTGGAAATAAAACATTAATCATGAACGGTGAAGTATTTTATAATCAGGCAGGATACGACTCCAGTAATCCACTGACGTTTATTATCGTCAACAGCTTAATTCCCATCGCAAATATCCAAAACACCTTGCTAGATCCCTCCATAGATCAATCCACGGGAGAGTTCTCTTTCAACCCCCTCTATTTTTCAAAAAAGTATGCTGCCCTCGGATTGATCCTAATGGGCTTAGGCAAAGACAAAGATCAAACCGCCACCGTATTAACCATTAACAATTTAGACGACCAAACCGGTGTCCTTCAAATGATCTATAGCGCACAGCCTTTTCGCGACTTGCACATGACTACATCCGTGGGGTGGTTCTACGGGGGCGAAGGCACCTTTCGGCCCAACATTGATTTCTCTGAGATCCCTTTCCTCAGCGACCTAAGTATTAATCCGCCGCGATTTTCTGCGGAGGTTCAGTTTAGTATCGTATTTTAGGTAATCTAACGAACTCGCTTCTCAACAGAACGTACCGAATCAACCGTATTGCTCACAGGTAATCGAATAGAAAACTGGCAGCCTTGCCCAGGAAGACTATCGACGACAATTTCACCATTGTGCGCATTGATAATATCGCGCGATAAAGACAACCCTAAACCCGTGCCCTGTTGTTTGTCCTTGGTAGTAAAGAAGGGGTCAAAAATAGCCTCTAGATCCGATGCCTCTATACCATGGCCATCGTCCTTAATACGTATTACCTGATGCGCATTTTCCAATCGCGTACTTATCCAAATATTACCYTTACCTTCAATGGAGTGGACTGAATTCATCAAAATATTGATCAATACCTGATGTATTTCACCTTCAAAAATACAGGCTTTAGGGAGAGCGTTTAAGTCCTGATGCAAATCAATTTTATACTTCAACTCATGACGGATCAGTTTCAAGGTCGACTTAATTTCTTCATTCAGGTCACAAAAAAGAGCGCTGTGTACATCACTGACCGCCATATAGGCGTTCAGGTTACGCACCAGATCATTGACCTTACCGGCCCCAATTTGAGCATCGCCTACTAAGGAGACAGCGTCTCGGTTAATATAATCAAAATCCTCCCCTTGCCACAAGGCTTCTAGCTGATCAATCACCTGCCGCGATTGCGTTTCATTCGCGCAAACAAAAAGCCTAGGTAACATCGCTACCAAAGCACGGTATAGCTGCAGGTATTCATCTAAAACTTCCAAATTACTGGCGACAAATGCAATCGGGCTTTTAATCTCGTGAGCGACCCCCGCGGACAACATACCCAACGCGGATAGCTTTTCTGCTTGAATCAGAAGTTGTAAGCGTTGCTCCGCGAGATGTTCAGCGCGTTCTAAACTGGCACGCATCGATTCAGTTTTATATCGAGCACTATGTAAAAACAAGGCATTGCCTCTAAGGCGCATTGTGGCTTACTTACTAGTTTAGTCACTCTCAACGAGTAAGCGGTCATGTTTAACCTCTTTAGACCCGTCTTTAAAAGCGCATATTCGACYCGCTTGAATCACTAGTCTAATCTAAGTTCTTATGAGTACATTGATTAAATTTATAACAGAAAGACACGTCCTAAAGACCATCTCGCATCTTATTTTTTACCTTTCCCTAGCGCTTAGTTCTTTTTCTTACGCAGGTCAAAATGCGCTTGATATTCACGGATTTCTAACCGTTGGCGGCACATTATCAGATTCAGAAACCCCCTATTTAGTTTCTGGCGAAATTAATGATCACATTCGGTTTGCCAACGACACCATTCTCGGGCTTCAGTTTGATCGCACGCTAAATGATAAAATTCGCATTGCGGCTCAATTTACTGCGAACAATAAAAACAATAATTTTGAAACCAACGCCCAATGGTTATTCGCAGCCTTTAATGTAAGCCCTCAGTCCACCGTTAGGACGGGGCGTATACGAATCCCTATCTTCTTACAATCAGCAACAATATCAGTAGGCAACTCCTTCCCTTGGGTACGCCCTCCCTCAGAAGTCTATGATATGGCAGAGGGCATCACCAGCATTGTAGGCGTTGACCTGCTTCATCGTTTCGAACTATTTGACCGTGTTTTTACCTTTAACCCTTATATTGGTGAAGTAAGTGAAAACATTGTACTTGCGGGCCAGGAGGTAGACGCCAGCACCGAAGGACTGTGGGGGTTTTCCTTCAGACACGAAAGCAATAATAGCACGGTGCGATTAGGCTACCTGAAAACAGACGCCACTTTTAACACAAGCTTCTTCTCCTTGGAAGGGGTACCCACTGACTTTATATCCATTGGCGCAAACTACGAATTCGGGGCTTTCGAAGTTTTGACCGAATGGGCAAAACGTTCGATCAAGGATCAGTTTCTTGGCGCTCAAAGCGGCTGGTATGGCACATTGGTGCACCACCGCAATCACTTTAGCCCTTATTTCACATTGGCAGCGCTGGACAGTAAAAAGGCAGTCCAACCCAGTCTGCAAGACTCCTATTCTTACTCCCTCGGGTTGAACACCCTTGTAGCCGACTTGTATGTATTCAAAACAGAACTTACCTACAGCAAAGCCAAACACGGTACGCGAGGACTTTTCCAAAGCCAGCCGCCCGACGATGATAATGAACTATTCATTCTCAGCATCGCTATTACGGGGACGTTCTAATCGTGCGTAATATCACCACTATAAAATACAGATGCGTCCTTAAGCGATTGCTTCCAATGATTTTATTAACGTCGCTTATTACTTTCTCCACCGCCTATAAACAAGCATTCGGGCAAGAGATCGCCGTTGTGGTTAACCCATCGTTCCCCGAAAACCTTATACAGAAGTCTGACCTAAAAATGATTTTCCTAGGCAGGCGACGCTTACTGGATAACGGCGAAAAAATTGCTGTCGTCAACTTACCCTACAACGACCCGTTGCGTTTCGATTTTAGTCACAAGTTATTAAATAAACACCCCTCTAGAGTAGACGCAGTATGGGCACGCTTACTATTCTCAGGGGTTGCTAGCCCTCCTCCTGTTTTGCCCAACGACCAAGAGGTGAAGCGTTGGCTTAATAAAAATAAATACGGCATTGGCTATATCAAAAACGACTCGATAGACAAATCTGTGAAAGTCATTCATGTAATTGAATAGCAATTGTCTCGCCGCAAAATGCCACAACCACCGCACACAACGCTTTCACTCAACAATCAATCAAAAGCCGTGAGTGCTCAAGTACCACACATATAGCGTATGCCCTCAAAATACACCACTCAGTTCTAATTCAATTCAACTCTAAGTGATCCCTTCATTGATTTTTTGAACCCACTTGCTATACCTAAAATGAACGCACTGAAATCAATATCATCGTTAGAAGCAAGCTAATCTAACGCCTGATTGGGGTAAATGGAATGGCCCAAAGAATTACACTTTTTTTTACCACACTTCTGCTCTCGATGTGTTTCGCTCTCAGCAGCAATGTTTGGTCAAAAACCAATGAAGAACGCGAAGCGACCATTAAGTCCTTAGAAAAGAAGATTGCTAAGATTGAAAAAAAATCTAAGAAGCGCAGCAAGTCCTTTTCGAAAAAATTTGATAAATATCTCCAACGACTGAAATTTAATGGCTTTGCTTCCGCCGGCATCACCAGTACAGATGTCGAGGCGAATCATATCATTGGAATCAACGATACTAAGAACTACCAGTCCGAGGCCGTACTCGCCCTGCAAGCGAACTTTAGAATCAACGATAAAACTGAAGCCGTATTACAACTGGCCAGCCGAGGCACCGACCGTAACAATACTGAGGCCGAATGGGCTTACATCTCACATGCATTCACCCCAAATTTTACGGTTCGTGCAGGCCGACTTAGAGTCCCCTACTACGTCGCCTCAGAGTACATCGWAGTGGGTTACGCCTACCCCTGGGCTCGCCCCCCCATTGATATTTACAATCAAGCGCCGTTTACCTCGTACTACGGCATTGATTCGTTTGCGAACTTTGAAATGTTCGGCTGGGACCACACCATACAGGTGTTCAACGGCACCGATTTACTCGACCTGGAGGTCGCTACTTTTTATATAAGCCTGATGTACGGCGCTTATTTCAGTACCGCAAAAGGGCCCTGGAGTGCGCGCATAGGAAGAACCGTGGTCAGTGGTACTCTCGAAGAAGAATTAGTCTTGGATGCGCCAGCGGCGATTCTTGCCTCGAGCGGATTTAAAGATTTTAAAAGTGGTATCCCCGGTTTAATCCTTAGTTTCGATCTCTCTCAACTCACTGCGGAACAAATTGCTGCGTTTGCAGGCGTAGACCTCAGCAATGATAATGATTTATTTCCCCTATACCTTATCAGCGAACTCTATAATGCAAATCAAGCACAATTCAATTCAGACGGCTCCAGCGGTTTCTCACAAGACGGTTTCTTCAATGCATCTGACGCATTAGCAAGCGCATTCAACCTAAGCGGCATCAACGTTAATTTTGATAACTTAGGCTTTAGTTATGACGACGGTGCTTGGCTAGCGCTCATTGAGTTTACCCGATTGGAGTTTTCGGGCGAGTTTCAAGCCGTCTACGCGCACTACGCGACTGTAGGGAAACGCATCAATACATTCATGCCTTTTGTCCACTACGCGCACTCTTATACACCGAATGATAACTATTTTGCTAAATCCATTGGTCATCTACTGCCCGACATAATCAACGGTTTAGGGTTTAATATTAATAAACAAAAAACCTACTCCGCGGGCGTAAGATGGGATGTTGGTTCAGGCATGGCAATTAAGTTTCAAATTGATCATATGACCGACTTAGAAGGCACGAACGGTAAATTTACTACCAACCCTGGTAACGATGCTGATTTATTTAGCCTTGTAGTTGACGTTGTTTTTTAGGAAGAAAGACTATGCGAACTATTAACTTAAGCGTTTTTCTGGCTGTTACTTTAAGCATGGCTGCCCACGCCGACATTGCTATTGTTGTTCATCCAGACAACCCATTAGCGCAAGCCACCAGCGCTGAGATTTCAAAAATATTCCTTGCCAAGACGAAAACATATTCCAATGGCGAAAAAATAAAGCTGCTCGACCTCGAAGAAGGCGATGAATTACGCGATCAATTTTACAAAATGGTCGCGAATAAAACCCCGTCTCAAGTGAAGGCCTATTGGTCTCGACTTATTTTCACCGGCAAAGGCCAACCCCCGCAGGTACTCATCGATAGCGATGAAATCGTCGAAGCAATAGAAGAAAACGCCAATGGTATCGGCTATATCGACCCCGAAAGCATCACCGACTCAGTCAAGGTTATTCTAACGCTGAGTAATTAACCCGATTACGCGCTTCATCACTTTAAGTAAACCATTGTCTAATCATTACTGAAATACAAAAAGCGGGCATTACCAATGAACTACAGAATCTCACTTTATTTGCCTGTGCTATTACTGTCTGTTTCATTATCTGCCAGTGGCGTTAGCTGGGCCATGACAGACCAGGAGTTTGATAAACGCATCGAAGTGATCGAAAAACGTATCTCAAAGGCCGATAAAAAATCCAAGAAACGCGCCAAATCCATCAACAAGAAATTTAACAAATATTTGGAACGACTCAAAATTAATGGCTTTGCCTCCGCAGCACTTACCACAACTGATGTAGTCGCTGACCATATCATCGGCATAGATGACACAAAGAATTACCAGTCAGACACCATGATTGCCATGCAGGCTAATTTTCAAATTAACGACTCCACCGAAGCAGTATTACAACTAGTCGGACGAGGCACTGAGCGCAATAATGTCGAAGCTGAGTGGGCCTACATCGCACACTCATTTACCCCAAATTTTGTGGTTCGTGGTGGCCGGTTACGCGTGCCTTACTACACCGCATCAGAATACTTAGAAGTTGGCTTTGCCTATCCCTGGGCCCGCCCCCCCATAGACGTCTACAATCAAGCCCCGCTCACGGCCTACTACGGCGCCGACGCAACCTATAATTTTGAACTTGCGGGCATTGAGGGCGTGATACAAGCGTTCAATGGCACCGATACCATTRYTACTTCCGCAGTGGTTGCAAATCTCGATCAAATGTATGGCGTATTTTTAACCTTGAGTAAGGGGCCTTTCTCAATTCGTTTTGGCGATACACTTGCATCTATTTCTTTACAAGGTGAGCTTAAACTTACTCCCCCACCGGTCGTCATTAATTCAGCGGAATACGCAGACTTTGTCACCCTTATTCCAACCATTAAAGCCATAGCCGCGTCAATGCCCGAACTAGCACTACCGCCGCTTGATACGGAACTTCAACAATACCAGGCTTTTCTAGCCTATACACTGTACCTTGAAAACACCGATCAATTTGGCACCGGTTTGTTAGACGGCGTAGCAGGAGCCGGCGGTGCGTTAGCGGCTGCTTTTGACCTCGAAGGGCTCAGTATCGATTTCCAAAGTATCGGTTTGAGTTATGACGACGGAAATTGGATTGCACTGTTTGAGGCCACTCAGTTGATTTTTACTGGTGAGTTCACCGATGCCAATGCACATTACGTCACGGTCGGGCGCCGTTTTAATAAGTTCCTTCCTTATTTTCATTACGCACATTCGTATACCATCGGAGAAGGGATAATTGCCTCCTCGATTGGCTCGCTGATTCCAGCATTGGTTAATGGTCTAGGGTTTGCCACGGCCAAACAGAAATCGTACGGCGCGGGGGTGCGCTGGGATGTAAGGAACGGCATCGCGATAAAGCTTCAAATGGATCATATGACAGACCTAGAACATACATTTGGTAAATTCCTTACCGACCCTGGTAACAATGCCGAACTTTATACTCTCGTTTTCGACGTAGTCTACTAGGAGCACATTCTATGAGAACTCTAACCCTGCATTACTTACGACTCCTAACCATCACGTCGATCGCTATTTTCAACTTTACCTTTACGGGTTACGCCCTTGCCGATATCGCCATCATAGTCCACCGCGACAGCCCGCTGGCCAATGCAACACCTGAAGAAATATCAAAAATATTCCTGGCCAAAACCAAGACCTTTCCAAACGGTCAAAAAATCAAATTACTCGACCTCGAAGAAGGCGATGAAACTAGAGATAAATTTTATAAGGCGGTGGCGAATAAAACCCCGTCTCAAGTGAAGGCCTATTGGTCTCGGTTGATTTTCACGGGTAAAGGTCAACCCCCTCAAGTGCTAATTGACAGCGAAGAAATCATCGAAGCGATCGAGGAAGACCCCAACGGAATTGGCTACGTAGATCCTGAGGCTATTACCGATTCAGTCAAAGTCATTTTGACCATTCAATAACGATCACCTAAACGTCACCACCACGTTATATTCTCTGTATAAAGTAACAATTGAAACTCTATAAATCGTAGATTTATTTTAGGATCATTAACATGAAAACCTATTGGCTCACATTAAATTCGCTACTAGTCGTTAGCTTGTTGTTTTTCCCGCTCAATAGCTGGTCAGAAATAGATCCGGGGTTAGAAGCAGACATTATTAAACTGGAAAAAAAGCTCAAAAAGCTTGAGAAAAAAGATAAAAAGAGAAACAAATCACTCAATAAAAAGTTTAATAGGCACCTTGATCGCATCAAATTTAATGGTTTCATCTCGGCAGGAATAGCTAGCTCAGATGTAGACGCCGAACACGTCACGCTAATCGACGATACTAAAAACTACCAAGCCGATGCGGTAATAGGTTTTCAAGGCACATTCACAATCAACCCCAAAACCCAAGCAATACTGCAATTTGTGGCGCGGGGTATTGACCGGCATAACGTAGAAGCGGAATGGGCCTATATCTCCCACAGTTTTACTCCAGACTTTACCGTGCGCGGCGGTCGATTACGCTTACCCACTTATAATATCTCAGAGATTCTGGAAGTAGGCTACGCCTATCCTTGGATCAGACCCGTTCCTGAAGTGTATAATCAAGCGCCCTTCACCTCCTACTATGGGGTCGACTTCTATTTTAATAAGCCCTTTATATTTGGTTCTGACATTCTCTTCCAAGGAATGAATGGCACCGACGTGATCACGATTGGCGATATCACACTCGTTGCAGAGACCATGTACGGACTGTATGTCAATATATCCAAAGGCCCACTCACAATACGAGGGGGCGCCTTAGTCGCGGCATCCAGTCTCGATTTGGGTGATCCCTCGGATTTAATTTCCGATTTCGGGGGGCTCCTTACCGACGCTGCCGCGCTGCCACCCGAGCAAAAAGCGGAATTTGATGAACAGCTAGCGTCACTGTTTACTTTTTCGTCCTTAACCACTGAGTTTTACAGCTTTGGTGTTCTATACGATGACGGCAACTTGTTCTTCCACGCAGAAGCCGCCAAGTTAAGGCAACTAGGAATAATCCCTAACAACGTGTCTTATTACATAACGATGGGTCGTCGATTCAATAAATTAATGCCTTACACAATATTTGCAAAACAATACACGATCGATGATATTATATTTGGCAAGGTCACCGGCCCTTACATTGCCCCCCTGGCCAATGCAATCGGATTTGACGCGCTGGAACACGCGACTTATTCATTCGGACTTCGTTACGATATTATGAGTGGCACAACGATTAAGTTCCAACTGGACCATCTCACCGCCTTTGACAAGACCCGAGGTAATTTCAACTCTATACCCGGTAATGACGCACAGATTTTCACTTTATCAGTGGATGCCGTTTTTTAAGGACTAGCACCAAATCCACAGCATCCTAAAGAAGTCTAAAATTKCGTCAAGGAAGACAGAGAAAAACCAATAATTGATTAGATCAAATTTTGTAATTTGAAACATTTGAAATCAAGCATTCAAATATCTTTTCAAGATAAATCGCGCATCAAAACCACTCGAACCGAACCACTCGAACCGAACCACTCTAAAGTGATCTGCACCTCTCGAAGTATTTTTATAGATGGATTTATTTGAACCGACTGGCTAAGGACAAAGGAACTGCTTCAAGGTATCAGGACCATTGGCCGCCGTTAACGGCTTAATCACATACCCAGAGATGCCCAGATCAGTGCACTCTTTCACCATCCCCCGCTCTGCCACTGATGAAAGCATGACCACCGGCACCTGCTGATTTTTTTTGCGAATTAGTTTTAGCACATCATTGCCGTTCATCACCGGCATCACTACATCCATAAACAACAAATCAGGCTGCTCTTCATTAAACACTTCAACCGCTTTCTTGCCGTCCTCAGCCAACACTACATTGTTGTAACCCAACTTAGACAGGTAGTTAACCATCGAGTTACGAACAGTTTTCATATCATCGATTACCAATATCTTTTTATTGGTCTCTAAGAAAGTAATATTCTTATCAAAGACAACACTCGCTGCTCGTTCTGTCGCAGGCTTCGCTTCCCCGGTGCCCTCCTTATTTAAGTGCGCCTCCAACTCGGGGCTCACGTTACGTATTAATAAATTAAAATAAAATCGTCCAATTTCTTTCACGTGCACGGGGACAGTAATAATATCCTCAGCGCCAGTAAGYAAGGACGACATAATATCAAATGAATAAACAAAATAGGGAGGCTCGAATTTAATCCCCAAATTATCGGCTTCAAAAGACCCCACTGCCCGACCCACGACAGTGTTACCCCATTCAGCCAGGGCATCCGCCATCAATTCATTGACTTCATCGTATTCTAGATCTTCCTCGAGCACATTTTTACGTACGGCATTGCCTAACGCTAAAGCGGTCTCGATATAATGATGCATGACTATCACGCCATCAAGGGCACCGGTCGTCTCAGCACAAATGGCATAGCCATGAAAATTAAAACTGTGCAGCGTATCGACAAAGCCATCTTCCGTGTAGCCTTCCATTTCCGCCATTTCAATTAAGTTTTCTAAGCACTCATCGATAAACGGCTGCAAAATCTTTTGTTGAACATTAGTTAAAGACATAAGTTTAAAAATACTACGCTAACAAAGCTAAATATCCGCATTGAATCATTCGATTGAATCAACGCGCTAAGTACTGGATGCATGCATTACTCTGTATTGGGCATTCCAATTAATATTACAGTCCGCCTAACACTAACTATAGCCGATTTCTAAACAGTAACGCTTGGCACGCGAAGCTCCACGCCGTCAAAATTACAGCACACAATGACCTCCACACCCTGCATACGACTGCGGGTTTGGCATGGCAAAATAAAGCGTTGATTTTAAACCAGGATACTKAAAGCTCACTTGCCTATTTATAAAGCAAGTGAGCCTGTTTATAGCGTAATGAGATAACCCACAGATTATCTAGCGAAAATAACCGCCAATCGATTTTGAGCCACTCAACAGCGGCATTAGAATGCCAATTCGCCTTGGTCAATTTCTGCTTGTAGCTTCTCAGTCAGTGCCACATAGTGATTGGTTTTAGGTAAGGCAACAAATACCGGATCAGGGCAAGTAGTCACCCCATAAGACTCTTTTTTTAGGTCTGATTTTTTATACTTAAAGGTCCCGGTAGTATCTACATCCTGTTTATGCCTTAAAAATATAGGGACCGCATACGCGGGCAGGTTTTTACTGGCAAATTCAAACAGTTCGTTCAAGGGCAGGTCGTGACCCTCTTTGGGAGTAATCGATGCCATGCCTGCTTTGCCGTTAGTGCCGGGAATCTCAACCCCGTACACCACGCAATCGGCTATTGCAGGGTGACCACTGAGTATATTTTCCACCTGTGTAGTCGATACATTTTCACCTTTCCAGCGAAAGGTATCCCCTAACCGATCGACAAATTGATAATGCGCGCAGCCTATATTTCTTAATAAATCACCCGTATCAAACCAAGCATCACCTAATTCGAAAACATCCCTGAAAATTGCTTTTTCAGTCTTATCTTTTTGGGTATACCCTATAAATGGCGTCTTCTCGGTAATCTCTCCGATTAACAACCCGGGTTCGCCCTGCTCGACGGGGATTAAATAGCCATCGCTACCACGCACCACTTGGTCTTTCTCTCGGTCGTATTGCACTAAGGTGGCGGACCCGACGCCAATGGTATTATCCAGATTAAAAAGATTTACAAAGCCTGTATTGCCTTCACTGGCACCATAAAACTCTAGGATATTTGGAATCTTAAAGCGCGTTTTAAAATCGCCCCAGATACCAGGACGTAGGCCATTACCAAATATTTTGGTCAGCGTATGCTGGCCATCACGTGGTTTAGACGGCTGATTTAATAGGTATCGACACATTTCCCCAACGTAACCAAATATGGTGGCCTGGTATTTATCAATGTCATCCCAAAATTCACTGGCGCTAAATTTACGCCGAATGGCCACCGATGACCCACTCGCCAGCACAGCGCCCCAGCACGCCAAAAGTCCCGTGGCATGATAGAGAGGCAACGCTAAATAGAATACATCGTTTTTATTAAGATTCATCGCAACATTGATGGACCCTATCATCTTGCAAAACCGGTTGTGGTCAGTAATGGCTGCCTTTGGCATGCCGGTAGTACCCGAGGTATAGATATAACAAAGATGATCGGAGCGTGTGATCAATTGCGATGATTTTAAGTTTTCAGTACTTTCATCAGCACTTAAGACCATTAGGTTTTGTAAGCTTTCGGATACTGTGCCCGGCGACTTTTGCACGTCTGAATCAGCMACKCCATACAATTGATCTTCCGGAATATCAATATCTCCGCGCACACTGTTGAATTGCTCAACTAACTCCTCCCCTATAATGGCGGCAACCGGAGACACCAAATTAATACTGTGCGCTAACACTTTACCGCTTTGAGTGTGGTTTAAAAGCGCAGCGCACGCGCCCACTTTAGCGATCGCGGTAAAATTAATTAGAAACTCGCTGCGATTGTGCATCAATAACGCCACCACATCGCCCTGCTTAACCCCGCGAGATTGTAAAAAATGGGCGATTTTATTGGCCTGGGCATTAAACTCTGCGTAAGTAAGCGTACGGTCTTGAAAATATATCGCTGGCCGATCAGGGTACTTCGCAACGACTTCCTCAATGCAAAGTGGCATGGATTGGTTTTCATGTTTTTTGCGATCCGCTTGTACCGATTTAAAAATTGCGGGGATTCTCGCCAGAACATTCGGTAAACCTTTAATGAGGTGGATTGGCCGAATTTGATTATTTTTAGGCATTGATTTAACTCTCTATAAAGTGAGTGAAAGAGGCTTTTATTATTGATTTCGCCTGTTACTCAGGAATTCTTGTTTTTTCACGTTATTATAATTGTTTTCGTACGCCATAGGCTTCAAGACCTAGGAATCTCCTTAAGTTATACAAACTCAACCCCGCTGAAGCAAGGGTTAAATCACGCCTCTACCCCGCAGCAACAGCCTTAGGATTACTGAACCGTGCGGATTAATCCTACAAACGCCAAATCGGCCTAAGCTTACATCCGCCAAAACGCACGCTCTCGAGGCAAGCGCTTCCCCAGGATTGCCGGCTCATCACCACAAATCATTCAATTACGTGTTATYGCAATTTAAAAGAGGCGTCATAAGCAGTCATTATGGGTCGTTTATTTRCCTGYCTGCCTTTAAGCGTCACTATCTCTCATGGCCAATAGTGTTATCTTGGCCGCACTAAGATAACGTGACGCTAAGGTAGACTATTCATTTCGCGCTCTCTTAGAGAATCACCGCCCTGATTGATACCGACAACCCCATGCATCAATACGGTTATCAGAAAGCCGTGATCGAAAGGGTTCAATAAACTAAGAGTCGAAACACAGCATCTACGTTAAGTCACAACGCACTGTTACCAATCACGGCTACCCAGTTGACTATAAGGAAAGACTCAATTGACTGATAATAAAAATAACCCGTTCAATAAGCCCACCGACCATCAAATAAAGCCTCGCTATGTAGATTTCAACATCAGCGAAAAATCGCCTCTCTACTGGCATGGCGAAAACGCCTTCAACACCCATTTTTTCAACGCGTTTTTTACGACCTTCCCCGCTGGAGAAATGTTTTTCGTGCGCAGCGTACAAAAATATCGACACTTGATTAACAACGAAGAACTCCAGCAAGACATTAATGATTTCTCGTCTCAAGAAGGCAATCACTCCCACGCCCATGATTTGCATGGTGACGTACTTGCAGCTCAAGGGTATAGCAGCATTGCACGCGACAATAAATTTTTGGATGGCGCGCTCAAACTATTTAATAAGGTCATGCCAAAATTTTCTTTAGCGGTGACCATCGCCATCGAACATTTCACGGCCATTTTATCGCATCAAGTCTACGCCAGCCCTGAGCTATTTGTGGAGCCAATCCACGAGGATTTCAAGCCGCTGTTCCTTTGGCATGCAGCAGAAGAAATCGAACATAAAGGCGTCGCGTACGATGTATACCAAGCCGTCGATGGCAGTTACTCGCGGAGAATTATCGCCATGGTGCTCACCACGATCACCATCCTCATGTTGGTTTTTGTCCGCTTAGCGCCGTTGTTGCGCAAAGACAAACTATTGTGGAGCGGTCGCACCTGGAAAAACGGCATGTCGTTTTTATTTGGTAAACAAGGCTTATTCACTTTAGTCGTGCCTCACTATAAGCAATTCTATCGACGCGACTTTCACCCTTGGGATGAGCAGGACTACCATTTCATAGATCAGTTTAGAGAAGAGTTTGATAGCGGCCGATTTGTAAATAACATCCCTACTTCCGCCACCAGCGCTTAAACTAACTTACTTAAGGCCGATAGAGCGGCTATAAAAACCTAAGCCGCTCTATTCACACCGATCTAGCGATTACATTACAACAAATCGTGTACGCCTTAGAAGGCGCATTTCCCTCCGTCGATGTCAGCTTGCAGCGCCTCGGTTAACGCGACGTATTCCTTAGTTTTCGGCAATACCACATAAGTCGGATCAGGGCACGTAGTCACCCCGTATGATTCCTTTTTAAGGTCTGACTTTTTATACTTAAACGTGCCTGTCGTATCGACGTCGTCTTTATGACGAAGAAAAACAGGCACCGCATAGGCCGGCAAGTTTTTGGAAGCGTAATCAAATAGTTCCTTTAAAGGGATTTCTTGCCCATCTTTAGGCGTAATCGCGGCCATGCCCGCCTTACCGTTGGTGCCAGGAATTTCGACGCCATACACCACGCAATCTGCCACACAAGGATGACCACTGAGAATATTTTCCACTTGAGTCGTGGATACATTCTCCCCCTTCCAACGGAAGGTATCGCCTAAGCGGTCAACAAATTGATAATGCGCGCAACCCACATGCTTTAGTAGGTCACCGCTGTCATACCAAGCGTCACCGTTCTTGAATACATCTCTTAAAATCGCTTTCTCAGTTTTATCCCCTTGGGTATAGCCCATAAACGGGTTTTTAGACGTGATTTCCCCAAGTAACAAACCGGGCTCACCATCCGCAACTGGAATCAAAAACCCGTCAGCGCCTTTGACCACGCCTTCTTTATCTCGATCGTAGGTCACCAAGGTAGCAACGCCTATGCCGATGGTATTGTCAATGTTGAAGAAGTTTACAAACCGACTGTTGCCTTCGCTTGAACCGTAAAACTCAAGCACTGTTGGTACCTTAAATCGCTCTTTAAATTCCCCCCATATGCCTGGGCGTAAGCCATTGCCAAACATTTTCTTTAGTGTATGGCGGCCGTCAGAGTGCTTCGGAGGTTGGTTCAATAGGTATCGACACATCTCCCCAACATATCCAAAAATAGTCGCCTGATACTTATCAACATCATCCCAAAATTCGCTAGCGCTGAATTTACGACGCACAGCAACAGAAGCGCCTATTGCCAACACGGACCCCCAACAAGCCAAAAGTCCCGTCGCATGATACAAAGGCAAGGCTAAGTAAAACACATCATTTTTGTTTAAGTTCATAATCACATTGACACTAGCGAGCGCACCGCAAAAGCGGTCGTGACTCGTAATCGCCGCTTTTGGCATCCCCGTAGTGCCAGACGTATAGATATAACACAGGTGATCCGAACGCGTAATTAGCTTCGATGACTCCAAGTTAGCATCACTTTGCCCAGCACTTAGCGCAATGAGGTTTGCATAATGCGCCGGCATTTCAGCTACGTCAGTTGCCCCAAGGTCGTCAGGGACGGTATATATTTTATCTTCAGGAATAAAAATATCTGCACGCACGGCATCAAACTGACTCATTGATTCTTCGCCGATGATCGCAGCAACCGGCGACACCAAATTGATACTATGCGCTAACACTTTCCCGCTTTGCGTATGATTAAGCAACGCAGTACACGCCCCAACTTTTGCGATAGCCAAAAAGTTAATAAAGTAATCCGCGCGGTTATGCATCAGCAAGGCAACTACATCACCTCGCTGAACGCCCTGCAATTGCAAATAATGTGCGACTTTATTCGCCTCACTATTAAGCTCGGCGTAAGTGAGCGTTTTATCCAAATAATGAATCGCAGGACGACCTGAATGTTCGACCACCAAGTCTTCAACTAAGGTGGCCATTGATTGGTTTTCATTTTTCTTTCGCCCTGCCAGCACAGACTTATAAACAGCAGGTATTCTGGCAATAATATTAGGCAAGCCTTTGACTAAATGAATAGGCCTTACTTGATTTTTTTTGGACATTAATTTAACTCCCTAAAAAAATGAACTGCGAAGCGTATTTTTAATTTCCTTTGACACTTCTCATCAACACTTCTCATTAATATTTTTTGTTTTTTACGCGAATTCGTTTTTTCGCGCTACAATAAACGCATAATTACGACAACAAACCTTTCCTTGAAAAAGCGCTGCTATTTATACAAATTCGCTTACGGTTAAGCAAGACAAAAATATTTTATACCGCTCAGAAAGGCAGATCCCACGAGGACATGTGTTCATTTATCGTGCGACTTAACACAGTCAACTCTTTTAAAAAACCTCAGATCGTCCCTATCCAACGCTTAATATTTCTAGGATCACAGTCTGCTCTTTCTCTATGTTCTCGACCACAATCGACGACCTTAAAACGGCGATTTCACACCCAAAAAACTAGCGCGTCAATCAAGGCAAACCAAAGAGATAAGATTGACTCAACAAGGGCCACCGCAATCATTTTAAGTCCCGCTTAGACTCACCCACCGCTTCGAACAGATGTTTTCTGTATTCAGGTACGGTTTGGTCAATAATACGCTTAAGCTGCTCAAGCAAGCCTAAGGTGACATATGCTAATCTTAAGGAGTTAAATGGGACTTACATTAACGAACCCGTGACGCTTTTCATTGTACTATTTAGCAACATTGTTTTTGTAACAACGCCTAGATTAGTAGCATCGGGTAGCGCTGAGCACTATTAATATTGCAGTAACAACTCTGAAGAAGTGATGGATCGAATTAGGATTGCCTCCCGAGCGCCTACGAGTTCCCCCTCAGAGTTGTCAATTAGCTCTACAGTAGAGCCAACAACCAAGGAAACGCCCCCCCGTGAGACGCACAAAGATTATTTGCACAATAGGCCCGGCCACTTCTTCTTTTGACATGCTTAAGGCACTGTACGAAGCAGGTATGAATGTAGTGCGCCTAAACATGTCCCACGGAGACCACGAGACCCACCTCAAGGTCATTAAAGCGATTAAAACCCTAAACCAACAAATTGAGTTTCCAATCCCGATACTGCTGGACACTCAGGGCCCAGAGATTCGAACAGGGCACCTCGACAGTGACTTACAGCTTAATGAAGGCGACTCTATTTCGGTTTCGGTAATCGCGGACACCTCTGAAGTAGGATCAATACACATTGATTATCAAGACCTAATCCAATCGGTCAATGTCGGCGACCGAATCACAGTCGACAACGGCTTAATCAATCTCGAAGTGCAAAGTAAAAATCAGTTCAACATGCAGTGCAAAGTCATCGATGGCGGCCTACTAAAAAGCAAACGTCACGTGAATTTACCTGGAATACGCGTCAATCTGCCCGCACTCACGAAGAAAGACCAATACGACATTCAATTCGCGGCCGAGAATGAAGTCGACTTTATCGCCTTGTCTTTTGTGCGCCGAGCAGAAGACATCGACGAACTTCGAGAGCTTCTGGGTAGCCGGGCCAGTAAGATCAAGATCATCGCCAAAATCGAAGACCAAGAAGGCTTAGCAAACCTAGACGCCATTATCGAAAAAGCGGACGCAATTATGGTCGCGCGCGGAGATCTTGGGGTCGAAGTTCCCATCGCACAGCTGCCCAACCTACAGCGTAAAATCGTCCGGCAGTGCCACGAAAGCGGCAAACGCGTTATCGTTGCCACCCACCTATTAGAGTCAATGATAGAAAATCCGATCCCTACGCGCGCCGAAGCCACCGATGTAGCAAACGCGGTGTATGAAGAAGTCGATGCAATCATGCTGTCCGGTGAAACCACAGTCGGCAAGTACCCTATAAAGTGCATCGAGTACTTAGACCTCATTGCCAAAGAGTCAGAAAAAT
The DNA here is from genome assembly GCA_002402085.1 of Gammaproteobacteria bacterium. Taxonomy (GTDB): domain Bacteria; phylum Pseudomonadota; class Gammaproteobacteria; order Pseudomonadales; family UBA3067. Next base: position 41,898 of record NVVB01000035.1, read on the forward strand.
TAAGAGGCTTGCAATTCTCATCACTGCTTGTAAAAGACGTCGACAAGCAACACCTTGCTGCATCGGCTGTAGAGCTTGCTGAATCACTGAAAGCGAAAGGCAT
>NVVB01000036.1 GCA_002402085.1 Gammaproteobacteria bacterium
AGCCAGAATGCCGGCAACCCGACATTCACAGAAAAAATATCAATTCCCAGACTTGACCCACCAGTTATAGGTCTATAGATTCTACCCTGCGGAAAATTCTCACTCAGAATATCCTGCATAGGCCAGAAACTCTCACCTATGAAAAGCTTTACGGCGTTCTTGAAGAACATTTTAAGGGCCTTAGGGAGTGTTCGCTTAGATATATGGCCAAAAGCACCCTAACTCTTTGACAAAGAGCGGGATACAAGATGCCTTTACAGCTATTTAATAGCAAAAATTGGATCACATTATTTTATGAATACTACTCATAGGGAGACAATCAAGTGACCATTGGGATACCTAAAGAGATATGCCCTGGCGAATTGCGGGTCGCATTGATCCCCTCGAACGTCGCCGTGCTGGTTAAAAAAGGCCAAACGGTCATCGTTGAATCTGGCGCAGGACTCGCTTCTGGCTACACTGACGAAGAATACGAGACTGCCGGTGCTAGCATTGAGTCCAATCGCAAAAAATTATTCAAAGCAGCTGAAGTTATCATTCAGGTGCAATCCCCAGGATCCAATACAAAAAATGGCAAGAAAGATCTCACTCTTTTAAAGAAAGGTCATCTTGTAATCGGCATGATGGACCCGCTGGCTAATCCCGAAATCGCTCTTGAGTATGCTAAAAAAGGCATCACAGCGCTTTCATTGGAGCTTATGCCCAGAATCACTCGTGCACAGAGCATGGATATATTGTCCTCCATGGCGACTATCTCAGGGTACAAAGCAGTACTAATTGCCGCTGAGAAGTCCCCTCGCATGTTCCCCATGCTAATGACCGCGGCAGGCACCGTTAAACCCGCCCGCGTCCTGATCATGGGTGTCGGTGTTGCCGGCCTTCAAGCTTGTGCCACAGCCAAGCGCTTAGGTGCGGTAGTCGAAGCCTATGACGTACGCCCTGCAGCGCGCGAACAAATCCTTTCAGTGGGTGCAAAACCAGTGGTATTGGATTTAGACACTGAAGCAGCAGAAGGCAAAGGCGGTTATGCGGCCAAACAAAGCGATGAATTCCTAGCCAAACAACGGGAATTAATGGCCAACGTCCTAGCACAACAAGACGTAGTCATTACCACCGCTGCAGTTCCTGGTGCTAAATCGCCCATTTTGGTGACCGCTGAAATGGTCTCACAAATGAAAAATGGCGCAATCATCGTCGACCTAGCCGCAGAACGAGGCGGTAACTGCGACCTGACCAAGCTTAACGAAGTAGTGGTCGAAAATGGTGTGACCATCCTTGGCCCTGAAAACGTTCCTTCTTCAGCGCCTTACCATGCCAGCCAGATGTTTGGGAAAAACGTTGAAAACTTCTTAAAGCTATTGCTTGACGAAGAAGGCAAAGTGGCACTGGACTTCGAAGACGAAATATTCCAAGACACTTGCATCGCTTACGAAGGTGACGTACCAGCTGAGCGTATACGGGGAATTCTAGGATTAGAAAAACCTGCTGAAGCCGAAGCTGCCACTGAAACAGACGCCACCAAAGAAACCGAAACTACAGAACCCGCGACAGAGGAGAAATAATCATGGAACTACTCATCATGCTTCTCGCACTCTTTGTGCTAGCAATATTCCTAGGGGTGGAGTTGATCACTAAAGTCCCCCCCACGCTTCACACCCCCCTAATGTCCGGTAGCAACGCTATTTCGGGCATTACCCTGGTGGGTGCAATATTAGCCTCAGGCTCCAGCAACACCGTGCTGATGTCAGTCCTAGGCTTTATCGCGATCGTGTTCGCCACCATCAATGTGATTGGCGGCTTCATGGTCACCAACCGCATGCTCGCGATGTTTAAAAGGTAAATAATCATGAATCCAATTCTCGTAAACATTATCTACCTTATTGCCGCATCGTTGTTTATTTTCGGCATCAAAGGGCTTACCAAACCTCGTACTGCAGTTAAGGGCAACCAGCTCGCTGCTGCGGGTATGTTTGTGGCAGTGGTTGTCACCTTATTTGATCAACAAGTGATCGGCTTCGGAACAATCTTCTTTGGCATCGTAGTCGGTAGCGTCATTGGCGCAATCATGGCGACGAAGGTCCAAATGACCAACATGCCTCAGATGGTCGCTATTCTAAATGGCACCGGCGGCGCAGCGTCTTTATTCGTTGCCGCAGCAAGCTACCTACAGATGACCGGCTATAACACTGGCCTTACCCCTCAAGCGGCTGAGCTTTTGAATGTCGGCGATACCGGAGCATCGGTGGTCAACATGTTCGCGATCGGCATCACCGTACTGATTGGTGCAGTGACCTTGTCAGGAAGCACAATCGCCTTCGCTAAACTGCAAGAGCTAATCGATGGCAAACCCATCGCAATTGCCAACAACCAGCTCATCACAGCGGTCTTATTTCTGGGCTCACTGATTGCAATTACTGTAATTTCAACCTCTCCAGATCATGGCTTCTTGTTTGTGATGCTTATCGCAGCGGCACTCGCGCTAGGGCTTATCTTAGTGCTGCCTATCGGTGGCGCAGACATGCCGGTTGTTATCGCTCTACTTAACTCCTACTCCGGCATCGCGGCATCGGCTGCGGGCTTTATTACGGGCAACATCGCACTGGTTGTAACCGGTTCGTTGGTCGGGGCCTCAGGCATCGTACTGACTCGAATCATGTGTGTAGCCATGAACCGCTCCTTATTCAACGTGCTCTTTGGTGTAATGGCCGAAGGCGGAGAGACGATCGATGCTGATGAAATCTACGATGGCAAAATCAAGAGCTCTTCTGGCGAAGAAGTCGCCATGCTTTTGGAAACTGCACGTAGCGTAATCATCGTACCTGGTTATGGTCTTGCAATGGCCCAAGCTCAGCACGCGGTAAAAGAACTTGCGGATACCTTGGAAAAACGCGGCACTGAAGTCAGCTACGCAATYCAYCCWGTKGCMGGMCGTATGCCAGGACAMAKSWAYSTNASTMYWAGCKSMAGMRKWWRTNNAMCTTRTRRYNAACTSAWRSAMMTSSANNAAMTYWAMMSRTCCTTTGAGACCGCGGATGTCGCCATCGTARTCGGCGCCAATGACGTGACCAACCCAATGGCTCGTGAAGACAAAGGCAGCCCCATCTACGGCATGCCCATTCTTAACGTAGATAAAGCCAACACAGTGGTCGTCATTAAAAGAAGCTTAAGCCCGGGTTTTGCCGGTTTGCCTAACCCTCTTTTCGCGATGGACAATACCTTGATGCTGTTCGGTGATGGCAAGCAAGCCATTATCGAAATCTCTACCTCTCTGAAGGAAGTGACCAAAAACGAAATGGCTTAATGAGCGACGGCCGGTAAGTCTCTTTCGTACTAACCGGCTTATTTGTAAATCGGATTGATTCTAAAAAAGCCTTTTTACAGTCCATTAAGTATTCGTCACAGCGTTTAAATTTAAAAAGCACCCGAGGGGAAACCCTCTGGTGCTTTTTTTGTTCTATCAAAAATCAACACCTTACCCTTCCGTCACCCGCCCCATCGTAGTTCGTCTATAAGCCTTAGGCTCCCCAATTTGCCTCGACTATACTGTGAGAACGAAGTAGCAATACTGAATTATCGTACGAGGCAGTAGATGTGATGACAAGCCTAGCGAAGAACAAAAATTGTTGCATTAACGAGTTCACCGAATCAACCGGCGAAAAAATTGCCAACGCCATTACGCACGGTATCGGCCTCTTACTAAGTTTGTTTGGCTTTTCTTTATTAATCGTTTATACGCTGGCAATTTTTGACTTCACTCGCGTACTTAGCGCCCTGGTATACGGGCTAAGTCTTATTATGCTTTTTTCAGCCTCCACGCTTTATCACTCTGCCCGATCAGAACGCGCTAAAAGGGCGTTTCAAATCCTTGATCATTGCGCAATCTATCTGTTAATTGCTGGCACCTACACGCCCGTTTTATTGTTCGGATTAAAAGGGCCTCTAGGGGAAGTGCTGCTGACGGTAATCTGGAGCCTTGCGCTATTCGGCTGCTTCCTAAAAGTATTCTTCTGGCACCATTGCGATAGAATTTCTTTAATTTTATACATCAGCATGGGCTGGCTAGGAATTATAGTCGTCTACCCTTTGGCCAAATCACTGCAACCAGACGGATTTTTATTATTGCTTTTAGGCGGTTTAATCTACACTTTCGGCACTTGGTTTTTCAGCCGAGACCATATCCCTTACAACCATGCGGCCTGGCATTTATTTGTGCTCGGAGGCAGCGCGTGCCATTTCTTCGCAATCTATAACTACGTTATCCCTGTAGTCTAAGCACCCTCGGCATCCCCCAACTGAACCCACTCAGCCCTACGAAAACTTGCTAAGGTAGCGATGTATTTGCTCCTGGCTTCTCAATTTACGCGCACCTTCAGGCACCAACACTTGATTAAAGTCGGTTTCACCAAGAGACCGCGCCTTAACGTTATCGTTCCACTGCAACTCCATTATGTGCAAAACCTTTGCTTTTAATTCTTGCTCATAAATAGGACAGGCGACTTCCACTCGAAAATCCAAATTACGCGTCATCAAATCCGCGGAGGAAATAAATACCTGTTCAGCACCCTGCGCACCAAAAACATAAACTCGAGAATGCTCCAAATAACGATCCACCAAGCTTTTAACTTCAACGGACTCGCTTACCCCGGGCACACCGGCAAGCATGCAGCACACGCCGCGCACCATCAAGCGGACGTTCACACCCGCGCGGCCCGCCTCATACAACTTATCAATAATCGTTTGATCTTCAAGRTTGTTGCACTTAATAAAGATTTGCGCATCCAGGCCATTTTGAGCATGAATGATTTCCTGTTCAATCAAACCGGTAATTTTTGAACGCAAAGAATGAGGGGCCACCCAAAGATGTTTGTATTCATAATGTCGATAGGTGTACTTAATAAAATCAAACACCTTCTCCAAGTCATCGCCGATCTCTTGATTCGCGGTCAACAAGCCGAAATCAGAATACAACCTCGCAGTCTTCTCATTAAAATTCCCAGTGCCCACATAACTATAGGTCCGAGTGCTACCGCCTTCTTTACGCACCACGCGGATAATTTTATTGTGCACCTTTAATCCCGACACACCAAAAATCACATTCACGCCTTCATCCATAAGACGATTGGCCCAACGAATATTGGCCTGTTCGTCAAAGCGCGCCTGCAGTTCCACCACCACAGTGACTTCTTTTTTATTTTTAACCGCATTGAGCAGAGCATGCACAATCAGTGAATGCTCTGCGACTCGATACAAGCAAATATAAATAGACTTGACCGCCGGGTCCAAGGCCGAAACCTTAACAAACTGCGTGACATAATTAAACGAGTGATAGGGAAAGAAGAACAACAAATCCTTTTCTTTCAAACATTCAAAAAGGTTTCTATTTTCTTCTAGCTCTGGCATTAAAACAGGGGGCTGGGCTTTGAACTCCAAGCTTTTGCCGCCCAAATTGGGGAAGTCCATAAAATCTTTTGAGTTATGGTAACGCCCCCCTGGGATAAAGGAGTCATACTTACCAAAGCCAAGCTTCTTCGACAGCATATTGAGCATGTCATTTGGCATCGCTTCGTCATAAACAAATCGCACCAACGCAGCTTTGCGCCGCTTCTTCAAACTCTGAGACACTTTATCAACGAAACTCTGAGAAATACTTGAGCTTAATTCCAGCTCAGCATCGCGGGTAAATTTAATCGTATAGGCTTCAGCGCTGTTGATTTGAAATACGCCTTTAAATATATCCACCAAGCAATAGCGGATTATATTATCGATTACAATAACGACTTTACGCCGTTTGCCGTCAGGCTGAGGAATCAATATAAACCGACCCAAACGCTGCGTTGGAATCTCTAACAAAACATATTTAAGACCTTTGGAGGTATCCAACTTGATAGCGAAATGAATTGAACCTTCGACCACAGGAGGGAAATCATTGCGCTCATCAAGTAATACAGGCGCCAGCTCCGACTCAACATGGGTGGTAAAATAATCGCGAACAAACGCCCCTTGAACCTGATCCAATTGCGTTTCATTGATGACATAAATATTATCGTCGCGCAGCCGGCACAACAAGTCATAATAGATCGCATCAAAGTTTGCCTGTAACGCCAGCACCTTACTTCTAATTTGATCCAACAACTCAATATAGGGGGCTCGCTGTGCAGGGCTGGAAAACAACGCTAAACGCCTCACGTCAGCGACTTGCACACGAAAATATTCATCCATATTATTGGAAAAAATACCTAAATAGCGCACCCTTTGAATCAGAGGAACACTTTCATCCGCAGCCTCTTGAAGCACACGCGCATTAAAGTCCAACCAACTTAATTCCTTGGGTATTATTGTTATTTGTTCGGCGCTAACAACCATCTAAGAGAATCCTTTATCGAATGGATTGCAGCATTATACGGGGTCCGGTCTCATACAAACAAGAAAGCCCCTTAAAGAACCCTGAATAATAGAGACTTGCGTACGACTTAAAGCAGATTCACTGCGCACAAACCGTCACAGTGAAAAATGGCCCTCAGATCGGGGCCACTACCACTTACCACCACAACCACCACTACAGCTACCGCGCGCTATTGCGAATCAAAACCTGGCATTGCAGGTGATTTATTCGCGGTACTCAAACACCGCATGAATTGGATTATGATCAGAGGAAGACACTTGAAATACACCGGCGCTATTACAAATCAGCCCTTTGTAAAAAATAAAGTCCAACGACTGCCCAAACGCCTGAGTGCGGTGATCCTCCTCGAGTAACACTTCACTCAATCCTAACTCATCGACTAGTTCAAATAGAATTTTCACGCGTTTATCGCGCCAAGTATTAAAATCCCCGGCTAAGATGATAGGTCCATCGTGCGCGGCCAACAGAGATAGTACGCCGACCAGCTGATTTCGAAACTCAGTCAATCCCCAGGTAAAATTAATCGCGTGAATATTACCCACCAGGAGGTTTTTTTCACGATCGAGCAACGGGTATTCCGTCACTAACGCAGTTTTAGGCGTGCGAATTAAAGGCTCCTTGTGTCGAAACCCGCAGCGTCGCACTGACGCAACATTGGAGGCCGTTAAAACCCCCGTAATCACGCGATCGGTAGAGAAACCATGGGTCACATCCCAGGTCATGGACTGGTGGAAGCTATCAAATAATTCGTCCGATATAACCGCTTCTTGTATCAATACAAAATCGGCTTCTTTAGAAAAATCGACTAAGTCCGCCTTCCAATCTGATCTCTTTCCCTTATAGAGATTCCAATTCAAAATTTTAATTTCGTCGGCATCAACTGCCTGGGAACCACGTAACAAAGTTATTATCTCACTTTCTGGGAATTGGCCAAGCTCGCAATCTGCTGCAGGCATCGTTGGGTGACTTAATGAGGCAGAAGCCACAGTGGGGAAAGTACCGCCCCCCGTACAGGCTGACAACAACCACACAATACACACTACTATCGGCGCTCTGTTTAATTTCAGCGCTACACTACATCTTAAAAACACGTTACAACCATCGCTTTAACTGCAGCGAACTTCAGACGCTAGCACCCTAGCGATTAACCTAAGAATATAGACTGGAAGGTCATCAGTGGTGCAAGCCACGACCTGATTCAGCGTTAATTTCTAAGTTTAAAAGTCTACTACTAAAAATATAAGATCACTGAGACAAACATCAACCCCATAGATCGGCCAAATGCACAGATTGGTAATATACTTTGAAATACCAAGGACTCGACGGCCAGCCTAATAATATACCGAACCAAAACTGAACCCGGGCTAGCCATAGGATAGAGGCACTCATATCGCAACTGCGTTGCTCAAGTATAGCAGCCCAGGCCAAATCCATTCTTCCTGGGTCACAGCAGCTCACCCCTCAACCACTATTAAGCTAACGTTTTCAATCGCCTGGGGTTAGTTTCAGCCCAGAACCCCAGCCATAACGACAACAATCGCGCCTATTTCGCTCGCCACCTCGCTCCCTGCCGTATAAAAGCTTGTTATTTAAAGGCATGCTCTTATAGTTGTAGTGCTCTCATTTAGAATTAGTGCTATCGAACCAATCACTTTAGTTAAACGAGCAGGTTAATCAATGAAGACCACACGCAGGCTGTACGCCTCATCAGGAACGTTTCAACACACAGCCAAGCTCGGCCACCGCAACTTCGGTTTCCTTCCCCGTATTAGAGCTAAAAACTAGAACAACCCAGTGCATCCCTGCTTAAACCTCAGTTAAGGCCAGTCATACGGAAATTATGGAATTATTGCTAGATTTTATTATCGTCGCAGTTTATGTCCTAGCATCGATCGCGGCGGTTCACGCGGTCCTTCATACCCGAACGGCCCAAGGATCAATCGCCTGGCTAGTCTCCTTAGTGACGCTACCGTTCTTGAGCCTACCGCTCTATTTGATCTTTGGTCCGCGTAAAATCCAAGGCTATATCAAGGCGCGGCGGGCGGGAGACTTAGAGATCAATCATCTCGCCAGAATTCTTTTAGAACGTAGCAACGTTTTTAAAAGCAAACTGAAGATTCATCAAGAGAGTATCAAGGTCACCGAGGATTTAGCCAAACTGCCCTTTACACAGCAAAATGAGGTCAACTTATTAATCGACGGCCAGCAGTCATTTCATCGTTTTTTTGAATCTATAAAAACCGCAGAGCACTACATATTGGTGCAATTCTACATTATACGAGACGACGAAACCGGCCAAAGATTTAAAGAGGCATTACTTGAGAAAGTAAGCCAAGGCGTCAAAGTCTACTTGCTGTACGACAGCATTGGCAGTTACGAATTATCCAGCGACTATATCCAATCATTAAAACAAGGCGGCGTTCAGGTTCATGGCTTCAACGACACATCCCTACGTAACAACCGCTATCTAATCAACTTCAGAAACCATCGTAAAATTTTAGTGGTCGACGGCAAGACCGCGTTTGTAGGCGGACTCAACATTGGCAACGAATACATGGGCCAGGACCCCAAATTTAGTGTCTGGAGAGACACCCACGCAGAATTTAGCGGGCCTTGCGTGCAGTCCGTGCAAATGGTCTTTATCGAAGACTGGTACTGGGTTACTCAAGATTTACCTCAGCTCAACTGGCACCCTGAAGCCACTAACAATATAAGCGAATCACTCGAAGCCGATGCGGCACTGGTTCCGAGCACAACGCGGCCCAAAGACATCGCCAACAAAGATGTTTTAGTATTGCCTACAGGACCCGCAGACACGCTTGAATCCGGCACGCTATTCTTTCTACAGCTGGTCAATAGTGCCAAGACCCGCTTATGGATCGCCACCCCTTACTTTGTCCCTGACATCCAGTTAATTAGTGCCCTGCAACTCGCCGCATTACGGGGCGTTGACGTGCGGATTTTACTCCCCAAAAAATCCGACAACCTACTCATGCACCTCACCAGCTTTGCGACCATGAATGAAACAGCCAAAGCCGGCATTAAGTTTTATCACTACCTTCCCGGATTTATGCACCAGAAGGTCATGCTCATAGACAAAGACATCACCGCCATTGGCACCGCCAACTTCGGAAACCGATCGTTTCGACTTAACTTTGAATTGACCATGTTAATTGCAGGCAAGAGCATTGCCAAAGACGTAGAAACAATGCTGCGCAGCGATTTTGCACAATCAAAGCTCCTGGACGCTTCCGACTACGAATTACTACCCTTCCTATCTAAATTACTCATTCAGTTGGCTAGACTTTCCTCTCCAGTGCAATAATCGTCTGAATCAGGCAAAGCCTTTTTTTTCTTACGCTTAATAAAATATTTTGGATCAGACAACGTATGCACAAATGTCGCGGCCTGACCGATGTCGATATGCTTAAATAAAAATTTAACGCAGCGAACATCAATATCAAAGATCACGACTTTAAACTTCAAATCCATGTCAGGGAATAAGAGTTCTAAATCCTTTTCCTCACTGAGAAAAGATAACGCTTGATCAGACAACTCCAACACGCCACCACGGTAATTAACATCCCTCACCAATACGTTCTGCGTCAGACCACTAGAACCACTCAACAACCGTGCTTTTGATTTCTTAGGCATCAATCGAGGGCTGGTGCGTTTATTCAGAGACATCTGAATTGCATCCTCGCCCACCGCAATACCCGCCACCCCCGCCAGGGATCGCCCGGCTAAAAACTGCACGATGCAATCCAACACTGCGCCCATRCACTCATATTGAATTAAGTGATCAGCACCTTTAATTAATACAAACTCAGCATCAAGGCAGGCTTGAGCGTATTCAGCGCTTTCAAAGGGCARTGTAAAATGATCATACTGACCCGCCAACACGAGAGTCTTAACCGCAGGCAACGAATCCGTTTGCCGATCCGATAGCAAACGCTGAACATTATCTTGATAACAGCGCTTTTCGAGCGCCGACAATTGACCGATTTGCCTGCGGAACAATTTCCGGTAGCTCACCCCCGAAATCACCTCCGCCGACGATTCCCCTCCCACTGAATCCCCGCCCCAGAAACGCGGGTGAAACAAATGCAAAATCATCGCATCGGCAAAATTCTCAGTGCTTTCAGAAAGAATACTCACAGACTCTTCCAAGGTCATACAAAATGACTTTCTTGGTTTGCGTGCAATCCCCGCTAACAAAAGCCGGTGCACTCGCTCGGGGTACAAACAACAAAAACGACTTGCCACCCATCCCCCCAGGGACATACTAATAAGGGATACCTTAGGAAAGTCGAAATGCTCTAGAAATGATTTTAAGATACCGGCCATCTCATCCAGCGATAGGTTGGCCACGCGCTGATCATTGCCGCCACAAGAAGGCAGCGAGACAATGACCACAGGGCGGTGATTTTGTAGGGTCAGTACAAACTCACGGTAATGGGAGAATTTCTGAAAATCGCCGGCAATAATAACCACTGGCGTACTGTACATGTACTCCGCTAACCCAAACGCTTTAAATTCAACCCTATAGCGACCTAAAAAAACCACCCGAGGCTCATTGATTAATTCACGTCGCGAATAAGGCACGTAAATACTCATCATTTAGTCCATTAAACGTTGATAAGCACTGCACCGAAAATTTGAAAACCAGATCACTCACGACAAAAATTTAGACTGATTACAACGCGGCTTAGTACGCTCGCGATGAATCCGTTAGGATCTGGCCCCAGTGGCAGCCATAGGCCATGCGTATGGCTATGCATTTAGAAACCTGAGGTAACACACTGAAATGCGCGGAAAAACATCTGCTGTAATTAAAGGTCACCTCAATGCGTCTAAAGCGTAGACCACAAACTCCAGTAATACAAAAAACCTAAGATTATACCCACACGCCTTAGCCCCCGGCACCCCCGTCAAGTCCCGCGCCGCCTGCCTCTCCCATGACAAATCAGGGCAATGAAACAATTCTCAGCCAAAATGGACGCGCGATTAGGGTATACTCCCCTCGGCAGAGCTGCGAGGCCCTGACTGGCTCAGGCTATCAGGTCACACAAAGCCCCCTAGCGCTCTTTCATGATTAAAGTGACGACCCAAGAATTCAGATAAAATCCATGGACATAAAACAGTACATGAGCCAAATCGGCGTCCAAGCCAGACGAGCCTCACGGCTTATTGGCAAAGCGCCCACCGCTCAGAAGAACAACGCCCTACTCGCCATCGCCACCGCGCTGCAAGACAATCGCAGCGATCTGTTAGCGGCCAATCAAAAGGACTTAGCCGAAGGCCAAAAGAAGGCCTTAACGCCCGCACTGCTCGATCGCCTAGAATTAACCGAGTCGCGTTTTGAAACCATGCTCGAGGGCCTTCAGCAAGTTGCCACGTTAACTGACCCCATTGGTGAAATCAGCAACCTAAGCCATCGTCCAAGTGGCATTCAGGTCGGACAAATGCGTGTGCCTTTAGGCGTTATCGGCATCATTTACGAATCTCGCCCCAATGTCACCGTGGAAGCCGCAAGCCTGTGCCTTAAATCCGGCAACGCCTGCATATTGCGTGGCGGCTCCGAAGCCATACACTCCAATCAAGCCATCGCTCGCTGCATTCAAATTGGACTCAAGTCAGTCGGACTAAGCCAAGACATTGTGCAAGTCATTGAAACCACCGACCGCGCAGCCGTTGGCGAATTAATTACCCTGCCTGAATTTGTCGATGTCATCGTCCCTAGAGGCGGCAAAGGCTTAATCGAGCGCATCAGCAAAGACGCACGCGTCCCGGTCATTAAACATTTGGATGGCATTTGTCATGTCTACATCGATGACCAAGCCGACTTACAGAAAGCTTTAGACATCGCAGTGAACTCCAAGACTCAACGCTACGGCACGTGCAACACGCTCGAGACATTGCTTGTCGCTGAAGGCATCGCCAATGAGATTTTACCGCAGCTCGAACAGGCATTTGCACAAAAGCAAGTGGAGCTAAGAGGTTGCCCTCAAACGTTAACGATCTTAACCGCGATTAACAGCGCCACCGAACAAGATTGGTCGACCGAATATTTAGCGCCTATTCTTTCGATCAAAATAGTGCCAGGACTCGATGAAGCCATCGACCACATTAATACCTACAGCTCGGCTCACACCGACAGCATCGTCACTGAAAACTACAGTCACTCTCAGCGCTTTATCGCCGAAGTCGATTCTAGTTCCGTGATGATCAATGCCTCTACGCGCTTTGCCGATGGCTTTGAATACGGCCTAGGCGCTGAAATCGGCATTTCCACCGATAAGATTCATGCCCGTGGCCCCGTTGGATTAAACGGATTAACTTCACAGAAATTTATTGTATTTGGTGACGGCAATATTCGCACATAGATCCAACACAACGTCTCAACTCACCTCAGCAACGGGTATATTGGGAGGGACGTTCGATCCGATTCATTTTGGTCATTTAAGAACCGCATTGGATATACGCCAAGGCCTAGGCCTGCACGAAATTCGGATTCTACCGTGCCATATTCCCGGTCACCGGGCATCGCCGATCGAAAAAACCGAACACCGTCTAGAAATGATCCGTCTGGCCATTGATGACGAACCTGGACTTCTTTTAGATCCAAGGGAATGTGAAAAGGACCAAACCTCCTACACAGTCCATACTCTATTAGAAATGCGTGAAGAATTAGGGCCGGATCATTCCATTTGCCTGATTATGGGCATGGATTCATTTTGCACTCTGCCGCACTGGCACCGCTGGCAAGAAATCCTAACCCTGTGCAACATTATCGTCGCACATCGCCCAGGCAGTCACTTTGGAACCCAAGTGCCATTAAGCAGCTTATTGTCGCGTTGCCGTATTAGTCACCCGAGCATGCTTTTAGAGCAGCCCGCGGGCGGCATTTGGATGCAACACGCCACCAATATCGCAATTTCTTCGACACAGATAAGACAACTCATTTCGCAACGTAAATCAGCGCGCTATTTGCTCCCTGATGCGGTATGGAATTACATTCAAGCAAACCAGCTTTATCAATTTAACTCACTGAAATAACAGGGCCGACTCTAAGTATGAGCAATACGATCACTCCCCCGCCGCTATTAACCACCGTACAGGAAGCCCTCGACGACCTTAAAGCCGTCGACGTCCTAGTCATTGACGTTAGCTCGGTCAGCTCTGCAACGGACTTTATGGTCATTGCCTCTGGCTCATCCAGTCGACACACCAAATCAATTGCTGAAAATGTCATTGAGCAATCTAAAAAGGCAGGCACCTGCCCTTTGGGAGTCGAAGGAATGGTTCAACCCGAATGGGTCTTAGTGGACCTGGGTGATATCGTAGTCCATATCATGCAGGCCGAAACACGACGATTCTACGACCTAGAAAGTCTATGGCAAACGGGTCTAAATCAAGACAAGAGCCAAAACGAAGAAAGCTAGATTTAAACGCTCGATTTAAAAACCCAATTAAAAACTAATTATTAAATCTTACAGCGCACACTAGCTTCTTAGCCTATAAGCTTAGAAGCTAGTATATTGTCCCCTCAAACTCAAACCCACTACTCAACCCACCCGCCCCACAGAGCGTTTATGCGTATAAGTTTAATCAGTGCCGCCAACAGAATGCCGGACTGGGTTAACAGTGCAGTCAAGGATTACCAACAACGCTTAGGCAAAGATATCCAATTACAAATAGTCGATATCCCTCTAAACAAGCGCGGCAAGAATGCCAACATTACCAAGTTTATGGAGAAAGAAGGTCAGCTGATGCTTCGCGCCGCGAAATCCAGTGATCACCTAATTGCCTTAGACGTCAAAGGCACACGATTATCCACCGAAAAAATGTCGGCTAAGTTTAATGACTTTCTTCACCAAGGAGTTAATATTGCCCTCTTAATGGGAGGCCCTGAAGGATTGTCGGAGCAATGCAAACAAGCCTGCAAAACACACTGGTCACTCTCCGACCTAACCTTACCCCACCCCTTAGCAAGAGTCTTAGTGACTGAACAAATTTATCGCTGCTGGTCCATCCTACACGGGCACCCTTACCACAAATAGCGAACCCCATGGCCAAAACAGTCAACTTTAAAGACAACTTTCGTGAATTACGCATTCACAAGTCCCGTGCACTGTATGCCCTAATCGCCATAATAATCATGGCTGCGGTATTAATGGGCAGGCTTTTCTACTTGCAGGTCGTAGAACATACGCGCTTCATTACCCTATCCGATCGAAAYCGAGTCCACCTCGAAGCCATCGCCCCGACACGAGGCTTAATCTTCGACCGCAATGGCGCCTTACTCGCCGAGAACCAACCCAGCTACTCCCTACGAATCGTCAAAGAGCGCGCAAACGACCTCGAAAAAACAGTCCTTCAGCTCACGGCACTAATCGATGTCTCGCCCGAGGAAATTAAAGACTTCAAAAATCGCCTCAAACAGCGACACCGCCCATTCGAAGCAATCCCGTTTAAATTTAGGCTCACCGAAAAAGAAATTGCACAAATAGCCGTCAATCAACACCAGCTTGCGGGGGTCGAAATTAGCGCCGATTTAATTCGACATTACCCCTTTCACGAACAATTCACCCACTCCGTAGGCTACGTGGGCCGAATCAATGAAAAAGAAACCCAACGCGTGGACCCCACCCAATATCGAGCCACCCACTACATCGGCAAAACCGGCATCGAGAAATACTACGAACATTTAATGCACGGCGAAGTGGGCTATCAAAAAATAGAAACCAACGCCTACGGCCGTGTCATGAAAATTCTGGAGCGCCAACCGCCGGTGCCCGGCCAGGACATTCACCTCTATCTTGATGCCGAGTTACAAAAACTCGCAGACTCTTTATTAGGCGATCAAAAAGGCGCAATCGTCGCCATGGACCCCAACACTGGCGGAGTGCTCGCGTTTGTTTCCAAGCCAGGGTACGACCCCAATTACTTTGTCACCGGAATCAGTACAAAACGTTATTCAGCCTTACGGGACTCGGAACATCGGCCCCTATTTAATAGGGCATTACAAGGCCAGTACCCGCCAGGCTCGACCATTAAACCCTTCGTAGCGCTTGCAGGACTAGAACAAAACATCATCAACTGGGACTTTAAAATTCGCGACCCAGGTTGGTACCAACTGGATAAAGACGAACGCTTTTATCGCGACTGGAAAAAACGCGGCCATGGCACTGTGGACTTAGAGAAGGCCATCATCCAATCTTGTGATACTTACTTCTACAACTTGGCCCATAACCTCGGCATCGATCCGCTCCATGATTTTATGACCCAATTTAACTTTGGTTCGCGCACAGGCATCGATCTTTATTCCGAACCCAGTGGCCTGATGCCTTCAAGTGCGTGGAAAAAACGCGCCAAAGGCGTCATTTGGTACCCCGGTGAAACCTTAAACATCGGCATTGGCCAAGGTTACATGTTAGCAACACCCCTGCAGCTTACTGCGGCAACCGCCACGCTTGCCAATAGAGGCCGCAGCGTGACCCCGAAAATGGCGAAATTCGAAACATCGGATTCAACAACACCCCCGCAAGAAAACCTCATCACACTTAAAGACCAAGACAATTGGCAGACCATGGTCGACGCGATGGTCAAAGTACTTCATAGCCCGCGCGGCACAGCGCGGCGCAGCGGCCTCAAGGCAAAATATCAAATTGCAGGAAAGACAGGCACCGCTCAAGTATTAGGCATTAAGCAAAATGAAGAATACGACGAAACTAAAATCGCCCTAAAGCATCGCGATCACGCATTATTTGTCGGTTTTGCCCCCGCAGAAAACCCTCAAATTGCCATCACGGTCATTGTCGAAAACGGCGGTGGCGGTGGGTCCACGGCAGCGCCTATCGCTCGAAAAATTCTTGATCTGTACATAAACACCTTAGAAAAAAAACAAAGCAAGCAAGCACGGTCCGAGGCAGCTACAATCGAAGCCAATAATGTATTGGCCAATAGCCAAAGCCTGAACCAACCCTCATTAAGTACTAGGGCTTCGTCCGCGCCACAAACCTAAGCAATCGAGCAGCTATGAGCGAACACGACTTCACCCGACAACTGCCTTTCGATGGCGCACCACCGACGCGCAGTATTTCATTATTCCAGGCCGTCCACATTGATACCCCCTTGCTTGGGCTCATAATCACCTTGTGCACGCTGGGCTTATTTGTGGTCTACAGCGCCAGCAATGAAAACCTCAGCCTCGTCTACCGCCAAGCCACCTACATCGGCGTCGGCCTAACAGCCATGTTTGTAGTGGCCCAGATCCACCCGAGGAACTTTTTTCGCTGGGCTCCCTGGCTATACATCTTAGGCATCCTATTATTGGCCGCAGTGTTATTGGTGGGCACCAATGCCAAAGGCGCCCAACGCTGGTTAGACCTTCCAGGCTTGCCTCGATTTCAACCCTCAGAACTACTAAAACTGGTAGTGCCCATGATGGTGGCTTGGTTTTTATCCAGCCGTATCCTGCCACCGGCCAACCGCCCGGTGATCACCTCCATTATCATCATTGCGCTGCCCTGCGTACTGATTGCCAAACAACCGGACTTAGGCACCGCCCTGATTATCGGCAGTTCCGGCATATTTGTAGTATTCCTGGCAGGGGTCAGTTTTAGACTGATTGTTACCACCATGGCCTTAGGGGCTGCCGCACTGCCCGCCTTATGGTATGTAATGCACGACTACCAAAAGCAACGCGTACTGACCTTCCTGTCTCCAGAGCGAGACCCCTTGGGCGCAGGTTGGAATATCATTCAATCGAAAGTCGCCATCGGTTCCGGCGGCGTATATGGCAAAGGCTGGCTAGACGGCACGCAATCCCACCTTAACTTCCTACCCGAAAGCTCGACGGATTTCATCATCGCCGTATTTGCTGAAGAGTTCGGTCTATTTGGCTGTATCGGGCTCATTATGATTTACTTATTGATCGTTCTACGCGGGCTTTACATCAGCGCCCAAGCACAAGATACCTACAGTCGCTTACTATCGGGCAGCATTACCCTGACTTTTTTTGTTTATGTGTTTGTCAACATTGGCATGGTCAGTGGCTTGCTGCCGGTGGTGGGCGTACCCTTGCCATTAGTCAGTGTAGGCGGGACTTCAATCGTGACCTTAATGCTTGGCTTCGGCATGTTAATGTCGGTTGAAACCCACAAAAACTGGCTGTCGCATTAGTTAAAATTCATTCAATATCGATAAATGCGAAATAATGCTTAAGAATTAGTGGTTACCGATTCGAACTTCAGGTTTAATCCCTATCAGGCTAACTTAAATCCAAGTTAATTCAGTGTTACTGCGCGTTTTATTTAAAGGGCCCAAAAGGTGTTCAAGCAATTCTTAAAAGTACTTCCCGTCTTCGTTTTACTCTGCGCATCTCTCGGCGCGACCACCGCTAGCTTCGCCCAAGGCGACGACAGTTTCGCCCAAGGCGACTACGTAGACCATCCTAAGCTTGCCGCGTTTATTAACGACCTCGAAAAAAACCACCAATTCGAGCGCAGCGCATTGCAACAGCTRTTTGTCGACGTAAAACGCAAAGACAGCATCCTTAAAGCCATCAGTAGGCCTGCCGAAAAAAGTAAGCCTTGGAAAGATTATCGTCCCATATTTGTCACCCCTAAAAGAGCCAAGCTGGGAATAAAGTTTTGGAACAAACACCAAGCCAGCCTACAAAGAGCACAAAAAACTTACGGCGTCCCCGCTGAAATAATTGTCGCCATCCTAGGCGTGGAAACACGTTACGGGCAAAATCGCGGCAGCTATCGAGTCATCGACTCCTTAGCCACACTGGGTTTTGATTACCCCAAACGCAGCAAATTTTTCAGTGCTGAACTAAAGCAATTCCTAATACTGTGCAGAGAACAAGGCTTCGACCCGAAAGAAATAAAGGGTTCTTACGCCGGCGCCATGGGCTATCCACAATTCATCTCCTCTAGCTACCGCCATTATGCAGTAGACTTCGACAATGATGGGATAATCGACTTACTTAACAATCCCGTGGACGCCATTGGCAGTATTGCGAACTATTTCAAAGTCCACGGCTGGAAAAAAGGCGCGCCCATTGTCTCAACGGCCACGGTTAYCGAAGCCACCAAGAAACAAGCCGCATTATTTAATACCCGCCTAAAACCTTCGATCAACATCGGTGACTTAAAAGCCGCAGGCATTCAAAGCACAGTAAATTACGCCAACGATGAAATGACCTCGCCGATGGCTTTAGAAGGCGCTAAAGGCACCGAGTACTGGCTAGGGCTGAAAAACTTCTACGTCATCACCCGTTACAATCACAGTAAGCTGTACGCCATGGCGGTCTACCAACTCAGCCAAGAACTCAGATCCTTGAAAGATAAGAAGTCATAACATGATAGCCTTTTACCGCCATTCCCTTGACCGTATGGCCAGGCTTATACAGCCGTCTGGTAAGCTGAGCAGCGTTTTACTGATTCTCAGTACAACGCTGCTGGTCCAGGCATGCCTTTTCACACCCCCCAATACCGACCCTCAATCCACCCGGTATAGCGTTGAACAAGACGGCCCACCAAGCATTCCGTTTGACCCACAAAACATCAAGCCCGCCCAACCCCAGTGGGAACCCCCCAGTAAATACGGCAACCATTCGCCTTACACGGTATTAGGCAAGACCTATCAGTTAATGGAGTCGGTCGATCAATACCAGGAAACCGGCATTGCTTCCTGGTATGGCAGTAAGTTTCAAGGCCATCGCACCTCCAGCTGGGAGCCCTACGACATGCTTAAAATGACCGCCGCCCACAAAACATTACCCCTCCCTAGCTATGTCAAAGTCACCAATTTAGAAAATGGCATCACCGTCACGGTACGCGTAAATGACCGAGGYCCATTTCATGACGAGCGCGTGATCGACCTATCTTACGCCGCAGCGCATCAGCTAGGCATTACGGAGAAAGGCACTGCCCAAGTCAAAGTAGAAATCGTGCCTTTGTTTCCGCCGCCTAATGCCGAGAAAATACAAGCCGCATTCCAGAATCAAAACGCCTCCCCAGCAACGCGCGCCAACAACGGCCAGCTTTACTTACAAGTAGGCGCGTATAAAGATTTAAACACCGCACTGGACATGCAAAGCCAACTCATTCCACTCACTGAGACACCGGTGAGCATTAGCCGCATCACCTCGTCCAACAAAGTACTACACCGCGTTCAAATCGGTCCGTTTAATCAATGGCAAGACCTAGAAACATTAACCACATTAATTAAAGCCAAGAACATTGCTAATCCGGTGGTCCGCAATTGGTAACGCGTTTTCACTATTTAAAAACGTCAACATTATCCCCTGATGTTAAATGTTCACTCAGCTTGTAACGATTAACCATTTTCAATAACCGATCGGAGATCAGTAATAGCCTATCCATGCTTTCGCCCATGGTCCGGGCCAACTGATTACTACCGGTAGACAATACATGCATCTCCGTGCCGTTCTGGGCGATATCCTCTGTATTGCTGGCTTGTTGCAGGGTTATTAAAGAAATCTCACCCGCCATCTCGCTTATCAAGTCCACATTTTGTGCGATATCACCCACCGAACTCTTAGTCTGCTCCATCGATTGCTTTAGGCCTTCAGTGGTAGCCTCCGCTGCCTCCATGCTTTTCACTAAATCGGCATTCAATTGAAAGTTATCTTCTAATATCTCACCGATTTCCGCCGCAGACTTTTGGGTTTTCGAAGCCAGGCTTCTCACTTCATCGGCCACCACCGCAAAACCCCGACCACTCTCTCCTGCGCGCGCCGCTTCGATAGCCGCGTTAAGCGCTAACAAGTTGGTCTGATCAGCAATCGCTTTAATCGCATCAATCATCGACAACATGCCGGATCCCTTCGCAGAAATGTTCTCAATTTTCTTGGTCAAGGTATTAATGTCGCCCCCCAGATACTCAGCACTCTGAGACAACTCGGCAATATTATTGACCCCAACTCCCACCACCACTTTGGTTTTATCTACTTCCGAAGTGGTAGTCTCCGCCTGCAAAGTGATCTTAGAGGTACAATTGGCAATATCTTCAGCATCAGAGTTAACACACTTGATTAGCTCAAAACTGCGGTCCATATTCTTCACTACAAAACCAATGACGTCACTGGTTTGCTTGGATTGCTTATCCAGCGAATCACACTCTATTCGAATACTGGCAATCATCTGCTCCAAATCGGTGAGCAACTGATTAAACAATGTCGCAATCTGCCCGATTTCATCGGTGGTATGAATATTAATTCGGCGATCAAGATTACCTTGGCCTTCACAGATATCCGCCAAAATATCTTTCAAGCCACACAACGGCTGTATGATTAATTTATTCGATAAAAACAAACTAAATCCCGTAATAACTAAACAAAGACCACTGATCACTACAATGCTACGTTCAATAAAGGCGCTATTCTCAGCTACCTCGTTATTAATCTCACTGATCTCTTCATGCACCGACCCCACCAACAACTCAATTTCATGATTGAGCAGATCCACCAATGGCGACATCGTTTCCCGGATCAAATAACTATCACGCTGCCAATCCTCTTTTTGGTGCAACTCCAACATGGTTTTTTCAAGTTCAAAATACTGCCCTTGAAGATCAATAATGTCTTCGAATAAATCAAAACCATCCTCATCCTTTTCAGCTAATTCCTTTTCGATATCTTGACTGAGCTGCCTAATGCCACTTCCAAACAATTCGATCTGAGACAGCGAGTCCGGGTTTCGTTGCGCGATGTAGCTATTATCATGCTTGAGCAATAACGCCCAATTAAGCCGTAATGTCACCAGGCTGTCATGTATGGATTTATTTTCTTCTAGCATTTCAATGGTTAAATCGGTGACTTGCTGCCCGATCTCGCTAGCTAAAGGGTCCAGCTCATCGACCATCACTTTCAACGCAGGAAAATTATTGAGACGATTACCGCTTAAGCTAAATAGAGTCTCATTCTCTTCACTTATTCTCGACAGAACCGCTTCAATTCCAGAAATTCGCGCCAACAATAACGGGGATTGAGCACTTTCTTTTAAAACCGACAATTTGAATTTAACTTGATCAAAGAGATCGAGGTATTTATTCTTTTGATCCTCTTTGGCACTCAAAATATAATACGCCAAGGCACTAATCCCTTGATTAGAGAGTGCTGATATCTCTAATGCCCGAAACGCTTTCGGTTGAGCCACATCAATTACTTGCGTCATCTTACTAGACAGCACCGACACGCCTTGCAAACTGATAACGGAYAAMACCAWMAGCGCYAMRAATATAAGGATATAGCTCAGCCATAGCTTGTTACGAAGCTTTGCATTAAATCGCTTAATCCATGACAACATATATTTATACTTTAAAACTTGTCGTTATCACTATTCTTCCAATTCGCACGTTAAACCCTATTTTAAACTTTAAACCGAGAAAGCAGCTGATTCAATTGACTCGAACCACAGACCAAATCCCGCGTGCAAGCCTGCACTTCAGAGAGAATCACTGTATTTTCCTCCGCCAGCGCTTTCGCTTGCTTTCCAATTTGCTCAATTTCAATGCTGGTCTTGGTTTGCTCTTGCGTGGTCAAAACAATGTTTTCCGAGACATCGTGAAGCAAAATCGCCTTGGCTAGAATATCCTGAATCGCCTCACTGGCCCCAGACACTCGCTCCAACATAATGGCGATCATTTCTGCCGTAGAGCCAATTTGACTCACCAACACCTGGTTTGCCTCATAGTTAGTTTCAAATCGCTGGGTTAATTCCGAGGTCGACTCTTGCGTTTTCACCGCCAAGTTACGCACTTCGTCAGCCACTACCGCAAACCCACGCCCCGACTCGCCGGCTCTCGCCGCTTCGATTGCCGCATTGAGCGCCAATAAATTGGTTTGGTCCGCAATATTTTTGATCACGTCCACAAACTCCAGCATATCCTTACTTTTTTCATTTAGAATATTAATGTCGCGCTTCAAGGTTTCAATTTCCTGAGCCACCTCAAYCGCATCCGAMGACATATGRTCCATGCGCGCAATGCCATCRTCTGCACKGGCTCTGATACCGTCGATTTGATCCACCGCCTTAAGTGAGTGGCTCACAATCGCCTCGCTTTTACGGAGAATATCTTCTGATGTGACCTGAGTATTCTGACTGAGATTAATGCTTAGCTTATTGTTTTCGGTTATTTTCTCCATCGACGTAGAAATCCGAATTGATTCTTTATTCACATCCTCAGACACGGCTGACACTTGTTTTAAGGTATCTTGGATCGTAGAGGCAAACTCATTAAAGTGTTCCCCAGCCATCCCTAACTCATCAGTAGACGATATATGCACGCGCTTGGTTAAATCACCATTACCCTGGGCAATGTCTCGCAGTATGTTTTTCAGCTGCACCGCGGGCACAGTAATGTATTGATTGGCTAACAAGGCAATCACGGCACACACAGTAACGCCTGTAACAAGAATGAACAGCAAGACATTTAAGGTGGTATTAACGGTCGCAACTAAAAGGCTGTTGGTTTGATCAATGCTCTGCTGCTGATAATCAATCACGCTTTTCAGTTCGTTATTGATATTATGCATCAGTGGGATCAACTCCTTACGTACAATGTAGACATCTAACCGCCATTTTTCACTGGAATGAATAGTCAGCGCCTGCGTCAATGTGTCCGTGTATTCGGAGAATATTTCTTCGAACTCATCCAGCGCATCAATCTGATCGTCGCTCAAGCTATCTTCATCCTCAAGTATGGATTGGTAGAGCTGATCAATGCCCGACAAAAACACATCAATATCTTTCCGCGACTGATCCTCTCGAAAGGCGAAGTAAGACTGAACGGCGCCAACCAACTGACTCCAATTTTGTTGGAATTCATGAATTGAACTAACAAGGGACTCACTCGGGTCATCCATGTCTTCAATGCCCAACACAACATCACCAATCATCACCCGAGCCCGGTCAGCAATAGGCGAAAGATCAGTTTGAGCGATGGACAAGCCTTGCTGATTTTTAGAAAGATTATCCGCAAGAACAAACAACCGGTCTTCATAGAGATAAAACGAATTGATATGCTGTTCTAGATTCGACAACTGCTCATGTAGCGCAGTGTCCTCAACGGCTTCAAACAACCCTTTGAGCTCAGTAAAGGTATTGCTTAACTGAGAAATCAGGCTTTGGAATTCTTCTTTTTGAGACGAATGATTACTGAGCAGATAAAGCACCAGTAATGCCGAACTATGATGAATTTGATCGGACAATCGTAACGCGTGAATTAATTTCGGCTGACTGCCGGCAATAATCGCGTCGGATTGGCTTTCAATTCGCTTAATATTTAGAAACGAAACTAACACTGCCATCAACATAAATAGCAGCAGCACACCCAGGCCTCCCCAGACCTTTGACTTCATCATAAACCATTGCCGCTTCATGCTTTACTACAGACCGCCCTGTGATTTATTCAGAGTTTGATTTATTCATCGCTTGATTTATTCATAATGTGGTTCATTCATAGCTTACCTTTTCGGAATAGTAGGTAGAAAATATAAAGTCGCGATCTTCCATATTACTATGGCATTCACCGCATTGACGAACCACCTCAGGGTCTTTACTCGACCCCACCAAAAGCAACTTCCCGCTACTATCCGATTGAAAATACTCCCAATCCCCGCCCTTTGGATCGTAACCCGGCGCGCGCTTAATCATGCCCGAGAGAAAAACTGGCTGCCCAGGCTTACCTTCTTTCGAAGCAAAATTTTCTTTTAGAAAAACCGTGCCTTCAGAAAAATATTTAAAATCAGGTTCTATTTCATCTTCATCATCGTCATTTTCAATAAACGCTCTAATGTACTCAAAGTAATTGGAACGATAAATGTTGGACTCTTTATTCACGTAAATCGCAACAAACATATTCCAGTGCAAGCCAGAGAACTCAAAACCCGTTACTCTCGCATATTTAACCCGATACTCTTTAACTACAGCGGCATATTTTTCTGGGACAACAAACGGATTAACCAGAAAGGGCTCCCTCACATTCAAAGAAGAAGAAGCCTTTATAGCCGCAGCACTGTCTGACATTTCATCCGCGACAGAAACCACCGGGCGTAGAAAAACCACACACACTACAATAAGCCTTACCCAAAGCCCTAATCGCACGCCACGAACGCCATAACTTACACGCATAGTGTTTTATTCCCTACTAATGGTGATCGAACCCTTTTCTTTGCCTTTCTTAATAATCACAACCGTTTTAGACTCACCGGCATTCAGTGATATTTTAACCGGATCGTATCTAGGGATACTTAAAATAAATTCATTCTGTTGACTGGGGATATCCGTTAGCGAAAATGAATAAGGCCCACCAGAGCGTTTGAACTGAAAAGATTCATAATGCACGCTATCGGTAGTCACAATATACGACTTCATTTTCGGATGGATCTTGCAGCCAATGCGAATCATACTGCCGATGGGCCAATCAAAGGTTTTCTTAATCTGATTCCCCGTGGCCATCAGGCCCACATCGAATTTCGCATTCGTTTTAGTATCATTTGCGAAAATATTATGGTCGACAGAGTCCGAGTTATTAAAAACGATTTCACCCCCAGCAGACCGAACCAAAATATCTTTGGTAAATTTCTTATCCTTCTGATCCAGTTGATCGCTATTAGCGGCCTGCTTGCCACCCACCAGATAGAGAAGCCCTGCTAACGGTGGCTTTTTTAGAAACTCAATCGTACCACTGACCGTATCTGCCACAGCAGAATGAGAAACAAATAACCCAACACAGCAGAGGATCACTAAATTCCTTATCATTACAGCGTCCCATCAATTGACAACAAAAGTGAAAAAACCGACCACCGCCCATTTAACATTTAAACAAGCGGCCTAATACCGGTAACTTAACTACGGTAACTTGGGCCGAACAATCGTCACGGGGTCCAACAAGGCGCCCATGAACGCCACCACATCGTTGATCTCTTGCTCAGTCAAATCTAGTGGCTTCACAAGCTTATCAACGCCATCCTTCATATCCCCGCCGCGATTATAAAAGCGCACCACGTCTTCAATAGTGGCAATAGAACCATCATGCATATAGGGACCCGATAAAGTGATATTACGCAAACCAGGCGTTTTAAAGGTTTTATTCATTGAGGCATCGTTGGCGATCGGCCCACGCCCTAAGTCATCCCCTTTAACSCCWATATTGTGAAAACTATTGTCAGTGAAATTACCGCCATCGTGACACTCTACGCAACCGGCTTTGCCTGTAAACAAATCCATACCTCGAATGGCAGACGGGCTCATGGCAGCCTTATCGCCCGCCATAAATTGATCGAATGGCGCGTTATCTGAAATAATGGAACGCTCAAATGCGGCAATGGCTCTGCCTATGCTGTCTTTAGTAATGGCCGTTTTGCCGTATATTTTAGTAAATTCTTTTTGGTAGTAAGGCACCGCCTTAAGCCGTGGCATCAACGTGCTCAACGGCATATTCATTTCCCCGGCGGCTTCGATTGGTCCTAAGGCTTGTTGCTCCAAAGAGGCCGCGCGTCCATCCCAAAAATGTAACGAATTCCAAGCCAAGTTGTAAATATGCGGCGCATTACGTCCCACGCGCTTGCCCATCGCGCCCATGCTTTTCTCAACGCCGTCACTAAATCCTAAGTCAGGATTATGACAAGTGGCGCACGACTGGCTCTCATTGATGCTAAGCCGGGTATCAAAAAACAACATCTTACCTAAATCAATTTCCGCCTGACTGGGGGCTTCATCTTCTGGATACTCAATCTCTTCGCGATCAGGCGTGCCAATGGGTTCAAAAGACCACACCGAAAACGATAAAAAAGGCAAGAAAACCAAAAGGCCCCACTTTAATACTGTACTCATTCTACGCTCCACAAAATAAACCACTGACACGCATACACACGTTATGCCGTTAGCTTGGGTCATTAGGGCACAAACACCCGCCCTAATTTAAGGCTAGCAGTTTTTAAATAAAGCGAGGCAACMCCTAAATCCGAACATAGAAAACTACAATCGACGCCCGTAAAATGCGAAACAAGGATCACTCGCATCTTAAGGTCCCGATCGAATTTTAGAGCCCTCAATTTCGATCGGGTAGCGCCGTCTACTGGCAAACTAAGCCCCTTAAGCAAAGACTGTGCAATAGCTATCACAATTCTTACTCAAGGACTTACATCCCATGCTAAACTGCCCTGAATCTCACTCGCTTTAAACTGCGAAATGCATCAACAGAAGCGCCCCAACCGAGATGTAGCGCTAGGCGCACAACGGTACTCCGCACATAACTCGGTCGTAGCTGATCCGTAATTCATTCAACGGCTCGCACCGAACTGAAGCTCGCACGATGCACCCAGTTAGATCAGCCCATTTATCAGCAATAAAGGATTTAAAATTGAAAGGTTTCCAATTGATGTACGCTAAAGTTTCGTCGATGCGCACGAAAGCACTACGCCTTTCATTAAACCAACGCGCCGCAGCGGCATCCCTATTGATGCTGTTTAGCCTAGGTCAAACCTTGGCCGTGTCAGCATCCGCACTAATCCCCGCGCCGCCTAAATTAGCCGCCAAATCCTATGTATTAATGGATGCTGACACAGGCAAAATAATTGTTCAGAAAAATGCCCACAAAGAACTTCCGCCCGCAAGTTTGACTAAAATAATGACCGGCTATGTCGCTTCTCATGAACTCACCAATGGCAATATCAGCTTTGATGATTCAGTCAGAGTCAGTGTTAAAGCATGGAAAACCGGCGGYTCTAGAATGTTCCTTAAAGAAGGCACTTACGTCGATGTCGAAAACCTACTGCGCGGCGTTATCATTCAATCAGGCAATGACGCCAGTGTTGCCTTATCCGAGCACATTGCCGGTAGCGAAGATGCCTTTGCTGACTTAATGAATCGACACGCCGATCGCCTCAGCATGCATAACACTCATTACATGAACGCCACCGGATTACCCAGCAGCAATCATTACACCACCGCGGCAGACCTAGCCATACTGGCTCAAGCGAGCATCAGGGATTTCCCGCAACATTATTCCATCTATTCCGAAAAAGAATTCACCTACAACAATATCAAGCAGAGCAATCGCAACAAGCTTCTCTGGCGCGACCCGACGGTAGATGGTCTTAAAACGGGCCACACTGAAGCCGCAGGTTATTGTTTAGTCGCCTCAGCCATCAATAAAGGCATGCGCTTAATCTCCGTGGTCATGGGCACCAAAAGCCCCGCTGCGCGCGCTCAAGAAAGTCAAAAACTACTCACTTATGGCTTTCGGTTTTATGAAACACACACCCTCAGTAAAGCCAATGAAGCCATCAAAGAAAGCAAAGTATGGATGGGCGAGCAAGACACCATTGAGCTAGGCGTGAATCAAGAATTCAAAGCCACCATTCCTCGCGGTCAACTCGACAATATTTCCACGACAGTCAGTATTGACCCGATCATTAAAGCGCCCATCACTAAGGGCACTCGCTATGGCACGGTAACACTTGCTTTAGAAGGCGAATTATTGGCCGAACTGCCGCTAGTCGCACTGCATGACCTCGATACAGGCAGCTTATTTAAGCGAGTGGTCGACTACCTTATTCTGCTCGTTCAAAGCTTTTTTAAATAAACCTCGGCAAGTCTCATGACCGACATCGTATATCTCAATGGACGTTTCATCCCTAAACAAGACGCGTCCATTTCTATTCTAGATCGAGGCTTTCTGCTTGCTGACGGCATCTACGAAGTTATTCCCGTTTATGCGGGCAAGGTTTTCAGGCTTGGCCAGCACTTGCGTCGTCTCGCTCAAAGCCTGCAAGCCATCCATCTCGACAACCCCAATGATGACGTAATTTGGGAGCAGATCCTCACCGAGCTGGTGGCCAAGAACAGCCAGGGAAATCTTTCTATTTACCTGCAAGTAACGCGCGGCGCGCCCGAGATTCGCGATCATCAATTCCCCACCACGACAGTACAACCCACCGTACTGGCCATGTGCACACCGTTGAGCCCGCCGACTACGGAAAATCTAGACAATCCGCCCGAGTCCTGTGCCATCACCCTGGACGATATTCGCTGGTCTCGCTGCGATATCAAGTCAATCTCCCTGCTCCCGAACCTATTACTACGCCAACAAGCCATCGAAGCAGGCGCCCACGAAGCGTTATTAATCCGCAATGGCGAGGTCACTGAAGGCGCCGCAAGCAACGTATTCATCGTCAAGGACCACACGATACTGACCCCACCACTGTCTAATTTCCTATTAGGCGGCATTACCCGCGACATCATAATAGAACTTGCGAAGGCCAATAAAATCCCGCTAAAACAAACCACTATCAGCGCCCACACACTCAGYCAAGCCGACGAAATATGGGTCACCAGCTCCACCAAAGAAGTAGTCCCCATCGTAAAGCTAGACGATAAACCCGTAGGCAGCGGACAAGCAGGGCCAATGTGGCGTAGAATGGCCGAGATTTTTGTAAAATATAAGCAGGACTTATTCTCTACAGGTGGAAATTAGACTACCTTATTAAACGATCAGCGCAGTGCCTCGACAGTACCCATGGCGATCCATCGCCGGGCATTAACATCGCTTTCTATTGCATGAAAGCCCCCTAGAAGCACCGAACACATTCATAGGCAGACCAATATGTATCTTAATGAAGAGCTGTGGGAATTCCCCAGCGAATTCCCTCTCAAAGTCATGGGCCCGTCGGAGGCACCGCTACAAGAAGTCTTTGGCGACATCATCAAGAAACACTTACCCGAATTTGATACCAAAACACTTTCAGTCAAAAAGAGTCGTACCGGCAAACACCAATCAGTCACAGCCAAAATATGGGTCACCGAAAAGAAGCAAGTCCTAGGGCTCTACGAAGACCTTGCAGCTCACCAAGAAAACAGTTCAGACATTAGCCTAGTGCTGTAATCCCCAGTTCAAATGACTAYTTTCACCGCCCCGCAATCGAACACCGCTGATGAGCAACATGCGGCCAATGTTAAAATTAGATTGCTTGGCCAGCAGCCCTACTTGCCCACCTGGCAAGCCATGAAGAACTTCACTGATCAGCGCGACGCAAGCTGTGAAGATGAAATCTGGCTTTTACAACACCCGCCCGTGTTTACACAGGGCCAAGCCGGCAAAGCCGAACACATTATGAATCCGGGCACCATCCCCGTGGTCAAAGTAGACCGGGGCGGACAAGTCACCTACCACGGGCCAGGCCAATTAATCGTCTACCTGTTAATAGACATCAAGCGCCTGCACATGGGCCCCAAAAAGATAGTCGGTTTAATGGAACAATCCATCATCGAGCTGTTAGCCCAACATCAAATCGAAGCGCACCTGATTGACGGCGCACCGGGTGTCTTTGTGAATCAGCAAAAAATCGCCTCCTTAGGATTAAGGGTTAGGCGAGGCTGCACCTTTCACGGCCTAAGCTTTAATGTCGACATGGATTTAGCGCCTTTTCTGCGCATTAATCCCTGCGGCTATAAAGGCCTTGAAATGACCCAGCTACTGACACAAACCGCCCCCGATGCAAGCAAGCCAAGCTTTCAAGAGGTTGAGAATGCACTGGTAGATATACTCCTCAAGGGCCTAAGCTACCATCAGCGGACCACCTTTAATGAAATACCGCCAGCGTACTTTAATCACCACCCAGCGCCACCTTAAGTGACCGATTAAAGCGCGATTAAATCGACTAAAATTCATCGCATGAACATTATTTCATACCCGATCAAAACAAGAGTTCAAACCAGTTATGAGCGACCCTAGCAAAACCTCCTCAACCACTAAAAAACCTGCTCATCCTCGAGCCAATAAAAAATTGGTGGCTGGAGTCAAACTAAGGGGCGCCGATAAACTAGAGCGCATCCCCATTAARGTCATCCCTACGGATAACTTACCGCGCAAACCTTCTTGGATAAAAGTCCGAATTCCAGCGGCAACGCAAAAGGTAAAAGACATAAAGGCCATGCTTCGCAAGCAAAACCTACACAGCGTGTGCGAAGAAGCCTCCTGCCCCAATTTGCCCGAATGCTTTAGCAAAGGCACCGCGACATTCATGATAATGGGCGATATTTGCACACGACGTTGCCCGTTCTGCGACGTTGCCCACGGCAAACCCAAACCGCTTGATCAAGACGAACCTCGCCACCTTGCCGAGAGTATTGCCGCACTGAAACTTAAATACGTGGTCATCACCTCCGTCGACAGAGATGACTTAAAAGATAGCGGCGCGCAGCATTTCGCCGACTGCATTGATCAAGTACGCAGCTCATCCCCAGAGACTAAAATTGAAGTCCTCGTACCCGACTTTCGAGGCCGCATGGACATAGCGCTAGAGATCTTAAGCAAGTCCCTGCCTGACGTCATGAATCATAATTTAGAAACCGTGCCCAGCCTCTATAAAGCCGTACGCCCAGGCGCTGACTATCAATGGTCGCTGGATTTACTCAATCGCTTTAAGCGCGTGGCGCCTAAGACCCTCACTAAATCTGGACTTATGCTGGGTCTCGGGGAAAGCATTGACGAAGTAGAGGCGGTCATGGAAGATTTGGTCGCCCATCAAGTAGACATGCTGACCCTGGGGCAATACCTACAGCCCAGTAAAGATCATTTCCCGCTTAAAGAATTTATTCACCCGGATGAATTTGATCGGCTTGCCGAAGTTGGCAAAAAAATGGGCTTTAAACACGTTGCCAGTGGCCCGATGGTGCGGTCTTCTTATCACGCGGACCAAAATGTTGCCGAACTTATTAAATTGTAATAAAGCGGCTTAACCTAAAAGCAATCACAGCAGCGACAGTTTGCGCTAAGCGGTCAAGGTGAATTCCAGTCGCCCGACAATTTTACTGACCGCTTCCAAACGCTCATAAGGGTGATGTATCTCCAGCAAGGATTGCTTGCTGGCCAATGTAATCGGTAAAAACTCCGCCAATAAATAGCTTACTTGCTGAGCCGATTTAATCTCAAAATTAAGGTCTTGCAGCGGGCTCTCGGGGTGATCCATAAACTGCTGAACCATATTAATCAGCCCAGCAAATTTCACATCCACTTCGCAATCCTCTGCCTCATCCACCACCGCCACGAGTCCCTTCATCAAACCGCCGGAATCATACCAAGTATTGTGAATTTCGACTTTATCCCGACCTTCAACTAACACGTTTAAAATGTTCCCAGGCTCCTGCTCGAAATTAACGATTCGACACTGCACGCCAAGTTTTTGTACTGTTGCCCCGCCCCCGACCTCGTCCCCATCCTGAATACAGGCGATTACAAAGTCATCGCCCGCTTTAAGGCAATCTGCCACCATATCGACATAACGGGTTTCAAAAATACGCAGCGGCAACTGCATTTTCGGAAACATAACCGAATGCAAAGGAAATACGGAACGCTCAATCACAAAACCTCTCCTGGCTTTCTGCGCAACACACTAAGTAAGAGCCGGCCTAAAGTATACGCGCCCATCATCCGCAAGCAGAAGAACATCCTCTCGCTATACTTTTTTCCCGCTCTAGCCCTCTCCATTAGACCTTAATCCTATAATTCAAGGCTATCGAATAAGCACATTGCACCTAGACTTATTACTGACGTAGATGTCACACGCTCGCCCTGCTGTCAGCTTAGGAACGCCCCGTCCATGCAATCTTTACCAAAGATTTTAGTCATTAATAATTCTGCCGATCAGGATGCAATGAATCGAATCCTGAAAGTTAGCTACGACGTTCATTTCAGYCACCCAGAGAATGACTTCCTCTCAGAATCCTGCGTCTTTAACCCGGATCTAATTATTATCGAGTTAATGAACGACAGCAACAAAATAAAAGTGCTGGAACGCTTACGAAACTGTCCTGATTTATCAGAAACACCGTTGTTATTGGCCACATCCGATTCCGACATCGACGAGATCAAACGCACCTATGACTATACCAACGACGACTTCCTTATCAATCCGCCCACGCGAAAAGATTTAGTCGGTAAAGTACGCAGTAAAATTAAACGCAAGCAGGACCTCAACCATCTGGCGCTCACCAACGAAAACAAGGATGAGAACACCTACATCGCACTGAACGAAGCCCACGAAATAGGCGTCATCATTCAATTTTACCGGTCCTGCTTTAGCTGCTNCACCTCTCACGACATCATCAGCCGGGTTTTTTTAGTCGGCGAAAAACTAGATTTGAAAATGAGCGTCTTCATCCACCATAACAATGAAACGGTATTTGCGTCGAACCGCAGTAACAAAGACACCTCCTATAAAAACGTCATGCGCGAAGCGCTCAATAAAGGACGTTACGTGGATATGGGGCCCACCACCATTATCAATTACGAATACATTTCCGTGTTGGTGCATAATATGCCAACACAACACCCTAAGCAGTACGGCCAGTTAAAAGACCATTTATCGATGCTTACCTCGGGCGCAAACTGTTGTTTAGAGTACATGGAAGCAGACGAGATACTGCAAGCACAATACAAAAAACAAACCACTCAAATGGCCGAGGCAAGTTGCACTGTACTCATCGAGGTGGATGATTACTTCCGTAATGAATCCAACCAAAAACGTCAACTGATTGAAACCACCTTTACCGCCCTGGAAAACCAAATCAATGCATTAAACAACACCAGCCCAGACACTACATCACAACTCCAGGTCTTAATCGAGCAGTCCAAAAATAGTTTAATCAACGCCTTTATAAAAGAAGAAGGCAGTGACGAACCTCTAGACATCGTACTAGACGGCCTTAAAAAAATATTACTTTATATCGAAGACCCTTACAGCTAAACCTAAACCTAAAACATTAACCCCTAACGCAAATCCAGTGCCACTAGGTCAGATCACGCGCGCGTCTATTCATCTGATGTTATTCAACGCATCTTGCTGACGCTGGTATCGATCATCCAACTGATTTTGTAAGCCTTGCGCTTGCTGCATGGTATCCATCGCATTGGAAACGGGAGAAAGGCCCGACGGAGCTGCCGCTTTTTTGGCTTGTCGCGCTTGGGGCGCCTCAACCTTGCCTTGTGCCTGGAGTTTTTTCAGCGCGTCTAAATCATTGTACTCAAGGATATTGGTATTCGGATCGATGTACACCACTTCACTGTCTCCGCCCGAAGTATTGGCATCAGAGAATTGCCAAACACCTTCTGCATCCTTCCAACGGTGCACTTTGGTCTTGCCTTCCACCGTTTGGGGTTGTGACGCAACACCAAGATCCGCATCAGCACCGGAATCCACCGCGCTACGGCCAAACTKGGTAAATTGCTTTACCAAATCAAACATTTTTTCAAAGCCTTGAGAGAACTCATCGCCATCCGAAAAAACCTCGTTAAAACTAACTAAGGGCCGCCCGTCGTCCCCTTTTAATAAAAAAGGCCCCATCATTGCCAACACCAAAGCAAATAAAAAAAACTTCACGTATAAACTCATCGTCTCTCCTCATTTCTCCCCACATAAGGTCGCAAAAATATATCATTACTTGGGAGGTCTATTCACGCGATAAGTTCAACCCATTATCAATACGTGAAATCAAACTCAAACGTGTACAAACGATCTCACCGCATCACTATTTTAATAAGCTCAAAGTAACGGGAATTACCTTCTCTAATAAAGACGCTGTTCGGGTTCTCATATCAAGCTCATCCAAACTCTTACGAAGCCGGTTCAACTTTTCTTTTACATCCTGAATCCCTTGAGTGATGGGTTCATAAGGATAATGATGATCTTGAACACTGAGCTTATTGATTTCACCGATTTCGCCGTTTACCGCAGTGATGATATTGTAAATACTGTCCTTACGCTCAATCTGCCCCGCCTCCCAGTAGGCGTCATCTAACGCCTCAGACAACTCAATAAAATCAGATAATGCATCAGAAATCGTTAACGTCGTAGTCACCGGCAACCCCTTTAAAAATGAGTATCCCCCATTCGATTAGTCAATCGAATGAATTCGCTAAACGTAATAGATGAACAGAACAACCAAGTGAAGACTTAAATTGACAAACGGAGCGATCAAAATCACCTCCAGAGCACCTACAGCTTAGAGTTAAGATTAGCCGATATTTTCAATCTAGCGCGAGCCGACACAGCGCCCCGCCTAGYCGTGCACCATTACAAAGCGCGCCATGCGGACTCTAGCGCCAGCCCCGCACCACAGCAGTGCGAGTTTTTTATGTAATCAATAAGGCAATCAACTCCCCTTGCACGCTAGGACCATGAAAAAAAACATATACTAAAAACACCACTAATCCCGTTTATTAATCAATTCAATTCGGGCCGAATCACTCAACAATACGATTTTATCAAACAATATCAGCTAATTAGCGCCTGCCTGCACACCCAGCCGGMGCCTAAATAGTACCCTTATGAGGCATTTCGACGAACAACGG
The DNA here is from genome assembly GCA_002402085.1 of Gammaproteobacteria bacterium. Taxonomy (GTDB): domain Bacteria; phylum Pseudomonadota; class Gammaproteobacteria; order Pseudomonadales; family UBA3067. Next base: position 34,796 of record NVVB01000036.1, read on the forward strand.
CATAGTTTTTGCTCTTACAAACCACATCTTTCATTTTCTAATCGAAAACAGACGTATATAATGTTCGCCTTTTTTGCCCTTAATTTTTAAATGCACCGGAGTAGTCAGTGAGCAAGAACGTTCAGGTAGTTGTCATTGGAAACGGCATGGTCGGCCACAAACTAGTGGAAGCCCTCGTAGCTAGCCAGGCAAGCAATATCGAGATTACTCTCTTCTGTGAAGAATCCAGACTGGCCTATGACCGAGTTCAGCTCACGTCATACTTCAGCGGTCGTAGCGCCGAAGACCTCTCAATGGTCAAAGACGGCTACTACCAAGAAAACAACATCACGGTGCACATTAACGACAAAGCGATAGAGATTGATCGCGACAAGAAAATCGTTAAATCTCAGCAAGGCGTTGAGATTAGCTACGACAAGTTGGTCCTGGCCACGGGTTCTTTCCCGTTCGTACCGCCTGTACCCGGCCATGATCGCGAAAACTGCTTCGTATACCGGACCATTGATGACCTAGACGCGATCAAAGCTGCGTCCAAAGGCGTCACCGTAGGCACCGTAGTCGGTGGCGGGTTACTAGGGCTTGAAGCAGCCAAAGCACTTAAAGATCTAGACCTCACGACTCACGTAGTGGAATTCGCCCCTCGACTAATGGCAGTGCAGGTAGATGAAGGCGGCGGCAAACTGCTGCAAGAGAAAATTTCAGCCCTCGGTGTTTCTGTTCACACAGAGAAGAACACCAAAGAAATCATCGACGGCGACAAACACACCCATAAAATGAACTTTGCCGACGGCGAAGAGTTAGAGACGGACATCATCGTCTTCTCCGCAGGCATTCGTCCTCAAGACGAACTAGCCCGCAGCTCAGAGCTAGAAATCGGTCCTCGCGGCGGCATCGTGGTCAACAACCAATGCCAAACCTCAGACCCTAGCATTTACGCCATTGGCGAATGCGCGCTTTGGGACGGTAAGATCTTTGGACTAGTCGCACCCGGCTACCAAATGGCCCAAGTCGCTGCCGACCATCTATCTGGCACAGGCGATAGCGAATTCGCAGGCGCCGACATGAGCACCAAATTAAAGTTAATGGGCGTTGATGTTGCCAGTATCGGAGATGCCCATGCGCGCACCGAAAACTGCAAAACCTTCTCATTTACTGACGAACTAAGCGGCGTTTACAAAAAATTAGTGGTCGATCAAGCCGGCAAGAAATTACTCGGCGCAGTATTAATCGGCGACGCGGAAGAATACGGTTCACTGTTGCAACTGATGTTGAACGACATGGATTTACCTGAAAATCCAGACCGACTCATATTACCCAGCTACGACGGCAGCGCACCTGCAGGTCTAGGCGCTGGCGCATTACCTGACACAGCGCAGATTTGTTCTTGTAACAACGTTACCAAAGGCGACTTAATTGCCGCCATCGATAACGGCGTAACCGAATTAGGCGAACTTAAAACCTGCACCACTGCSGGCACCGGKTGTGGBRSWKKYGMNSRCRNTAGNSRKYCWANTRSWNAAMRMHKWMYYWGRWAKYWWARKNAKCGAMNTCAMCNCYGASNNTSTGTGARCATTWYGCYYACACYCGCCAAGAGCTATTCCAYATGRTKCGRGTYGAGGAAATCAAATCYTTYGACGAATTACTCGCCAARCAYGGCAAAGGCAAAGGCTGTGATATYTGTAARCCGCTAGTGGCMTCTATMYTGGCTTCTTGCTGGAACGACTACATCCTTAARAAYAAYCAYYTWAGYYTGCAAGACACCAAYGATTACTACTTRGCCAACATGCAAAAAGACGGCACCTAYTCYGTYGTRCCHCGCRTACCMGGCGGMGAAATCAAGCCTGAWGGCCTGATCGCWATYGGTCARATYGCYMAGAAATACGACCTCTAYACCAAAATWACYGGCGGCCARCGCATCGATTTATTCGGCGCGCGMGTYAATCAACTGCCKTTAATYTGGAARGAAYTAATCGAWGCMGGCTTTGARAGTGGTCACGCTTACGGCAAATCCATGCGTACCGTTAAATCATGCGTCGGCAGCACCTGGTGTCGCTACGGCATGAACGACAGTGTGGCCATGGCCATCGAAGTAGAGAAACGCTACCGCGGTCTTCGTTCACCTCATAAGATCAAACTGGCTGTTTCAGGCTGTACCCGTGAATGTGCTGAAGCACAAAGCAAAGACGTGGGCATCATCGCCACCGAAAACGGCTGGAACCTGTATGTCTGCGGTAATGGCGGCATGAAACCTCGCCATGCGGATCTACTCGCTTCAGACCTCGATGACGAAACACTCATTCGCTACATTGATCGTTTCTTAATGTTCTACATTCGCACAGGGGATCGCCTACAAAGAACCTCCGTCTGGATGGATAACTTAGAAGGTGGCCTCGACTACCTTAAAGAAGTGGTGATGAACGATTCATTGGGAATCGCGGCTCAACTTGAACAAGAAATGGAAAATGTCGTTAACACTTACGAATGTGAGTGGAAGCGCACCGTTGAAGATCCTGAGTCAGTGAAACGCTTCAGCCACTTTGTTAACAGTGAAACAGACGATAGCAACGTTGTCTTCGTCAGAGAGCGCCAGCAGATTCGACCTGCTACAGAGCAAGAGAAAAAAGAACCTGTTAACGCATAAGCCTGTTCGCTTCAACGCAACCTATCGCCATGACAGGCGTTTATCAATCACGTCTGTCATGCAAAAACGAAAGTAATACGAGGATTTACCAATGTCCGCAGCACCACAGTGGGAAGAAGTTTGCCCGTTAGACCAAATACCTCACAACAGCGGCGTATGCGCTTTAATCGACGGCAAACAAGTCGCCGTATTTAGAATTGCCGATGGCGAGCAAGTATTTGCCTTGCAAAACCTTGATCCATTCAGCAACGCCAACATCTTATCGCGCGGTTTAGTGGGTGATATTAAAGGCGAAATCGTTGTCGCTGGGCCTCTCTATAAACAGCATTTCTCTTTAGATTCTGGCCAGTGCCTTGAAGACGAAGCAGTAAAAATTGACACCTTCCCTGTCAAAGTAGAAGACGGCAAAGTGTTTGTAGGAAAGTAAAAATAAAGACAATGGCGCATCCAGGGAATCCCCTTTAATGCGCCGGTGATTACAAGCTTCTGACTTAAATGCAGAAGCTTGTTAATGACCAAGCCATCCAGCACGCTTCAAACTCCTCGTAAAAACCTGCAACGCCTTCGGTTCACCCCACGTCTACTCACCCTCTATTCGCCCCACTATTAGCCCCTCTATTCGCCTACTACTCACCTCACTATTCTCCCCACTTAGGCACCATGTCTTGCTCAATACCAAGATGSCCTAAAATCCGCGCGACAATAAAATCCACYAAATCATTAATGTCTGACGGCTTGTTATAAAACCCTGGGCTTGCAGGCAAAATCACCGCCCCCATACGCGTGAGTGTCAGCATATTCTGTAAATGAATTTCAGAATAAGGGGTTTCCCTTGGCACCATAATGAGAGGCTTTCGCTCTTTGAGCGCCACGTCTGCGGCCCGCTCAATTAAATTATTCGAGGCCCCCGTTGCCACTGCCGACAACGTACCGGTACTGCACGGGCAAATCACCATGGCTTGCGAGCCCCCCGAACCCGACGCCACGGGCGCCAGCCATTCCTCGACCCCGTAGACTCGAATCTGACCTTCTTTGGCTTGATGCTTTTGACTGAAAAACTCCACCCAATGACTACGCGTCGGCAGCTTAATATCGGTTTCCGTAGCAATGACTACTTGAGCGGCTTTCGACACCAATATATTGACCCGTTTATCGGCCGCCACCAAACATTCAATTAAACGCAATCCGTATTGAGCGCCAGAAGCCCCCGTAATCGCTACTGTCACTTGATCCATTAATTAACTCTCACTTCGCTCATTCAAGGCGGTCAACAACCGCCGATGCAATCCTTCGAAACCACCGTTACTCATAATCACCACGTGATCGCCATCAATCAACTGCTTGACCAACGTCTCGATCAATACCGCCGTGTCATCAAATACTGTCATCTCATCAAGATTAGCTAACTCAATCTTGGCATTAGACGCGCCGCCATTGCCGCGCTGCTCAGCCCCCGCACGGGCAATGACATCCGCCAATTGCCAATCAATTCCCGGCGGCTGAAACCAAGCCACTTGATCCGCGTCGCTACAACTCGCTAACAACTGATGGCTGTGCTGGCCCATACGCATTGTGTTTGAGCGCGGCTCAATGACCGCGACAATGCGCTGCTCGCCAACATGCGCGCGCAAGCCTGCCAAGGTGGTCGCAATCGCCGTGGGGTGATGCGCGAAATCATCATAAACAGTCACCCCGTGTACCTGCCCAATGACTTCTAAACGACGCTTCACACCGCCGAACCGACTCAACGCCGCGGCAGCAATTTCCGTAGACACGCCCACATGATGCGCCGCCACCATCGCCGCCAAACCATTATGCACATTGTGCGCGCCCAATAAGGGCCAATCCACCGTGACCGACGCTTTACCTTCACAGTGCACATCAAACACACTGCCGTCCGCCGAACGCATCTCTGCCCGCCAAGTCTGATCGTCTTGGAACGAACCAGCGCCCTCGGCCTCAATCGCGGTTAATTCCGCCTTAGACTTAGACTTAGGCTTAGCATCAACATCAGCGATACCGCCAATACCATCAATACCATCAATACCGAGCGCCTGCCGGTTAGACCAACAACCGCGTAACAACGTCTGCTCTATAGCCGGGTCATTCTTCGGATAAATAACCAGGCCATCACTGGGTACAATCCTGACCAAATGATGAAACTGAGTTTGAATCGCCGCTAAGTCTGCAAAAATATCCGCGTGATCAAACTCAAGATTATTGAGTACCACCGTTCTGGGACGATAGTGAACAAACTTGGAGCGCTTATCAAAAAACGCACTGTCGTACTCGTCCGCTTCAATGACAAAAAAATCCGTGTTACCGAGCCGAGCCGAGACATCAAAATTATTTGGCACGCCACCAATTAAAAAACCCGGCGCCATACCCGCCTCTTCAAGAATCCAAGCCAACATAGTCGCAGTCGTAGTCTTGCCATGGGTGCCCGCCACGGCCAGAACCCAACGCCCTTGCAAGACCTTCTCTGATAACCATTGCGGACCAGAGATATAAGGTAGACCACGATTCAAAAGCGCTTCCACCATCGGATTACCCCGACTCATGGCATTCCCAACAATATACTGGTCCGCGCCGCAGTCGAGCATCTCAGGGTCAAAGCCTTGCAAGATTTCAATCCCCTTTGATTCCAACAAAGTGCTCATCGGCGGATACACATTCGCGTCACACCCCGTCACCTTATGCCCAAGCTCCTTGGCTAAAATTGCCAAGCTGCCCATAAACGTCCCACAAATGCCCATTACAAATAAATGCATAGTTAATATTTCACCCAGACGACATCAAAAACGAAGCCAAATAATTACTCGAAATCATAATACAAAACGAGATAAATGAACCCTGCATCAAACTCATATTGAGGGCGCGATGCAAAATAAATCCGCCCACAACAATACTCCAGCCCATCAACAGAATCAGTAAGCCACCCAACACATCCGTCAGGCCTTCAGGTGACCAATAATTTAAGGCAATAATCAACGGCAAGCCCAACACCGTCAACACCACATCGGTGCCCACTAATGCCAATATCGTCGGCAAGAACCGATTCGAAACGCCTTTAAACGTTAATAACACCCAAACTAAACCAAAGGTCACCCCAGCGATCATCAGCACCATAAGAAACGCCGCGAAAAAAGACACCTTAAGATCAGCACTTGCCCCAACCGCCGCGAAGGTCGCCAAAAAATAGCCCAAGAACACCACCATTACAAAGAACGGCTGTGTAGGCACTGACTCAGGCCCTTTTTTAAATCGGCAAATATTCCAGAATAAACTAATAATTTCGTTCACGTATGCACATACCCCGGCCATAAAAATAATCATCAACCCTAAACAATAAACACCGTCCGCTCCTAAGAGCATCATTTGACGTTCGCATCGACCCGCTCACCCGAAACCTGAGCACATAGAATATTGGCCAATCTTAGGTTTAACCCACTACAATTATACTCTCGAAACTCAGCGATGACTCACTACGAAAAAATAGTCTTTATCAACAATTTCCAGTAACATCGGCCCCGACAGCCAAACTGTCCAATGAACACCCAATCGCGCTTTTATTCGGATAAATGTCCCACCTATACCGTATCTAAACACGCTCACTTTGCCTGAACACTTGGAGATGCCGGTCAATGGCCAAAAAAAATGCATTCTACGCCCAATCCGGAGGGGTTACCTCAGTGATTAATGCCACCGCATGTGGCTTAATCGAAACCGCTCGACAACACAAATCGGTGATAGGCAAAGTCTACGCAGGCCACAACGGCATTGTTGGAGCACTCAGAGAAGAGCTCATAGACACGAGCAAAGAAACCAAAAAAAGCATCGCCGCATTGCGCCACACACCTTCCGGTGCATTCGGTTCTTGCCGCTATAAATTAAAAAGCCTTGAAGAAAACAAGGCCGAGTACCAACGCCTTATTGAAGTATTTAAAGCCCATAACATCGGCTACTTTTTCTATAATGGCGGCGGCGACTCGCAAGATACTTCG
>NVVB01000135.1 GCA_002402085.1 Gammaproteobacteria bacterium
CCGTATTTATGCTTTTTGGCTGGCTACTATCGGCAGATGGGGAGTTAATTGAAAAATGTGAAAAACAGAAAATAATCCTATTCTCGATAATTGTTATTGTAGTTTACGTGTCGTGGTCGGTGCTAGTAAGCAAAATATACAAGGTATGTAAGGGGTATGAAGGAGTTATATCTGAAACGCAGCTAAATATTATTGTCGCGTCCTTTGGTGCCATTCTTGCAGTGCTTTCCTTTTTAATCCTTGATATTGATTTTCGTTTTTGGCCAATAGGTGTATATTCCTTGTCTGCTATATCGTTCATAGGAATAGTGTTAGCAGTGCATAAGGCCATGAATGAAACCAATTGAACTGTGGTTTCTTTTGTGCGCTCGCTCCACTCACTGTTGCACAAAATAAAACGCAGTTCAATCGTCGCATTATGGCGGCGTTAGCTAGAAATTCGAGAAAATAGATACTTATGAAAAGTGTAAATTTGCCCGGACTTCTTATTGAATACTTGGTCATAGGCTCGGCGGCACTGATTTGGATAGCTCTACTGAGTTCGGCAATAGATATAAACAGTGCTAAAGGACGGTCACTTTAATTTCTATTTATGTTTCCGGCCTATTTGATATATTATGGGCGAAGGCTAGATAGCCAAACTCGAGCGTACGAGTTTATTGTTATGCTGAAGGGGCTAGGCGAATTCTCCGAGCTTTAAGAAAGTGAATATAAAGTGGTGGCGTGGGTGTAGCGGTTAACTTTTTTGCGACCCATTTAGGAGTTTTTCAAAAGTAAGTCTCTTTTTTATTCGGAGACGAGCCTAAATTGTGGCTGTGAGGCCTAAGCAAATACAATATTTATGAATATAATCGAGAACATGCTCTGCAGCCTCTTGGGTATTTCGATAGCATTTCTTTGGCATGTTTTCTGCCTTTAAGCTACGGAGAAACGCTCCATAGGTGCATTGTCCCCTACGACTAATGCGTTGTTAAATCTGATGTTTTCACGCACACTTAAGGGTAGTCACTTTGATTTATTGAGCATAATGAGTGTGAGGACGCTGTTCCAACAAGGGTACCTTTGTTAGTGGCTTCAAAAACCTTGAGCTTAGTTAGAATGGCTGGTTCGATCTCTATAAGTGTGAAGTTTGTAATCAGCTTTTGAGGTTTGAGCGCAGAGCAGAAATGAATCGAAGTACGAATAAATCTCTTAAAATTTCCGAGCAGTTAAAATGGGAACCCTATGATGCGGTCTTAGCCTTAGAAAGCTTTCTTCTATCAATTAACGAAGGGCTTTCTGACCAAGCATATAAGTTACAGGCTGTGAAAGAAAGGCTCTCAAAAAAATACGTATGCGTTAGGCATGGAAACACAGAATGCTTTTTGGGTTTCAATGCTTAATAAGTTGCGGCTGGCGGACCGTTTAAAGCGCTAGCCGAAAAAGACTGACTGTCACTTTAAATAGCAGTGCAAGGCGTTAGAATGAAAAATTAAACCAGATAAAAAGGTGAGTCTTATGGAAAAAGAAATAGCAATAATCACTCTGCATGGAATGGGCGACTATAAGCCTAATTATTATGAGGAGCTAAAAAGTAAGCTCGCGGAAAAACTAGGTACTGACTGGCAGAAGGTTGCCTTTGAGCCTGTCCAATATCAGCCCATACTGCAAAACAACCAAAATAATATTTGGCAAAGAATGAATCGTTACCCGCTAGATGGCTCTATATTGAGGCGCTTTCTACTATTTGGCTTCTCTGACGCTGGCTCATTAGAATATAGTGCTAGATCTAACGTAAGTGACCAATATATTAAAGTTCAAAAAGAAATTATGCAGGCTCTGGATAAAGCATATGTAGCACTTGAGAGTAACGATAAACCTGTAATAATAATTGCACAATCGCTAGGGTGTCAGGTGATTTCAAATTACATTTGGGATGCAAAAAATGATTTAGGTATATTTGATGAACTTGAGCCCGATGCTTCTGATCAATTAAAGAGCTTTAGACGCCTCGAAAGCTGTGTTCACTTATTAACCTCAGGGTGCAATATTCCAATGTTTGTCGGCGGTCTTGATCCTATAGAGGCATTTCAAAAACCAAATGATGATTTTACGTGGTTTAACTACTTTGATAGAGACGATGTTCTCGGCTGGCCGCTGTCGCCGCTCAGTGACTCCTACAACGCTTTAGTGAGAGATCACGAGATTAACGCGGGTGGTATTTCTTCTAGCTGGAATCCATTGAGTCACGGGAAATATTGGACAGATAAAGACGTAATCAAACCGCTAATTAAAAAAGTGCGTAGCTATATATAATGGCCTAACATAATCGTGCGCCCGGCGAGTTGAACTTTGGATTTGTTGTGCCAGTCGTTACGCTCCCATTCCGGCAAAACAAAGCCAAAGTTCAACTCGTGGACAACGATGGCGTTAGACTTTAGTGTTACCCAAAATCAGTAGACACCCTGTATAGTTAGACTTACTTATATGGAGGTGCTTAAAATGGCACGTAAAAAAACCAAGTTTACACAGAAGACTTTCGACGCGAAGCCGTAAATCGGAGTAATCAAGAAGGGAATACGAGGTTGAATACTTTGGACCTGATCTTCTTAAGGCTGATGATGCTCTTCAGCAACAATACAGATGCTCTGAGCTAGAAGACGAGCTGGTCAAGAAAGAAGAGTTAGAAATAGACTATAAATATTTATATGGAGCTCTAAAGTCTATGGGCCTGTTCAATATATTTGGCGTCGAGTCTTAGTATAGTGAAATAAACGAAAGTTTAATGGAAATCGCAGTGATGGAGATTCGAGATCGAGTCAGTAAATCTCCAAAGTTAACAATGATGCTAAGTGCGATGGAAGTCTACGATAATTCACCTGAAAAACGTGAGTCCTCTGTGTCGGGTTGGTTCTGATAAAGCATATAAGTTGTTGGTAAGGATATAAAAAAACAAGGTGTTTCTGGGGCTCTAAAAATCGCACTTAAAGATCGCATAAAAAAAGATGGCGAAGATAAAATCAAAAACTACTTTGGAAGTCAGAAAGGGTTTTAATAAATCTATTATAACAATGTGGTTTCGATTTAGGAGTATTTCTGAATTTTGTCTAAATTTTAAAAGTTGTGAGTAAATACTTACAAATGGATTCCGGCTTGAGGTTCTRGCGAACCACTTAAGGATGTATATATACGGATACTCCTGCCCCGTAAGATACTTCCAGAAATAAAGTGCCAGTTCCGTTTTAAATTAAATAAGCGGCAGAGTACGCCTTTGGAATTCATTGGTTCGATCTTTTCTCTGTTTAATTAAAAGCAGAGCCTACTTTTTCCCTTCACCCTCCCGTCTTTCCTGTTTCGTGCTTCAATAAATACGGCTTTGACATATGTTCGGCTTCTTTGGCGCACATTATTATTACAGATATTTATTGGGTGCTAACTTTTTTCTGTGATTTTATATAAGAATAAGTTAGAGTAATTACAGTCTTGACATGATACATATTACACGCCGAATTTGAAGACACTCCGGTTATTAAATAGGTTCCCTTTATTCCTTGTAAATATTTGAAATCAAATCTAGTTGTAAATTACGCGATATAGCGCTAATCCAATGCGTAACTTAGGGATTTAAACATGAAACCACTGTTTGTTTTTGCTGTCATGCTAGTGCTCGTGAGTTGTGAATCTTGGGCACCTTCAAATGAGGACGTATTGCAAAGTCCGAATGTTTCGAACGGGCAACTTGCAGCTAGATATTTTGGTGCATCTACGATTTTAATTAGTGATGGTGAACATTCAGTTTTAATTGATGGCTTCTTCAGTCGGCCAGGAAAACTTTACGCGATGAAGCACGGGATTAATTCACTTGAAGCGAGTATTCAAGAAATAATGAATTTTAACAACATTAAGGAAGTAGATGTCTTGTTGCTGAGTCATGCTCACTATGATCATATTCTTGATTCCGGGCGTGTGGCCTACTTGAAGGACTCTATAGTGATAGGCTCCAATCTGGCAATCAAGAAAATGAGTGAGAACGTAAATGGAAGGGGGGGGGAGCTTAAGGTGTTCCCTGTAGAAGTAATGCCTGATGATTTCCCATTGGTGCCTTTCAATATTAAATATTTCAAAACACCTCACGCGCCAAAATCATTTCTAATGCAAGGTATAGAGTACTTGTATTTACATAAATCCGATGGATTGAATTATCGCGAGGAAGGAGATAATTACAGTTTTCTTATCCAACACCCCCTTGGAAAAATATTAGTAGTGCCAAGCGCGGGGTTCAGTGAAGGCATGCTTCAAGACATAGAAGATGTGGATGTTGTCTTTTTAAGTGTTGGTCTTTTAGGTAAGCAAAGCTGCTCTTACATTAAAAAATACTGGTCTGAGACTGTCGAAAAAACAGGTGCTAAAGTAGTTATTCCGATCCATTGGGATAATCTATCGGGACAGTCTCTTAAGCCAACATTATGGCCGGTCGACAACTTAAGTAAAACGTTTGAAATATTTCAAAAGTTAGCGGATAAAAACGAATCTGTATCTCTGAAACTTCCTGGGAAGTTTGGCGAGCTCTTCAGGCTTGATCATTTGTACCGAAATTAAGGTTCTGAAGTAAAGGTTCGTTCCCGAACTCAACTTGTACACTTAAGGAAGCACTTAAGAACACTTAAGGACAGCCACTTTAATTTGACATCATTTAACCAAGCACCGAATCTAAGTTCAATATACAAATAATAAATCGAACAAAAAGTAATCAAGAAATAAAATTAAGGATGATTTTATAATGACCCGTGCCCGTAAAGAGCTGATCGCAGTGGAAGATACGCCTTTCTATCACTGTATTTCCCGTTGTGTTCGCCGTGCGTATCTCTGTGGTGACGATTTTCAAACCAATCAAAACTTTGATCACCGTAAAGCCTGGCTAGTCGATCGAAGTAAGTTTCTAGCGTCTGTGTTTTCTATCGATATATGCGCTTATGCAATTATGAGTAATCATTACCATTTAGTTCTTTTTATTAATCAGGACGAGGTTAATGCGTGGTCTGAGGACGAAGTTATAGCGCGTTGGGGAAGGTTATTTCCTGTAGCGGCTAAAAGCCAAAAAAACTTAATGAAGCTTTCTAAGAGTAAAGTTGATCTGGCTATTCACAGGGAGAAAATTGAAGATTGGCGCGCAAACTTAGCAAATATTTCCTGGTTCATGCGTTGTTTAAATGAATACATCGCCCGAATGGCGAACAAAGAAGAAGGCTGTACGGGACGGTTTTGGGAAGGGCGGTTTAAGAGCCAAGCCTTGCTGGATGAGAAGGCGGTTCTGTCTTGCATGGCGTACGTGGATTTGAATCCAATACGGGCAACTATGGCTGC
>NVVB01000037.1 GCA_002402085.1 Gammaproteobacteria bacterium
GCCTTCCACCAAGCTTTCCACTACAAAACTGTTAAAGCGCCCAACCACTAATGCATAGCGCCCGGAGACGGAAGCGAAATCACCTTCCGTTGATTTAATTTGACTCATTGCAACAACCTTTTATTAACACTAATTTTGGAAAACACTATGAAAAAGGAATGTACTCTACGATCTCCAAATCAAATCCAGACAAACCACTGAATTTTGCAGGAGAACTTAATAAGCGCATTTTATGRACCCCTAAATCCCGCAGAATTTGCGATCCAGTGCCGATAATTCGGTGCCCGCGAAAAGAAACGTTTTGATCAAAACGGTGCGCGCAGTAATCGTCCACCAACTGCGCTAAATCATTGTTCACACGCTCTTGCCCAAGCAAAATCACCACACCATTCTCTTCTTCAGCCACACGACTTAAAGAACGAGTAAGGTTCCAGCCACTGCCTTGCTTCTTGGTCTGCAACAAGTCCCTCATGGTCTCGGGAGATTGAACTCGTACAATAGGGCAATCTTCTTTACTCGGGTCTCCACGAACTAGGGCAATATGACTAATGCCATCAATAAGATCACGATAGCTCACCACTCGGAAGGGACCAAATTCCGTTTCAATTTCATTCTCAGCAATGCGATCCACCGTCTTCTCATTGACCGCACGGTATTGAATCAGATCGGCAATGGTGCCCACTTTTAAATCATGTAATTCAGCAAACTTTTCCAAATCAGGGCGACGCGCCATGGTGCCGTCAGCATTCATGATTTCAACAATCACCGCTGAAGGATCAAGCCCAGCCAAACGAGAARGGTCGCACCCGGCTTCAGTGTGCCCAGCACGATAAAGCACGCCTCCCGACTCGGCCATCAGCGGGAAAATATGCCCTGGCAACACGATATCGCCCGGCTTAGAGTCTTTACCCACCGCCACACGTACCGTATGAGCCCGGTCTGCAGCGGAGATTCCTGTGGTCACGCCTTCACGCGCTTCGATTGACACGGTGAAATTTGTGCCGTGGGAAGAATCATTCTCGGAGACCATCAAAGGCAACTTGAGGTATTGGCAACGCTCCTCGGTTAGCGTGAGGCAAATCAATCCCCGCGCATGGGTCGCCATAAAATTAATATCATCAGGCCGCACATGAGTGGCCGCCATAATTAAATCGCCTTCATTTTCACGGTCTTCGTCATCCATCAGAATGACCATTTTTCCTAGGCGAATGTCTTCAATAATTTCTTTTATTGAATTTAACTTCATAATCAGCTCATTATTAATGCCAGAAAAAAGCCCGGCTATTGTAATTTCTATTGTTCAAAAACTGTAATATGACCGCCGAACCGGGATCACCTAATTTAAAACCATTARCACGAAATACTGTAAATCACGGCCATGCAAATCATCGTCTTGCAAATCACTGTCTTGCAAATCAGAAAACGTCCAACAAAACCACTTGGCTCAAAACTGTTGATTTCAATCCAGCCCCTACGCTCAAGGCGTACTATGCCTCACCGGGTACTATGCCTCACCGCGTATTATGCCTCACCGCATGCTATGCCTCGCAGCCAAGCTAGGGCTTTAAAAAACCATTTTGAGCTAAAAAGTCTTTACTCAAAGCACTCTCTTTCTTAGCGGTATCGGGACTCTGAGGGAATTGAAGTAGCCTTTCAATGTGCCTAGCCACCAAATCAACCTCCAAATTAACCGACTGCCCCACCGTCCAAGTAGTCGCCGTTGAATGTCCCGCAGTATGGGGGATCAAATTCAACTCAAACGCATTGCCCTTAACGCCGTTCACTGTAAGGCTAATACCATCCACACAGATTGAGCCTTTATGGGCGATGTAGCGAGCCAGGTCTTCTGGCGCAGCGATACACACATACACCGAGTCGCCATCATTACTAAGCTTCTGAATTTTACCGACACCGTCTACATGACCTGCAACGATATGTCCCCCCAACCGAGATTGCAAGGTTAAGGCCTTCTCCAAATTGACTTTTTGGCCGACACAGATGTCTTTAAACGTAGAGCAAGAGACCGTTTCTCGGGACACATTGGCCCAAAAAAAACCCCCTGAGAAAGAAGTCACCGTCAAGCACACGCCATTCGTGGCAATGCTGTCACCCAGCGCAACGTCGGCAAACGATAACCCTTTGCCGTCCACACACAAGGTAATGTCACCTTGGCGAGCACTGACTTGCTTAATTTCACCTACCGCTTCCACAATCCCCGTAAACACCGGTATCCCCTACTGTTGAATCGGTTTCGCAATCACTCGAAGGTCATCGCCAATTTGGCGGACATCTTGCCACAGCAGCTGAGGAATATCTCCCATTGATTGATACTCAGGCAAGTTAAGCAAGGGTTGAGCATGGCTCCCCATCAGCTTACTGGCAATATAAATAATGTATTCATCCACTAAATTAAGTTGTGCCATTTGACCGGCTAATGCAGCCCCGGACTCAACCCACAACTCATTGATTTCTTGCTGAGCAAGAAACGTCAATAACGCAGGTAAATCCACCCCTGCTCCTGAGGACTTTAAGGTCACGACCTCCGCCCCCTGATCCGCAAGCAATTGATGCTTAGAGGCTTGGACTACTGAGTTCGATGACGTCGCACCGGACTCAGAAGGCGTCGTGACAATCCAGTTTTTACGCGCGGCAGTGAAAATCTTTGCCTGATGGGGCACACGCAACTGACTATCCAATACCACCAAAGCAGGCTGAAAGACATCGGCTTGATTTTGCCAGCGCTCCGGCCGCTCTCCGAGCCAATCCGAAAGCCGAACATTCATAGACGGATCATCGGCCAACACCGTGTTAATGCCGGTTAAAATAGCACTACTTTGCGCTCGCCAACGCTGTACGTCAGCACGCGCCGCAGGGCCGGTAATCCACTTGCTCTGACCATTACGCAGCGCCGTACGCCCATCAAGACTCATGGCCATTTTACAGCGCACCCAGGGCCGCTGATGCGTCATGCGCTGAATAAACCCGGGATTAAGGGCACGAGACTCTTGCTCAAGAATACCGCTCAACACGGCAATGCCTTGCTGTCGGAGAATTTCCAAGCCATTGCCAGCCACAAGCGGGTTAGGGTCCTGCATCGCCACCACCACCCGAGACACGCGCGCTTCAATCAACGCCCTAGTACACGGTGGTGTTTTACCAGTATGGCAACATGGCTCTAAGGTTACGTAGGCAGTCGCGCCCTGAGCCAAACCGCCTGCATCGCGCAGCGCGTTGACTTCAGCGTGGCCTTGTCCCGCGTACTGATGCCACCCTTGCCCCACTAACTGACCGTCCTTAACCAGAACACAGCCCACACGAGGGTTGGGGTGAGTGGTATAAAGTCCTTTGCGAGCCAACTGAATTGCAAGCGCCATCCACCGGCTATGATCCGATAAATCGACCTCACAAGACTCAACACTAGCGTTCAAAGAAGACACCTCTTAACTAAGTGATTACTCAGCTTCTTGCTGCATACGATCCAGCTCTTCACGAAACTCGTTTAAATCTTTAAAACTTCGATACACCGAAGCGAATCGCACGTAAGCCACTTCGTCTACGTCCCGTAGCGCATCCATCACTTCCTCGCCAACGCTTCTAGAACTGACTTCGCGTTCCCCTTTGGCTCTCAAATTATGAGTAATGCGTACCATCACCGCGTCAATCTCTTCGATTCCCACGGGCCTTTTCTCCAGCGCTTTAAGAATGCCAGATTTAAGCTTTTCTTCATCAAAGGGCTGACGCGAGCCATCGGATTTGACCACGCGGGGCATCACTAATTCAGCCGTTTCAAACGAGGTAAAGCGCTCACTGCAAGACGTACACTCGCGACGACGACGCACCTGCTGGCCTTCGGCGACCAAACGCGAATCAATCACTTTAGTTTCTGAGGTATGACAAAAAGGACAATGCATAAGAAAACAGCAACCTGTTCCGTTAGGGTTGAAAAAAAACTGCTGCCAAACCGCGGCCTACACTAAGGGCAATCCGTTCAAATCACATCGACAAGACCCGCCTCAGATCCCGCCTGAACACTGCCCTAGATACTGATTTAGGACAGTGATATTAAGCGGACCCCAAGGCAGTTTAAATGCCTTACCGACTAGAGCGACTAGCTTCCGTAAACAGGGAACCTAGCGCATAACTCAGTGACTTTCGCGCGCACTTGATCGATGACTTTTTCATTATTAATGTCATCTAAAATATCACAAATCCAACCACACAAGGCTTCACTCTCAGCTTGACCGAAACCACGGCGAGTAATCGCTGGGGTGCCAATACGCAAACCACTGGTGACGAAAGGTGAAAGCGGGTCATTAGGCACGGCATTCTTGTTGACAGTAATGTGTGCACGGCCAAGCGCAGCATCGGCCTCTTTACCGGTCATTTCCTTACCAATCAAAGACAACAAAAACAAATGATCATCTGTTCCGCCTGAGACTACGTCGTAGCCTCGGTCTAAGAATACCGACGCCATGGTTTGAGCGTTTTTAACGACACTCTTTTGGTAATCAACAAAGCTGTCTTCCATGGCTTCTTTGAAACAAATCGCTTTGGCAGCAATGACATGCATCAACGGACCGCCCTGACCACCCGGGAAAACCGCAGAATTCAATTTCTTTTCAATCGCTGCATTGGACTTCGCAAGAATTAGTCCGCCACGAGGACCGCCCAAGGTTTTATGGGTAGTGGTAGTCGTTACATCAGCGATCTGAACTGGGTTCGGGTATTGCCCAGTAGCGACTAAGCCGGCTACATGCGCCATATCGACAACCAAATAAGCCCCAATTGAATCGGCGATAGTACGGAAACGTTGCCAATCCACTACACGGGAATACGCAGAGAAACCGGCCATAATCATCTTAGGCTGGTGCTCTTTCGCAAGCGCTTCCACTTGCTCGTAATCAATCTCACCCGTCTCGGCATTTAATCCGTATTGGTAGGCTTGATACATTTTCCCAGAGAAGCTTACTTTAGCGCCATGAGTCAAATGCCCACCGTCCGCCAAACTCATGCCTAAGACTGTATCGCCTGGCTCAAGCAAGGCCATGTAAACAGCAGAGTTCGCTTGTGAGCCAGAGTGCGGCTGCACATTGGCGTAATCCGCACCAAACAACTCCTTAGCTCGATCGATGGCTAACTGCTCAACCACATCAACGTGTTCGCAACCACCGTAATAACGTTTACCCGGATAGCCTTCGGCGTATTTATTAGTCAATACAGTGCCTTGCGCTTCCATGACTCGGGGACTGGCATAGTTTTCTGATGCAATCAGCTCAATGTGCTCTTCCTGCCGCTGGCACTCGCCCTGGATTGCTTGCCAAACTTCATCATCGTATCCCGCAATGGTCATATCGCGCTTAAACATTGGTGACCTCTATATTAAATTCAAGAATGCTATTAAATCTCAATCGCGCGGTTTGACTAGAATCCCAACTTGAGCCCAACGGATTGAGGGAACAGCTGAAAACCTAACTCAAAGCTAAATCGCGGCAAAAGAAAGGTGATGCCCTTATTTTATCTCAATGTGGCGATGAGAGCACATGAAAACAATCCACCTGGCACTTAAATATTATTCATTTTACTGAACAAGGTAGTTTTGCAGCGAGCGCAGCCCACTATCAGTCAAGTTTTCTCTCTTGTTCCCCCCCAATACTCGCCATCACCAAAATCCCCCCTAGAATAGAAGACGCTATTCCCAGCATAACGGCTAGCAACAAGAGACATTGCAACCCAGCCGCCAATTAGGTAGCGTTACCACTTATTAAAAGACAGGATTTACAAAAAAACCGTTCTTAAATCAGTACCCTTCATGAGTACAGAACCAACAATGTGACAGCCGACCCTAGATCTATATTGATCAGCCCCGTACTCACAAGCCCATACCCAGAACGGCTTCTTTCTTCAAACCAACACTGCGAAAAACACTATGGCTCAATACATCTACACTATGAACCGCGTGGGCAAGATCGTGCCCCCCAAAAGAACCATATTAAAAGACATTTCCCTGTCTTTTTTCCCCGGCGCAAAAATAGGCGTTCTAGGATTAAACGGATCGGGTAAATCCACACTATTGAGAATCATGGCCGGGCTCGATCAAGAAATCGAAGGCGAAGCACGCCCTCAGCCCGGTATTAAAGTCGGCTACCTGCCCCAAGAACCCCAACTCAACCCCGATAAAGACGTGCGCGGCAACGTTGAAGAAGGGGTAGCGGAAATTACAGCCCTGCTGCAAGAGTTCGACGACATCAACATGAAGTTCGCCGAACCCATGAGCGACGACGAAATGAATGCCCTGTTGGAAAAACAAGGCGAGCTTCAAAACGCTATTGATGCCGCCGACGCCTGGGAGCTAGACCGGAAATTAGAAGTAGCCGCCGATGCGCTTAGGCTGCCGCCCTGGGACGCAGACGTAAGCACYTTATCCGGAGGCGAAAAAAGGCGCGTTGCACTCTGCCGCCTGCTGCTCTCAACCCCCGATTTGCTATTACTGGACGAACCCACCAACCACTTGGACGCAGAAAGTGTCGCTTGGCTAGAAAGCTTCTTATGTGAGTTCTCTGGCACCGTGGTAGCCATCACCCATGATCGCTACTTCCTCGACAATGCCGCGCAGTGGATTCTGGAACTTGATAGAGGCCACGGCATTCCTTATGAAGGCAACTACTCCTCCTGGCTAGAGCAAAAAGACCAACGCCTAGAAAGGGAAGCCAAGCAAGAGTCCGCTCACTTAAAAACCATTAAAGCCGAATTAGAGTGGGTGAAGTCCAACCCGAAAGGTCGCCGCGCCAAAAACAAAGCCCGACTCAATCGCTTCGAAGAAATTAACTCTAAAGACTTCCAAAAGCGTAATGAAACCCAAGAACTGTACATTCCTCCAGGCGAAAGACTAGGCGAACAAGTCATTGAACTTAAAAATGTTTCCAAACACTATGGTGACAAATTACTCTATCAATCCTTAAGCTTCACTATCCCTAGAGGCGCCATCGTCGGCGTAATCGGCCCCAACGGCGCCGGTAAAACCACCCTATTCAAATTAATCAACGGGGAAGAAAAACCTGACAGCGGCGAAGTAGTGCTGGGCTCAACTGTACAACTCGGTTATGTGAATCAAAGTCGAGACGACTTAAACGGCGACCAAACCGTGTGGCAAGAGATCTCAGACGGGAATGATTTCATTACCGTAGGCAATTATGAAGTCTCCTCCAGAGCCTATGTAGGGCGTTTTAATTTCAAAGGCAGCGACCAGCAAAAGTTAGTCAAAGACCTCTCAGGCGGAGAGCGGAATCGGCTGCAACTGGCCAAGCTGCTTAAAGAAGGCAGTAATGTATTGCTTCTGGATGAACCGACTAACGACCTTGATGTAGAAACACTACGTGCACTGGAAGAGGCCATATTATCCTTCCCAGGCTGTGTGGTCGTCATATCGCATGACCGCTGGTTCCTCGATCGTATCGCCACTCATACCCTGGCTTATGAAGGTGACAGCGAAGTGGTCTTTCATGAAGGCAACTACAGTGAATACGAGGCCTACAAGAAAAAGCACTCCTCTCAAGACGCACAACCCAAGCGAATCAAGTACAAGAAGCTGTTATAACCGACGTTTAAACACCTCCCCTTCAAGTACTTGCTAGTACATTTTGTAGATTATTCCAGCAACGCCTGTGACTAATAAGTCGCAGGCGTTTTGCCAACTCCGCACTATTGCTTTCCCCAATCTCTACTATTCTATCAATCGATACACTTAACAAAGTCCGAGCGGATACGCCATTTCAGCGCCGCTCAGAATAGCGTTCAACGCTGTACCCCGGAAACACCAAACGGATTTGATATGAACCGACCCAAGCGCGTGGCAATCATTGTCTTATGTTTTCTTATCTTCCTTGCGCTCTATGACACGGTACCCAGCATGGTTTCACTCCCGGATACTCAAGCTCTAATTCCGATTATCCTAGCGGCTATCGCGCTACTCCTTTCGACTACATCCACTATTTCTTACTTTAAGAAGAAACGCGCAAAAAAAAAACAAACCGTTAAAGAGGACAGCAATTCAAACTCCACCCTCTCACCTACCCCTGAAGCCAACCCAATCAAGCGACTCAAGCAAACCAACAAGCCCACTAGCCAGTGGGTCAATCGAGAAACACTGCAACAGCTTTTTCAACAAACTCGTGAGCAATGGTTACCCGATCAATACGCCCTAGTATTAATCGACGCGCCCAACTTTAAAGAACTCATTAGTATCTTAGGTTACCAGCAAAGTGATCAACTGGTACGCCAAGTCTCCTCACAACTTAACCACCACTTATCATCAGTCTCAGGATCCATAGTACTGCCGTCATCACAAGAAAATGAATCCAAGCAAAATGAGTCCGGACAAAACGATATTTATATTAGTCACCTGGATTATTGCCAATTCGCTTTCTTTCTAGATACTGGCGACCAAGACGACCAAGCGGTAAGCCGGGCTCGCGCGCTACTCACAGGCCTCAAAGACTCCCTTCTCATTGACCTTTTGCCCGTCTACAACAACCCTTGCGTTGGCATCAGCCTCTCCAACGAGTCAGAYTTAGATTTTTACGAATTACTACGCCAAGCACAAATCGCGGCCACGCAAGCYGCCGACAATCATCACCGTATCGAACGATACCACACCGATTTAGAACCGAAAGCACAAGAAAAAAACAAATTAATGGGCGAGCTAAAGCGAGCCATTGAGATCGACGCGCTAGAAATTTTCTACCAACCCCAAATCAATTTAGATCAAAAAAAGATAGTCGGCGTCGAAGCGCTCATTCACTGGCATCACCCAGAACTAGGCATTGTCGCCCCGAACAAATTCATCCCCATYGCCGAATCAACAGGCCTTATTAAAGACTTAACCGAATGGACCATTAACCAAGCGATTAAAGACGCATCGATCGCTCTCAGCGTTATGCCAAGCCTAAAAATATCCATCAATATCTCCCCGTATAATTTACTGCAAACCAACTTTACGGCTGACTTCCTTAGCAAAATACAACAAGAACAAATCACTCCAGAACAAATCACATTAGAAATCAAAGAAAACACACTCTTAAAAAACAATGCCCTGCCGCTGAAAATCCTTCAAGACCTTAAGCTGAAAGGCGTAAACCTCTCAATTGACGACTTCGGCACTAGCTACGGTTCCCTTAAGTACTTAAGAAACTCCCCTGTCAACGAAATAAAAATACATGAGTTTTTTATCAACGGCTTAGACAAATCCAAAACCGACCAAACGATTGTTAAAAGTATTATTAACCTAAGTCACAACATGGGGATTACAGTGGTCGCAGAAGGCGTTAAAACAGCAGCAATACTTGAGCTATTAAAATCGTATAATTGCGACACCGGGCAAGGACTATTATTTTCCGAACCGCTGAAAATATCGGCTCTATTAGAAAGCTTAGCGGTAAGCGCAAATCAACCGTACTTCGTCAATCAATTCAGCCAACAACCCTAAAAACCAACCATTCACTCCAAAACAAATAGGCGTCGATTACACCCTACACGTTTAAGTCACCCCCCTATAAAAAGCATTAAGGCCTAGCCCCTAATAATGTGCGGGTGTTAGGTAATAAGCATCGATCATGCTCACAGGCTTGTAGAATCAATTGTAAGCGCAACGGATACGTGTTTATTTGGCTATTAATGGCCCGGCCTTCAATGGATATCTCTCCGTCCAATAAACGCAGAGGCTGAGATTGAAAATCCATTACCACCTCCTTCGCTTGCGGATAGACAACGGAATCCACCCACCACGTTCCACCCGACACACTCACCTGCGTCGGAATCAACTGATCCTGCAAGACTCGGTCGCTATTAATATGCCAAGGCGGCGCGATATTAAGCTCTAAATTGAATCGATCTTTTTCATCCCCCGCCCGCAGGCGAGCGACTATATTACCTTCTGCGAAATACACTACAGTCCCAGTAGAGCCCTCATAAAAATTATTCGCGGCGACTAATCCGTACGCAGTCCCTAAAGGGTTACGCTTAAGCGAGCCACCCATAGCAGAAAGACTTTGTTTGAAATATTGCCGATAACGAATCTCACCGGTGCGCTCCCACAATTGCTGTAAAATATGCAAAGCCACCGAGTTACTCGACGGAATAGAAGCGTCACTGGTACTTTTAGCGCGCACGATTGAGGGAATTACAGTCGTGTCCGTCGCCTTATCGGGCATGCCTGAAGAAGAATCGCCCTTCGTATCAATGGATGCATTCCCTACTACAAAAAAGCCACCACGCTTGGCATCCCAAAAATCAACAATCATTTGCTCTGTCAAAATTTTACTTCGCTCTAGCCAGAGTTTGTCTCCAGTCGCATCATAAAGAGCGAGCATTGCTTCGACCAAATACGCATAATCCTCATGAACCGCCGGAATGCTCACCCGGCCTTGCCAACCGATGCGCCATAATTGTCCTGCGCTTTGATCCCAGTGATGCTGATATAGATATTCACCACAACGTAACGCGGCCTGTATATAGGATTGCTCCGACAGCACATTCGACCCGCGCGCTAAGGTGGTCACCATCATGCCATTCCAGGCGGTAATAATTTTTTTATCCAACAAAGGGTGCAAGCGCTGTTGACGCTGCTGATAAAGCGTTTCTTTAAGCTTACTTAATCGTTGGTACACCGCATCTACCGAGACCTTTTGGCGTCGCGCAACCTCGGCATAACTATGCGGTAAATAAAGAATATTCGCGTGCTCAAAATTTCCTTGTTCAGACACCCCATAAAGGGCCATCAGCCAATCCGCGTCAGCCGCCCCCAAGCTTTGAGTAAGTTGTTGTGGTGTCCAAACAAAAAAACGCCCTTCTTCGTCACCACTATCAGCATCGGTCGCCGAGTAAAAACAACCGGCGTCATCACGCATATCTCGCAACACGTAATCTAAGGTCTCCCGGCTTATCTGTGCAAAATACTGCTGCCCAGTCACTTGATAAGCATCACTGTATACACGTCCAAGCATGGCCTGGTTATATAGCATCTTTTCAAAATGAGGCACGAGCCATTGATCATCCACCGAATAACGATGAAACCCACCGCCCACCTGATCGTAAATACCGCCTTGCGCCATGCGATGCAACGTATGCTGCACGGCGGCCAGTAATGCCGGGCGATCTTGACGCTTTATCTGATCGAGCAGAAATAAGAGCAACGATTCATTGGGAAATTTAGGCGCTGAACTAAAGCCTCCGGCCTCAGTTTGATAATGTTGTAGAGCAATAGAAACCCCGCGATCGACCAGCTGCGAAGTAAACCTAGCACTAGCGACTTCGGCCCCTTTGCCGCCCGCGACACCGGCATCTACACCCGCAGATAGTATGGTTTTAATTTGCTCGCTTAAACGATCCGCATCGGAGCGAACACGCGACTCTTGCGCAACCCAAACCTTATGCACTTTTTGAAGTAAGCCAGAAAACTCATCAATGGGAAAATAAGTCGCGGCATAAAAAGGCTTTCCTTCCGGCGTCAAAAAATTAGACATGGGCCAGCCACCTTGCCCTCGAATTAACTGCACCCCAGTCATGTAGATTTCATCCACATCAGGGTGTTGCTCTCGATCCACTTTAATACTTATAAAATGCTGATTCAGAAGGTAGGCAATACCCTCATTATCAAAGCTCTCCCTAGCCATGACATGACACCAATGACAGGTCGAATAACCAATGGAAAGAAAGATCGGTTTGTTTTCCAAGCGCGCACGCGTAAAGGCGTCCTCCCCCCAGGCATACCAATTCACAGGGTTATGACTATGCTGTTGAAGATAAGGGGAGTCTTGCGCAATCAGTGCATTGACGTACTTTGCACTGCCGTCGGCATTGCGATGTAGCGTATGAAACGAATCGTCAGCCTGTTCTTGTGAGTGTTTCCCGTAACGTGAAATCAAGCGCGCTGCCTGATCCGCAGATAGACCTGGCAAAGGCGATAACGCAGACTGCACTTCAGCGGCTAAAGCAGACAATCCGCTCATCAACATAATTAATGTAATAAAGACGCCCAGGCACGGGCCTAAACTAAGTTTTTTCAAATTTGGACCTTAATAGCCAATACGGTAATGATTCGCCAACAGAATTTACGATTTTATTATTTAAAGGGTTCAAGCAGCGATCCCTACAAAAGCACGGCACCGAATGACGCCACGCCCTGTTCAAACTCGGCATTAAGCTTTGCCGCAATAGAGTCGACTAAACCTTTCCCTTTACTGAATATTTTTTTCATATGCCTTAATAAAATTAAACGCTACACGTAATACGGGTTTCACTTTTACTTTCTCGATCATAACACTGTGAGACCGCCCATAACGCCTCAGCAGGAAATAGTTACTTYCTTCTTAGCGTGAATATTTTTAATCAGGGGGATGCARTCTGGCCCACTACATGAGGTCGCGAGGGCATTATAGGTATAACCGTGATGCTCGTAAAAGCCTCTGGCCGTTAAGGTGCTTTCGAGGGTAACGGCGTTAAGCCCAAGATCAGAGGCCTGAATTTCCACGGCCGCTAACAGCATTTTCCCTACCCCCGCGCCTTTGACCCGAGGAAGCAGGTAACAAAGGATGAGATGTCCATTATTTCCAATGTGTGCCACCCCAACGACGGCATCCACATCCAGGGCGACTAACACCGTTGAGTTTGAATCAGTGATCCACTCGAGGCAATTATCTTCAGTCTTACTCTCAAGCCAAGCGTCAATCTTACTTTGATCGTTGTCGTGATCCTGCGCGCACAACTGTATAATCGATGCGTGCATGACGCTACAAATGTCGGCGGCTTGCGCTACGACAGCTTCTTGAATCATCATTCCGCGTTAACCTCATACTCCAACAAATAATGCAGGCAATAACGATTACCTGCTGCACCGAAAATGTAACCTTATAATTTTAGCCTATCTATCCATTAGTTAACGGTAAACTTCTATATTGGGTAAATGCTCATGCACCGCACAGCAAGCCTTCTATATATTGCAAAACATCAACAGCAGCCAACAACGGCTCAGCTCAGACTTCCAGCTCTTATCTTCAAAAAAATGCTCGTCAGTGATCCTATTCGGAACTCAAATAACGCAAAATGGTTGCTTTATTCTTGCTGTCTTTAATCCACGACTTGGCTTCATGAGCGCGCTCTGCTTCCTGCTCGCCGACAAGTTTCACCAGGCGTTCATAGCGTTGCTTATCATTCACTTGCTTTCGAACTTTCGACTGCCAGGCATCCGTAAAAACAGAAGGTAAATTCTTAGTCAGCGCTAAAGATTTTAACAACGCCCATTCCCCGTTATCGATCCATGCCTCATCACAGYTTGAACAAAGATCYAGYCGGTTRCTTTGGTCCTCGGTAATTAAGTATTTGGTCATAATACGGACACACTTAGGGCACGTTAATGTRTTCGTGGTATCACTCRRCTCAGAAGGTATTAGCGCGGCAGCATCATCGTCGACCGGTAAAACAGAACGCTCGGCCCAATCACGGTAGTGCAACAGCGATATGAGGGTGCCTCCACACSCACTACAGCCCATGGCTGGTAAATCCGACTCCAATTTAGTCGGATGCAAATCCTCTGGACTACATTTAGGGCATTTCATCTGTTTCTCCACAACATTATTAGCGCGCATAATTTAACCATGAGACGAATCCGTCTCCAGCCTGCCAATACTAATACAATTTTATCGCAATGAAGTGAAGCCGCGCACGATCCGACCGAATCGCGCTATGGTCCACGACCTGAGGTGAGCACGTACAAACAAAGATAAACGCCGATTTTTTTCCAGGACTAACTTACCACTAAAACCGATACACCCACCCCAACGATGCGCCCGTAGTGGTAAGACTGGCTTGCGTCTCTATTCCCGCATTGTAGATCCTGACGGCTTTATTACTATAACGCTCAGCAATGTAACCTGCGCCAAAAATCAATGGCGTTAATTTCAGGTAATCGTTGAAACTGTCCTTTGCGTCGTCGTTGGAAGAATCATTATTATCTTGACCGCCTACAATTAAATACGCCAGCACTACAGCCAAAGAAACATTATTTATTATTTTAGCTTTTTTCCACGCAAGATTTGCCTTCGTATCAGAGCGAATTAACGCATCAACTWSTMWGRYMKSTYWKMYSMKASYSCAKRAASYWWYTTMTNCKTMCMSTWYRNGGYAKKTTWSSSCRWAMYRSWKYTKWRKKAKGTTSNTTTCCGGATGCTGCGCTGCATACGAAACGCAAGACCACGCAATCAATAGAAATACCAAAGAGGATCTCAATACGGTTATTCCTTTAACCATTTGTATCGCCTTGCAAGTATATTTACAGCCTATTACCGCCTGCGACTCATAAAATTATCGCGGTGGTCTCGGCAAATTTAAACAATAGCAGCTGGGGCTAAATTCTTCCTGATTTCGCTCACAGCGCCTCAAGCGCATCGGATAGTTTCTTGGCCCCAATCACTTCCACTCCAGCAATAGGCTCTTTGGGTAAATTAGCATACGGCACAATAGCGCGTTTAAAGCCGTGCTTCACAGCTTCCGACAGGCGCTCTTGCCCAGAAGCGACAGGCCTAATTTCGCCGGTTAAGCCGACCTCACCAAAGACTACTAAATCATCCGGTAAAACCCGATCGCGCAAGCTCGACACCACCGCACATAACAATGCCAAGTCAGCGCCAGTCTCCATTACTTTCACCCCGCCCACCACATTCACAAAGACGTCTTGATCGCCCACTTGAATACCGCCATGTCGGTGCAATACTGCAAGCAACATATTCAAACGATTCTGATCCAAACCCACCGTGACTCTGCGCGGATTACTCATTTGACTCGTATCCACCAAGGCCTGCACCTCCACAAGTAATGGCCGCGTACCCTCCCACACGACCATCACCACACTACCGGCAGATTGTTCAGAGCCGCGACTTAGAAATATTGCAGACGGATTCTTAACTTCGATCAGGCCCTCCACCGTCATGGCGAAGACCCCTAACTCGTTCACCGCGCCAAATCGATTCTTAGTCGAACGCAGGGTACGAAAGCGACTATCCGAACCGCCGTCTAACATCACCGAGCAATCAATCATGTGCTCGAGGACTTTCGGCCCGGCGAGCGAGCCCTCTTTGGTAACATGTCCAACGATCAATAAGATCATGTCACTCTGYTTGGCTAAACGAATCATATAAGCAGCGGTTTCTCGCACTTGAGAAACACTGCCGGGAGCAGACGTTATTTCTGGCAGATGCATGACTTGAATGGAATCCATGACCACGATCTTTGGCGCCAATTCTTTAACTGTTTGGGCAATCAGCGTCACATCAGTTTCAGCAAGCATTTGTAAATCGCCTGCATCTAATTTGAGTCGCCGTGCGCGCCGAGCAATTTGCTGTAAAGACTCCTCCCCAGTGACGTAAAGTACCGGGTTGTCTTTAGCGAGCGCAGCTAACACTTGGAGCAACAGCGTACTTTTGCCCGCGCCTGGATTGCCGCCAATTAAAATCGCCGACCCTGGCACTAAGCCTCCGCCTAAGACTCGATCAAGTTCAGAGATCGTAGTGGTAATGCGTGGCATTTGGTCAAGGGAGATATCCGACAACTTTTGAATTTCAGAACGTTTGCCCGCGTAGCCTTTACGATTATCTCGCATGGGGTCAGGGCGACTGTCAGGCGGTGGCACACGGAATTCGGTGAGCGTATTCCATTGATTACAATCTTTGCACTGRCCCTGCCAATTAGGATGTTCACCYCCGCAATCGGTGCAAACAAATACAGTTTTTGTTTTCGCCATAATAAATTCGACTACTGCTTAATTAGTAATTCCGCACCAATACCGACACACCAAGGTGTCCATTAGACGGTGGATATTATTCTTTCTACACGGGGGGTCACTTGGCAAAAGAGTTCATAGCTAATGGTTTTCGCAGCGATGGCAATCTCCTCAACTGGCAAGCCTTTACCCCACAACGTAACATCACTGCCAACTTTCGCATTAGGCGCAGCGGTTAAATCCACCGCAATCATATCCATTGAAACCCGTCCRATMANYGMMSMKCGYTKRYYATYSAYTAAMACRGGTGTRCCTGNNWYRGCNAKGNGCGWGGATAGCCATCACCATAGCCTACCGCGACAATGCCAATTTTAGTTTCTTTTGACGCCCGCCATTGCTGCCCATAGCCCACGGGCTCACCCGACTTAAGTAAGTGGGTCGCCAAAATACGAGAGCGCAAGGTCATCACTGGGCGCAGATTCAATTGCTCAGCACTTTGCCCTTCCAAAGGCGATCCGCCATACAACATAATGCCAGGGCGCACCCAGTCTAATAATGCGTCAGGTTGAGTGAGCAGCGCTGCGGAGTTTGCCATGCTGGCTTCAACGGGTTCATCCAAGTCCTGACACAGCTGTTTAAATTCGTGGCATTGGGTTTGATTATGAGGGTCTTCTGGCACATCTGCGCAAGCGAAATGGCTCATCAAACTTATCCGCCGAACTTGCTTGTGGCTTTTTAATCGGCGATATAAGCTCGGCAGCTCGGCAGCCGTTAACCCCAAGCGATTCATGCCGGTATTGATTTTCAGCCAAATATTAATGGGGGATTTAAATGTCGTATTGTCCAACAGCTCGGCCTGCCAAGCCGAATGAATCACCAGGTCGATACCGTGTTCATCCGCTAACGTAAGTTCGGCAGCACTAAACACCCCTTCCAATAAAAGCAGGGGTTGCTGAGTTAATTTCCTAAGGGGCAGGGCTTCTTCGATGCAGGCAACACCAAAACCACTGGCGCGCGGCAAGGCTTGTACAATTTGGTCGGCGCCGTGTCCGTAAGCATTCGATTTTACTACAGCGAGAATCCGACAAGGGCTTGAGTGACTCGTTAGAGCAGCCTGCTTTAGAGTATCCTCAACMACAGAAAAATTGTGCTGCAATGCGGATAGATCAATTTCAGCAACGGTGCCTCGACTCACTATAGACCTCGATAAAAAGCTAAACCTACCTCAATTCTCAATTAGRCGTTATTCGCCTTATCCTGCGCTGACTGCTTTTCGCTGGCTTTTAAACGCCACATCCATGATTAAAACAGCGCTTAAAACTGTATTCAGCGTGACTTATTCGCTCTCAAAGGCACCATAAGCATCCGGCGACAAATCTTCAAACTTGGTGTACTTACCCAAAAAGGCTAATTTAACATTGCCAATGGGACCGTTTCGTTGCTTACCAATAATAATCTCGGCGGTGCCTTTTAAGGGGTTATTGTCAT
Source organism: Gammaproteobacteria bacterium (assembly GCA_002402085.1). Taxonomy (GTDB): domain Bacteria; phylum Pseudomonadota; class Gammaproteobacteria; order Pseudomonadales; family UBA3067. The sequence goes on from NVVB01000037.1 coordinate 17,255, forward strand.
CGCGGTTATAAACCTCATCCCGGTAAATAAACATGATCACATCCGCGTCTTGCTCGATGGCGCCTGATTCCCGAAGATCCGACATTACCGGACGCTTATCAGGGCGTTGCTCCAACCCACGGTTAAGCTGAGACAAGGCAACTACAGGACAATTGAGCTCTTTGGCTAATGCCTTTAATGAACGTGATATTTCCGAAACTTCGTTGACCCGACTCTCTGACCCAGGCACCTGCATCAACTGCAAGTAATCGATAATGATCATGCCAAGTTGGCCGTGTTCCCGTACCACTCGTCGTGCTCTTGCTCTCACTTCCAAAGGGCTTAATGCGGGACTGTCATCAACGAATAATTTTTGATCCGCCAACAAACTAATGGCTGAATTTAGGCGAGGCCAATCTTCATCTTCCAAACGCCCGTTACGTAATCGGGTTTGGTCGATACGCCCAAGAGAAGACAACATCCKRGTRACRATGGAYTCGGAGGGCATTTCCATACTGAACACAAGAATCGGCAAACCACTTTGAATAAGCGCATTCTCACCGACGTTCATCGCAAAGGTGGTTTTACCCATGGAAGGTCGACCTGCCACAATGACCAAATCCGCCGGTTGCAAGCCACTGGTCATTTCATCGAGGTCAGTAAACCCGGTACTAATCCCGGTCATCGCCCCACCGGAGGTATACAAGGCGTCAATACGGTCCACGGCCCGTGCTAAAAGAGGTTTAATGCCTTCAGGGCCACCCTCTGATTTCGCGCCACTCTCCGCAATTTCAAAGACTTTACGCTCAGCTATGTCCATGACTTCGTCGCTGGTCTGACCATTGGGGTTATAGCCCAGATCAGCGATTTCATTCGCCACACTAATGAGCTGTCGAAACACGCTTCGCTCTCGAACAATATTGGCATAGGCCGCGATGTTAGCGGCACTCGGGGTGTTGTTGGCAAGCTCGCCTAAATAGGCGATACCGCCGACTTCCTCTAGCAGTTGCCGTTGATCTAAAGCCTCAGAAAGGGTCACCACATCCAGCGGGTCCCTAGCCTCAGCGAGAATACCCATAATGCCGAAAATCACCTGATGGTTATGTCGAAAAAAGTCCTTTTCTGCGACGCGTTCACCCACGTCATCCCAGGCTTCATTATTCAACATAATGCCGCCAAGAATGGACTGCTCCGCTTCCAGTGAATAGGGGGGGCTCTTAATCGAGGCTACGTCTTGATCCATCGCTATTTGGTTACTCTCAGGCATTTTCTGGGGGGCTAAAATGAAAAAGGCACCGTAAATTCGGTGCCTTATTCTCGCATCGCTCTAAAGTTTAGGCAATGACTCTAACTTTCTAACTGAAGGCCTTCTTATGACCTTATTCAGAGTAATTAAGACTCTTCAGCTACGATAGAAAGCTTCAATGTAGCAACCACTTCTGGATGCAGTTGCAAAGAAACTTCGAACTCACCTGTATGACGCAATGCGCCTTCAGGAAGTCTTACTTCTTTCTTGGCCAATTTAACACCCGCTTCAGTAACCGCAATCGCGATGTCACGTGTTCCGATTGAACCGAATAGCTTGCCTTCATCGCCCGACTTAGCAGAGATTACTACTTGTAACTCAGCTAGCGTTTCAGCACGGCCTTCAGCTACACCTAGCTCACCTTTGGCTTTTTTCTCTAGCTCTGAGCGACGCTTTTCAAACTCTTCAACGTTTGTTTTTGTCGCAGGTACTGCTTTACCGTGAGGAATCAAGAAGTTACGACCATAGCCAGCTTTAACCTGTACTTTGTCGCCTAGGTTCCCCAGATTGACAGTTTTCTCTAATAAAATTACTTCCATCGTGTTCCACCTTTGGATACGGGTATTTCTAAATTTTGGCAGGTTGAAATCAGCTTTTGCTCAACCGTCCTCGAATATCAATAAAACTGTCTAGTACCACCATAAACATTAGCGGTACTAGCAACGAAGGCCCAAGAATAAAGGCTAGCCCATAAAATCCGAATAATACTCCCTTAGGCGCATTCAATCGTTTTACCAAGCTATGTACCAAAGCAATTCCAGCGATCAACATAGGCACTGCACATAACAGCGCCACACCGACACCCAGTCCTCCGCTCTGCATCGCAATGGCCGCGCAGACCATCAAGCCGACACACCAGTAAGAGGGTATCTGCAGATTGTGGAACTCTTCTTGAAATCCACCTGGGTTGTATAACTGAGCTTGCCAACCACGGGCAAAAAACAAACTGACTAACGCTGAAGACGCGATGCTAAAGCCATAACTGGTATTAAGCATTTCATCAATAAAGCGCTCGCTATCCACCCCTTTCGAGACTTCCGTCATGGCTGCAGATTGCTCTAACAGCTGTTCCATGATCGCGCGCAGATTGTCTAACCCGGCTGGAGACCAAAACAGCACCAACCATTGAACCAGCATACTCACTGCCACTACCGATAGGATCGCTGCAAACATGGAGACAGTTCGTCGCCACACCAGCGAGCCCACGATGGCCGAGATTAACAACGGCGCCGAGAAGATATCGCCGAAATAAACCCATGCCATCAAACTCGGTAACCCGGCCCATAACATGACCGGTAAACCTTCGTTAAAGCCTTTTCTGAGATTAATCAGTGCGACCACTGCCGCACCAATCCACCCACAAAATGGCAACAGACCTAGAATAAATGCCGCCTTAGCAGCATTTTTCCAACCCTGCACGACATACTCTGCTAGGGCTTTCATTGTCTAGCTCCGTTTTAAATCAACGACTTACTTATGAGCATCCGTGTAAGGAAGCAGCGCTACAAAGCGAGCTTGCTTAATTGCGGTCGCTAACTGACGTTGATATTTTGCGCCAGTGCCTGTGATACGGCTAGGAACAATCTTGCCAGTTTCGCTTACAAAGCTTTTTAGAATTTCTAAATCTTTGTAATCAATGCTCTCGATGCCTTCAGCTTTAAAACGGCAATACTTACGACGACGAAAAAAACGTGCCATGGTGAATCTCCTGTTATCTATCGCCCCTTAAATGAAATCACATCAAGGGGTTAAATTAATTTGGGGGCTAACTAAAAAACTCGTTCGTTGATCAATTTCAACTAGGTGCGAGCTTACTTTTCAGTTGCGTCTGCTGCAGGCGCGTCATCTGACGCTGCTTTAGCTTCTTCAGCTGGCGCTTCTGGGGCCTCAGCAGGTTTTTCCGCTGGCTTCTCTACAGGCTTCTCAGCCCGCGCAGGCGCAGATGAGTTGCGATCAGAATGAGGTCGCTGTGTGCGCTCATCAACAACTTTCACTAAAGGAGACTCAACAGTAATGGCTTCGTCACGACGAATAACCATATTACGAATCACAGCATCATTAAAACGGAAGTTATTGGTCAATTCGTCCAATACTTCTTTGGTGCATTCAACGTTGAATAACAGATAATGAGCTTTGTGGATTTTGTTGATCGGGTAAGCCAACTGACGACGGCCCCAATCTTCGAAGCGGTGAACAGTCCCTTTAGACTCAGTCACCATGCCGGTGTACCGCTCGATCATTCCTGGTACTTGCTCACTTTGGTCTGGGTGAACAAGAAGTAAAACTTCATAATGGCGCATTGATAGCTCCTTGTGGGTTAATAGCCTCCCAAGCGCAGTTATTAGCGAAGGTAAGGCAAGGAGTTAGAGATAACTATATACAAATCAGTCGTTCTAACGTGTTTCTCGGCCTAAATTCAACAGCAAGGATGGACTAGAGAACGATTGCAGCAAGTGCAAACCGCCTCCAAGACCGCCTAATTACTGTTTAGGTTAGCCTAAAAGCTGCGGGATTGTAGTCTAACGGCCAGTCAGTTTCAACTGAACAGCCCTCAAGGCCGCGAATTTAGCTTCTTTCAGGAAGTATCCAACCGATAACGACTCATATCGGCGTACAACCGCTAAAAGCCAGAACTATGGGACTACTTGAACGCCCGACTCAGCAAGCACGAAAGTAAGCACGAAAGTAAGCACGAAAGTAAGCACGCTAAAGTAAAACCCAGCGCCCTGCATCAGCATGCTTAGACTTGCCGCTGACGCACCACCTCAAACAAACAAACGCCCGTAGCAACCGAGACATTCAGGCTTTGCACGCTGCCACTCATGGGAAGATACACCAACTCATCGCATAGCTCCGCGGTCAATCGACGCAGGCCTTTGTCTTCAGCGCCCATGACCAAAGCCGTGGGGGCTTTAAAGTTTGATTGGTAAATAACATGGGCCTTGTCGCTGAGCGCCGTACCCACCACAAAAACGCCGGCGTCTTTAAGATAGCCCAGGCATCGCGCTAGATTAGTCACCTGATAAAATGGCACGCTTTCCGCGGCCCCGCAGGCTACTTTACGTACTGCTGGCGTTAATCCAACCGACTTATCTTTGGCGATAATAACGCCATCAACGCCCGCTGCATCCGCGCTACGCAAACACGCGCCCAGATTATGAGGGTCCGTAATAGAATCCAAAATAAGAAACAAGGTACTTTGCGAGACATCTTCAAGGGAGCTAATTAATGCGTTTTCGGTCTCCGCCTGCTGAGGCCGGTAGCGCAAACAAATACCCTGATGAGAGGCGCCTTCGGTTTTGTCATCGAGCTTCTTGCGGCTTATCTCTTGCACGGGCAAGGAATGCTGCTTCGCCAACGCCACAATGGGCGCAGCACGATCACTGCTTTTATCCTGCTGAATAAAGACTTCTAAAATACGCTCAGGATAACGCTCAATCAGCGCTAAACACGCATGAAAACCGGACAGAATTTCTATCTTTGCCACAAGACCTCTCGCTCAAGTTAATCTATACACACCCAACGGGCTCAAAACACAGCGGCGCACACTATCACCCTAACGAGAGCCTCCCTAGACTTATATCAAGATCTCTCAAAATTTAAATCCAGGCACAACGCTTATCGAAAGCCTTTTTCGGGACTTAGACTAATACAGCCCCCCTATCGGTGCTTCGATACAGGCTTTTTGGTTGCAGGTTTTGTTGCAGGTTTCGCTGCAGGCGTTGATTTCGCCTTAACACGTTTTTTAGGTTTCTTTTTACGCCCTGAAGGCTTACTGGCTTTAGACTCCGAAGGCTGAGTAGCATTCGCACTTGCTGCCCCGCTTTCTCCTTGTTTCGCGCCTGCGGCCTTTTTCTTGCGGCCCTTACCCGACTTCTTTTTGGGCTTAAACTTGAACTTAGGTCCCGCTGAAGAATCAGAGGCAGAATCAGACTTAGCCCGCGGGCCGCCCTTGGCTTTATACCCTGGGCCACCTTTGGATTTAGGCTGGCTGCGTCGCTGACGAACAGGGCCTTTTTTGCGCGGCGGACGGTCCTGCCCCTCCCCTTCATCACTGGTTAACAAGAACTCCATCTTGCGCTCATCAAGATCCACGCGAGCCACTTTGATCTCAACACTATCGCCCATCTGCAACACGCGCCCAGAATGCTCACCCGACAAGGTATGGCGCACTGGATCAAAATGATAATAATCCGACGACAAACTCGCCACATGCACCAGACCTTCCACATAGATGTCTTTTAGCTCAACAAACAAACCAAAGCTGGTCACGGTGGTGATCACGCCCTCATACACTTCGCCGACCCGGCTCATCATGTACTCGCATTTCAACCAATCCACTACATCACGAGTCGCTAAATCCGCTCGCCGCTCAGTTGAAGAAATCCAACCGCCCATCTCCACCATATTCTCTTGGGTATAAGGCAGGAACTCAGCCTTGGCCAAGCGCGCTGCTCCAGGCACACGCTCAACATTGGTGGACTCAACGCGCGAACGGATTAAATAACGAATCGCACGATGCACCAACAAATCAGCATAACGTCGAATGGGCGACGTAAAATGCGCATAGGCCGGGTAACTTAAGCCAAAATGGCCTAAATTTTCCGGCGCATAAACCGCCTGTTTCATAGACCGTAAGACCACGGTCTGAATCATATTACGATCGGGTCGATCTTTCGCTTGCTCTAAAATTGACTGCAGGTCAGCCGGTTTGAGCGTTTTACTCTTAGGCAACTTCAAGCCAAGAGGCCCAATAAATTTATGCAGATTTTCCAGCTTGTCATCACTGGGGCCTTCATGCACGCGATACAAACCGGGCAACTCATGCTTATCCAAAAATCGCGCAGCAGAAACGTTTGCGCACAACATGCACTCTTCAATTAAACAATGGGCTTCATTGCGCGCCGTAGGCACAATCTTTTCAATCTTTCTGTTTTCACCAAATACGATACGCGTCTCAGTGGACTCAATTTCCAGCGTGCCGCGCTCACTGCGAGCGACCTTTAAGGTCTTATACAAGCTATAAAGAGTTTGTATTGGCGAGACAAGATCGGGAAACGATTGCGCTAGCTCAGTCTCCTGATACTGCTCCCCGGCTTCAAGAAACGCGCCCACCTGCGTGTAAGTGAAGCGCGCATGAGAACGCATAATGCCTTCGTAAAACTTGTAACGGCTAATTTTGCCCTTAGCACTAATACTCATTTCGCAAATCATGCACAAGCGATCCACGTCCGGATTTAACGAACACAAACCATTGGACAACACTTCCGGCAACATGGGCACAACAAAGTCAGGAAAATAAACCGAGTTGCCGCGTTTTTCCGCCTCTTGATCTAAAGAAGATTTAGGCATCACATAGTGCGATACATCCGCAATCGCCACTAACAAACGCCAGCCRCCGGACTTTTTCTTTTCGCAATACACTGCGTCATCAAAATCCCGTGCGTCCTCGCCGTCAATAGTCACCAACGGCAGATCACGTACATCMACACGACCTTTTAATGCAGACTTTGGCACCGTAGTAGAAAAAGCCTTGGCATCATCGATCACGCTCAAAGGCCATTCACTGGGAATATCATGGCTTTGCAAGGCAATTTCGATTTCCATGCCCGCCGCCATGTGATCACCGACCACGCGAACAATACGGCCTTGGGCAGGCGCCCGAAAAGTCGGATAAGAAACAATTTGTACCAGTACAATCTGGCCCGGCTTTACCTTGCTTCGAGCAGGTCTCTCGATATGAATTTGCTGGCAGATACGGCGATTATCAGGGGCCACATAAGACACGCCATTTTCAACAAAAAAGCGCCCAATGAATTCCTCGCAACCTCGCTCAATAACCTCCACCAAGCGACCTTCACGACGACCCCGACGGTCGACACTTTTGACATTGACCAAGGCTCGATCGCCATCAAATACAGAGCGCATTTGCCCCGGCGATAAAAACAAATCCTCACTGCCATCATCAGGAATCAAAAAACCAAAGCCATCACGGTGGCCTTGAATACGCCCAGACACCAAATCCATTTTGGAAATCAAGCCGTACTCACGACGGCGATTACACATAATCTGGCCATCACGAATCATTGCCCTGAGTCGATTCGACAACGCTTTATGGCTCTCAGGCTCTTCGCCTAATCCCAAGCGAGTGGCCAACTCGCCATGCTTCACCGGATACCCAATGCTGGTTAAATGTTCGAGTATAAATTCACGACTTGGTATCGGGCTGTCGTATTTGGAGGCCTCGCGTGCTGCGTGCGGATCAGATTGATTCACCGAGGAGGCATTTTTGGATTTCTTTCCCATGAAATAACAGTATCTTAGACTAAATTATAAACAGCAATCATAGCACTCTTTATAGCGTCGCGACGAACCGAACGTATAAAATGCAACGCCCCACTCATAAAGTCTATGCAAGCCCACACTCACCACTGCGCAAGTCACAAGCCGCAACTACAACCAGAAGACTACTAATACGGTTAGAAATAACCAAAAATACCAATAAGATAGCGTTTATTCTGGCAGACGCAAAATCCACCAGAAAAGAGAAATCCTACGTTAAACAAAGGCCAATAAAGCAACCTTACTTTCGAACCAATCCAATCAGCCCAAACCGTTAAATCCTAGACACGTTAACGTTAAACACTAGCGACCGACAAGTTGCGGGAATTCAAACTTTGCCCCGGATAGAATGACAGACGCCATAAAGCGAGCAAACAAGCCTTTGGCAGCGTAACGGCATCAACCAGAACCACTATAATTCACTTCATTATGCTATGCTTAGCCCTCTCATCGCCCCTTAGGTCACCGCAGTAAATGACGCAAAAAAAAACAGTTACCCATGTAGTGTCAAGCCTTCTACTCGGCGGCGCTGAACGTTTCGTACTGGACCTCTCAGCACTACAAAAAGCCAATGGCTGGTCTCCTCAGATCTTAAGTTTTGGAAGCATCGACGACACACTCGCCGCCGAAGCCTTCTCGCTTAGCATCCCGTTAAAAATCATTGATAAAACCCTCACCAAGAAGCAACGCATAATAAAAAYAATCAAGTTCTGCGTCACACAAAAAGACACTACTCTCCATATACACAGCAGAGGCGCCCTTAAGCAACTCGCACTCTTTCTTTTTTTAAGCCGGTTAAACCGAGTCCAGGTCATTTATACGCGACACGGCTGCGCGCGCCTTAATCAATATAGCTGGCGAGTAACTCACTTTATCGCGCGCCCTTTTATAGACAAAGTGACGTTCGTTTCCAATGCAGGCTTAGAAGCATTTCGCATCCATTATCCCTGGAGCCCTTCGAAACTTAAAGTGATCGAAAATGGAGTCTTTGTCCCCCCACWRAAACAAGCTAAAAACAACTCAACCGCGCGCGCTAACGTTCCGTTTCGACTAGGTTCTGTGGGCCGAATTGTTCCATTAAAAGGCCAAATAAACTTATTAAAAGCACTGCTCGAAATTAAATCCTCTCATCAACTAGTACCTGAAGTGCATTTCTACGGCTCAGGCACAGAACAGCTCAAACTAGCCCGTTTTGTAAAASACCATCAGCTAGATGRACATGTTTTTTTTCACGGCACGGTTTTAAACAGGGAAGAGATTTATGAGACCATCGATTTACTAATAGTCTGCTCCGAGACAGAGGGCTTATCACTCGCGATAATGGAATCAATGGCGCGCAGAGTCCCAGTAATCGCAACAGAGGTAGGAGGAAACCCTCAACYAGTTATCCCTGAACAAACAGGCATTCTGGTGCCTTATAATGCCGTCACGCCCCTAGTCGACGCCATAGTAACCCTAATGACTAAACCCGAGCTTTTGGAAACCTTCGCAACAAACGCCGCAAACTTTATTCACTCTAAATACTCACTCGATACGACCCTCAAACAATACCTACAAATTTACCAATAAACATCAACAAACCACTCCCCGGCGACCGCGTCAATGGAGCAGCGCCACTGCACGCCTCCATTCGCCACACGTAGAAAGCAGCCATTGACAACAAGACATACCAATTTGCACACTGAGCACGAACACACGCTCAGCTTTTACGCGCAAAGAGTCTGATGACCCCGAGATCTTGCACTGCTCCCTGCAACAAAACGTATTTACTTTTCAGACTAAGCGCATTCTTCTCAATTAAGTGCCATGAGAGCGCCGAAAGAAGCAATACGATTAAGAAGCCCAGAACGGTCATCATTGCTACGGAAAGATTGGGCATTAAGCTCGCTAACGACTGTTGCACAGGGAATGCGTATATATAGATACCATAGGAATAATCGCCGCCCTTATTAAATTTACGTATCGCACCGGACGGAACATAGGCCAGGTAGAACACCATGAACGGCAGTATGAAACAGTAATAAATATAAAACACATCGTGATTCATCGAACACAGAAACACACCCCCCGCACCAACAAGAAACCACCGCGAAGACAAAATTATTTGCCCCCTCCAGGCATAGAATGCTGCACCAATGAAGAACATCGAAAAAAGGCGTAAAAAGTGCAGCGGTAATACGTGATAGAACCGACTAATCAAATGAAGGACAACAGACGCAATAGCAAGGATTAAAAGCGCCCGCTTAATCGTTATAAACTTAAACCATCGACTTAAATGCGAAATGAAAAACAAGGTAACGGCCAGTATCGCGTACATCTTCACTTCATAAGGCAAAGTCCACAGCGAACCATTTACAAAACGTTTGTAAGGGAGATCCAAAAACACGCCTRGCAGTACATGCTCAACACCGCCAAACAGCGTAATATTCTTGAAGAAGTATTTATGGGTTTGAGGGTTAGAAAAGTATTCCGTAAGACTATGCGACGTAAAATATGCGCCCACACCAATACAAAATAAAATAGCGACAATCAACGCCGGGTATATTCGTAGCACCCTCGCCCAGACAAAAGCGAAAAAATCATTTCTAGAGAGATAACTGCGAGCAATCAAAAACCCACTGGTGATAAAAAACACATCGACAGCGATGCGCCCAGCCGTCATATTGATCGCTGCCACCAAAGGCTCACCACCCACCGACCCGGGCRCCATGACATAGCTATGGCTATACAAAACAAGGGACGCAGCAAAGAACCGAATGAAATTGAAATTATTGTCTCGACTAGCCGCGTAACTAGCCAGCGAATTATCCATAATTTTCCTGAAGCACCCGCTTCTTATCAAAGCGCCTACGCCGTTCGAAAAAACCCATCGACACGTAACGTCCTTGTACGTAATTTAAAGCAAAAACCTACAAGCTCAAAACCTGACCATTAATGAATTTATTATAGCAGAGGCCGTCATTCGCCTATTTTGACCCCTAAAACCCAACCCTTTCCGACCGTTCGTCGAAGAAAAAAATACCCTTTAAAACAAAAAAAGGCTGAACTCTTAAGCAAGAATTCAGCCTTTTATCATTCATTTCACCTACTAAAGCCAGAACGTTTTATCGATACACAGCCCTAGCAAATGACAGCAATCAATTGTGTAAAAAATAAGACGCGGTAATACCAATATAGGAGCCATCAAGATCTTCCGCTAATCTAGAAGAAGAATATTCGATACTCGTATAACGCACACCGACCGCCACATTGTTACCAAAAAGATAATTATAGTCGGCAACCAGCCCTATCGAATTATCAAACTTTATAGAATCACCATTCCCAGAAACCATCACATCAGAATCAAAATCCATACTAAGCTCGGGATTTAAATGATACGTTATACCTGCCCCGAACCGATGATTCCCTGTATTATAAAAACCTAATACATCCAACGGGATTCTAGAGAAACCAACATCACCATTTTCTGCATTTTCTGAATCAAAATGGTAGCCCACAGTAGTTTGAACTTCTAACGGAGAGTTTTCAAAACGATATTTAACGCCGGCCCCAAAAAGTAAGAACCCACCGGCTTCTACAGTACCGTCATCACCGTCCTCAAATTCAACAGTGACAAGTTCGTCACCACCGACCGTCAACCCGCCGTAAAGAACACCAGCAAAACCGCCTGAATTTCCTGCCGCATAGGATACATTAGCCGCCAAAGAACAAGCCATCACACTGCCCAACAATAAGATTCCAGCACTTCTTTTCATTACAGAAATTCTCCAAGATAAACAAAATACATATCATTCAATCGAGGCGACACTATACAAGAACCAATTTGAGGGATCTGTAAGGTTTATACGGCGATTTGGTAACATTTCAAATCAACAAAATAGATTCCTAAAATACTTCATACKCGCTATTAAAGCCCGCGTAAATTTAAATCATCCGCCCAACGTAAAAAACCCTCCAGGGCCTAAGGCCGTGGAGGGTTAAGACAACTAGCGGTAATACTAGTCTGGATCAACAACTACAGTAATTTCTGAGTCGTAAGCACCCGCTGATGCGTTATTCAAATCGGCTTCAGTGATGACCACTTGGATATTAGCGTTATCAACACCACCACAACCCGGGGCGGAAATGTTCGCGGCAAGCGCAGCTTGAGTTTCTGCCGTGTTGTAAGTCACCGCCACGTTACCCGTAGAGGCCAAGGTCGCGACAAACCGGACTTCCATCGGAATCGCTGCGGTATCGGCTGCGTTCTCGACTGCAAAACCTACCGATAGCGCGGAATTATCCGTAAAGGTCACTCTATAGCTGCCGTCGCCATTGTGATAAACACACATGGTTCGTTCGGCGTCTAGATCGCCAGTGCCCGACCAGCTACCAAAAGAAAAGGCATCCATACCACTAATTTGAAATTTCTCATCGATCGTTAAGGTTACATCCGTCGTACCGGTTGAAGTACCGCCTAGAGAACCGTCAGCAGTCGCAGCTAATACCAAGCTTGAACCAGCAAATAAAGAAGCAGCAAGACCAATTTTAAAAATATTTTTCATTGTTAATATTACCTTTATTGTAGTTTCTTTTAGTTCATCATTTACCGAATAAGGAAAACGATATGTTCTAGTGGTTTGCATTAAGTATTGCACTGCCCGTGCCAAGAACTCCCGTTCACGGGCGTCAAAGTTCCTAAAACATCAATACAGCACCAATAGCACCTTGAATAAAATAGATTATAAATAAATAGCACTTTCACTTCGTTACAACGACGGTAACAAAACCACTTGCTTAATATTCCTTAACAGAATATTGACGAAATCAGTTTTCCCAAACTGCAAATTAATTATTTCGATAATAGAAATAAACCCACTATTTTTCTCATTCTTAAAAACTATCTCCCTCGGATTTTAAATCCCCTTTGGTTATAGTGGGCTCATGCGACACAAAACAACGCTACGAGACATACCAACAACCCAGCCTACGAGACAGATCCATTGAGAAAGACTTATGAGAGGCACCGCCGACAAAAGTGATCCAATTTATTGGCGCATTATCCGGCAACACTGACAAAATTTCGCCAATGACACTTTTTCGCCAACAATAATTTCCCGCCAATAATAAGGCAATGACGCCACCTTGCATCGCAATAGCCCATCCTATAAGGAAACATTATTTTTACACTATTCTTACAATAGACTGGCTGCCTAATAGTTAGTCCCTTGCACTTAACTACTAACACTTAATTACTACCCTTTAATCATCAATAGTGAATGCACTGCCAAAACCAATCATGTCTAACGCACGATTAATCCAAATCGCTTTAATATCGAGCTTATGCACGCAAAGCGTATTGGCAGCCAACGTACGGCTTACCAACATGCCAACCATTAACTTTGGCAGCTGGTCTACGGGAGATCTAGTCAGCGATAACTCTACGTGCGTATACCGAGATGACGGAAAAAATCGATACACTGTTACTGCAACCGACAACTCAACCATCACCCCGAATGGTTTTTACTTGGAAAACCAAGCACACACAGTGGAGCTTCCCTACATCGTTAAATGGAATACTTCGGCGAATCCCGGGGGCAAAACACTGCCTTATGGGAGCGCCTTTAACCGACGCTCCGCGGCAACCTCCGACGAACTATGTGCTATTGAAGGCTTATCAGCGAATCTAACCATGGAAGTGGACAGCGCCGATATAGCCGCAGTGCCCGCGGGCACCTATTACGCTGAACTCACCATTGTCATCGAACCACGCTAGTCATTCGTTGAACCTGTATAAACTAAAGCCCCTGACCTATGCTCACATAAGCGACTGTACAACTCCGATCCAACCGACTTCCAATTACAAGCAGGGGGTAGGTTAAAGAATAGGGTAACCAACACCTTAAGGAATAAGTTCATGCGAGTGATCATTAAACTAGCCTCCGCATTACTAAGCATTAGTCTTTTGTTATTCGCCAGTATCGCCAGCGCGGATATTAGCCTCGACAAAATAGTCATTCACTTTGACAGTACCAGTCCGCCCGTCAATAACATCGCCGTTACGAATAACAGCGACGCGGTCATCAAGGTCGAAGCCAAAGTCATTGAAACACTCAATCCTGGGCAAGACTCCGAGTCCGAGATAAAAACACGCGAGTTATCCGTTGCACCCAAAATATTTGAACTCCAACCACATGAAACTCGGCTCACGCGGGTCATTTTGCGTAAAAAAATAAGTGATCAAGAAAAAATGTATCGCATACGCTTTTTTCCTGACAAACCAACGCGTACTACCGAACAAGAGTCCGGCGGCATGAGTGTTAAAATCGGCGTTGTGGTGGGCATGGGCGTATTAATCCTAGCGAATCCTGAAACCCCCAAGCCCAACCTTAATTTTGTGCGCAAGGACGGCAAAATCACGTTTTCCAATACAGGCAATATCACCGCACAATTACAAAGAGAACCTTTCTGCAACAAAGACAGAAGCGCATGCACCCCTCTCATAGGAAAGCGTATTTACCCCGGCTCAAATTGGACCATGGACGTCCCAAACGCGTTAAAAGGCAAAGCCTTCAGCCAAACTATTCTAATTAACAATGCATTTCGCACGCTTAATTACCCCCCTTAAGCGCCTCCAGGATACTCAGGGCACATGCCTACTAGTCGCTGTCTTTTTATTGTTAATCCCTTTCAGCGCACTCAGCATAGAACTCCCTCATAACGCGCCTAAAATAGACCCCGAAGTAGATGGAGAATTCAGCGCGTTCGATTTTCACGTCGGCGGACGATACGTCGGCCTAGCCTACGGATTTTTTGGCGATCACTGGATCGCCCTTGAAAATGCGGCGGATATACTTCCGCTACTTCCCCCCGTTAGAAATAARCAGGCGCTACTGCCGTTAATATCAGGCGTAATCACCGGCCCTCGCCAAATCAAACACATTGGCACACTTCGTATCGATATCAACAATTTCAAGATCTACCTTGAGGTCGCACAAGCGTTAAGCTTTACCAGTGATGTCTCCGATATGGAAGCGCTTCCCAAGCCTAAAAAAATTCTAGCATTGCGTAATAAAGTCATCCTCACCGGTAGCACCTCATTTAACGTAGACAATGGCCAAGGTCATGGCAGTCTCAATCACAACACCTTGTTCGGTCGGGGACGCACCCGCATCAATAGTATCGGTACCTACAACGAAGCAACCGGCAGCTACGAGGTATCCGCCGCATCGGTCAATCGCGATCTACGAACCCTAAACCAACACATGACACTGTCCAGCGGCTTACTGGAAACCTCCGGCCAACAGTTTGCTGGCAGCTTAAGTATCTTGGGAGTTCGTCTCGGCTCCAATCGCATACTGATCAACAGAGACCCGCTATTAAAAGCCTCCCGAATCGAAATATACACCCCGACCCGGTCACGAATTGATATCTTCAGAGCCGCGCAAAATTCGGGCCGACTTCTATACAGTAATATTTTCGATTTTGGCACCAGTGAAATCGATACCCGCTCTTTTCCACAAGGCACCTACAATATCGAGATCGTCATCACCAACAACAAAGGCGATATAAAACGCGAAACTAGACCGTTCACAAAGACCACCCACCTTGCACTCAGAGCGCATCCGGAAATATTGTTTGAGCTGGGGACTATTCGAGACAAGATAAAATTCACAGATCAAGCCGTGGGCTTAATCTCCGTCAGGAAACGACTGCTCGACTGGGCCGATGGCAGTGCGTCTTTCTACAGCAGCGCCGATGCATCCATCATCGAGGCAAACTCCAACATCGCAATCAACGCGCAGGCATTATGGTTACCAGGTGACATTAAATCCAATGTAAACATTGCCATAAGCCAACGCGGATTACTGGGAACAAGCACTTATCTGGATTGGAACAATCAAAACTACTCGGGCCGCCTCTCCTTAAGTAAAAGTTTCAACCGCATTCTCCTTGAAGGCGATCCCGCCCACCCCAGCAACAATGATGAACTAGGTGAAACAAGCACAAGCACCAATAACACTTCGTTAAATAGTACGGCTTTAAATAATACCGAGTTAAATCAGCTCGGAGATGAAGTCATCCCAGAAACACCGCTCGCCGCCGCATTAAGCTTACAAGCCAGGGAATCGGTTAATCTAAATCTATCCGGACCAATCCAATTTAAAAAACTTGCCGGGCGATTACTTATTAATTGCAACTGGAGTCAAAACGAGGGTCAGCCTGCTGATTATCACTTCGGCCCTCAATTGACTTTCAACGTCTTTAAAAGCCCACGATTTCAATCGTCATTAAAACTACAGTGGATTTTTAACAAAGATAACGACGCCAACTTTTTTTTATCCTTTAGCAGTCAAAGTAAGCAATCAAAAACACCCAAGCAAGCGCAGCTGAACTTTAGAAACAATGCCTCAGGATATACCTTAGGCGGACAGCTTAGCGTCAGCGCGCCAGGCAATAACGCCTCCCACCCATGGCGTAAAAACATCGATGCGCGCTCGACACTCTACCTTGATGACATCGTATCGGAGCACCAATCCATAAAAGTGTCGCTGGACAATAGCCTTCAATACAGTGGCAAACTAGTCTCCACCAACACCTACGTCAATACCAACCTAAACACTTTTAGCGGTCACTTTGGGGGAGAGGTATCCAGCACGCTGATCTGGAATGAAGAAGGCCTACTGGCCGCTTCGGGCCAGAAGATGTCTCAAGAGAAAGCCATTTTGGTGGTTAAAGTAATCGGCGAGGGCAGCTCTCGGTTCTCTTTTCTAGTAAACCGAGGGCACAAAGGCTTTATTCATGCAGGAGAGCAACTTATTATCCCGCTGCCAACGTACAAGACTTCGACCATTAAACTGGCAGATCGAGGCGACGAGCCAGTCCTTATTGAAACCCCCGAGCGAACCATCACGGCCTACCCGGGCAATATCTTCGAAGCGGTTTTTTATTTTAAAAAGATGTTACTGGTATTTGGTCGCTTATTAGATCAGCAAGGCGAGCCGGTGGTTAACCAACGATTTATTTCCCCAGGGGGCGTCTCGTATACCGATGAGGATGGCTACTTTGACATCGAGACACCGGTTGCGAAGGGAGGCGCATTAATCATCGAGATGCCGGACCGACGCTGCGTGACAACACTCAAAGGTTTAGTCGCTAGTGATATCTTTTTTGAAGCGGGCGATATTCGCTGCGACTAAAAAATCAATATTAATGGCGCCTCCTTCAGCGCCGTCGAAACTCATTGGTCACTCACTCCTCCCTCACTAAGACCCCGCTAACCCATGTCCAATCTTAGTGAGGGAGCAACGCCTTACTCTTGGTGAGTGGTAAGATTACCGTGGACTAAGGCAGCGTTGCCGGAGTGGTAACCTGCACTGGGGCCTTCGATAATTTCAAGCGTGAATTCATCCGGGGTTGATTTTTTACCTTTACCCTTGCCGTTATCAATCGCTGTCACTACACAGAGGTTAGACACGCGGTCACTGCCATTAAGCAGCGTACGAACCGTACACGGTGCGGTGAACTCTAAGCCCTTGCCATCAGCAATCGATGTGTATTGATCGATATTGCCGTTAATTTTGATTTGCAGAGGACTTTCACCGTCACTGGCTTTGCCACGATTTTTACGATTAAACTGAACGTGTGCAATCACGCCTGTAGGGGTACTTTGAATATTAAAGCCAAAGTTACTTTTACCACTTTCTACCGCACCGCCGCCCGTCATTTTAACAAAGTCTAAGGGAGCAGGTGCAGACGTTTCATCACATAGGTCACCGACACCGTCGCCATCAGTATCTGCCTGCATTGGGTTGGCCGTGTGCAGACAATTATCCTCACCGTCAGCGATGCCATCCTCATCCATATCGGAGATCGCATCGACAAAACTACCGGCTTTGATAAACACATTGGAATCATAGATGTGATCGCCCGCGTCCGCGATGGCCATCTTTAGATGATGCGTAGCCCCAGCAGTAACAGGAGCCTGCACCGACAGAACTACCGTAAGGCCATCCATTTCAGTATTAATTTCACCGCCGTCGTCACTCATGTCATTGTTAATAAAATACTGCGGATTACTTACGTTTTGGCCATACGGGTTGCCATTATTAACATTGTTAATCGATACCGTCATCATACTGCCCGGAAGCGTAGCGATATTTTCGCCATCCAGAAAAAACCCAAACACATCGTTATACGAACTATTCACCCACTCATTGTATTCTTCAGAACTGAATACGTACTGAAATGAAATCACGCCGTTTTTCGGAACGAAATCGAATTCAAGCACCGTACTGTCATAGGTATTATACCCCGGTATAAGGCTGTTTAAATCCGCGTCCCCCGCCAAATAATTTGCTTGGCTACGWGAGTCACTTTGGTTTGGCCCAATAACATAGCTCGAGCGCCCACTTGAAAGGACAATCCCGCTCTCAAAGCCAACGATAAGCTCACCGCCACTGAACATACCCGCCGAATCAAGCGTACCGGTCAATGCCGCATTGCTCACCTCCATATTGGACCCAAGCAGATGCTCAACCAATAACGCCGCATCGCCACTCTCCTCGACACTCAAGGCAGAGGAAAAAGCAGGCCCACTCAACGCTAAACTAGACACTAAAAGAGAACGTATAATTTTGTCGCGCATAGGGTTTCTCRCTCATAAAAGAGATTATTNAAAATACCGAGAAAGCTTCAGCAGAAATGCCTYACTCCATTCGGTAACCGTACGACCCTCGTATGTAAAAGGGCACTGGCTTTGCGTCCCCGCGTTACCACGGGTTTGCCTTTTTCGTGGAGCCTAAGTCGCGATGACCTGGGTGACCRCACGTTTCCTACGAAATATAKATCCTGCACAGTGAGAAGCAGAATACATACCACTTGTGACCGACATCACGTTTCCAGCTTGATGGTTTTTAGGCCCTATCTCCTATCAATGACTTTCCTCTGCAATAATTTACCCCCCTCTATAGGTCAATAATTTGACGCCCCAACAAAGTAATAAAACATGACAAATTTTGTCACTAATTGTGCAACCACGAATAACGCAAGACCGTGACTGACGATACGTGTCATCCAATCAAGCATCACCGCCACGATAAACTTGAGTCCGTTTAAGAACTAGGAACTAGGAACTAGGAACTAAAGAAGAACGCGCAGAGGAGGGAATTACAACGCGCGTTAGCTCCCCGACCCCTACATAAAGAGGGCACATAATTACTGCAGAGTATTTGGATTCTAGCGTCAGGGGAATTGCTGATAGAGCAAACCAAACCACTCACACCCAGTCGGGTATAAATTTTTCTAAGGAAGGAAAACTATTTAGGAAACTATTTGGGGGAAATTATTTGAGGACATCCACTTAGTATGCCGCAACATCCTCTCGGCACGAGAAATTTAAATGAGCGTCTTTAAGTTGTTGTTTTGAGTTTCGCGCACTATAGCAATCTGTTCATTGCCAATGATTCAGGTCAACTGCATGAAATAAAGGAACATCCACTTTAAATTGAAAGTAGAACATCAAAACCAAGTGGATGCCCTTTAGTATTGCAACCTAAACGGCAACAACCTTATTTGCACATGGACCTTTTTGACCTTGGCCAACTTCAAATTCTACGGCTTGGCCATCATTCAATGTTGCATAATCACCGCCTGATTGAATTTCAGAATGATGGACAAACAAATCCTTGCCGCCATCTTCAGGTGTAATAAAACCAAAACCTTTATCGGCGTTGAACCATTTAACTGTGCCTTTACTCATTTTATTTACTCATAATTGTTGGTGAGTTATATACATATATTCGGATTCACCAGCTCGAATATAAAGTTGATCTTGTTTGATTAGAAAGCCTATTTGATTCTATTGGCCTTCTTTTCCTTTTTTTCAATTCGCTTTTCTTTCAAGGTCTTTTCAGACTTCTTTTTGACTGCCTTTTTTGAATCTTGTCCCTTGGACATAACCTTCTCCTTACTATTAATTAATATTTTTTAACTATACTGCATCAAAACATAACCCTGAGTGAGTGGGCCACTTTGCTGCGAAGCAGCGTTTAAAGCGGTCCCCAACCACTGGTAAAGAGCCGATACCCGGTGACAAAGCAACCCCTAGACTCTTGAGGCCAATACCAAAACAAATAAACACAAAGCCTGTAAGCCCACAGGCCAGTATAGGAGTACACAACGCAATTAGGTAGTCTACGCTGAATACATCAATGTCAGCTAGATACGTAATCTAATAGCCGGTAACGAATGCGGCGGCCACAAACACTAGAATCGATAGGCCAACGTGAGGCTTATTCGCCATCATTGTTCATACTCTGATGTACATAACAGATAATTGGACTCCCCACCTTATCCGAGAGCGATGATTAAATACCCATTCTCTCACACTTTGAGCCATAAAAAGATTAACAATTCTATCCTTGGGGTCGATCTGGCAAAAGATGTGATCCAAGTAGATATATTTAAGGGTAAAAAGCTGCAATCCAACAAGGGAATGACACCATCAAACCCCATGAAATGGTTAATAAATAGCCAACTCAGCATCGTTGTCTTTGAGGCCTGCGGAACATCGAACGATTGGAATCAACAAGCAACCAAATATGGCCACGATTCTCGCCTCATTTCAGCAAGGCTGACCTATTTGGGATCATCCACTGAGTATGCCACTACATCCGCTCGGCTGCCCGACTAGGGACCTGCCAAGCATATAAAATCCGTATACTCAAAAATAGATGCATCAGTATAAATATACAAATTAATATTAGAAGAGACCGCGCCTATCCGAAGCTACTGTCTGTACACAGGTTCAATCCAGATAGTCGCAATCGATGGGGGTTCTTCAGCGACAGAATTACAAAGCAGCGTCTTCATTTATGAGAGTGCTAGATGCCTCATCCATGCACTGCCCAAGAATAACGTCGTCAAAGATGTGGCTTAGGTCCGCAGCAAAGGCCGTGTTACGTTTGCCTAATGTAGTACCACTGTAGTTGTGACAAGTRAAACNATTTAGGCCAGCCKTGAACGGCGAGGCARGTCCTTGAAAACTGGTTTCCAGCACTTCATTCTCCAGCAACAATGAACCACGTTGATTGATTGCCACACTGGAATCTAAAGCGATATTAAATTCCCAAAGCGCACCATTAAACTGATAGTTTTTCCACGCTGGAATAGACTATTTGGGAACATTCTAAACCTACCCCTTATTTCTTTATGATAAAGGAGAAACATAAAATATGTCGCTAAACTTGATCTTGTTAGGCGTCGGCCAATAGAGGGTTAACAAGGTCAAACGATGATTCCGCCGATACTTCACCTGATATTGCCCCAAGAATTGCCAGCTCAAACCTTTCTACGAACTCAAACAGTTGCTCATCGTCTATTGCCTCAAATTTCCAATCTACTTGGGAATTATAATGAGAAGTAACGTGAGTTAGTACGTGCTGTTGAATRTAGAGTAGGGCATAAACTAGCTTTCTATCTACAACAGCATCTTCTTGAACTTCTTTCCCTATCTCGGTGAGAGCCATATGGAATATCCAAAATTTCTCCATGTCCCAATTACCATGCTCCGACAGACACCCATAGAATGTCTCTTCCCATTCGGCACTGCCATCTCCCGGCATAGTCCTAAAAATCTCACTCTGGGGATCTTTACTCATAGCATGCCTAATGCCGCCAGCTACGGACAGAGCGTGTTGGCGGATTTTTTTCGCCGTAAAAAAGGTGCCGCCACGCGGAGTTCCGCAGCCCGGCCTTGTTATGCGYTGAACTACCCAAAAAAACATGCATTAGCATCGTCACTTACTATTGACAGAAAATCTTCAAAATACTTAGCAGTTGGCGCAGGGGTATAGCTGTGCCACTTTAAGTCCTGGCGTTGCCAATATATTTTCCAGAGTTTCTCTTTCTTAACGTACGTAGCCTTCGCGAATGGAGCTTCCGTTTGTTCTTCTGGTTTATTCCACACAGGCCTAACTTCGAACAATTCAACGCTTTGATTCTCGATGCGATAACCAAAGTCGAGCTGATTACGCATGTGAGCAGGCGGCCTACGCTTGTCAAGAAACTTTTCGACCTCCCTCTCACATCTCTTTACTTCGAATTCACTTATTGCCATAGACAGAGCACTTTCCCTGGTAGCGCATCACAGATTATTGGACTCCCCACCTTATCCGAGAGCTGTGCTTAAATGACCATTCTCTCACACTTGGAGTCATAAAAAGATGAAGAGCACTGTTTTGGGACAGCCACTTAGTATGCCGATACATTCTCTCAACGCGAAACATTTAAATGGATGCCCTTAACTTTCGTCCTAAAAACCCGTATTGCCTTCCCCCTCACCCAACAAGGTCAGCGTTCTTAAGTTTGATTTCGGAGCTCAATACTGAGCCTATATGTTCCCCTGTCAACGCTTAACCACTACCCTCACGAATAGCCGCCCATGACTCGGGGCTCCAGCAGGTCGCTAGCCCTTTCTGGATAGAGGGATTGCACCTCCAATCTTCTACCGATTTAGCTCGGCGCACTGGATGTCCTTAACTTTTGCTTAACTTTTTGGTGGATATATTTTTCGATCAAATGTAGCGAAGCGAAATCCGCAAAAGACCGGAGCAAAAAAAATGTCCGGTTGACATGGTTATTATGACTGAATATCTTCCGGTTTAATTTTTTGACGGTAGCTCTTAACGATTAAAACCAAAATCTCACTACTTTTTACTTTATAGATAACTCGATAGTTACCGTGAACGACTTCACGAATTTCGCTTCTTTTTAGTTCCGGAACAATACGACCACTTTCTGGAAAATCTGAAAGCCTATTTACGGAATCAAAAATTTCTTAAACCCATGATACTGCTACTGAAGGTTTATCTAGCGCTATATATGCTGCGATGTCTCTTACTTGCTCCACGGCTAAAGGGTGGCCACGTAATACTCAAGGCTTAAGCCCCTTCATTACCATATTCTTAGCCTCTTCATGGTCAATGCCACGCCCTTCATTGATCTGGGTTTCAGCCTTATATATCTCTTCAAGTAACTCAAGCCTAGTCTGCATAGCCTCGAATTCACCCACATCACACAGAATTGCAACTCCCTTCCCATGCTGAGTGATAACCAAGGGTCTTTTAGATTCAGTAACTTGCTTAAGGCAGGAACTTACTCCAGCCCGAAATTCAGAAAGGGGACGTATATCTTGCTCGTAATTTATTCTATCCATGGGACTCTCCAGTTTGTACGTTGTTCTGTACAAAATAGCGCGGATTTCAGCTCACTGCTAGAGAGGCATTTCAGCGCGTCATAACGCCGTTGTATGGGGCCACAGCCTAAACCAATGATAAAACAAAACTTAGGGACCATAAGCAGAGCTTACTTGGCTACCAATGACAACCTTGTTAGATTTGTGACTGCATTTTAAGAGCCCGATTTCTAATCTTTTTACTTGGGTCGTTACACAGCAACTCAATTAGACCTTGCTGGCAATTTTCATTAAGCATCCTCAAGCGAAGATACTTTGGAAAGTTATCTGGGTTCGATAACAACATAAATTCTTTCTTCCCTGCGGACTTCGAGGATGAAACTGCTTCTATTGTGCCATTTTGGTAATAGTGTCTCGGAGTAATGCCCTGACCATGTGATTGATAGAATCAATGAGCTTTGCGATAGTTCCATTTTGAAGTGCTATATTTCCAGCCAAGCTGGCAGCAACTTCCCAAGCTTAATCAGAGCCCAATACCTGCAATGCAATTGAATCAAGTATATCTATTGGTGTATTTGGATTACTTGCAACCGCAGCTCTAACAAAAACTTCTGGCGCCCGCGACAAATTGGCTAGATATTCAGGAGCAGTTTCCTCTGATCTAGCTGCATCTACTCTTTCTTTAGGACCTTTATATTTCATATTTTTAAGCTAACGCCCAGCTCACCGCGCGTAGTAATGTTGGTGACTTTGCTGCGTGTTTTTGCAGGAAAGGTGCAAACATTACAGAGTCCGATGGAGCTGTTTGTGTACGCCCAGCATGGGCATGAACTAATGAGGTGAAAGTCCTCTACAGGAAGAACACCGTCGAAAACCGTGTTGTGATTAGACGATAACAGTTAGCGAATGGCAAGGGCTTACCCGCGAGGGTTGGTTCGGAGGAAGCCGGACGSWRAWYWRSSAGAAGTCAGCAGACGGCATAGTAGCCAAATACCCAGCGTAATGGCCGGGATACGGTGAATACGGGAGGCCGCCCCACCTGAACATTTAGACCAAAGAACGCCTACATGGATGTAGGCGGTAGAGCGACGCAGGAAGCCAGAGCCGAGGAGCCATGACAGACTTGAGCACACGAATGCCGTCCGGTAGTGACGTGACTCAGCGTACCATCATGCAGCCAGCCTTTAGCTTAGATCTACTCGAACAAGTGTTAACCCGCACCCAAAAGAGGGCACCAA
>NVVB01000038.1 GCA_002402085.1 Gammaproteobacteria bacterium
AAAGGCAATCGCGCCTAAACAAAGAATCGCGTACCCTACCGTCCCCCCTTGTCTGATGCGCTCTTCTAGATTAGGCGATTGCATTAATAACTTTAATATTTGTCCCCTGGATGGATCTAAGCCAAACAAGGTATGCCCGGTACTGCTACTGAACGCCTGTGCCGCTCTAACGAACTCTGACCGTGGTTGACGAGGCAATACCACAATTTTTCCAGTCTCTGGCGAAAAACTTAAATATTGTCCGTCGCCAATCAGATTAAATGAGCCAACACGAATGACTTGCTGTGTTTCTTCATGCCCATTTGCAAAAATAACACTGGAATCAAATCGAGAGACCTTGCCTGACTCGGTCATTTCACGCTGCAACTCAAACCAAAGTTTTTCCATATCATTAATAGAGGCGAGTTCGGAGTCTGAGGTCATTTTTTCGATGAATTCATTAAGGAACTTTTCTCGCCCAGGAAACTCAGCGCTTATTATCGAGCCCTCAAAAAGGCCTCGTGTATCCCCGGCGACCTGCTGAATCACACCAAACAGCTCTTTCAAATTGCCCATGCGTAAACGGAGCTTTTCAGTTAACTCTTTTATCTCCACGTCATTCTTTCGGTGCTCATCTTCGAGCTTTAAGCTTAACGATTCTTCATTCTTACGCGCTCGCCGCTCATTCATCAAAATTCGTTTTTGATTCTTCTTTGACTCAATAAAGCGCTTCTCTCTGGCTTTGTTTTCTTTGTTTTCACTGATATTGCCATGCTTTACAAACTCGAGCAGTTCGTCCAGCGAACCGGGAGACTCCGCATACACTGCACGCGCTTGCATCCCTATAGCAACCCACATCAAGCAGCCACCTACAAGCATTGTCCTTGTGATACGATCAAACATAGCTAATCCTTTACGCTAATAGGCAACAACATAATGTCCGGCGCCATTTGGTTACTTGCGATTTTTAATCCACGTCGAATATAGGTATTCATGGTTGGGTCTTTCAGTGCATCCCATTTATTATTACCGCGATCCCAAGCACCTGATAGTGATCCATCCAAGGTTTGAAATAACAGCGCCACTCGGCCGATACGCAATATACTGACTTCCCTCGGGCTACCTGATATGGATATAGAATCTCGATAACTTTCTATAGTCCGGCCATATTCGTTTTCAACTTGAAAGGCTTCCAAAGTACGGCGATACTTGCTCGCCATACTCACATCCGTTCGGTCGATGTAGACCTTTAGCGCATCCATCCGATCTTTACGCTCTTGCAATAGAAAAGGCACATCTAAATCAATGAATATTTCCAGCCCTGAGACCATCTTCATAATCAGCGGCATTACTTGGCGCTCAATGACGGTAACGTCACTGATGGATTGCTTTATTTTTATTTTTTCTTTTTCCTGAGTAAACAGCTGTTTATTTAACTGTTTGTTATATATCTTTAACCCTTCAACTTGCTTATTAATTCGCTTATATTGATCAAGAAGTGATTCGATCTGTGTCACAATGCCATTAATTTTTACTTGAGACGCTTTAGACGAAGCATTTACAGCACTGCTTTCTTTAAATATCTCTTGTATTTTTTCCGCATGACACAAACCAGGCAAAACAATTCCAGCCACCAAAAACATCACATAAACAACGCTTTTGAATAGGGACGTATTTTCCATTGAAGCCCTCTCCTTTAGGCAAACCCATAACCCAACAGTACACTGTTCGGTTTGATTTATTTGGGTATAAAACACCCTCTATTTAAATATAAACCACGAACAGCTTCATGGAGCATTAAATATCCATAAACGAATCGAAACTCATTGCTTTTGGTTCTATGACTTTTGGTTCTATTAATTGGATTGTGTATCAGAAAGAGAACAAGAGTATGACGCGTTATTTATTCGCGGATGATAGAGCTAGAATAGTCATCCGGTAAAATCAAAATAAAACAATCAATTTTAGATAAAGACCGAGCCAAACCACCCAATCACCCAACCCCAATCACCCAACCACCCACGTGGCCAAAAGGAAATCACGCCTTAGTTTACAACAGTGCTTCACCAAGACGGATTTTTTGGGCCTGCCGGACTGTTAAAAGTTTATTCTTCCTCGTAAATACGCCATCATGCCGCGAGGGTCGTGAGTTAAGCTATCAAAGCCGAATTCAGTCTCTACTGTGGGGGGCGCTTCATCAGTAAGATTTGCAATGCCGCCGGTTAGCGTAGCGTCCACCTGAACAAACGTATAACTATATTGAACATCAAACGTATTCTGGCTGCTGATCGTATCGAGATCACCCACGTCGGACTGATAACTTCCAATGTGATGCCAGGTAAGATTCCCCGTATGCTGACCGCGAGACCAATCTAATCCCCAGTTAAATTTCTTGTCTTGGACCGGTCGCGCTGAATTAGTCTTGTTAAAATTATTCAGTGCATCAATTTCAACACCATTGTGATCTACCAAATCATAACTATTAATGTAGGTAGCCACTAACTTCGAACGAAAACCACCTAAATCATAGGCCTCAAAATCCCAAGTCCAGGCCATATCAATGCCGTCGGTATTTATCTCGCCGGCGTTAACATAATTAACGCTGACGCCTACTATTCCAACGCCCTCAGTGATCGTCAATTGATCAGTATTTACGTCATTATCCGCATAATATTCATTAGCAACTTGCTGTGCATTCTCTTTCACAATCACATTTTCAAAATCGATCCGCCAATAATCCAGGCTAATCGAATGGACATCTGCAAAATTAAACAGCGTCCCCAAATTCATAGTAACCGCTTCTTCAGGCACTAAGGTTTCTGTACCTGCGGTTTGTACGCCTACGAAAAGTCTCCCTCCGGAGTCACTTATTATACTTTCTAATGCTGTACGCCGGGAAAATCGTTGGCTTAATGTCGGCGCTTTAAAGGTACTGCTCACGGATCCCCTCGCCACTAAAAAGTCTGCTACATCCCAACGGACAGCAAGCTTGGGGTCTAAACTGCTGCCTACTTTGCCGCCATACTCTTCAAATCGAAAAGCGAACTGCGCCTCCAAACGATCAAATAAGGGTAATGCAAACTCACTAAAAAATGCATACACATCTTGATTTTCGTTCATATCGGCGATGGAGCCCACAAAATACACTGTTTCATCCGCATTCCGGAGCGTATCATTAGGGGTCACCCTAAATTCATCTTTCCGGTATTGCCAACCCACAGCCATTTCAACTGTCCCCCCCGGGAGTTCAATCTGATCTATCTCTCGGGTATAGACATTGTCAAACACCATGCTTGAGGTGAATGATTTTTCTTGTAAATCGGCCGCTAGGTAGTCATAAATCCCTAATGAATTAACATCAGAACCACCTCCGATCACAAAGTAGGAACAATCTCCTTGCCCCCTTAAAGCGCTGCCAATCTCCTCTTGGCAATCGTCACCTCCAACGCCATTAACTGCTCGTTCAAAACTATTCGTTAAGGTATCGGTGGTATTGGAAACGCGCCTATAATTTCCGTAGGTCACCCCTGCATTCCAATTCCACCCAGCGAATTCACCGGTTTCATTTTTGAAATCAAGGACTATCCGACTACTCTCTGTTTGGTAATCCAATCGTGAGGCTGAGCCATTGGGACCCACAACACGGCCCAGGTACCCCCCGGCTTCGCCTCTAAAATTCCCAGGGTTATCAGCAGGTATCACTGGAAAACTAAGCATCGGAAAACTCGGCGAGGCCTTGAGTCCATCCACCTTATTTTTGTAATACGATATTTCCCCTTGAAATTCTGTCAGATTATCAAATTCATGCGTCAAAATCCCATAGATATTAGTGCGTGTTTCCGGCGCAACCAACTCAAAGAATGTACCAAATTGAAAACCACAGGTACCGATTGTTCCGGATGGATTAAAAGTATTTGCGATGCCACCCGCGGCTTCGCAACCTGGGTCGATGTAAGGCACCCCACTAATCAAAAGCGCACCAGGGGCTCCAAGAGTACTCACGGTATTATCAGTCACCGCGTAATCACGATCCACGACGTCTAACGGGGTTCGATCATACGTTAACACGGAGACAACCCCGTGCGTCGTACCATTACCAGCACCCCACAACATGGATATATCATTATCCATTTGCAAATCATTCACCGTGGACTGATTGCCTGCACGGAATTCAAAGCCTTCAAAGTCAGAACGCAGTTTAAAATTCACCACGCCAGCAACCGCATCAGTTCCGTAAGTAGCCGCAGCGCCGTCTTTTTGGATTTCAATGGCCTCAATCATATTCACCGGCAACTGGTTAATGTCCACAAAACTACTGCCATCGTTTGATACGATACTACTTAGTGTTAAACGTTTGCCGTTTAATAGCACCAAAGTAGAACCTAAACCTAAGCCACGAAGGTTAATATTCGCGGAACCTGCCATGCCATTAGAGATCGTTAAATTGGAACGAAACTCAGACCCCGAATTAGCGGTTAGATTGCCCATTATATCGGCGATTTGAGGCACACCACTGGACTCAAGGTCCATTCGATCCAGGACCTGTATCGGCGTTGGAGAGTCTTCGGGTAAATGTTTAAGGTAGGAACCCGTCACCACAATTTCTTCGATGATGTCTTCTTCTGCAATTAAAACACCCGGACCGACGAAATACACACAGGATGCGCCCAGGACCCAGCGAATCATTTTTTTATTGACGCTAAGGACGCTATATCGTTCACTCATTTTTGACACTCCGAGAAGAATAACCAACACACGCTACTAAGTACGTTTAGAGCAATCTACGCCCTACCCTTATTTTTTAAGGTTTAACAACGTGTTTGCCTGAAATTGACGAAACCTGGCCACTACCAAACTGAGTATAGTCATAAAAAATAGTCCTTCACGGCGAATGATTTTGTCTCATGCAGGAAAAACACAGAATAACCAATCGTTAAAGTCGACTCGAAATACCGACCCTAATGTTTCCTATCTATTTTCTAGTTTTTATTAATTAACAAAGGAGGTATTTAGAAGAGGACTTAGTCAAAACATTTCTTTGATCAATAGCGAATAATCTTAGATCGTTTAACCCGTCAATTTGAATCCCTATTGACTGGCCAAGCATAGAAATGGGAGTTATAAAAATAGAGGGTATTGATATAGAAGTTATAGAAATAGAAGTTATAGAAATAGAAGGAAATAGAAGGAAATAGAAGGAAATAGAAGGAAATAGAAATAACCAGGCGGAGTAAAGTGAAACAGTTGCTTGTCGCTGTGCTCCACAATACTCCGCTGACGTCTATCTTACTTCATCGAGAGCAATTAAGCGGAACCGTTGCGTAATAGTCGCCCAGGAAGCGGGCCTGTGGGCGAAAGAACATCCTGGTCATTTTGCCGTAGTAAGGTGCCATTCACTACCACCGCGTCTATTCCACTGGCATAAGAGACCAAGCGATCCGCACCGCCCGGCTGATCAAATACGCGTTCCAACTTACTACAGCCGACCGTTTCCGGATCGAATATAACCACGTCCGCAGGACGATCCAGTGCTAATAAGCCGCGATCCGTTATACCAAATACTTGCGCTGCACGATGGGTAAGCATAAACACGGCCTGCTCTAAAGAAAGCGTTTCTTTCTCACGTACCCAATGCCCTAATAGATGTGTCGAAAAGCATGCATCACAAAGCTGGCTCGCATGCGCCCCCGCATCCGATAAACCCAATACGATATTAGGATCTTGTAGCAAGGTCGCCACTTGGTCCTCGTCAGCATTGGCTACCGGTAATCTAAACCGAGTTTCTAAATTATCTCTAAGCGCTAAATCCAGTGCGCAATCCGCCGAGCTTAAGCCTCTCTCTTTCGCTACATCGACAATAAGTCGCTCTTCAAGCGCTGGCTCAGCAGGACACCAAGATATTGCGGTCCCCGTCCATGCATCAGCCAACCTTCCTTTCTCAACCATTTGAGTAAAGAACTCTCGGAACTCGGAACCATCATAGGTTGCCATTTTTTCATCTTGAGTTGACGCAGAGATTTTTTTAAATAGCGGCAACATTTCAAATACAAACGGTTCTTTAAAACTAAACTCGAAATTCAAGGGCCGGCAAGTCACTTGTGGGTAGACCTTAGCGCCTTTGTCCACTGATTTTTGGGTGCGTTTTAATTGGTCGTCAATGGACCCAAGCCCAAACATACCTCCCCCGGCTAACAAGGCAGTCCAGCTTACATTGGCTTTATTCTCGAGAGAGATCTGGTCGAACTCATCGAAGCTCAAACCCGGTCCTACGGTAGCCTGCATAATGCCTTGCCCTAATTCCCCTAAAGGGCTCGCCAGGGTCATAATTTCTTCGGTGGAAGCCAAGCGACTCGGCACAGGCTTGCCTTTATAGCCAGAGTGAGTAAACGATTTAGAGCTTGCAAAGCCAATCGCACCSGCCTCTAACGAYTCCTTAACGATTGCTCGCATCGTAGCGATTTCTTGCTCTGTCGCCTCTCGTTCAGTGGCTTCCTCCCCTAAYACATAGAGTCTCAATGGCGTATGACCGATCATCACCGCTACATTGATCGCAGAACCGGAGGCTTCAATTGCATCCAGGTATTCCGGAAACGTTTCAAACGGCCACTCATCCCCCAGCCCTTCAAACAGGGTTTCGGCACTCATGCCCTCTACTTTTTCAAGGGTCCGAACAATCAGGTCTCGATGTTCAGCCCGTGTAGGCGCCACACCGAAACCACAATTCCCGAGCACTGTTGTCGTGACGCCATGCCAAGGCGAAATGGTTAGCATGCGATCCCAAATTATCTGCGCATCGTAATGGGTATGAATGTCTACAAATCCAGGGCACACTACGTTCCCTTTCGCATCGATCACCTGATCAGCGTCATCAGGAGCATTCCCTAACGCGACAATTTTACCGTCTTTAATGCCTACCTCTCCGGCGTACGCCTTTGCGCCACTGCCATCGATAATAGTTCCGTTTATTATTTTAATATCATAGACCACAATCAATTCTCCAAAAACAGTGATAATCCATTTGAGCCAGAGCAAGTTTAATGGGAGCATTCCTTTTCCCACATCGTTGGCGTCAAGAATACAGATCGTCGCCTAAAGGTTTTCTGTTAAACGACGATCACTCAATGCGTAGCGCTTCAGACCTCTAATGGTAAATTGTAAAGATTAATTACATTTTCACGACAAATTAAATTACGTTCCTCAGTGGTTAAGTGACCTGTTTGTGATTCAAGTATTTCTTGGGAACGCGGCCAGGTGGAATCACTGTGAGGGAAATCCGTAGCCCACATGAGCCCTTTTATATTAACCAAGTCTTTAGTTAAAAAAGCCACGTGGTCGTCCTGAAAAGTAACCGATATGTTTTCTCGGAAGTATTCAGAAGGCTTTCTTTCCAAGGGAGGCGCTTTCATCCAAAAACGATGATACTCATACGCGTGGTCCAATCGGTACATGTAATGAGGCGCCCAACCCGCATCCGCTTCGGCACAGACCAATTTTAAATCGGGGTGACGATCGAATACACCGCCGTAGATAAACATGCCCATTACATCCTGGCAGCCTCGAATAATGGAGAGAAACCCATTGATCATCGGTCCTCTCGGACCCTGAAGGTTATCGCCTTTGCCCGTTAATATATGAAAAGAAAGCGGCATATTAAGGTCAATCGCAGTTTCCCATAACGGATCAAAACGGGGGTCATCATAATCAAAATCAGTGCAAGGCTGATTGGGCATCATGACCCCAACATGGCCCTGGGCTTTAATGCGCTTGAGATCTTCTATCGCATCCTCAACCGAAGTAATCGCAATTTGACCCAGCCCAAATGCGCGTTCAGGAATTTCTGAACAAAACTCTTGCAGCCATAAATTATAGGCATCAAAACATGCACGTTTATAGTCACCATCAGGGTGAGAGCATAACAACATGCCTACGGTTGGATAAATGATTTCTGCGCAAATTCCATCAATATCTTGATCCGCTATTCGATAATTTGGATTCCAGCCACTCAAATGCAAATCAGAAAAACTGGTGCCCGCGACTTTGATTTCTTTAGGGTCTTTGCCAGCCGCAGCCACAAGCCCCATCGGTACAGGTCGATCCAAACCAGGAATAACATAAATATCGCCTAAGCCCTCAATGCTTTTCATATGWGGGGCGGTGTCCTTATACTTACTGGCAATTCTCGTGGTATAACAATCGGGCGGTTCCGTGATATGTGAATCAGCAGAAACAGGGGTTTTAATCATGAGTAATTCTCCTTAAAGTTGCTTACAAAGCGGGTTTAAATAGACATCACAATTTATTTAATCAGACTGTTTTACGTAGTCCTCAATGACCGTATCTTTAAAGTAATTGGGATTATTCGATTGGTATAGCTCCACTGCATTGTCACACGTGAAATACTGAAAATCCTCCTTAGTAATAAGCTCCTTATCCACAAGCTCATGGGCTTCGAGCAACACTTCGCCCATGTCCGTTACATCCCAATGAGATATGTCCGAACTAAAGATAGGTTTTAGCTTCTTACCGAGTGGATTCACTTTCGAATTGAACGCATAAGCAGTAATCGGGTCATCCGCTTCACAACCGAAATAGAAGTTCGGCACAAACAGATCACTCAATTGCTCTACATTCTCTACATCGATGCTACAAAATTCATTGAGACTGTCCTTACGCTCATTTGGGTTACTTAAGACCCTAAGCGCACGACCGATATCACCACGGTGAGGCTTAAAGCTATCGGGTGCATAGTCATCGAATAATTGATTAAAATAGTCACGATCAAGCTTATCGGGGTTATAGCGTTGGATAGCTTTCGAGTTGCGTTTCTCCCAATGAGAGATAACATCTGAAAACAAATTACACGCCCACCCTACGCCGCCTTCCAGAAAGGCAAACTTTAGATCTGGGAAGCGTTGCGTGACCCCGCCCATAAATAGCGAACGACACACTGCCTCTTGGGCAGTTGCAAAATTACCGAGATGGTTAAAGACGTAACTCGAATTAGACATCCGACTGCCCCAACCCATGCCCGAGGCATGAAATGCAGGCGAAACCCCTAACTCCATACATTTTTTCCACACAGGGTCGTAATCATGAGCGCTTTCCCAGCCATAGCAGTCTAAGTACTCTGCGGGACGTGCACCGCCTTTTGCCATGGGGACCGGACGCGGCACAAAACCTTGCATTAAGACCGACTTCAACCCCAACTCCCCTACCGCATAATCGAGTTCAGCGATGGCCTCTTCAGGCGTATACATAGGGATTATCGCCACCGGCGCTAAACGGTCTGAATATTCACTGTATAAAGACGAATGATATAAATTAAAAGCGCGGCACCCCGCTTGGCGGAACTCGTCATTTTTAATAGCAAAAACAAACAAGCCGTGCGTAGGGTATAACACCGAAAAATCCAAACATAACTCATCCAAGCGAGAGTAAAGCAGCTTGGGAAATGTCGCGGTGGCACGATCCAAGGTATTCTCAGCAGGTACCGCCCACCAAGGAGTCCTTATTAGACCCATGTTATGTTTATTTTCTACATCAATGGAGAGAAAGGAATTCATACCCTCATAACAAGGTCCATTTTCAAGCAGGCTAGCCATCTCCTTACCGCCCACTTCATGCATGCACTCAACCACATGCGGCATAAATTCAACCGTATGACCATCACCATCAATTATCGGGTGCGATATTGACTTCTTTATAGTCTCTGCTGCATTAGCGTACTTCCCTACGGGGTATGACTTARACRATGCCATAGAAAACTCCCTCATTAACAAATCGCTGTTATTATTATTTGAGAATGTTGCGAGGACTTCTATATATATACAACTCATAATATTAACTTAAGCTTGCGTACTCCCCTTCAACTCCTCAATGAATAGACCCTGCGTATTGCTTCGTTAAGCGCTTCATCCAAAGCGCATCCCACAAATCGCAGTAGACGGATTATATTGTCAATATTATCGACAAATCTAGCACTATTTATTTCGCTCGATAAAACTCGCATCATTTTTATTATGATTGTCTTAATTTGTCAGTCAATTTGTGGGCTTCTCGTTCTCTCTCGAACAATTACGTATCGCTTAAAAAACCAGTGGACTAATAATCTGTGATTTCCTACAACGATATAGGTCACTACGTACTGGACTATTTTATATTCATCAAAAAATGAACAGTAATACAAACCTGCCCAACTCAACGCGACCACATAGCACAAAGCAGGCCGCTGCCTAATGATGAATTAAGCACTCAAAACAAATAGTAATAATTAAACAGTCTTAGCCTGAAAAAACACAAGGGCTCTGAAACTTCAACTAAAACAAGCACCTTCGCAACCCCAAATAAATCACTGAATAAGCGTCACAGACTGACGGACTTTATCCCAACTAGAAGCAACCAAGCGGCCAATCCTGTGCTAATAATTATTAAGAAGACACATTGTTTTAGTCTTAGAATTAGCTTTAGAATTAGAAGTCGAGAGTATTATGCTGTTTACCTCCCCGTTACGCCCCGCTGCTTTATTGAACTCAATCCTAACCAGTTTAACCGCAAGTACATTCTTATTTGCTTGTCTCTTAAACTCAGCCCACGCAAACAAGGAACCAATCTGTTACTTAAAAGCCAGTACAAACTTTGACTCAATTGCTGAAAAACCAACATTAACGCGTGGAGTAAAAATATCCTCCTACGCCACCGCCGGCACCTCCGTAGTATTAGCGGCCCCCACTTTAGGCGCATCCCTACCCTTAGGAATGTTCGCCAGCGCTACCACACTGGCCGCTTCCGACCTACGCAAACATATGCGTTTAGGCGATCGTGAACGGTTTATGGGAATTATGCTTGAAGCACAAAGCTATGAGAAAAAGAAAAACGCAGGGCTAGAAAGGCCTATCAAAGACTACCCATTAATGTCCTTTTTAGATAAGCGAGCTAATGGGTTTTTTCGATCACGTGAAAATCTGGACTCAATTTCTGCCATGATTAACAGCCTTAATAGTGATCCAGAGTTTTGTAATGACAGCAGCAATATGCGCTTTGTTCATTTAAAAGATAGGGTATTAGGATTGCTTTAAGCTAAAAAAAAGGCTCAGCCTCCACGGGGAGACTGAGCCTTTAATAAACTGAGAAGCTAAGAAATCACTCTATCGGCTCTTCCACCGCCAAGAGCTTCATAGCAATCACTTGGCTCCCATTATTAACGCCAATAGTAAGCTCAGTTTTATTTGCATTTAAAAAACCCTGCCCCGAATACCCAACTCGAAATACTGGAATAGGCACTGGGCCAAGAGTACAACCCACTAAATCAACTCTATTAATATCAACGATATTAATAGATTCATCAAGGACAGAGACAAGCCCGTTGTACTCACAACCTTCTCCATCTATACCCGTCACAATTCCTTCCTCGTCGATAATCAGCTCTAGAGCATATACTGCAGCGGCTGAACTCTCAGTGTCCACCTGTATTGAGCTGCCCGCCCATATCCCAATTAGGTCAGCACGTGATATAGGCAAATCAAATAAATCGGTTCTCTGAAGGTCCGCCGAATATGAAAGCGGAGTAAATTCAAGATCATCATGAGAAATAAACCCTAAATTGAATACAGTATCCCTACGAACACCTGCATCAATCACATCAGGAATATTTCTCTCGTCAACGCTAAGTGTCCCCTCGTAGAAGAGAGAGAACTCATTAACCTGGCCCATTTCAACATTGTCTTCTACAGACTCCGGCGCTACTGCCTCGACTAAATCGATTTCCATCGATTCGTCTCTTAATGAAACTACTCTCGAAATCTGAGCGTCTACGAAAGTTTTAGGCGCTAACACCAATTCAGCGTCTTCCACGACTACTGACCCGAAACTAGCTAAATTAAAACCATCATAGATAACAGTAGCGTCACCGTTATCGACAATCATATAAAGCACGCGATCTTCAGTCGTCCCTTCCGCTTGATAGCTGCCTTGCCAGATACCATCAAGGCTAGTGCTTATAATTTCAGACTCATCCGTTGGGGTGGTTGTTACATCGGATTCATCACCACCGCAGCCAGACAGACTAAAGCTCAAAACCAAAAGTGACGCTAATGCAGTCACTCCAAATCCACGTTTTTTAATAATACTGTAATTAGACATTACAACTTCCTTTCTAAATTTTTAACGGATAGCCCAAGGCATTCCCTGAATTAAGCGATTTCATCGCTCAAGTATATTTCTCCTGGTTTTCATGCTTCATATTCAAATACAATGCTACTAGGCTCTGTAATCATAGCCAGGACAACAATCGCCTCAAATTCTATTACACTGCAAAATAAATTCATTGTAATTAGCGGGCTTGCTCTTATTTTCAAAGCATGCCTGGTCATCGATTGTCATGGTACATACCTTATGTGTGACTATCTTATCGAGGCAAAGACTGAAGGTTATATTTTTCCGAAAACAAGTCAAGCGAAATAAAAACACTTAGATCAACGGTTTAAAGATTTTTCAGGCTGGATAAAATATGGGGCGATCAATCGCCTTAACGAAACAAAAGCACGGTAGAATTAACAAATTAACAAGGTTTATTTTCGTGCCGGATCACATAACGGCACAGGCAAAGTGAGGCTAATCACAAGGAGCACAAATACACACACAAACCTCACATAAATCTCCATGTTTCACGACATAGTAAGCCCTTATAAAAATACTAATATCCGAGGCCATTAATAGTGGACAATAAACAATATAAGCACTCGTCATCGGTACATAGCCCCCCCCAAATCGCCATTTTAGGCGCGGGGTTTTCCGGTTTATGCATGGCAATCAAGCTCAAACAAGCGGGTTTTCACGACTTCACGATTTACGAAAAGTCGCCGAAGCTTGGCGGCACGTGGTTAGACAACACTTACCCGGGGGCGGAATGTGATGTACCGTCGCACCTGTATTCTTTCTCGTTTGAACTCAACCCGAACTGGAGTAAACGTTTTTCGAATTGCCACGAAATCCGAGACTATCTAGAGCRATGCGCTACAAAGTATGAAATACATCAGCATATCCAGTTCAATACCGAAATATCTGCTGCGGAGTTCGACCAAGACCAAGGCCATTGGGCTCTCACGTTAGCCGATGGGCAGCAAATCATTAAAGATCTATTTATCTCCGCACTGGGTCAACTTAATCGCCCTAAATACCCAAATATTCCGGGTTTAGAAAGCTTTCAAGGCCCCTTATTCCATTCATCGCAATGGGATCATGAGATCCTGTTAGAAGGCCAATCCGTGGCCGTCATCGGCACCGGCGCTAGCGCTATCCAGTTCATTCCTGAGATAGCAAAGAAGGTCAAACAGCTGGATGTCTATCAACGCAGCCCTAACTGGATCATCCCCAAGCCTGATCGCCTTTATAGTGAAACAGAACACCGCCATTTCAATCGCTACCCCGCATTAATCAGGCTGTACCGAACCTTACTCTATTGGCAATTTGAACTGTCTTACTTAGCCTTTAAAAAGGACAGTTGGCTAGGACGGCGATTAGTTAAAGCTGCAGAGTCGATCATGAACAGCCATGTCTACGATGACGAACTTAAACAAAAGCTCACCCCAAACTATCAAATCGGCTGTAAGCGCGTTCTGATATCTAACGACTATTATCCCGCGATGCAACAGAGCAACGTTTCCCTAATAACGAATTCGGTGACCAAAATTGAAGGCAACAAGATCTATTCCGAAAATCAGGATGCACGCGCTGTAGACGCCATCATCTTAGGGACCGGATTTGAGGCCACTGATTTCTTATCACCGATGGATATTAGAGGTAATGATGGACTGGACATAAATGACGCCTGGAAGCACGGCGCGGAGGCTCACCTCGGCATCACGCTCAGTGAGTTTCCTAATTTTTTTATGCTGTACGGCCCCAACACTAATCTAGGCCATAACTCAATCATAGTAATGATTGAGCAGCAGGCGGATTACATCGTGCAATGCGTGAAAACCTTTCAAGAAAAAAACCTCAAATGTATCGAGGTCCGTAAAGAGGTACAAACCCAGCATAACCTGGCGCTACAAAAGGATTTAAAGAAACGCGTCTGGGCCTCTGACTGCAATAGCTGGTATAAAAATAAAACGGGGAAAATCACCAATAACTGGCCCAACACCACAGTGAATTATTGGTGGCAGACTCGCCGTCCAAAATGGCCTGATTTCCATTTAATAGGGCGGGATTTTCACGACGCAAGCGACACAGTAAAACAGAACACGCTTCGATCAGGATCAAATAAAACCAAAAAACCCATGGCAACTTCGTAAGTGATACCACCGAAACAGGCAATTTAGGCCGGAATGACTCATCCTGCCTAAATTCCCGAAAAATGCTTGCAATAAACACTGAATCAATCAAATCTATCGCTTAAATAAAGGCTTGTGATTTTGCGAAATCAGCTGAAACTCCCTATAAATAGGAAGTCAGTCGACTCGATACATTTGCCTTTATTTACGTGCACCCACAATCTCGTTTAACAACCAAAAAAATAAATGCGTTTCTTAAGCAGTCCGTCTAATTGAACGCAATCAAGTCCAAGGAGTGATGTAGCAATGATTCAAGCAATAAAAGCCATGTTTAACTATGGCCGTTTTTTCTTAGTGATTATTATGGGAGTTTTTTCAATTCCATTTATGTTGTTTTGTAGTGAAGCACTTATCTGGATAGGCATCGSCTTTTTTTTACTGGTACTACTGGGCGAATTATTTCTTGGCAAAGACCTAGACGACTGGGAGTTTGATCACCCTGAACTTTTCTACCCCCTACAATACATCGCGTTAGCGGGCGCATTTTTAACACAGCTAGTTTGCATTTGGTTAATGGCCGCCCCCGAAGTAGACATGCTTGGAATAGGGGCTGGCGTTTATGCGCTAACAGGGTTTGATACTTTGGCCGCGCGCCAAGAGTCATCACTATTATTCCTTCTCACAAGCTTTCTAATCAGTGGCGCAACCATTGCTATTT
Source organism: Gammaproteobacteria bacterium (assembly GCA_002402085.1). Taxonomy (GTDB): domain Bacteria; phylum Pseudomonadota; class Gammaproteobacteria; order Pseudomonadales; family UBA3067. The sequence continues at coordinate 14,968 of NVVB01000038.1, forward strand.
CAAGTGTTGTAGTCGGACATGAATTAACCCACCGCAAAGATAAACCTGTCGCTCACCTTATTGGACGGCTGGGTCAGTGCTCAGGATATTTCACCTATTTTTCAATTCGTCATCCCTACGGACATCACAACCTTGTTGCTACGCCGGCAGACCCTGCGACGGCACTTCGGGGTGAAAACTATTATGCGTTTTCGTTTCGGTCTATTACCGGTCAATACAAAATGACCTGGGCGCTTGAAAAAACCCGATTATCTAAAATGGGGCTCTCCACCTGGCACTGGAAAAATCAAGCCATGCGATGGTGGATCATAGAAGGACTGATGACTGTTGCTTATGTTTATCTAGCTGGCTGGGTAGCCATCCCCATGCTGTTTTTATTTGCTGTATCGTCGCATATTCTTTTGGAGACAGCCAACTACATCGAACATTACGGTCTAGTGCGCGTGCCAACAGAACCCATGCAGCTTAGGCATTCATGGAATAGCAATGAGAAAATGGCAAACTGGGTAGTCTGCGGCGTGCCAAGACACTCTCACCATCACTCTGACGCAGATGTCGAGTTTTGGGAGCTTAAGTCATTTGAGCACGATGCCCCCACGACGGTATTAGGTTACGTCCCTTCAATCCTTTTAGCGCTCGTGCCGCCTCTTTGGCATCCAATCATGAATATTAAATTAATGGACTGGGATAATAATTGGGCTTCMSCAGAAGAGCGTAAACTGGCCAACCTACAAAGTATGGCCAGCGGACAAAGCGACTTAATCTATCACGCGCTTCAATCCGACCCGACACTCAAACCTGTGGATGTTAGCGATACTTCATCCGTAGACACTGTATTTGCGTAAATCCTGTATTTGCATTAACACAGGCACTAGGCAGAGCGAATTCAATATTCGTTCTGCCTTAGCGAACTGCACTTTACGTTTCCCTTTTCCCTTAGCTACGATATTTTTAGGTTTAACGATTGCCTCGCTAAAGACACGCGCCGTAAAAGCTTTGTGTCGATCAAGCTTAAGCCACTAGAACCGAAGAGATACGCGTTATCCGATACAAGCTAAGAGCTGCAAGATAACATCGAGCAGCCCACGCGATCTCGAGCCCAGTCAGGTCGTTTTCCTGCAAGATGGGCTTTGCCTTCTTGCTCCGTATAAGGGTTCTGCAACACGGAAAGAAGTTCTTCAACACCTGAGAAATCCCCCTGCTCCGCCTTATCAATCGCCACTTGTGCGAGGTAGTTTCGAAGTACATACAAGGGGTTCACGGCATTCATTTTATCTTTCCGATCCCCCTCAACCACCCCTTCAGCCTCACATCGCAATTTATACTTGCTCACCCACTGATCGAGCTGGAGCCAATACGCCGGCGTTAGCTCATCTTGGCGGTAGTAAATCGATTTAAAGTGCGCTTGAGTGGTTTTAGAATCAAGATTAGATAAGTCCAAACTAGCCAGCTGCCGATAAAATAAGGTCATATCGGTCTCGACTTGTTTTAACAGCGCCAACAACTCAGCAACTAAGAATTGGGCACCGTCATGTTGGCTCTCAAGTCCGAGCTTGGCCAACTGCATGGCCTGATACTGTATTTCAAAATCAGTCGCGAATTTTTTTAGAATGAACTCTAACCCTTCCTTGTCTTCAATAACCGGAAGAATGGTATTGGCAAGTTGTAATAGGTTCCAATGCGCTATTTGAGGCTGATGACCATATCGGTAACGCCGGCCGCCAGAATCCGTAGTATTGGGAGTCCAGTCGGGATCATAGTTCTCAAGCCATCCATAGGGCCCGTAATCGATGGTCAATCCCAGTATCGACATATTGTCAGTATTCATCACACCATGAACAAAGCCTACACGCATCCAATGAATCACCATCGTTAAGGTGCGCTCACTGACTTCAGCAAACCACTTCAAAATGGTGTCATTATTAGGCGGCCCCAGATGCGGGAAATCCGTTTCAATGGTGTAGTGCAATAATTTGCTTAGTAACGGTAAATCACCCCTTGACGCGGGCAGCTGAAAGCTCCCAAAACGAAGAAAACTAGGGGCAACTCGACAGACCACAGCACCCGGTTCTAGAGAAGGATTACCATCATAAAGCACATCACGCATGACCTGATCCCCCGTTAAAACGAGGCTTAACGCACGCGTGGTCGGAACACCTAAGTGATGCATTGCTTCGCTGCACAAGAACTCTCGCACGGAGGAACGCAGTACTGCTAGACCATCCGCATTACGTGAGTAAGGCGTTAAACCAGCGCCTTTAAGCTGTAGCGTCCACCGTTGCTTCCCTTGATTAACGATTTCCCCTAAGTTAATCGCTCTGCCATCGCCCAATTGACCGGCCCAATTGCCAAATTGATGCCCGCCATAACACATCGCGAATGGAATCATATCGGCTAGCAACTGATTTCCAGAGAACACCTTAGCAAAATCATCGGAATCGCAGGCTTGTGCTGACAAATCCAATAACTCGGCGACCTGATCGCTGTACGCGACCAACTTAGGCGCCGCTGTCGCCGTGGGCTTAACCAACGAGTAATAAGCCCCCTCAACCGGCCGGCAGTAATTACCTTGCTCTTTATCTCCGGGCAGGTTCGATACGAATCGATTATCAAACTCTAAATCATCCAACGCCGTATAGGGGCTGGTCCCAGAGGCATGTTCACTCATAATCGTCCTTATTTTCTACACAAAGAGAGGGGTACGGCTCAAGCACTAAGCCTAACGTTAAGCGGCTAAACCTAGAGCGACTTAGGCTTAAAGCGAATTAGACATAGGGCCCTTTAGAACAAGAGTACTTAGAATTAACCCGCTAGGTGCTATCAACCGATCTCAATTTAGATCCGCTGCAAATTCCCGAAGAATATCCAAAGAAATGATCTCGAGGGCTTTTTTATGCGTGCGAGTTAAATGCACCCTTGGCGCCATTTCTTGCTCAAATGCTTCTTTCCAACGCGCCGCGCATAAGCACCAACGGTCCCCTTCTTTTAATCCAGGGAAGCCAAACTCAGGCATTGGGGTAGACAGGTCATTGCCTTTAAACCGCGAATATTCCAAAAACTCTTGAGTCACTTCAATACAGACRGTATGGGAACCCACGTCTTGGTCATTGGTATTRCAACAACCATCCCTAAAAAATCCCGTTAACGGATCTTCGCTGCAAGGCTCTAACGACTCACCAAACACATTAATCGATTCATCTACATTCAAAATTTTATCCCCTATGAAGCCATACCCAAATAATATTCAGCAGATTATATGACAAACTGGATAGCTGTCACAGCAAACAGGGGATTACAGCAGGCAGAAGGATAAATAATCAGAAGAACACAATGGTCAGAATATATTGGGGGTCACGTGGCGAGGGGATTAAACTGTGCCTACGGAGCACAGAAGCCCCTAGGATTGGCAGGTCATGACCAATACCATTCAACATCAATAATGCTGCATGCATTGGCCATGTGGCCTTTTACGTCAAGTAAAGCGACTCAAACACAAAAAGCCGACTGAATTACACGATGGCGAGTAATTCAACGTCAAAAATCAAAGTAGCGAAAGGTCCAATTGCACCGCCCGCACCCTGCTCACCGTAAGCGAGGTTATAAGGTACGTGTAACTTCCACTTGGAACCAACAGGCATCATTTGAAGTGCTTCAGTCCAGCCTGCAATTMMGYCAWTGRCNGNKAATTNNGCRGGYTGGMCNNAMGCWCWTNAARWGMTGYCWRWWRSWNTCCMANTSGNAGTWANANGTACCKTRNTARYSWSNGCTTACGGTGGAGCTAGCTTGAGGCACTTCACCGTCGCCTTTGATCAATACTTCATACTGAAGCCCAGACTCAGTGACAGTGACTTCAGGACGTTTAGCGTTGTCCTCAAGGTGTTTCGCGCCAGCGCCAGACAGCTCTTTAGCACGTTCAGCTTCACCGGCCTTAATTCGAGTAGTAATCTCTTGGAATGCAGCTTTTACGTCTGATTCAGCCACTTCACTTGGCTTTCCTGATAAAGAGTCAGATAGTCCCTGAACAACTGCATCAATATCAAGATCTTCAAACGGATCATTAACCAACTGATCTCCCATTTGGCGACCAATTCCGTAGCTTGCTTGTAACTCTACCGTGTTGTACTTTTCAGACATATCTTCGCTCTTTAATCTTTTAAGGCAGTGAATTGATTAATCTTTCCTGGACAATGGAAATCCCGGCCGCACATTCTAGCATAGTCCAACCGGTATCCACACGGGCCGATAAAGAGAGCCGCCCGGCTCAATTACTCCACAACAACAGCTTACGTCCCATACGTCTATAGCAAGCCCTTGGCTTTCTCCCCCTAGCGTACACACCCAATCAAGTCATTAAAGACAGTAGATTCCAAATCTTTCATTCAAAAGCCGACCACTACAAAATCATGAGTGAAGTAAGTGCCCTACCAACGTGTCGGCCTCACTGCACCGATTGCCCTTCCACTTCAGCACCAACAAAAACCAAAACCCCTAATTTACTTTCAAAAAAGTAATCCCTAYTGAAGGTCGGCCAAACAAGCAATTTCAATCCGATGAAGGTCGAATTAAACTGTTTTACGTGTTTAATTTGCCGAGGATTAATTCATGACTTAGGCTAATTAAAAATTAAATTCAGCGCCATAGGAAAAATGCTTATAGCCAGACCACCTTATAAGGGCTTTATTCGTGGCCATCTAAGTCAAGCTAACACCGGCCTACGTCAATCCTAGAATTTCCAGGCAAAAGTGATAACAAATAAAGTTAGTAAAAACTAGTTGCAACGTGCGCTCTATRTCTTAATAATAAATAAAAAGGACCTCTGCTAATGACCAGTATTCGCACCAAGACATTCAACCTGCTTGTAAAATCTTTAATCAAACCATTCATTAGCCGCCTAACCGTTAGTCCTGACTTGTTTCGAAAAATGCAACGCTTCGACAAAAAATACGCGCATAAATTACCGAACCCCAAAGGCGCGCGCGTAGAAGAAACTATTTTAAATGATGTACCAGGGCTCATCGTTAGTATTGATAAAGATTACGAAAAAAAAGAAGGCGTGGTTTTATATTTTCATGGCGGTGGTTATTTATTTGGCTCACCGCAGGGGTATAAGCGACTTATTTGGCCCTTAGCAAAAAAAACCAACATGCCATTTGTTGTCATCGACTACCGCATGGCACCCGACCATGTCTACCCTGCTGCTTTAGAAGACAGTATATCTGCCTATAAAGCCCTGTTAGCGCAAGGCTATACCAACATTACCCTTATGGGAGACTCTGCCGGGGGTAATTTAACACTGGCCACACTGCTTAAAATTAAAACACTACAGCTACCCACGCCCACGTCAGCGGTCACCATCTCTCCCTGGACAGACCTTTCAATGTCTAGCCCCTCTGCTGGCTATAACGCCAAAAATGACCCCTACCTTCCAGGCGGGCCGAAACAACTCGAAGCCGCAAAATACTACGCAGGCGATACCCCGCTTGACGACCCATTATTGTCCCCCGCATTTGCTGACTATCATGGCATCACTACACCATTAAAAATAACCGTTGGTGGACCCGAGGTCTTATTGGATGACGCCAAACAGGTCGCTGAATCCGCGTCAAAAGCAGGCGTAGAAGTAGACTTCAAGATCTGGCCAGATATGGCTCATGTATTCCCGTTATTTCAATTCTTGCCTGAAGGCAAGGAATGCGCGAAAGAAATTGTTGAATTTGTGCTCACCCATCACGCCAATAAACTAATAACAGAAGAAGCCATTTCCGCTTAGCATTTTAAATAGCGAGATTAAGGTCTATTTCAACTGCATACTCACTATAAAACCGCGTAGATTGGTAGTCCTCCCTTTTTTAACTGACGAGTTAAGCAACCATGAACGGTGACCTACCCCGTTAGCTTTAGTCTAAAATTTAACGGGGCATTAGAAGATCAAAGAGAAACCGAAACATGAAGACAATAAAGTGCAGTGGAGTAACAAGGAGCCAAAATATATAGCGCCTGAAGAGTTCGCTACATTATTAATAATATGAGCCTTATATAAGCCGTATTATAATTGGATTCAACTCTCTCGATTCAGCTGCGAGAATCACAAAAGTATTGCGAAGCATTTTCGTTTATCCCATCGAGGGAACATATCGAATACGTTAAATCGAGTGCGGGAAGAAATTTTGGCCCGGCAGTGAACGCAGAAAATAAAGAGGCTTGAAAGAAGTTTGATTATAGTTAAATGGGCCTCCCTCCTTACTTTGTGACGCCTTACCTCTTGATTTTCTGTCTCATCAGCGTTGAACGACTTTATATGCTTCGGCTTTTGCTAGCGCTAAATTTTCCGCTCTAAGTATAGTCCTTGGATGATCTTCACCAAAAGTCTTTAAATCACTGGCCAACGCCTGCTCTAAATACGCAATGGCTTTGGGGTACTTGCCTAACGCCTTCCATGCACTGCCTAAGTTGCTGCGACTCATTGCCACCTCGGGATGGTCTTCACCGAAAGTCATTAAATCACTGGCCAACGCCTGCTCATGATACGCAATGGCTTTGGAGTACTTGCCTAACGCCTTCCATGCACTGCCCAAGTTGTTGCGACTAATAGCTACCTCGGGATGATCTTCACCAAAAGTATTTAAATTGCTGGCCAGCGCCTGCTCAAAATACGCAATGGCTTTGGCGTACTTGCCTAACGACTGCCATGCATCGCCTAAGTTATTACGACCAGTCGCTACCGTWGGGTGATCTTCATCGAAAGTCTTTAAACCACTGGCCAGCGCCTGCTCTAAATACGCAATGGCTTTGGGGTACTTGCCTAACGACAGCCATGCAATGCCTAGATTGTTGCGACTAACCGCTACCGAGGGATGATCTTCACCGTAAGTCTTTAAATCACTGGCCAGCGCCTGCTCATGATACGCAATGGCTTTTGGGTACTTGCCTAACGACTGCCATGCAATGCCTAGATTGTTGCGACTAACCGCTACCGTGGGATGATCTTCACCAAAAGTGTTTAAATCACTGGCCAGCGTCTGCTCTAAATACCCAACGGCTTTGAGGTACTTACCTAACAACTCCCATGCCAGACCAAGGTTGTTACGACGAATCGCTACCGTGGGATGATCTTCACCGTAAGTCTTTAAATCACTGGCCAGCGCCTGCTCATGATACGCAATCGCTTTTGAGTACTTGCCTAACGACTGCCATGCACAGCCTAGGTTGTCGCGACCAATCGCTACATAGGGATGATCTTCACCGTAAGACTTTAAATCACTGGCCAGCGCCTGCTCATAATACGCAATGGCTTTGGAGTACTTGCCTAACGACTTCCATTCTCGACCTAGTTTATTGTGATAAACCGCCACCTCAGGATGATCTTCACCATAAGTCTTTAAATCACTGGCCAACGCCTGTTCATAATACGCAATGGCTTTGGCGTAATTTCCGAACGCATGCCATGCACCGCCTAGGATGTTACGACTAATCGCCACCTTGGGATGATATTCACCGTACGTCTTTAAATCACTGGCCAGCGTCTGCTCTAAATACGGAATGGCTTTGCTGTACTTATCTAACGACAGCCATGCATTGCCTAGGATCCTACGAAGAATCGCTACCATGGGATAATCTTCACCGTGAATATTTAAATCAATGGCCAGCGCCTGCTCAAGATACGCAATGGCTTTGGGGTACTGTGCCATTCCCATAGCTATGAAGCCTGCGCTCATGAGATAGGTTGTATTTTTACTGTCTAGATAAGCCGCTTTTGGGTTCATTAAAAATGCGGTCAAAACAACGCCTATAATCGTCGTGCTTACACCGCTAAAGAGTAGTGTTTTGTTTTTTTTGAGCCATTCCATTTTCGACCTTTATCCGTATAAATCGCTTAAGGCAGCTTCGGCCCTATGGCCCTATAAGGACGCGAGATTGAAGGGTTATTCTGCAACAATTCGCCGATATTACCTTAAAGCCACTGAATAGCATAGATTAAGGAGAGGGGTTACCGATTGAACCTATGCGTGCATTACATTAAGTCGGCTCTAACGGGCTTACTGTAATTAGCAACAACGAACAATAACACCAAGCAGATAGCAGCATTACAAATTCAAATCCGATTCACAGGCCTTAACGTCGTCTGTAACAGAGATTTTTTCCAAACGACACCGTTGATGCTTTAAATAAGGCACACCAGTAATGGGGTCTCGTTGATCTAGGCTGGTCAGTCTATTGAGGTTTTGACCTACGGTTTCCAAAACACCGGTTTGCGCATTGGGGTATTCAATGCCAAATCCGTGGGGTGCCGAAAGGACGCCAGGCAAGATCGTGTCGGTTATTTTGAGCGGACTAACAATTTCACCCTGAGCAGTCACTAGTCTCACACGCTCACCCTCCGTCAAGTTAAGCGWTGCGGCGGTGATTGGGTTAATCTTAATCCAACAATGAGGGCCTTTGCCTTTTCGCCAGACAGGCGTTCTATGGATTGTATTGGCATTCCATCCCGTTCGCTCTCCTGCGCACAGCAGTAAAGGGTATTGATTTTTGCTTCGTTGCTCCGTCGTAACTTCCGATGCAAGATGTGACTTCTTCAACGTTAAATTAAACAATTCTAAAATTGGCTTAGGCAATAAATCAATTTTCTTATCGTGATTACGAACCGCATGCTGAAAATTATTAATGGGGTTAAGTCTAGCCACGGCTAGCCCCTGGGGGTTRTTGATTATTCGCYTGTAAGTAAYCCKCGCCATAGCAAAGGGGGATTTCMAGCGATATTTACTGCCTAAAACCCGCAACATATCCTTACGGCGCAACATGGCGAAGGCTAAGCAATTCAACCAAACRCTGCTTAATACTGGCGAATTTAATGTCGGCCCTAAGGTTTCATAACACCAAAAACCTGCATACGGAGATACTTTATGGGAATCACCCCGCCCTTTTATTACCGAGCACATGAGTAACGTAACGGCGTACATCAAACGATTACCTCGCGATCTTTTCGCGAGCCACTTAAGCGCAACCGGTGCGCGAGGCAAAATCTTCATCGCAGAGGCCAACCTGAAATATATCTCCGCTTCGGGCAACGYGTCTTTAGGGCCMGATACTACGGGWGGTCKTAGYTGGAAAGTAATGTCTGGAAAACCACGMGGAAAAGTACATTGCTCCCACTTCTCGTACGCGACTGGGGTTGGTAAAATATAATCCGCCACCCGAGCTGTTTCAGTCATCGCAGGATCAATGACCACTAAAATATCTAACGACTCAAGCGCGGCTTTATAGCGGCGACTATCACCGTAGGATAACAATGGATTCGCRCCTTCGACGATTAAACCACGRATATTACCCGCCTCGATTTCCTCTGGAATTAAATACGGAGAGAACATTGGTTGAGACGTAAGCGCGGCAATGCCTTCAATTCCCGACACAGGCGCGACGGGCACAGGCTTTGACGTATCGCGTAAGGCAGAAGGAATAAAATTGGAAATCATATACTGACCTCCTGGCTTTGCAAAATTCCCCGTCATTAATATCAATACGCGAATCAACCACGACACCAGGGTTGAATGCTCAATTTGCTCAACGCCAAGATCAAAGAAAACACACGCGCGCTCTGCGTTGGCAAACCCTTTACTGACGTGTTCTATTTCGTGAGCGGTTATTCCTGTCTTTGCAATTAACGCCTCCAAACTAAGGTCTAAAAAAATAGTTTGGATCTGATTAAAATTTTTCGTTTGCTTGCTTAGCGATTCTTTATCGTACCACTGTTGTTCAATAATAATTTTGATCATAGCAAGCAGTAGATAGGCATCCGCCGCTGGCTTCACTCGCAAATGGATGTGCGCACGACGAGCAGTCTCAGAGACCCTGGGGTCAACTACTACCAATTGCTTATGGTCTTTGGATACGAACTCTTTGATATTCTTCGTGGCTCGTTCGTGTCGATTGCTCAGCAATGGATTGGTACCCATCATCAAAATATAATCGCTATTCCATGCGTCGGGATGAAACCAATCCGATGCAGGCGACTGCATCATTAATCCATCCACCCATTGATGTTGGGTTTTCTCCTGAGCATACGAGTTAAAAAACCACGTCGTACCCAGAAGCTGTAAAAACCCTAAGCCAAAAAATGCGTCCATGTGATTGGCTTGACCGCCTATTCCACATAAAGCCAACGCCTGCGCGCCGTGACTAGCCTTTATACCATTCAATTTTTGGGCTATCTCGGTAACCGCAAGGTCCCAACTTATGGCGCGATATTGGCCGTCGGCCTGACGCTTTAAAGGCGTCTGGACGCGTTGTTTATGATTAACATAATGATCGATGCTATAGGCTTTATTACAGCTGTAGCCTTGTGTAATGGGGTTGTTTTTATCGGCGATAACCTTAACGATACGATTATCATCAACATCGACTACTAAGCCACAATTTTGACTGCAAAGTACGCAAACAGTCTCAAGCCTATGCTTTGTGGGCGCGACCTTCTCCGCATGACGCTGCACTTTGTTTAGCGGCACATTAGGCTGCGTAGTGCTATGTCGATTGGCTTTAAGCAATTTAGGGTCCTTGCAACATTCAATAGGAGTCAAACATAAACTATTGTATTGAATAATGCACAATCTCTCTAGCGCTAGCCATTAACTCTACCAACGCGATGCCACAAAAGGACCTTGGCTACATCAATCCCTCTGTAGAGCCCTAAAAGYCAGCGTAATGCTTAACCGACTCAGGAGGGTAAGGAATCGGCAGAAAAGTAGGCTTGAATAAATAACGCAACCAAATTGAGCCCCGATTCGGCGTATAGAAATCTGATCGCTCTATTTCAAACTCAGCCCCTAGGTACAGATTCCCAATCACTTGGTACTCCAAACGACCATTRATTGAATACCCGGTGCCCGAACCACTGCCGCCCTTAAACACAGGATCAACGCCTGTTTGACCGGACAACTGCTCCGCCTGATCCTGGAGATCGGCATTGTTCGGATAAAACACACTGTCCTCGTCCGTTGATCGCGACACGGAACCCGCTATTCGCAGCAGATAGGCTAAGCGATTAACACGGCCATAGAAAGAAACCGGCACCGACCCTGATGTGTATTCATTCGGACTATAGTAGCCGCCTTGCCCAAAAGTAAATTCGCCTAAATCATGTTTAAACCGCCACCCATTCACTCCCAGRCCGAGGTCAATATTGAACACTTCCTKTTGTAAAACCCGCMAATAAAAACCACTCAATACCCGATAACGATTATTCGCCAGAACGTTTTCACCATCCAGCCTGTGCGCGTCGATATTGACCCACATGCCAAACAATTCTCCCTGGTCGTAACTCCCCCCGACAGTAACACCGAATGCGTATACCCCGCCCCATGACTGACCTGTTAGCGGGTCTTTAGTGCCAGAATAAGACAGTAATGTACTGGTTACGGGTCGCTTTGATAGATCGAAAAATAATCCCATATCCCGCCAACTCGTACTGTATTCGAGCCCGCCAACCCAATCATTCACCTCAAACCCTAAAGGTCGCGTGCCAATATCAACCTCCCATCGATCACTTCGGTAACCGACACCCAATGCAATGCCATCACTGCGCTGACGGATTGGCGACACCGGACAACTAGATGGCTGGGATTCACACAACAGCACAGCACCGAACTGCTGCGCGTCACTTATGCGCGCTCCATAATCCACAGCACCGGAATCTAAAGACACCGAATCAATCCGAATAAAGCCGACGCCGTTATTAAATGGCTCAAAAGAAAGGCCCCATTGAATCTCCACTGGCACAGTAAGCCAATTAGTTTCCGACTGCCCGAGGGTGCCACTTCGACGACGCAGATCAAAAGCCACGAGTACGTGACCGAGTTGCTTCTCTCTTAGCGCCAAAAGCCTATTTTTTATTTTATTCTTAGGCCACGTATCAAATTTATTTTCACGTAGTAAGGTTTCTAATGAGCTGGGAGTATTATTCGATCGATTCGCAAGCGGTACACCTGAGCCCACAGAAGCATCATTTTCAGCAGATAAACCTTGGAAGTAATAAGCTTGCGCTAATTGCGGGGCCTGATTGCGCTCTGCCAATTGCCCCGCAAGTAACAACGAGACCGCGCTTGGCCTACCCTCAGACACGACTGATTTAATAATGCGCGTGGCTTGGCTTAGTTGACCGTCTTGCATTAACAAATCGGCTAGTTCGACTTGTTGGGCCGTAGTAAGTGAATTCACTTCGTTCATCAAAGGTTCAATGAGCGCTAACGCTTGATCTCGTTCGCCCAACGTTCGCTTAACCGATATTTGTCCAAAAATTGCCTCGGGGTATTTCGGTTTAAGTATTAACGCGCGGTGGTAATAAGCAAACGCCTTCGAATATTGATCCCGCCCAAATAAACTATCCGCACGTGCGACCCAGTATCCGGCCTTTTCGTTGGCCGTTAGATTCGAGTCGCTGAGCAGTTTATCTAGCAGCGTACTCTCAAGAAAACTTTCTGCTGATTGTTCAGCGATTGCCAAACAGATTTCTATCATTGGTTTTCTATAACGATTGGCAAACTTAATGTCTTTCCCTGAAAGCGAATCCAACATCGATAGATCGACTAGACAGGGGTTTAATTGACCTAACTGTAAATTTATTTCACAGCGTTTTACTAACACGTCCCCCTGAACTGAGTTAGCCAAACCTTTATACGGATCAAATTGCGTATTTAAAACCCATAGCGCTTTCGAAGGATTGTCTAACGTAAGCCAAGCATCCACGACGCGAAACAATCTATTTGGATTTGCGTGCGAGGAACTCAACGCTTTAGACATCCATTGAGCAATATTCTTTTGCTTCGATTCATCCAACGCACGAGCGAGTATCCAATCAAACTCCAAACGCTCCAACAATCCAACCGCCCCACTACTGCGTTGCTTCAGAGGAATAAAATGTAACTGATCAATCGCTCTCTGATCCTCATTGATAGACGAGAGATACAACGCGTACGCATAGCGTAAAGTGACTTGCTCTGCACTGTTAGCGGCGCTATCGAAAACCCCCGATACAGGTATTGGTATCGCATTGGGTATTGGTATCATATTAGGTATCGGAAGTAACGTGTCGATAAATAGCATCTCTCCGGCTTCAGGGACTCCGAGCAGAGAAAATAGTTTTGCAAGTTTGTATCTTACCCACGGTGAATCAGGCGCTAAAGAAAGAATACTTTCCAGCAATACGATTGCTTCAGAATAATTTCCTCGTGTTATCCACAACTCGGCGTTTTTAAGCCGTTGGGCAATTTCAAGCGCCACCACAAAACCGTCAACCAAGATCTTTTGTTCAGCCGTATAAGATCGCAGTGTTTGCATTACATTGGACGCCAACTTCCGATCCGCATCGATAGCAAGCAAGTTTTCTAACGCCAAACGATTAAGCGGCTCAAGTGCTAAAACTCGGCGATAGAACGATTTCGCATCTGGATATCGTCGCTGGTAAGTCGCCAATCTCCCAGACAGTAATAAAACCTCAACATGACCCGGTTCCTGAGCCGACAATTTCGCTATTATTCCTGCCGCGCGACTAAGATCATTCTGATCCAACGCCTGCTTGGCATTGCTTACGCGCCCCCAGAACTGACTGGTGCGAATTAAGGAACGCCACTTCGATTCATTGGATGAATCAAGGGATAAGGCCACATTAAAGTATTTTTTCGCTTGCGCATGACGCCCTTGCCTCATATTCAGCATGCCAAAAGCGCCGATTATTTCCACATCCTTCGAGTATTTTGTATAAGCACGCGCTAATTCTGTTTCGGCAGTACTAAAATCGCCTTGTTCAAGGGCTTCAATGCCCCTTAATTTTGCCTGGTAATGATGATCGTGGCGCATGCGTTTGGCATTTACAATACGTTGTTTTCGCTTTTCAAAAAGTGCGTTAATCTCGCCATCTCGGGGGTACATCCTTAAGAAGGCACTCAAATACGGCATGGTCGATTCCACCAAAGGACGTTTCTGAAGTGCTTGTTTCCATATCGCTTTCGCTTGATAGCCAAAACGACGATCTTCAGCATAGTCTTGCAACGCATCAAACCAATGGTCTTGAAGTGCAAAACGCCCTAGGTARTGGGAGAAGTAGCCGAGTCGATAGCGTATATTGTCAGGGTACAAATCACTTAAGGTGCTTAATTCAGCAAGTACATCATCCCACCGCGAACCAGCCTGTGCATGCACCTGCCAATATTCAAATGAAAGATCTCTACCAGGCAGGCCATTAACAAACACTTTTTCGTAAAGTTTAACTGACTCCTTATAACGACCACTTTTAGCGAAAAGCCGTGCACGATTTAAACTGACTTTATGCTCTTTATAAATTCTCAAGAGCTCTTCTAATTGCCACTTTTCATCGGGATTAAAACGTTTGGTTTGCGTCAATCGTAATAAGGTTTTCTGCGCCAGGTCAAACTTAGATTCCCTTATTTGCAAGCGTATTAAGGCCGCCAATGCGGAAGGATGGTTGGGTTCTACGGTAAATATTTTGCTAAGCGCCTCAACTACGTTGACATCATTATAACGCGACTCCCAAAAATGCAATTGCTTCACCATATGAGGCGTAGATTGGTGGTCTTTAGCGCAGAGTGCCACCTCACCGAACAATGTAATTAGTATTAAAAGAATCGCCCCCGGAGTGCGAAACAAACCACGCGATTTATTTACTTTGGGTCGTCGCATGTGTCATTCCAAGGAAGCATTAGATAACCCTTTTTACCAAAACGATATCGACGCTCTAKCCAGCCCCGACCGAAAAGACTGAGTACTTGCTCATAATAATTGTCAGTACGGGAAGAGATTGGATTGTTTTTAATCCGCTGTTTTTGTTGTGTCAGTAGCGTTGTGGAATCGATCGCATCCAAGAAAGGCAACATGGCCGCTGAGAAGCCCATTGAACCCTGGCCTTGTGTTTCCAAAGAAACCACGTTGATTTTTTCAGGCGGGAAACCGGCGTCCCTAATCATCCCCGCCATGGGTCTAAGCCCGTCGAGTAGCGCTTGCTTTAAAGGGTCCTCATTCGACATCATGCCAGCCCAAAGATAAACTCGAATTGCACCATAACTCCCGACCGCATTCCCATGTTCACCAAAATAAGCGCCTCGCCGCGACGAGTAATTAACCCAGTCAGGTGCGATGCCCTTGGGTGCTGATGCCAAAATCAGTTTCACTGTGGGTTTGGCGGTTTGTTTCCATCCCGGCGCTACGGGTACTTCTGCTAAACGTCGAAGTAGTTGGATCGGCGAATAGCTCGGATTCAATTTCCATCCGCCTCCCTCCAAATCAAAACCGATTTTTCCTGGGATTAACACCCGCCCTAAGCCCTCAATCTTGGCGGTTTCCTCCCTTAAGATGCGCTGCGCTAAAAGAGTCCCTAATACTGTATAGCGCCTGACATTCCATAGGCGCCCCGCTTCAAGTAAGTTATACGCAATCCACAGGTCTGAGTCGGAAGCGGAATTCGAATCCAACACTCGCCAGCGACCCTTAGCATCCAACCCCCATTTCCATGCAGGCAAATGCCGCCCCAAATCCCCTTGAGCCAGGTGTGTTTGCGTCCAATTAAGTAGACGACCAAATGTATCTTGATCATTCACCACTAGCGCGTAAAACATCCCGTAGGACTGCCCTTCAGAAGTAGTGATACGTTGATCGCTAGAAGGATCTTTAACCCGTCCGTCCGGCGTTATAAAGTGAGTTTTAAAGTGATCCCAGGCTGGCCAGTGGGTTGTATCTTCGTGACTGGCGCAAGTCTCTGCTGCGCCAGAAATACTCACTTGACTTAGAAATACAGCGAAAAACAAAACACACCACGGTTTCATTTCGGGGGCGCTCTTAACATTTCGCTGTGTTCACTGAGTCGTTTCCTGGCGATTAATTTCAAGGCTTGAAATAATGTAAAGGCCATAATGAAAACAGCCAAAATTGCGACTAATGCCATAATAATCGGATGGCTAGACAAGTAATACCACACCAACGATAACGGCGTTAAACTGCCTACATAGTAACTTTTTCCCACCATGAAACTTTCTAACTGATGTTCATGAAATACCACGGCACTACCACGGATCTTATGAATCACTTCTTGATCAGCTAAACGTTCACTCATATCTGCCAACACATCACTACGACTGGCCATCACCACCACGACACTTCGCTTTTCACTAAACGGGGATTCCATTCCTACGAGCGCTCCGAGTGGGCCCGTCGTGTCCATATTGACGGTTAAACTCACGCGAGTATCATTCGCTTCAGGAAAACCAAACGCGGGACTCACGCCCTGAGGCGCAGAAACCGGCTGCTCTATCGCACGGGTGGTGACGTCCAGTAACAGAGGCAAATTTTCATGCCATTGCGGCTCAAGGTAACGGTTTGGCAAAGCGCCGATGACTAACAAATCTTTTTCGGCGGCGTCCTTGATATCGCGATGGCTCAACAAGGTGAAATTCAATGCAGGATAGCCCGTAGAACTGCCCATTCGTGCAAGAAGGTTCAGAAACGTATAAATCTCTTCTTTATTGGGTTTAGGGTTAAGAATTATTGCTGTTTCTGAAAGATCTGCCAGGCGAGTAAAGGGAAAACCTGCACTGGCGAAAAAGCTTAGATTGGGCATCGCTGCGTAATGGGGAATACCGGTAAAGTCTAGAATTGAATTTTCATCAATAGAGGCATTCACATTATAAAGGGGTTCTCCTTTACAGCCTTCTTCAGCCAGTCGCGCAAAAGAAAATTTAAATTCCAGCTGATTATCAGCGGCCAATTTAAATGCTGGAATAAGCATTTCGGAGTCGGGATTAAGCAACCAATCTTCGATTAAGGGAATGCGCATTTTGTTATTCGGGCCACCCTTCTGGCCCTCGTTATTTAAATTAAACGCCTCAATGAATTGACCATTAATTTTCACGGTCAGTCTAGACTCGTCCAACACTACTGGTCGCGTATAACTGTACCCCAGGTCGACAGGAATACCTTGATTTCGCCAGATAAAAAGATCTACCGGGATTCGTAAATTCACTTTTATAGGCAGCGGGCGATAACCATTGACTTGTAATTTACTGACATCGTCCACCAGCTCGCCCAGTTTCATAGCGCGATCGGTACGAATCCAGCGTGGCGCATCGTAAGGTTTTCGAGCAATAATCGGATTAAAGCTATTAATACTGACCGCATGCCCTGACATGACAGCACGCCCCATCACCAGCCCTTTAACAGCCATCGCAACATCGTCATCATTACGACCATGAATCAACAGCAACTTCAAAGCCGCATTATACGGGTGAGATAACACTTCGATAGTCGGGCCAGACACCAGAGGATAAGACTTTAGAAACTTGGGCCGGTCTTCATTAGTAGCAAATACCACGCTGTGTTGATCAGGCAAACTACTCAAATAGACGGGGAAACGCGCTTTACGCCAATCCGCTTGAATACCAAACCACGAACTTAACACACCGCTCGATTGCAACATCGAAAAACTAGGTTGGCTTGGAAACACTACAGGCAACGCTAAATCAGAAAAATCTCGCGGATCAAAAAAGGGTTCGGGAAAAAGGCTCAGGTCATTTTTAAGCTKAATTTTCTTAAGCGATAATTCAATCTGACTGCTTTTGCTTAAATCCACCCACATACTGGAATGCATGGGGTCTTCGCATATTGCAGTATAATGACCAATGAATCGAAACGTTAGCTCATTAAAACCTTTAAACGCTCGAGGATCTAATTCAATCTCTTCCATTAGGCGAGTGCCGCCTTTATTTTTGACGATGGGCAATAAGCCCGCGAATTCATTATTTAGATAGACTTTGATGTGTGACTGAGCTGAAATCAAAGAAGGTGAATGCGTGTAGCGGACTTTAAGTACCGCTCGGGTCACCACTTCATCGGCTCGCAAACCAAACCCAATGCTTTTAGCACCGACACCGCCCTTAAGTATCAAAGCCTCTGGACCAGAAAGCTTTCGAAATGAATGGGTGCGCTTAAACAACTGATCAATCCGCCTCAAATATAACGGCGGCCCAACGAAGTCTGAATCATTTAGACTATAATCGACGCTCCTTTCTCCGAGTGACTGTGGCAACACATGTGGATCCATTAACGGCCCGTTCGCAACCAAACCCTTTGGATTACTCACAGTATCTAATGGTTTTTCGACGTTCAATACAGGCGCTGACTCTTTGCCTTGAACAGACTCATTTCGGCTAGGCGTCTTTATTTGATTATGCGAGTCCAGGGGAATAGCTTGTTGTTCCAGGGAGAGGCTAAGGCTAGTTTTCGTCTCTGGTTTTTTTTCTTCCCAATTCTCTACAGTTTCTAATAACAGTTCGGTACCGCGCCCGGAGGAGATTCGTTGCCCTTCATGATAGGCAATTGTAAACGCGTCTTTGATGCCTAACTGCTGCGCTTTAAGCGTGTGTTGATCTGCACTTCGAGGAGAATCGAACCGGCCTGCGCTGTAGAGTACATTGCCATTTTCAAACTGCTCGAAATTCAGACGATCCAGGGAATCGACAATATGTTGCGGCATGTCACCACTATAGACGCCAATTTGAACCGTCCAAAATATCGTTTCTGCGCCGTCCACTTCATCCGCAATCGAAAACACATTCTCGGAGACTTGGCCACGTGCATTCATCATCGATGCGAAGAGTAGAATAAAACAAAACGCGGACACTCGCCCTATAGGGAATAGCGTTACGATCCATCGGCCTCTAAATTTTGCGCGCAGTAAACCCTGTTTAAATTTATGAGTAATACTTCCTAGTGCAATCCGTTGCATCGAAACCATTCTATAAATTAAAAACTACTTTGTTTTTACGGCGAAGACTCTTTTGTAGCGCTTTTTAAACTAGTTTTTGAAGCCGGTACTCTACCGCTTACTCCGACCGAATTGAGGGTTGGCGCGGCAACAACCACTTAACTCCCTCTAAGAACCATTCAATTTTTAATATCATAGGCATCAAAATAGGGGCAACACTTTGAATCAATCGTTTGTATCCTCGAAACCCAATAACAATTACCTCACCGAGACTGCTTAATGGCCGATCTACAGAGCGTCCACTATTCCAATTAACCCACGCGTCAGCTCTAGCGAACGTACATTGAATGAGATCTCTTTCTTGGGTTTCCGTTAAGCCCTCAAACTTGACCCCAAGACGCCCTTTAGTGAGGTTAATTATGGTCGCCGGAAACGAAAACTCCCTACGCCCTAGCGAAAGACTTATCGACACCTCATCCCCCAAAGCGAATCCAAGCTGCTCCGGGTACTGCACGCCAAAGCCACCGTTTGAGTAATCCTTAATGGTGCAAGGCACTATTTTTCCTGTGCTACTACAAAGCGAACCGGGCAAGTCAAACGCCACTCGATGTGTTTGGCGTATTTGTTTTGCCTCTTCGGAGACCGCAATTGCGCCCCCTAAGATAAGTACATTATAGGTAGTCCAAATTAAGTTTAGTACGAGAGTATCGATTTCCGCAGTAGGACCGGTCAAGAGTCGAAACGCACCGAATAAAAGCCCACTTAGATTCAAGATCACTAAGACCAAATAAGGCTTGGATATCGCCCAATCAAAATGTTTTTTTGTCACAAGGCCGCCCTTTTCTGTGACATTAAATTGACCTTTATGTGGGCTAATTAGCGCCATTAGCGTCGGTTTAAGGATATACCACGCCAATACAGTTTCATACATTTCAGCCCAATAAGAACGTCGGTAAGGGCCTTGCATTCGGGAATTCGCCACGCTCGAGTGCACCAAATGAGGCAGCACATAAATAGCAATGGTGAATGCCGGTGCGTGAATAATGTAGGCTTGAAACACTAAGAAGGCCAAGGGAGCCGTTAAAAATACAATACGCGGCAAGGCGTGCAGAAAATGCAACATTGCATTGGCATAACAAAGACGCTGGGCAATACTTAGGCCCTTGCCTAGGAGCGGGTTATCGAGTCTAAATATTTGCGTCATTCCGCGCGCCCAACGAATCCTTTGCCCTATATGAGCAGAGAGACTTTCAGTGGCTAACCCTGCGGCTTGAGGGATATTTAAATACACCGACCCATACCCTTGGCGATGGAGTTTTAGCGCCGTGTGGGCGTCTTCAGTGACGGTTTCAGTGGCAATCCCGCCTATCTCTAACAAAGGCTCTCGTCGAAGCACTGCACATGAGCCACAGAAAAAAGCCGCGCCCCATAAATCATTGCCGTCTTGGCACAAGCCATAGAATAATTCATTTTCGTTTGGGCTATCGCGAAAATTACCCAGGTTTCGCTCAAACGGATCCGGTGAAAAGAAATGATGCGGCGTTTGAATTAGCGCGACGTTAGAATCTTTTAAAAACCAGCCCATGGTGACCTGCAGGAACGAACGCGTTGGGATATGATCGCAATCAAAAATAGCAACGAATTCGCCTTGGGTTTTAGTGAGCGCATTATTTARATTKCCWGCTTTCGCGTGCTCATTGGTAGTCCGGGTAATATAATGAACCCCAACAGAGCTTGCGAAAAACTCAAAACTATCCCGTCGACCATCATCCAATAAATAGATGTTAATCCGGTCCTCCGGCCAATCAATGCCTAAAGCAGCAAATACAGTAGGTTTAACCACCGCCAATGGTTCGTTATACGTCGGGATATAAACATCGACGCTTGGCCAAAGTGAGCTGTCTTTGGGGAGCGGTGCCACGGTACGGCCTAACGGCCACATGGTTTGAAAGTAGCCTAAGCACATGATTAACACCGCATAGGCTTCTGCACAAAGCAGCCCTACCCCCAGCGTCAAACCGAGTATATCGTCCCAATTTAAAGTCGCACTACAGCGCCACCACAAGTACCTGCTCGTGGCGACCAAAGAAAGCGTGATCAATAATAGATTCGGTGCGCGCCCAGAGAAGCCTCTAACCCACAGTGCCACCATGCAAAGTAGCGCCGAAAAAATACATTGCTCTACAAAGGTAAAGGGCGTGGTTATACAAAACCACGCCAARGTACAKGCRAAKCCRTARAATACCCAACGCACGCGATAAAAAGCCTTTTTGAAACCGGCACTAAAGCGATTCAGCGCTGAATCGGTCGCGTCCAAGCGATCGTCAGTGAAGTGCTCCGGGTATAGAAACCCGTCTATTTTACGCTTATTCAAACGCCAGAACTTCGTCCACCACAGCATTCTCAACGGCTTAGTGCTTTGCGTTAATTTTTTAGCGTTATCTTGGCTTTTATCTGCTCGGGGCCCAGCATCCAGCGAGTTTTGAAAAATCATCAACCAAATAACTTGCATTGGTATTCGAACTACGTCGACCAGATAAAATTTCGATAGGTTTATATGGGGAAACCATGGCTGAATTTTATTAATCGCTGATTCTATATCGGTTTCTACGGTATCTTTTTTAAAAAACACAGCCGCAACTAAACACCACAAACCACAAAGACATCGGTAAACGAAACGCCTATCGCCAGCAAAGGGGCTTGATATCCCCGTTTGCTTTAACGCGCTCAAGGCATCATCGTGCAATACACATCGAATAAGCTGTAAGCCAAAATACGCATACCCACTGCGCGATGAATCCATTACTCTCAACAAAAACCCTAATCCAATAAATTAATGATGCTAGTGCAATACTGCTTGCTGAGCACCGCACTGGCCCGCGACCAACCAAGTCCCTAGCAGGCCAAAATCCCTACACGCTTGACTGTGTTGAGCGTATTCAAATACCGTCTGCTTACTCGCGAGTGATTCAGCAATATACGCATCATCATGAATCGTAACGGGAAATAAGCGACTCCCGTATTGGTATTGAATCGAATTATAAACATCCTGTTGCAACGCATTTGACGCTTGGTATCGAGAGATCAAACACCGAACTTGTGGCGACACTTGGGGTTGATTATTAATGATGCCTGGTTCTGTCATGCAGCGATTTAGACTTATCAATGACGATGCATCGGTATTGGTAACCATTAATAATAACGTCGCTTGCTCGAGCAACTTATCCCAATGCTCCGATTGAATATATTGTTCAGAACAATCAACGATTAACCAGGCGTCTTCGGGTAAATCAATGGACGCGATATCACTGCCAATATCAATATCCAGGCCCTGACGAACACGCTTCGATTGACCCCGGTCTAGCTTACCGTAAGGGATAATGTATACCCCCGCTCGACTTTGGAAACACGCACCATGCCAAGGCTCGCCTAGCGCAAGCTGGGATATCGCTCCACGGCACTCTTGATAACCCAGACCGAGATGAAACCCAAGTTGGTTTTGGTGGTTTAAATCCAGCGCAACCACCGGCTTACCTTGATAGCTTAACGCCGTCGCTACATTGGCTGCGACTGTGGTAGTGCCCACACCGCCTTTTACGCCCGCTACGAGTAAGACATTCATACTGAGGGAATTCGTACAACGTGCTTGGAGAGATCTTTTAATAACGGCCAACGATTCTCTGCCTCGCAACACGCTTTTTCTAGTTGAAATTCTTGGTATTGAAAATCGGAAATCTTTAGTTTTTGAGCCAATTCACTGATATCGTCTGAATTGTTAACCTGATAGTCAAATTCAGCGATCGGGCTCGACGCATTGAGTTCTTTCATAGGCGGTTCATTATAAAAAACTAACTAAAATCATCAACGCAATAAGAACACTTCGAAATACAGCGCTCATCAAATGCTTACGCTTAAAACCCACCGTTATTAATCCCCCAAGAAAACTTCCTAGTTTACCCCTAGCCGGGACTTTGCTACCTTTAGGAGGGTTCTTATAAAAATATTAGCAGTCCTTAGTGCGCAACTACCAATGCCGTGGGAATTCCAGATTAACCAAGTGAATACGGCGACAGAGGCTAGTTTGACCGGCGACATTGCAATAAGGCCAACCCTGCGCGACCTCAATAATTCACCAAAGGATTGAGTGATCCATTGATTAACGGTCGAAGTTGATGAAAAGCTTACCCCACCTAGGGATCACAGGCTTGCCTCAGCAATACAGTGAGTTACTTCCAGGATCAATTTACGCGTTGGTAATCGATCTGCGCTTGGGCTTGGATAACTACTTAAGCCCTGCATTTTTTGAGCCTTGCTTAAATTTCGCGCCCGTACTCTACATAGCCCAATCGCCACTCGAATCACTTCAACAGCCCGCCCAACAAGCACATTGGCCGCCAGCCAATCAGCTTCAAGTACTGGCTTTGAATTATGGGAAAAACACCTATCCCTCTGAAATAAAGGGGCTACTGCTGGGAATACAGCAGTTAATCGAACCCAACAATTCCATTCACAACAATGCCATTCACAACGTTGCAAACCGCCCCGCCTCTGACGTCAACAACACAAACACTAATCTCCTGAATCGCAATCAAAGCGTCACTAATAACCCTACCAACCACAACGTTGTATTTTTTGAAATGCCTCAATTTGGCGATCTTAAAAACGATCAATTAGAGCGGCTTATCAACAGAGAGCTCAGTTTTTTCTACCAATGGCTTGCCAATAAAAATTTCTCACTGGTCCTAGTAATTAAAAACTCTGACTCAAATTATCTATTACAAACCACACTATTAACACAAAACAACCTCCTAGCCGGAGTGGCTTCAATCCATCAAGAGCAACAACAGGTAATTTGGCAATCGTTATATTGGCATAGCGAGTTTGAGGTCACAGCAACGATTGAGTTTTTATTAACTCAACCCCCAAAGTCACAGCAGTGGCATGCAAAAATTCGACAAACCCATACTGCCTCAAACGAGGTTCAAACAAGCACACAAACCAATAATCTCGTCGTTTTAGACGGGGTGATCCACGACGCCCACCATTCACCAGACACCTGGTTGATGGTGGGCTCCATAGACGAAGCGATTCAACAAGCAAAAGCATGCGCGCCCCAGGCGGTCATCCTAGGCTATGAAACCTCAGAAACATTTCATTCGTTATTGGAGAAAGTAATTACGCTCAGACGGCAATTAGCGTCTTGTACAAAAATATTAGTGCGAGAAATCGGCACTCAACTTCGACATCAAGAACAGCGACTTACCATACAGCTAGGCGCCAGCGGCATATTACCGAAGGAGCTAAATTTTAGCCGTTGCCTTCAAATGATTGAAACAGTGATATCCAAACCACTGCCGCCTCCTTCCCAAGCAGAGGCCGCTCGCGTACTTCAAGAGATACAACAAAATACTCAGCAAGGTTATCTACTGCCCAACCACTTCGTCACCAAGGTAAAACAAGCGTTAATTAGCGGAAAGAAATCCAATGTCGAACACGCCTTGGTCAAATTCACGCTAATTTCTGGAATGCAGGCCGAACATTGCATTGTTGCCTGTAAGACGCAACGAAACGGGGATTATTTTACTTCAGGAAACCATCACATTTATTTATTTATTGAAGGCTGTAGAGAAAACGATCTTGAGAAAGCAATCAAGCACGTATTTAAACTGCCAGTGACTGAGTTATTCCACGACGAAACTTACTTTTGCCACAGCTACGATATAATCCGCGAATTAAAATACATTTCAAACACTCATCAACTCGAACAGTGGCCCGACCTAAGAGAGATCACGCAACAATTTCAATCCAGTCCGTCTGGACCTACCCCTCTGACAAAAAACCAATCAGACGCCCATCATCAAACCCACAATTCAGACCAACAAGAATTCGAACCGCCCCTTATCCCTTTGCCTATTCGGCAAGTCTCGATTAAAGCGCAATCCCCCGCAGTGACCGATTCAGATCTAGAATTAGTCAGCGCTATCATCGAAAACAAATCGGTTACGGAGAAAGGCGCAGCGCCTCCGATACCCGCTACATCAACACCGTCAGACAAGCTTAAACCCACCGCTAAAACGAGCCCTACTGATAAACTCGTACATTCCCCCCCTAACTCGCCGCCAAGGAGGTCCTAATCGTGGCTTTAACAACCTTCCTCCTCATTATCAGCACGKTCTTTTTKGCGGGGTTCGCATTGGGCTCACTGAGCCCTTTTATTCTGTCRCRGGGCCGATTATATCTCGCAAAGAGGCGCTCGAAATCACTTTTTACAGCGGTCTCGCTGCAATCAAGCACTGAACTAAAGAACCATGCGTCGTTAAATGGCTCGAGCGATCCTAAATAATGACCGCCCCGACTGAAGAAACACCGACGCCTCAACCGGCACCGACAACTACAGCTACAACTACAGCTACAGCTACAACTACCACTACAACGCCACCGGCAAATCACAATCCGTTGTTCGCTAAGCCATTACGAGGTATTGGTTGGATGAACAGCTATTTTTTAATCAAGTGGTTGTTTTGGTGGCGAGGCCATATCGATTTCCATGGCATAGAGAATCTCGCCCTAGCGGCACTGATACTGGCGCCGATTCGAACCCAATGGCTATCATCATTACGCCTTGCCCTATCAATACCCATTGCATTACTCGTACTCTATTACGACACACGCCTACCCCCGATTAGTCGTTTAATAGACGGCTGGGGGCAAATGCAAGGCTTTACACTCACCTACCTTGTTGAATTAGTGGGTCGCCTTATTAACGTAGAAATGCTGAGCGCCTCGCTCATCATCACCGTCGCATACATGTACATTTCGAAATGGGTGCGCGTTACGGTCTTAGTTTGCATGGGTTTAATTGGTAGTTTATTCATCACATCAACCGATTCGCCCCCCACCATGACCATGCCCACCAGCGCGCAAATACGTCTCACGGAAACCAACAACACACAGGGATTAAACTTAGACCTCGACCTAGAGTTAAAACAGTTTTATCAAAACGAACAAGATCGCCCCAGCATAGAATTCATAGCCCCCAGCGATAATAGCAATGCCTTCGACATTATAGTGCTTAATATCTGCTCGCTTTCCTGGGACGACCTCGATTATGCGGGCTTAACGAACCACCCGTTATTAGAACGCTTCGATATATTGTTTAATAATTTCGGCTCCGCTGCGTCCTACAGTGGCCCTGCCGCAATCCGCCTACTGCGCGCTAACTGCGGCCAAACAAAGCACAGTGCGCTTTATGAAGGCGCTTTAGCGCAATGTTACTTATTCGACTCGCTACAAAAAATTGGCTTCGAAAAACAATGGAGCCTCAATCACGACGGTGAATACGATGACTATAAAAGCCTGGTAGAACAGCACGGGCAATTCGACGTGAACCCGCTGCCGTTACAAGACGTACCCTACGAAATCGAATCATTCGACGGCACCCCGATCCATAAAGATTTATCAGTACTCAACAAATGGTTGTCCAACCGGGCTAATGGCTCGTCGGAGCGCGTCGCTCTGTTTTATAATTCGATTACGCTAC